>JAJDAJ010000089.1 GCA_029261925.1 Deltaproteobacteria bacterium | reverse complement strand
TCGGCCAGAAACCGCTCTCGCCGGGTCCGCTTCCCCTTCCGGCTCCACGCCACCGACGCAAACGTCTGCTGATCGCTCATGGCTCACCCCCCGGACTACTATTTAGCTCGTCCGGGGCGACCTGTGCAGAGGTTCCCTAGCAGGCTGCTGAAGAACCCGCTCCCGTCGCCCCGCGGCGTCCTCGGGCCGATCTCTGCGTCGCGAAACCGCGGCGCAGGGGCACCACGCCTGCGGTTTCGCGACTTGATCCCGGCCCGGACCCGCTCGCGTGGCTCGGTCCGGCGTTGCTCAGCAGCCTGCTAGAGCGCGCGGACGATCAGGCCCCGGTCAGCACCCAGCGTCGCCGCGGCCCGGTTCCCGGTGCGTGCTCGAGCGCCTGCACGTCGAAGTAGATCGGCAGCAGGAACTTCACGTAGAAGGCGCGGCAGGTCGTGTCGCCGAAGATCAGGTCGTCGTAGTCGCGGATCTGCACGCGCTCGTCCTGCTCCTGGAACTTGCGACACCTCTCCAGGAGCTCGTCGACCTCCTGGCGCGTCTCGCAGAGCAGGCCCAGGTGGTCGTAGCCCGGCGAGGACATGGGGCGGCGGCTCTCCGCCAGCAGGATGAAGTGGCCCTCGCCGACGTTCATCAGGAAGCTGCTGGGCCCGACGGTGTCGATGCTGTCGTCGGTCTCCCAGCCGAACACCTCGCCGTAGAAGCGCGTGATGTCGGCGCGCGTCCGCTCGTCGAGCCCTCCCTTCGGGAAGGTCAGCTCCATGTGGTTGAAGCGCACCTCCGGCATGCCGGATCTCCTCGCTCTGATGACCCCGCCAGGATACTCCAGCCCCCCTTGCCTCGTGCCCGCGCCCGGCCCGGTGGCCCGTGGTACGCTGCCGGGAGCGTCCCCGGGACGGGAGGGTCCGCATGCACGTCGGGATGTCGCTGTTCTTCCAGGGACAGAAGGACGGTCTCAGCGATGCCGAGGTCTACCGCCAGGACGTCCGGCTGGGCGACCAGGCGGAGCCCCTGGGCTTCGACTCGCTCTGGAGCGTGGAGCACCACTTCACCGGCTACACCATGGTTCCGGACGTGCTCCAGCTGCTGACGTACTTCGCCGGGCGCACACGCCGGATCCAGCTCGGCTCCATGGTCGTGGTCCTGCCCTGGCACCGGCCGGTCCGCGTGGCCGAGCAGGTCTCGATGCTCGACCACCTCTGCGACGGTCGACTGCTCTTCGGCGTGGGTCGGGGACTCTCGCGCTTCGAGTTCGAGGGCATGGGCGTGCCCATGGAGCAGAGCCGGCCATACTTCAACGAGTCGGTCGAGCTGCTCTTCGAGGCGCTCGAGACGGGGCAGTGCGAGTACGATGGCGAGGTCGTTCAGCAGCCGCGGGTCGACATCCGGCCCCGGCCGTCACGGAGCTTCCGCGGCCGGATCCGGGCCGCCGCGAACACCGAGGAGTCGATGCAGGTGGCCGGCGAGCTCGGGCTCGGCCTGCTTCTGATCCCGCAGAAGCCCTGGGACGTGCTGGCCAAGGAGCTGGAGGTGTACCGTGCCGCGTTCGCCTCGCGGCACGCCGGAGAGCCGCCGGCGCCCCGCTTCCTGGGCCTGGTCTTCTGTGACGAGGACGGCGACCGCGCGGAGGCGCGGGCGCGGGAGTACATGGGCGAGTACTGGCAGACGGTGCTCGCTCACTACGACCTCTTCGGGGCCCACCTGGGACACACGCGGGGCTACGAGTACTACGCGGAGAAGTACGACGCGGGCGTCGACCAGATGACCGAGCTCTTTCTCGGCCTGCAGGTCTGGGGCACGCCGGAGCAGTGCCGGGAGCGCATCCTCGACGGGGCCGGCCGGATCGGCGCCGACGGGTTCATGGGCGTGTTCAGCTACGGCGGGATGCCGGCCGAGGAGGCGCAGCGGAACCTGGATCTGTTCGCGACCGACGTGCTCCCCGCACTCAGGCAGGCAGGCTGAGCGCAGCGGTCGGCTCCATGCACGCCGCCCTCTAGCCCGGCGAGCGTCCGAAGACCAGACCCACGCCGACCGATGGCGGGGCGATCAGCACCGCGGAGATCTCGGCGTCGGGCACCTGGCGCGGTCCGGAGCGGCCCATGACCTGGAGGGCCGCGTCGAGGATCTGGGCGATACCGTGCGTGCGCCCCGAGCCGAGGCTGCCGCTCGAGGTGTTCAGCGGCAGGTCGGGCGACTCGATGAAGTCGAAGGCCTCGCCCTGCTTGCAGAAGCCGGCCGCCTCCGCCCAGAGCGGGGTCATGATGCTGTAGCCGTCGTAGAGCTGGACCACGTCGACATCGCGTGGCCCGACCCCGGCGTTGCGCCAGAGGTGCCGCGCCACCTGCGTGGCGCCGTCGATCCAGTCCTCCATGCGCTCGCGACCGGTCCCGGCGCGCGCCTCGATCGGCCGCTGCGTCGGGGCCGCGATCGACGTGCCGAGCACGTAGGCGGGCGGATGCGGGAGGTCCCGCGCCCGCTCCGCAGAGGTGACCACGAACGCCCCCGCCGCCTGCACCGGAAGGTCGCAGTCGTGGATGCAGAGCGGGTCGGCGATCATTCGCGAGGTCATGTAGTCGTCGAGCGTGAGCGGACCGGCATCGGTCTGGTGCCAGTAGCCGTGCTCCCAGAGCAGCGCCTGCTGACGGTTGCGCACGATGAAGCGTCCCATCTGCTCGCGCCGCGCGCCGTAGCGGTGCATGTAGCGCCGGTAGTCGAACGCGAAGGCGGCGGGGTTGGAGAAGCCGTACGGCGCCGTGAACTGCGGATACCCGCCGACGCGCTCGGGGTCCGTGAATCCGTAGCGACCCGACGGGTTGTGCAGCGCGCGCACGACCAGGGCGTGGCGGCAGGCGCCGGCGGCGACCGCGTTGACGGCCGCGACCAGCGAGTGGCTCACCATGATCTGCAGGCCATCCACCCAGCACACGTCGAGGCCGAGCGCGTCCACCACGAATCCCGGGCTGAGCTGGTGGATCCCGTCCACGCTCCCGGCGCCCTCGAACGCCTGGCCCGGCGCGATGGCGATGCCGTCGATGTCGCCCGGCTCGAGCCCGGCATCCGCGATCGCCTGGCGCGCGGCCTCGACGCCGAGCACGCCGAGCGGGATCTCGTCGCGCCGGTACACCCGGGAGTGACCCGTACCGACGAGCGCTGCCTTTCCGCGCGGGACAGCGATGGCCGGGTCCCCCTAGCTGACCGGCCTGAACTGCGGGAGCAGCTGGCCGGGGGCGATCTGCTCGAACTCGACCTGGACCGGCATCCCGATGTAGAGCTCGTCGAGCGCCGCGCCCGGGACGTTGCTGAGCAGGAGGACGCCCGCATCCTCCTCGAGCTCGACGCTGGCGAGCGCGTAGGGCAGGCGGTCGGTGAAGCTCGCCAGGCGCGTGTCCCGCGCGATCGCCCAGCTGTGGATACGGCCGCGGCCACTGACGGGCTCCCAGCGCAGCTCCGTGCACAGGCAGGCGCAGAGGGCGACCGGGGGGTGGTGATAGCGCGAGCAGGCCGTGCAGCGCTGGATCTCGAGGCGGCGCTCGTTCACGGCGTCCCAGAAGGGCCGCGTCAGCGGGTCGGGCTCGGGCAGGGGGCGGCGCGTCGGCATTTCAGGGCCGCCCGTCGAATGCCGTGGTGCTGCCGCCGTCCAGCACCAGGACCTGACCGGTGACCCAGCCGCTCGCCGCGGAGTCGGCGAAGTACAGCGCCGCCGCCGCGATGTCGGCCGGCTCGCCGAGCCGCTGCAGCGGGTAGGCGCGGGCGACCTCGTCGCCGCGCTCGCCCTCCCAGAGAATGCGCGCGAAGTCGGTGCGCACCAGGCCCGCGGCGAGCGCGTTGACGCGCACGGAGGGCGCCAGCTCGGCGGCGAGCTGGCGCGTGAGCTGCACGAGTGCGGCCTTGGTGACCCCGTACGTGCCCAGGATCGGGTTGGTGCGGATGCCGGCGACGCTCGAGATGTTGATCACCGAGCCACCGGCCTCGCGCATCCGCGCGCGCCAGGCCGCCTGGATCCAGAGCATCGGCGCGGTCAGGTTGACCTCGAGGGTCTTGTCCCAGCGGGCCCGGTCCACGTCGATGGTCGGCCCCGCGTAGGGGTTGGTGGCCGCGTTGTTCACGAGCACGTCGAGCCCGCCCAGCCGCGACAGGGTCGCCGAGAGCACGCGCTCCATGTCGTCGGGTCGCGCGACGTGACCCGCCTCGAAGTCGACGTGTCCGTCGATCTCCTTCGCGGTCTGCTCGCAGCGCTCCGCGTCGCGCGCGGTGATCATCACGCGAGCGCCCTCGGCCGCGAACGCCGCCGCGATACCGCGGCCGATGCCGCGGGAGCCACCCGTGACCACGGCGACCTTGCCCTCGAGACGTCCTCCCACGCGTCGCTCGTCCGGGCCCCGCTCAGTGCGGCGCGCCGGGAACCTCGAGCTGGTACACGCGCGCGGCGTTCTCGTAGAGCACCTTGCGCTGCACGGACTCGTCGAGCCCGCCGAGCGTCTCGGTGATCTTCTCCTGGATCGATGGGTACAGGCAGGTGGGGTGGGGCAGATCGGTCTCGAACATGATGTTGTCGGCGCCGATCTTGCGGATCACCGTCTCGGCGTCACTCTCGAACCAGTACGAGGCGTAGATCTGGCGCCTGAAGTACTCGGTCGGGCGCAGATCCAGATGCGTCACGCGGTTCTCGTCGAACTGCCACTCGCAGAACTCGAGCAGGAAGGGGAGCCAGCCGATGCCGCTCTCCACCGACACGAAGTTCAGCGCGGGGAAGCGGTCGAGCAGGCCCGAGAAGATCAGGTTGGCCACGCAGCGCACGTTGCCCAGGAACGCCAGCGTCGACGAGCAGGCGATGCCTCCCGGCGCGAAGACGCCCTGCCAGGGCGGCCCCGACGAGAAGCCGCCGCCGATGTGGAAGTTGACGGGCAGGCCGCGCTCCTGGGCGACACTCCACAGCGGATCCCACTCCGGCTGGAGCAGGTTCGGCAGGCCCCAGTTCTCGGGCGCGTCGGTCAGCACGAAGCCCGTGAGCCCGAGCTCCTCGTGGCAGCGCACGACCTCGTGCACGGCGAGCTCCATGTCCCAGAAGGGCACCACGGCCTGGGGGTGCAGGCGGCCCTCACCCTCGATGCGGACCTCGCCCATGGCGTCGTTGTAGGCCGTGACGCAGAAGTTGCGCAGCGCCAGATCGGAGATGTCCATCACGGAGCTGCCCGCGAAGCCCAGCGTGTTGGGGTAGATGATCTGCTGGGACAGGCCGTGCTGGTCCATGATCCGCAGCCGCTCCCTGGGCTGGCTCGCGCTCGGGTGCATCTCCTCGAAGGTGTCCACCGCCAGCTTGCCGTAGACCTTGCTGCCGTCCTTCTGGATCACGCAGTAGCCGACGGGGCTCATGTACATGTCCTCGCCCACGATCCAGTGGTCGATGCCCTCGGGCGTGCGCTCGATGCGGGGCGCCACGTCGCGAAGCTTCGCCGGGGCGCGCGACGTCCACAGATCGCGGGGCTCGGCCCAGTGGGTGTCGATGTCGATGACGGGCAGGTTCTCGAGCGCGGTGCTCATGGTGGTCCTCCGGTGGCGGGCTCTCGCTCTGTGCCGCTGAGGATAGCGGAGAGCTCGACGTACGCGTCACGGCGGCCGACCTCTGGATTCCGGCCGACGACAACCTGCGCCGGATCCGCGAGGCCGGCCTGGCCGACCGGGTCGTCCCGGTCCAGGCCGAGGCACACGCGCTCCCGTTCGAGGCGGAGTCCTTCGACGCCATCGTGAGCATCGACGCCTACCAGTACTTCGGCACCGACGACCTGTACCTCGGCCAGGTCAGCTCGCTCCTGCGGCCGGGGGGGCGGATCGGCGCGGTGGTGCCGGCGCTCTTCGAGGAGCTCGGCGAGCGCGTGCCGGACACCCTCAAGCCGTACTGGGAGTGGGAGTTCTGCTGCTTTCATGGGCCGGAGTGGTGGCGCACCCACTGGGCGAAGACTGGCAGGGTGCGAGTCTAGACCGCCGACTCGATCGCCGACGGCTGGCGGGACTGGCTGCGCTGGCTCGAGGCCATCGCGCCGCACGTCCGGGGCTGGTGGAGCGAGGCCGGCCACAAGGAGATTGCCATGCTGCGCGCCGATCGCGGTCGGCTGCTCGGCTTCACGCGGATCGTCGGCGCCCGGCCCTGATCCGCGGTCCCGGCACGCACGGTTGACCCCCCGCGGCGCGCCGTGGGACCGTGCCGCCGACGGGCCGCCCCGGCCCGGGAGGAGACCCCATGGAGATCCGCGAGGACTGGCTGGCGCAGGTGCGCGAGGACATCATCGAGCCGGATCGAGCGATCGTCGACCCGCACCACCACTTCTTCGACCAGGCCGCTGCCTTTCCGGGCTACGACCTCGACGCGCTCTGGCGGGACACGTCCGGTCATGGAGTGGCGCAGACGGTCTTCCTGCAGTGCCACGAGCACTACCGCAAGAGCGGCCCCGAGGAGCTGGCGCCCGTCGGCGAGACCGAGTGGGTGCACGGCATCGCCGAGCGCGCGGCGCGGGGTTCCCGGGGCGCGGCGCGGATCGCCGCGATCGTGGGGACCGCCAACCTGAGTCTGGGCGAGCGCGTGCAGGAGGTGCTCGAGGCCCACCGCGAGGCGAGCCCGCTGTTCCGGGGCATCCGCGACATCGCTGCCTGGGAGGATGGCGAGGGCATCGCGCGCGGTGCCCGTCAGCCGGAGCTCTACGCCGATGCCAAGTTTCGCGAGGGCTTCGCGCGGCTCGCGCCGCTCGGGATGACCTACGACGCCTACAACTACCACACACAGATCTCCGGGCTCACCGACCTGGCGCGTGCGTTCCCCGAGACGCCGATCGTGCTCGACCACCTCGGCACCCCGCTGGGCATCGGTCCATTCGCGGGCAGGCGCGAGGAGATCTTCACGCAGTGGGTGCGCGACATGAGCGAGCTGGCCACCTGCCCGAACGTGCACGTCAAGCTCGGCGGCATGGCCATGCCCTGGAACGGGTTCGGCTGGGACGGGGACGAGCGTCCGCCGACCTCGGACGATCTGGTCGCCGCGCAGGCGCGCTACTACCACCACGCGATCGACGCCTTCGGTCCCGACCGCTGCATGTTCGAGAGCAACTTCCCGGTGGACAAGCTGTCGATCTCGTACGACGTGCTCTGGAATGCGTTCAAGAAGCTGGCGGCGGGCTACAGCGAGCCCGAGAAGGACAGCCTGTTCCGCGGCACCGCGAGCCGCTTCTACCGCATCGAGCCGCTGGCGTAGTCGCCGTGCCGATCGACTTCACGTTCCCCGAGGAGACGCAGCAGGTGATCGCGCGCGTGCGCGAGTTCTGCGCGCAGGTCGTGCGGCCCGCCGAGGTCCGCATCGACGCCCACGCCGGAGAGCGCGACGTGCTCGTCAGCGAGATCGCGGCGATGCGCAAGGCGGCGAAGGAGTGGGGGCTGTGGCTCCCGCACATGCCGGAGGAGTACGGCGGCATGGGTCTGGGCCACGTGGACATGGCCGCGGTCTCGGCCGAGGCCGCACGGACGCGCTTCGGCCCGTTCGCCCTCAACGCGCAGGCCCCCGACGAGGGAAACATGCACACCCTCCACCACTGGGCCACGCCCGACCAGAAGGAGCGCTACCTGATCCCCCTGTGCCGCGGCAAGGCGCGGTCCTGCTTCGCCATGACCGAGCCCGACGTCGCGGGGTCGGACCCGACCCTGATCCAGACGCGCGCGGTGCCCGACGGCGACGACTGGGTGATCAACGGCCACAAGTGGTTCATCAGCGGCGCCCGCGGGGCGCGCTTCGCGATCCTGATCGCGCGCACCGAGGACGATCCGGAGCTCCCGCAGGCCGGTAACAGCGCGTTCCTCGTGGATCTTCCCAGCGACGGCTGGGAGATCGTGCGCGACGTCGAGACCATGAGTGGCAGCCACAACCACTGCGAGATCCGCATCCGCAACCTGCGCGTGCCGGCCGCGAACATGCTGGGCGGACGGGGACAGGGGCACCTGCTCGGACAGGCGCGCCTGGGCCCGGCGCGGCTGGCCCACTGCATGCGCTGGATCGGCCAGGCGGAGGTGGCGCTCGAGATGATGATCGAGCGCGCCATGAGCCGCTTCGCGCACGGCTCGCTGCTCGGTGAGAAGCAGGGTATCCAGTGGATGATCGCCGACAGCACCATGGAGCTCTACCAGGGCAAGCTCATGGTGCTGCACGCCGCCTACAAGATCGATCGCGGCGAGGAATTCAAGAGCGAGGTCTCGATGGCCAAGCACTTCGTGGCGAACGCACTCAACCGCATCATCGACCGCGCCATCCAGGTCCACGGGGCGCTGGGCTACTCGACCGACACGCCGCTGGCCGGCATGGCCCAGCAGGCGCGCTGGGCGCGCTTCGCCGACGGCGCCGACGAGGTGCACCAGTGGCGCATCGCGCAGCGCGCCATCGAGGCCTGGAGCCGCACCGGCAGCGTCGGACCGGCGGCGGGCGACCTGCCTTTCTGAACGCTTCCCTCGAGCCGCGCCTCAGACCAGTGGCGGCGTCCGGGTGTCCCGTCCCGAGCGCAGCAGGCGGCCCGGCTGCGCGCCCGTGGGCCGACCGTCGACCACGATCGCCTCGCCATTGACCAGCACGCGGCTCACGCCGGTGGAGTCGGCCGTCAGCCGCCAGGAACCGCCGGGCAGGTCGTCCACCCGGTGGATCTCGCCGCGGCCGATGCGCTCGGGGTCGAAGACCACCACGTCGGCGCAGGCGCCCTCGCGCAGCACGCCCCGGTCGATCAGCCCGAAGAGCTCCGCCGGGACCTGCGTCATCAGCTGGATCGCGCGCTCCAGCGTCACCAGCTGGTGCCCGCGAATGCACTCGCCGAGGAACTCCGAGGGATACGCCGAGCCGCACATGCGGTCGAGGTGAGCGCCGGCGTCCGAGCCGCCGATCAGGATGTGCGGGTCCTGCCACGCCTGCGCGCGCAGCTGCCAGGCGTCGTCGCTGCTGTCGTTCGTCTCCGGCCAGAGCACCGTGCGCAGCTCGTCGGTGATCACGATGTCGAAGAGCGCATCGGTCGGCGTCTGGCCGCGCTCCTCGGCGATCTCACCCACCATGCGGCCGCGCAGCGGCTCGTTCTCGGGCGCGTGGGTGTCGCCGATCCGGTACATCTCCCAGCGGGTCAGCCCCTTGAGCACGCCCGCCTCGGGCGATCGCGCGCGCTCCATCATCCAGGTGCGCGTCGCGGGGTCCCGGAGGCGCTCGATCCGCTCGGGCACGGGCAGGCGCATGATCTTGGCCCAGTCGGGCAGCAGGTGCAGCGCGCAGTGCGTCAGGAAGCTCATGTTCGTGCCTGCGTGCGTGGGCATGGTCAGGGCGACCACGCGCGCCCCGCGCTCGGCGGCGCGCTTCGATGCCCCGAGCTGGTGGCGGTAGCGCTCGGGATCCTTGGAGTCGATGCCGAGCACGTTCCAGTTGAGCGGCCGCTGCGCCTCCAGCGACATGCGGGTCATCAGGTCGACCTCGTCGTCGCTGAAGCGGCCGAGGCAGCCGTCGATGATGAACTCGAGCGAGGTGCCCTCGTGATCGCGCACCGCGCGACACAGGGCCAGGACCTCCTCGTGGGTGGACCAGCGCGAGGGGACGGGCTCGCCATCGTCGTCGGTGTGCGTGAATGCCAGCGAGGTCGAGAAGCCGAGGCCGCCGGCCTCGAGCGACTCGTGCAGCAGCTGGGCCATCTGCTCGATCTGGACCGCCGTGGCCTCCTTGCCGACCGCGTCGGCGCCCATCACGAAGCGGCGCAGCGCGCAGTGGCCGACCATGAATCCCGCGTTCACGCCGATGCGGCCGTCGATGCGCGCCAGGTACTCGCCGAAGCTCTCCCAGTCCCAGGGCAGACCCGCCTCGAGCGCCGGCAGCGGCATGCCCTCGACCTTGGCCATCATCTTGCGCGTGTAGTCCGCGTCGCGGCTGCGCAGCGGTGCGAGTGTGAAGCCGCAGTTGCCGCCGATCACGCTGGTCACGCCGTGCAGGCTCGAGGGCTGGGCGAAGGGATCCCAGAAGAGCTGGGCGTCGTAGTGGGTGTGGGGGTCCACGAAGCCGGGCGCCACGATCTGCCCGCTGGCGTCGAGCGTCTCCGCGGCCGGCTCGTCGATCTCGCCTACGCTCACGATGCGCCCGTCGCGGATCCCGACGTCGGCCCTGCGCGGCGCTGCGCCGGTGCCGTCCACGACCGTTCCGGAGCGGATCAGGTAGTCGAGCATGGCGGCTCCTCCCTGGCCGGAGTGTATCACCGGCCCCGGGGCGTCGCGGGCCCCCGCGCCCGCATGCGGCCCGTCCCGGCTAAGATGCTTCCGCGGCCGGGATCGCCGGCGTGGGAGGAAGGCCATGGGCAGGCTCGACGGCAAGGTGGCGCTGATCACGGGAGCGGCACGCGGGCAGGGCGCCGACGAGGCGCGGCTGTTCGCCCGGGCGCGAGCGTGGTGCTCGGGGACGTGCTCGACGACCAGGGCAAGGCGCTCGCGGCGGAGATCGGCTCCGCGGCGCGCTACGTGCACCACGACGTCTCCCGCGAGGAGGACTGGGAGCGCGCGGTCCACGCGGCCGAGAGCGAGTTCGGCAGGCTCGACGTGCTGGTCAACAACGCGGGGATCATCGACAGCGGGCCCCTGCGCGAGACGTCGCTCGACGCCTACATGCGCGTGATCCAGGTCAACCAGGTCGGCACCTTCCTGGGCATGCGCGCCGTCATCGATCCGATGCAGCGGGCCGGGGGTGGGGCGATCGTGAACATCTCGTCGGTCGCGGGTCTGATCGGCGTTCCCGGTCTGGTCGGGTACACGGCGAGCAAGTTCGCGATCCGGGGCATGACGCGCGTGGCGGCCATCGAGCTGGGGCCCCTGGGGATCCGCGTGAACTCGGTGCACCCGGGCGGCGTCGACACGGACATGGTGCGGGGCGCGCCGGATGCGACCCCCGACGTCGAGGGGCGCTGGCAGGCGCAGCCGATCGCGCGCGTGGCCGACCCGATGGAGCTGGCGCGACTGGTGCTCTTCCTGGCGTCGGACGAGTCGTCGTTCTGCACCGGCTCCGAGTTCGTCGCCGACGGCGGCGCTCTCGCCGGCATCGCGCCGCAGCGGGGCTGAGCGGGCGGGCTACCCGACCGGACGGAACAGCGGGATCGGGTACTCCCCGTCCTCCTGGTCCTCGAACTCGACGCGGACGCGCTGCCCGATGTGGATGTCCTTCGTGGGATCGTCCACGCCGATCACGCCCGAGAGCAGGCGGAAGCCCTCGTCCAGGTCGATGTAGGCCACCGAGTAGGCGCCCAGGTCCACGAAGCCCGGCATGCGGTTCTGGCGCACCACCGAGAACGTGTAGACCGTTCCCTCGCCCTTCGAGACCTTCCACTCGAGGTCACGGGAACCGCAGGCGGTGCACACCGTGCGCGGGGTGAAGATCACCTGGTTGCACTCGCGGCAGACCGGGTAGCGCAGCTCGCGCTGCTTGGCGCCCTCCCAGTAGGGCTCGGTATTGGGCTCGGGGAATCGGGGCTGGGGTCGCTTGGCCATGTCTCAGTCCCTCGCCAGGATGACGGTGCCGCCGGTGTGGGTGCCGCCGAGCCGGCCGCCGTTGCCGTGCGCGACGGCGAGCCGCGCGTCGGGCCGCTGCGCGGTCGACTCGCCGCGGAGCTGGCGGGTCGCCTCGAGCAGCAGGAAGATCCCGCGCATGCCCGGATGGTTCGACGAGAGCCCGCCGCCATCGGTGTTCAGCGCGGGCGCGTCGGGGTTGTCGAAGGCGAGGCGTCCAGCGGCGACGAAGTCGCCGATCTCGCCCTTCTTGCAGAAGCCGAGGTCCTCGAGGCAGACCGCGACGGTGATCGTGAACGAGTCGTAGATCATGGCCACGTCGATCTCGTCGGGCGTCACGCCGGCCTCGGCGAAGGCGATCGGACCGCTCTGCGCGCCGGCGCTCGTCGTGATGTCGCCCCCGTTTTCCGTGTACTTGATCGCCTCGCCGCTGCCGATGATCCACACCGGCGGCTTGCGCGCGTCGCGCGCGACCTCGGGCGAGGCGATCACCACCGCGCCGCCGCCGTCGCTGATCATGCAGCACTCGAGCAGGTGCAGCGGATCGGCCACGACCCGCGACTCCAGGACGTCGGCGACGCTGATCTCGTTGACCCCGACGAACTCCAGGTCGGTCATGGCCTGCACCGCCTCGGGATTGCGCATGGCGTGACGCCGCGTGGCCACCGAGATCCCGGCTAGCTGCTCGGTGGTCGTGCCGTAGTCGTGCATGTGGCGCTGCTTGACCATGGCGTAGTTGGCGATCAGCGTGGAGCCGTAGGGGATGTCCATGTTGGACTCCCAGTTGGCCGGGCCGGCGCGACCGAGGGCGCCGGTACCGATGGCCCAGCGCGCCGAGGCGGCCGTGGATCCGTAGCTCAGGACCGCGACGCGGCACTTGCCCGCGGCGATGTCGCGCCACGCGTGGGCCGCCTGGAACTCGTAGGAGGACCCGCCGACCTGGGTGGTGTCGATCACGGTCGGGCGCAGCCCCAGGTACGCCGAGAGCTGCAGCCCACCGCCGGCCTCGCCATCCCCGGCGTCGTACACCGCGTCCACGTCACCCCAGCCCAGCCCCGCGTCCTCGAGCGCGGCGCGGATCGAGTCCACCTTGATGTCCATGGCCGACATTCCGCGCGTCAGGCGCGAGGGGTACTCGTGAATCCCGACGATCGCTGCTTCTCGCGCCTGGTTCATGCGTTCCTCTCAGATCTCGTTCTGGCCGGTCCGCCCTGTTTGCCTCGCCGGGCGCCGCTCCCCTAGAGTCCGCCCGTGCGCATCGCGCTGATCGCCGACACGCATCTGCCCTCCGTGATCCGGCAGCTCGATGAGCTGGGCCCGGAGATCGGCGACTTCCTGGCGACGGCCGACCTGATTCTACACGCCGGGGACGTCACCGCGCCGGCCGTGCTGGACTGGTGCGAGCAGCACGCGCCCACCCGGGTGGCCCGCGGGAACAACGACCTGTTCGAGGACGCGCGCATGGCCGGGCGTCAGATCCTCGACGTGGACGGCTGGCGCATCGCCATGGTCCACGAGATCCGGCCGCGCAGCCGGCCCACGGCGGCCATCCTCGAGGCTCATCTGGACGGGGAGCGCCCCGACGTGCTGGTGAGCGGCGACACCCACGTGGAGCACCTCGAGCTGCGCGAGGACCTGCTGCTGATCAACCCGGGCAGCCCCACGCTGCCCCACCACAAGGAGTTCCGGCTCGGGACGGTCGGCCTGCTGGAGGTCGAGCCGGGCCGGCTCCGGGCCGAGATCCGCGTACTGGGCCACAGCACCGGCGCCCGGAATCCGGGCAGCGCGCACGAGGTCGTGCTTTCCCGGTAAGATCGGCCCCGGAATGGCGGCCGACCCGGTTCCCGACTTCCTCGCCGAGCGCGCAGCGGCCGACCCCGATCGGCTCGCGGTCGTCGAGGACCACCCCGGCGGTGATGTCCGGCTGCGCTGGTCGTTCGCCGAGCTGAACGAGCAGGTGAACCGTCTCGCCAACGCGCTGCGTGAGCTCGGCGTGGTACCCGGGGACCGGGTGCTCTGGTGCGGTCGGAACTCGCCCGGAGTGATCCGCGCCATCCACGCGGCGCGCAAGCTCGGTGCCACGGCCGTGCCGATGAGCTACCGGCTGGTCGGCGAGGAGGCGGCCTACGTGGTCGATCACTCCGACGCCGTGGCCTGCGTCATCGACGTCGAGTACGTCGAGCTCTTCGCGCAGCTCCTGCCGGGGGCGACCAAGCTGCGCGAGGTGCTGGTCTTCGACGGCCCCCCGGGGCCCGGCATGCGCGGCGTCGAGGAGCTGATGGCTGCGGCGTCCGCCGAGGAGCCGCCCCCGCTGCCGGCGGACTTCTTCCCCGCGCTGATGACCTACACCTCCGGCACCACGGGACTCCCCAAGGGTGCGGTGCGGGCGGCGCCCGGCAACCCCGCGCAGGGGCAGGAGCTGCTCGAGGCAATCGGCGCCATCCCCGACGACGTCTACATCACGACCGGGCCGCTGTACCACTCGGGGCCCGGAGGCTGGCTCTCATTCGCGCACCGCATGGGCAACAGCGTGGTGGTGCTGCGCAAGTTCGACGCCGAGGAGTGGCTGCGGCTGGTCGCGAAGTACCGCGTGACCTGCACGACCTGTGCTCCGACGCCGATGCGGCGCGTCTGCGACCTGCCGGCCGAGGTCAAGGCGCGTCACGACTGCTCGAGCCTGCGCTACGTGCTCGGCAGCGCCGCGGCCTGGCCGTTCCAGCTCAAGAAGGACTGGGTCCGCGACTTCGGCGACGGCTCGCTCTTCGAGGTCTACGGCTCCTCGGAGCTCGGCGGCGTCACCCTGATGCGGCCGGCCGACCAGCTCGCGCGGCCGGGCTCGTGCGGACGGGCATCACCGGGCGTGGAGATCCGGCTCTTCGACGAGGCCGGCAACGAGATCGCCGAGCCGTTCGTACCGGGCGAGCTCTACGCGCGCTCCGACGGCGCGTTCAGCTCGTATCACCGCGATCCGGAAGCCTTCGTCGAGTCGAGCCGCGACGGGTTCCACACCTCGGGCGACATCGCCTACCGCGACGAGGACGGCTTCGTCTACATCTGCGATCGCAAGGTCGACATGATCGTCTCGGGTGGCGTGAACATCTACCCGGCCGAGATCGAGAGCGCGCTCGAGCGCCACCCGGCGATCGCGGAGGCGGCCGTGCTCGGGGTCCCCGATCCCGAATGGGGCGAGAGCGTGCACGCGGTTCTGGTCTCCCGGGGCCCGCAGCGGCCCTCGCTCGGAGATCTCGACGCCTTCCTGCGCGAGCATCTCGCGGGCTACAAGATCCCGCGCTCCCTGGAGTGGATCGACGAGATCCCGCGCAACGAGCTGGGCAAGATCCTCAAGCGCGAGCTGCGCGAGGCGCACTGGGACGGCCACGACAGCCGCGTGGTCTGAGCGGCGACGGGGGCGAGTTCTTCGACCGCCTGCTAGGCGCGCGGGTCGCCGGGCACGTCCCGGTCGCTGAAGGCGTAGACCGCACCCAGCGCCTGCGACGGTCCGAGCAGGGCCGAGCCGTCGGCCAGGCGGGACGGCTCGAGGTCGCAGGACTTGAGGTGCGCCACGGCGGCGTCGAGGTCCTCGACGCGGAACGTGGCCGAGTAGATCATCTCGCCGTTCTTCTCGAGCTCCCGGGCCTCGTCCGAGTCGTCGGCGAGCGGCCGGGCCAGCTCCACCACCACCGGATCCGTGCCCAGCGCGACGAAGAGGCTGTGCGTGCCGCGCTCCGTCCGCTCGTCCTCGAACAGCGGCCGGCCCTCGAGCAGGTCCACGTACAGGGCCCGCGCGGCGCCGACGTCGCGCACCAGCACCGTGAGGTGAGAGCGCTGGACGCGCAGCGGGTGCTCGTCGCGCCAGAAGTCCGGTGAGTACGCGCCGCGCAGGCGCGGGTCGTAGCACTCGCCCAGCGCGTCGTCCGCACTGGCCTGGCCTCCCGTGCCCGGCACCCGTGCCTCCATGAACTCGAGGATCCCGAAGGTATCGCGCGGGTGCGTGTAGATCGCGGTGCGCTCCGGCGGCTCGGTGAGCGGCCCCTTGCCGTCGGTGACGCGCATGCCGGTGTCCGTCAGGCGCCTCCAGATCTCGACCACGTGGTTCGAGTAGAGCGCGATGGAGTGGAGGCGCTGACCGAAACGGCCGTGGAAGCGGCCCACGTTTCCGTCGGTGTCGATCGGAGCCATGGGCTCGCAGACGTAGTCCGAGAAGATCAGGATCGACGCGTCGCGGCCCTCGATCGTGGAGTGGTTGCCGCGGAACATGTACTCGGGCGCGAAGACGCGATCGTAGAAGCGCTCCGCCGCGTCGAGGTCGTCGACGACGTGGGCGATGTGAAACAGCGATCCGATGTGCAGGCTCGACATGGGGGCTAGCGTCCTTTCCAGACCGGAGGCCGCTTCTCGGCGAAGGCCAGGGGCCCCTCGCGCGCGTCCTCGGTGCTCATGATGAAGATGCGCGCCTCGTCGTTCATCTCCCAGGTCTCGTCCTCGGAGGCGCCG
This sequence comes from Deltaproteobacteria bacterium, assembly GCA_029261925.1. Lineage (GTDB taxonomy): Bacteria > Myxococcota_A > UBA9160 > SZUA-336 > SZUA-336 > JAGWBS01. The sequence goes on along the minus strand of JAJDAJ010000089.1, from coordinate 37,689 downwards.
ATCACGTCGCGCGCCAGCTTCTTGGCGCGCTGCACGGCGACGGGGGCGTTGGCGGCGATGCGCTCGGCCAAGTCGACGGCCGTGTCGAGCAGCGCCTCGCGCGGGACCACGCGGTTGATCAGGCCCAGCTCGTAGGCGCGCTGCGCGTCGACCGGGTCGCCGGTGAGCACGATCTCGAGCGCGGGTGCGAAAGAGGTGCGCTGGCAGACACGCGAGACCCCGCCTCCACCGGCGAGCATGCCGCGCCGGGTCTCGGGCAGTCCGAAGACGGCGTCGTCTACGGCCACGATCAGGTCGCAGGCCAGGGCCAGCTCGAAGCCGCCCGCCAGGCAGGTCCCGTTCACCGCCGCGATCAGCGGCTTGAGCGTCTGGCGCCGGCAGACGTGGACCAGGCTGATGCCGCGCCCGGTGTCGCTCGGGTCCCCCTGCGCCAGCGCCTTGAGATCCGCCCCCGCGCTGAACGACTTCTCGCCCGCACCCGTGAGCACCACCGCACGCACCTCGTCGTCGCTCTCGAGCTCCGTCAGCGTGTCGTACAGGGCCACCGCGAGCCCGGCGTTGAAGGCGTTGCGGACCTCGGGCCGGTCGAGGGTGAGGATCTCGACGTGACCGCGCCGCTCCCGCTTCAGCGTCATGAATCTGCCTCCTGCTCCCGCGGCATTGTGGACCCCGGGCGCGTGCGGGGCCAGCGCGCGGGAAGATGGTCGGGTGCGGTCAGCGCGGGTCGCCGGCGTCGGTGCGCCGGATCAGGTGCGTCGCGCTGGCGGTGGCCACGAGCTCCCCGCCGGGATCGCGCAGCTCGCCCTCGACGAACGCGACCGAGCGCGTGCGCTGGACCACTCGGCCGTGGCCGGAGAGACCCCCGGGCCTGCCGGCCCGGATGAAGCTGATCTTGAGCTCCAGCGTCGGCGGGCTCTCGCCCTCCTCGAGCACCGTCGCCAGGGCGCAGCCCATGGTGCTGTCGAGCATCGCCGCCAGGAAGCCGCCCTGGATGTTGCCCATGCCGTTGGTGAAGTCGTGGCTGCCCTCGAAGTGCAGCTCCGCCTCGCCGCTGCCGGGGTCGGCGCGCACCACCGAGCGGCCCATCAGCGCGTGACACGGGGCCGTGCGCTTCAGGCGCTCCTCTGCGTCGTCCTCCCCGGATCCCGACACCCGGCGTCTCAGTCCGCGGCCTGCGCCGCGACGCGCTCGGCCAGCAGGGTGCGCAGCCGGGGCTTGAGGATCTTCGCGCTCGCCGTGCGGGGGATCTCGTCCACGTCGAACACCAGGATGTGTCGCGGTACCTTGAAGGCCGAGAGCTCCTTGCGCAGGCGCTGCCGCAGCTCCTCGCCGTCGGTGCTCCGTCCCGCGAAGGGAACGACGGCCGCCACCACCGTCTGTCCGCGCACGGGGTCCTCGATGCCGACCACGTAGGCCTCCTTGATCTCGTCGAAGGACTCGAGGACCAGCTCGACCTCGCGCGGCGCCACGTTCGCCCCCGCCGTCTTGATCATCTCGCCGAGCCGACCCTTGAAGAACAGGAACCCGTCGCCGTCGATCCGGCACAGGTCGCCGGTTCGGTAGAAGCCGTCGGGCGTGAAGACCTCCTCGCGCTCCAGCTTGTACAGCCCCTGCATGCGCGTGTAGCCGCGGATGCACAGCTCGCCCCACTCGCCGGGCGCGACCTCCTGGCCGGTCTCCGGATCCATCACGCGGCGCTCGATGCGCGGGATCACGCGTCCGAACGAGCCGCGCCGGTCGTCGGAGAGAAAGTAGCCCGCCTCCTCCATGCTGTGATTGGCGAAGGTCTCGGTCATGCCCAGAGCGTTGGGCAGCAGCTCGGGATCGGGCGGCCGCACGTCCTCGGGAAGGCAGGCCCAGCTGCCGTAGCGGATGAAGTCGAAGTCGCCGGCCTGGAAGCGCGGGTGCTCCGCGATGGCCTTGGCGTGGTGAGGCCAGGCCGCGACGATCGTGGTCCGCTCCCGCTCGATCAGGTCCATGATCCGGTCCACGTCGAACGACTCCTCGCAGAACAGACAGGCGCCCGAGTGCATCGTGGACATGAGGTTGTTGTTCATGCCGCCGACCCAGAAGAAGGGCATCGGCGAGTAGGCGTGGTCCTCCGGCGTGCCGTGCCGGTACGAGTGCAGCGCCCAGGAGTGGCGCACCGCCGTCCCGTGCGTGTGCAGGGCGCCCTTGGGCTCCGCCGTGCTGCCCGAGGTGTACATCAGCAGCATCAGGTCGGCGGGCGTGACCTCGGCCTCGACCTCGCGCAGGAACGCCTCGTCGATCTGCGGCGTGGCGTCGGCCAGGGCGCGCAGGTCGCCGGGCTCGTCGCTCGCCCAGGACCGACCGCCCTCGCCCCAGACCCGCACGGCTCGCAGGTGGGGCAGGTCGGGCAGGAAGTGCGGCCCGTCGCGGCGCTCCTCCAGCCCGGGAATCGCCTCCTCGAGGCGCGCGAGGTAGTCGTGGCTCAGGTACCGGTCCACGATCAGCAGGGTGTGGACGTCGGCGTGCCCTAGGTTCCAGCGCAGCTCGCGGGCCTGGAGGAACGTGGTCAGCGGCACGCAGAGCGCGCCGATGCGGCAGGTCGCGAGCCAGGCGAGGACCCAGTCGGGGCCGTTGGGCATCAGCACGCCCACGCGGGTTCCCTTGCCCACGCCCGAGGCGAGCAGCCCGCGCGCCAGGTGCGCCGACTCGCGCTCGGCCTCGCGGTAGCTCAGGCGCCGCTCGCCGAGCGCGATCATGTCGCGATCTTCCCAGCGGTCCGCCAGGTGGCGGATCATCTCCGGCAGGGTCGGTGTGTAGGGCGGGAAGTCGAGGTCCACGGGATCGGCGTCAGAGGGTCGGTCCGGTCGGCTCGTCCAGCAGCGCCTGCAGGTTGGAGCTCATGATCTTGCGCGTCTCGTCGGCGTTGAACTTCTCGAGTTCCTCGATCCAGTCCAGCGGCGTGGCGTAGCCCTCGGCGTGCGGGAAGTCGGAGCCGTAGAGCACGTGCTCGACGCCGATCGTGTCGGCCAGCCAGCGGATGTCCTCGCCGTACTCGGGCACCACCCAGACGTGGCGGTTGAAGGTCTCCTGCGGGTGCTCGATGAACTCCGTGGGCATCTGCCGGTAGACCTTGTCGAGCTTGCGCAGCAGCGGCGGGACCCACTCGGAGCCGTTCTCGATGCTGGCCACGCGGACGCGAGGATGCCGCTGGAAGAGCCCGTCGACGATCAGGTTCGCGACCGCGTCGTAGATGGGGCGGTCGCGGATGATCATCTGCCGGAACGGCATGGGCGTGAACGGCTGCGTCTCGGGGCCCGCGTCCCAGTCGGCCGCGTAGTCACTGTAGCCGCTGTCCGTGACGTGCAGGACCACCAGGACGCCGGCCTCGTTCACGCGCGCCCAGAAGGGATCGAACTCGGGGCGGCCCGGGGACCGCGGGCTCGGGTGGCCGTAGACGGGCGCCGGACGGATGGCGACGGCGCGCGCGCCGTGCTCGAGGCACCAGTCGAGCTCCTCGCAGGCGCGGTCGACGTCCACCAGGCTGAGCATGGGGACCGCGAAGATCCGCTCCTGGTGGTGGAAGCCCCAGTCCTCCTCCATCCACTGGTTGTACGCATGGAGCGTGGCGTGCAGCAGGTCCGCGCGCTGCTTCATGCGGTGCTCGATGGCGTTGACCAGCGTGCCGTGGATCAGCGTGGCGTGGATGCCCTGCTGGTCCATCACGCTCAGGCGGGTGTCGCGGTCCTTGAACTCGGGGCGGCAGGGCTCCAGGGCCCCGGCGGCGAACATCTCGCGGATGCTCTTTCCGTCGGGGTTGATCCCGCGGTGCCAGGGGACCAGCGAGCCGGGGGTGGCCACCACCTCGAACGTCGGGTTGGGGATGTAGTCGGTGATCTTTCCGCAGACGGCCAGCTTCTTGCGGCCCTTCACCTCGACCCACGCGATCGCCTCGCGCGCGATCTCCTTGGGGAGGTGGCGCGTGAAGCATTCCTCCTTCTCGTAGAGGTGGTTGTCGGCGTCGTAGGTCGGGTAGCCGAGGTCGGCCATCGCAAGCCCTCCTGCAGGGTTCGGGAAAGGGACGCGGGCAGTCTACCAGCCTCCGCAGCCGCCCGAGAGGCTCCCACCGGGCCGGGCCGCACCCGGCCGGCGCGACTCGGGTATATTCTGGGTCAGGCCGACTGGAAAGGGGGCGCCACGATGGAATACAAGCTGATCTCCGGGGATTCCCACGTGAACCCCCCGCCCGACTTCTGGCGCGACTACCTGCCGGAGAAGTTCAAGGATCAGGCCCCGGTCTTCGAGAAGACCGACGAGGGCGACTTCGTGGTCTTCGAGGGGACCCGGAAGATCCTGGGGACCCTGGGCGGCATCGGCCACAAGGACACCAAGGACTTCAAGCACGTCGGCAAGCTCACGGACATGGCGGCGGGCGGCCACGATCCCGAGGCGCGGATCAAGGATCTCGACCTCGACGGCGTCGACGCCGAGGTGATCTTCGGCGGGGGCCCGCTGGAGACGCGCAGCGCCGAGCTCTACGAGGCGAGCTTCCACGCCTACAACCAGTGGCTGGCCGACTTCTGCTCCCACGCGCCCGACCGGCTCCTGGGCGTGGCGTACATTCCCGTGCTCGACGCCGAGCGCGCCGCGGACACCGTCCGCAAGTCGGTCGCGCAGGGCTTCAGGGGCGTGCTCATCCCGTCGTTCCCGCCGGCCGAGGGCCAGTACAAGGGCGGCATGATGGGAGGCGATCTCTCGCGGCACTACTGCGGCGACGAGTGGAAGCCCATGTGGGACGCGATCGCGGACACCGGGACCATCCTGCACATGCACCTGGGCGCCCGGCCGGTGAGCGGCATCCCGGAGATGTTCCTCACCGACATGATCATGTCGAAGCTGTCGATGGCCATGCCGCTGTCGCTGCTCATCTTCAACGGCATCTTCGAGCGCTACCCCTCGGTGAAGCTGGTCTCGGTCGAGAGCAACATCGGCTGGTTCCCCTTCGCCAAGGAATACATGGACAAGACCTTCGAGAAGCACCGCTACTGGACCAAGACCGAGCTCAAGAAGCAGCCCAGCGAGTACTGGGACGAGCACGTCTACGCGACTTTCCTGCACGACAAGGCGGGCGTCGAGCTGCGCCACTCGGTCGGGGTCGACAACATCATGTGGTCGTCGGACTACCCGCACTCGGAGACCACCTTCCCCGAGTCGCGCAAGGACGTCGAGCTGCACTTCGCCGGCATCCCCGCCGACGAGACCTACAAGATGACCTGCGGGAACGCGGTCGGGCTCTACAACCTGGGCTAGCAGCCGGTCAGGCGCTCCCTAGAGCCGCGTGTTGCCCCGGGATCGCGACAGCAGGTCGGCGACGGCGGCGCCGACCTCGTCGGGGGACCAGCGCTCGCCCTTGTCCACCCGGGGGCCGACCTGCCAGCCCTCGGCCACGTGGATCTCGCCGCCGGCCACGCCGAAGACGCGCCCGCTGACCTCGCGTGACTCGGAGCTGCCGAGCCAGACCACCAGCGGCGCCACGTTCTCCGGCACGTAGGGGTCGAACTGACCCTCGGGAATCTCGACCGAGCGGATGCGTCCGCCCTGCGGCGACATCCGCGTGCGGGCTGCGGGGGCGATCGCGTTGACCGTGACGCCGTAGCGCTCGAGCTCCTGTGCGGCGATGATCGTGAACGCCGCGATCCCGGCCTTGGCGGCGCCGTAGTTGCTCTGGCCGACGTTCCCGAACAGCCCGGACCCGGAGCTCGTGTTGATGATCCGGGCGTCGTTCGCCTGGCCCGCCTTGGAGCGCTCGCGCCAGTGGACCGCCGCCCAGTGGCTGACCGCGGCCGTGCCCTTGAGGTGGACGCGGACCACCGCGTCCCACTCGTCCTCCTGCATGTTGATCAGCATGCGGTCGCGCAGGATGCCGGCGTTGTTCACCACGACGTCGAGCTGGCCGAAGGCGTCGATGGCGGCCTGCACGAGCCGCCCCGCGCCCTGCCAGTCGGCCACGTCCTCGCCGTTGGCCAGCGCCTCGCCGCCGGCGGAGCGGATCTCCTCGACCACCTCGTGCGCCGGTCCCGACGCGGCACCGGAGCCGTCCACCTCGGCGCCCCAGTCGTTGACCACCACGCGCGCGCCCTGGCGGGCGAACTCGAGCGCGTGCCCGCGCCCGATGCCGCGCGCCCCCCCGGTCACGATCACCACCCGGTCCTCGCAGATTCCCTTCATGGCCCCTCCGGCGTCAGCGCAGTCCCGCCGGCAGGTCGTCGGCGCTCGTGCAGGTCCAGCGGGGCGGACGCTTCTCGAGGAAGGCCGTCATGCCCTCGCGAAAATCGGGCTGCTCCATGGTCCAGCGCACGAAGTCCAGCTCCTCGGCGCGCGAGGCGAGCCGGTCGGACGACTCGAGCTGGGACCAGAAGAGCCGCTTGGTCAGCGCGGTGGAGAGCGGGGCGGTGTTCACGGCGATGTCCCGGGCGATCTCGAGCGCGGCGGGCAGGACCTCCTCGGTCGGCACGGCGCGCGACACCAGGTGCATCTCGGCGGCCTCGCGGCCGCTGAAGGTGCGCGCGGTGAGCAGCAGCTCCAGCGCCGTCGATGCGCCCACCAGGCGGCCCAGGAGCCAGAGCGAGTTGCCCTCGGGCAGGAAGCCGCGCCGGTTGAAGACGAAGCCGAGCTTGGCGTCCTCCGCGGCCACGCGGATGTCCCAGAGCATGGGGTAGGTGAGCCCGAGCCCCACCGCGGCGCCGTTGATCGCGGCGATGATCGGGGTACGCAGGCGCCAGGGCTGCAGCGTGGCCGCGGTGTCCTGGCTGCGCCAGTGCTCCGGCTGCTCCCCGTCGCTCCCCGGCAGGCCCTTCTCGACGTCCACCCCCGCGCAGAACGCGCGCCCTGCGCCCGTCACCACGATGGCGCGTATCTCGTCATCGGCCTCCAGCGCACGCACGGCCTGCGCGAACTCGCGGCTCATCACGCGGTTGAAGGCGTTGAGTCGCTCGGGGCGGTTCAGGGTGAGCGTGGCCACCCGATCCGCGACGTCGACCAGCAGCGTCTCGTACTCCGTCGCTCCCACCTCTCACCTGCCTTTCCGACCGCATGCTCAGATGCGGCGCTCGCGGTCCTTCCAGTACGGCTCTCGCAGCTCGGCCTTGCGCAGCTTGCCGGTGGGCAGCCGCGGCAGCGCGGTCGAGAAGTCGATCGAGCGCGGCAGCTTGTAGCCCGCGATGCGCTCCCGCGCCCAGCCCAGGATCTCGCTTTCGAGCTCCGGGCCCGGGCTCGCGCCGGGAGCCAGCTCGACGGCCGCCTTGACCGACTCTCCCCACTCGTCGTGCGGGACCCCGAAGACCGCCACGTCGGAGACGGCGGGGTGCTCGATCAGCACGGCCTCGATCTCGGCGGGGTAGATGTTGACGCCACCCGAGATGATCATGTCGGATGCCCGATCCGACAGGTACACGTAGCCCTCGGCGTCCACGTGTCCCATGTCGAAGTTCGTGAACGTGCCCGGTCCGAGGTAGGCGCCGCGGGTCTTCTCGGGCGCGTTCCAGTAGCGAAACGGCTCGTCGTCGAGCTTGTTGCGGCAGTACAGCAGGCCGACCTCTCCCGGGCCCAGGCGCCGGCCCTCCTCGTCGGCCGCGAAGACCTCGTAGCGGTCGATCGGCCGGCCGACGGTGCCCGGGTGCTCCAGCCACTCCTCGCTCGTCGCCACGCAGAAGGCGCCACCCTCGCTCGAGCCCCAGTACTCGGTGAGCACGGGTCCCCACCAGTCGATCATGCGCCTCTTCAGCTCGATCGAGACCGGCGCGGCTCCGTGCAGCACGCAGTGGAGCGGCGACGGGTCGAAGGCGGCGCGCTCCTCGTCGGGCAGGCGCAGCAGACGGCTCATCATCACGGGGACGAGGTGCGTGGTGCGGACCTCGCGCTCCTCGATCAGGCGCAGCGTCTGCGACGCGTCGAACTGCGGCATGATCAGGATCGACGCGCCGATGTTGATCTCCATCGAGGCGAAGCCGAACGGCGAGCCGTGGTACAGCGGTCCGGTCACCAGGTGCGGACCGGCCCCGCCCATGCCGAGGATGTGAGCGGCCTCGGCCATCATGCCGATGAACTCGGTGATCGTCGGCTGGCCCGGGCGCACCACGCCCTTGGGCCGGCCGGTGGTGCCGCTGGTGTAGAGCATCGGGCCGCCGGCGCGCCCGTCGAGCGGTCGCGTGCGGTCCGAGGCGCCCTCCAGGGCCGCATCGAGCTCCTCCCCGGCGGTCACCATGGGGCAGTCCGCGCCGATCGCCCGCGCGGTCTCGAGCAGGTCGGGATCGACGAAGAGTGCCCGGGACTGGGCGTCCCCGACGATGTAGGCCATCTCGGCCGGCGTGAGGTGCCAGTTGATCGGCACCAGGTCCACGCCGGCGAGCGTCGCCCCGAACATCAGGTCGACGAACTCGACGCGGTTGCCCATGAGCATGGCGGCATGCTGCCCCGGCTCCAGGTGCAGCTCGTCGCTCAGGAGCGAGGCGATGCGCCAGGCTCGGTCCACCAGCTCGCCGCAGCTGCGCGTGCGCGTCAGGTCGTCGACGGCGGGGGCATCGGGCTCGTGGGCGGCGCGTTCCAGGAGGTTTATGACTCGGTCTCCAGCGCGGATCCGGGGGGCGCCCAGCGCGGCTCGCGCTTCTCGGCGAAGGCGCGCGGCCCCTCGGCGTCGTCCGGGTGCCCCCAGTGGCCCGACACCAGCTCCATCCCCATGTCGAGCGACTCGGTCAGGCCGCGATCGAGCGAGCGCCACATGGCCTTCTTGCTGGCGATCATGGCCGCGGGTGAGTTCCGGGCGATCTTCTCGGCGAGCGCCTGGGCCTCGTCGTGCAGCTTCTCCGGCGGGTCGACGATCTGGCTGATGAGCCCGAGCTGGAGCGCGCGCTCGGGCCCGAAACGCTCGTGGCTGCCCGTGAAGACCATTCGCGCGACCGCCTCGAAGGGGATGCGGCGGATCAGGCCGATCGGCTCGAGCGCCGAGACCTGGCCGACGGAGACGTGCGGGTCGAGGAAGCTGGCGCTGCTGGCCGCGATCACGATGTCGGCGCCCATCACGAAGTGAAAGCCCATGCCGGCGCAGACCCCGTTGATCGCGCAGATCACCGGCTTCCATACACCGTTGTCGATCGCCGTGCTGCCGCCCCCGCGCTCCGACTTCTTCTGGTCGGCGTCATGGCGACCCCGGATGTTCTGCGGCGCGGTGGCGACCTCCTTGACGTCCATTCCGGTCTGGAAGCCCCGCCCCGCGCCGGTATTGACGATGACGCGCACGTCGTCGTCGCTGGCCAGCTCGCGCCAGGCCCGGGGCAACTCGCGTCCCATGGCCCCGTTGAGGGCGTTGAGCTGGTCGGGCCGGTTGAAGATCAGCCAGCCGACGTGGCCCCGCTTCTCGACGATCAGCGTCTCGTAACCCATCAGGCTCCGCCCTCGAGCACGGCGTCCGCGACGCGCCCGAGCATCTCGCTCTCGGCACCGAGCAGCAGCTCGTTGCTCTTCACGCGCTTCGCGAACAGGTGCACGTCCTGCTCCCAGGTGTAGCCGATCGCCCCGTGCGTGTGGATCGCCTGGGTCGCGACGAACGATCCCGGCGTGGCGCTCTCGATCTTGGCCATGGCGACCGCGAGCTCGCGCTCGGGATGCCCGTCCTGCACGGCCAGCGCGGCGAGGTAGATCGCGGCGCGCATCCGCTCCACCGCCGCGCCCATCTCCGCCACGCGAACCTTGATCGCCTGGTTCGAGCCGACCGGTCGCCCGAACTGCTCGCGCTTCTTGACGTAGTCGGCCGTCAGCTCGACCATGTGACGGCACGCGCCCTCGGTCTGGGCCGCCAGCAAGACGCGCCACTCGTCGAGCAGTCCCTCGATCGCGGCGCTCGCGTCGCCGTCGATCAGTGCGACCGCCTGCGCGCCCTCCAGGTCCAGGTCGTAGCGGCGCACGCTCAGGTCCATGGCGCCGCGCTCGCTCCAGCTCACGCCGGCGGCCTCGCAATGGACGACGAACAGGCCCCGTGTCCCGTCGGCGCGCTGCGCCTCCACCAGGCAGCGATCCGCGAGCGGGCCGAAGGCCACGCTGCGCAGTCGTCCGTCGAGCCGCCCGTCGGCCCCGGCGCGCACGCCGTCGTCCGCGGCGTCGTTCAGCCCGCTCAGCGCGCTGCCCGCGGCGATCGTGATCCGCGCGCCCTCCGCGATCGCCTCGAGCAGCTCCTGCGCGGCCGGGCCGGAGGTGCGCGCTGCTGCGCGCGTCGCCAGCAGCGTCTCGCAGAGCGGCAGGTGCAGCAGGTCGCGGCCGCTCTCGATCGCGATGACCGCGGCCTCCTCGAAGCCGAGCCCGAGGCCGCCCGCACTCTCGGGGACCATGGCGCTGCTCCAGCCATTCTCGACGAGCTGCGACCAGAGCTCGGGATCGGAGCCGTCTCCCTCGTAGGCGTGGCTGCGTACGCGCCGCACGCCGCCGGAGCCGTCGAGGAGGCCGCGCAGGCCCTCGCCGAGGTGCTCCTGCTCGTCGCTGAGCTCGAGATTCATCGGTTCCGCTCCACGTCCCGCTGCATCACTGGCCCCGGGGGAGACCGAAGATGCGCTCGGCGATGATGTTGCGCTGGATGTCCTGGGTTCCGCCGAGGAGCGTGGTCGCGCGCGACTGCATCCACTCCACGGCGAACTCGCCGCCGTGGATCGCGACGTCCGAGCCCGGCATCTCGAGCGCGTCGACGCCGCCCAGCTCCAGCGCCAGGTCGCCCAGCGACTGGTGGGCCTGTGACCAGTACAGCTTCATGTACGAGGTCTCCTCGGCCGGGCGCTTGCCCCGCAGGTAGTGGGCGAGCCAGCGGAGGTTCGCGGTCTTCATCATGCGCACGTTCGTGTACGTGCGGGCGAGGCCCTCGCGGAGGTGCGGGATCTCGCTGAGACGCCGGCCCCCGCGCTTCGTGGCGTTCGCGTAGTCGCGAAGCCGCTCCCAGAACATCTCGTAGTGCACGAGGATCGACAGGGTGATGACCCCGCGCTCCCAGGTCAGAAGGCGCGTCGCGGCGTTCCAGCCGTCGTTCACCGCGCCGATCACGCTGTCGCGCGGCACGCGCACCTGGTCGAAGAAGACCTCGTTCATGTTGGCCGCGCCGCTCATCTCGCGGATGTAGCCGACCTTGATGCCCGGCGACTTCATGTCGATGACCATGAAGGAGATGCCCTTGTGCTTGGGCACCTCCGGGTCGGTGCGCACCAGCACCGCGCCCCAGTCCGCAAACTCGGCCAAGCCGCCCCAGACTTTCTGCCCGGTGACCACCCACTCGTCGCCGTCGAGGAAGGCCCGCGTCTGCAGACCCGCCAGATCGGATCCCGCGTTCGGCTCGGAGAAGCCCTGGTACCAGATCTCCTCCCCGCGCAGGATCGGCGGCAGGAAGCGCTCGCGCTGTGCGGGTGTGCCGACCTCCATCAGGATCGGGCCGACCATCTGCAGGCCCACGTGGCCGGCGAGTCCGGGCGCCTGCGCCCGCGCCAGCTCCTCCTGGTAGATCACCTGCTCCATCAGCGTGGCGCCGCGGCCCCCGTACTCGACGGGCCAGGCGACGCCGAGCCAGCCGTCGCGGCCCATGCTGCGCTCGAAGTCGCGACGCAGCTCGAGCGAGTCGGAGTGCCCCATGCCGCGCAGCTCGCCGGGCTTCCAGTCGCGGGGGATGTTCTGCTCGAGCCACGCGCGGAACTCGCGGCGGAACTCGAGCTCTCCGGGGCTCAGGTCGATGTCCACGGCGCAAGACTGCGCCGGGAGACTGGCCCGAGTCAATCGAGCCGGGAAGCCGCGCGCGAGGAGCTAGGCGGGGCGGAAGACCGGTAGTCGGACGTCCTCGGTGGCCTCGCGGAAGGCCACGCGCACGCGCATGCCCGCGTGGACCTGCTCGGGCGGGTGGTCGACGACGTTCGACAGGATGCGCAGACCCGGCTGCTCGTCCAGCTCGATCCAGGCGACCGTGTACGGCACCTCGTCCTGGAAGCCGGGCCCGGGGGCGTGGTGCACGACGGTCCACGAGTAGACCTGGCCCTGGCCGCTCACCGGCCGCCAGTCGAGCCGCTCGGACTGGCAGGCGTGGCAGATCGGTGCCGGCTCGTGAATCCAGGTCCCGCAGTCCTCGCAGCGCAGCACGCGCAGCTCGCCGGCGCGGCAGCCGTCCCAGAAGCCCCGGGTCTGCGCGTCGGGCTGCGGCAGCGGCCGGGTGTACGCCATGCTCACCTCCGGAGGACCAGCGCGCTGCCCACGTTGGCGCCCCAGCCCGAGGCCAGCGCGACCTCGACGCCGGGTACCTGGCGCTCGCCCGCCTCGCCGCGGAGCTGCGTCACGGCCTCGAGCACGTTGTTGAGCCCGTGCACGTAGCCCTCGGACAGCAGGCCACCGTTCGTGCCCACGGGGACGGCGCCGTCGGGGGCGATCGCCCCGCTGGCGACGAAGGGCCCTCCCTCGCCCTTGGCGCAGAACCCGAAGTCCTCGAGCTGGGCGATGATCAGGTACGTGAACGCGTCGTACAGGGCCGCCAGCCCGATGTCGCCGACCTCGATGCCCGCGCGGGCGTAGAGCTTCGGCGCGATCTGCGCGGCGAACGAGGTCGTGAAGTCGTCGTACTTGTCCAGCGCGAGCGCCGGCCCGCTGCGCCCGCCGACCGCGTAGCCGCTGACGTACACCGGCGAGTGCGGCCCGTCGCCCGCCGCGTCGGCGCTGCTCATCACGAGCGCGCAGGCAGCGTCGGTCTCCTGGCAGCAGTCGAGCAGACGGAACGGCTCCGCGATCCAGCGCGACTTCTGGTGGTCCTCGAGCGTGATCGGATCGCGCATGATCGCGCGCTCGTTCCGGGCCGCGTTGGCGCGCATGTTGACCGCGACGTGACCCAGGTGCTCGGTCGTGGTGCCGTACTCGACCATGTGCCGGCGCGCGAGCATGGCGTAGCTGTGCGCGGGCCCGAGCAGGCCGAAGGGCAGGGTGAACTGCGCGGCGCCCTCGACGCGCGGGGCCTCGCCCGCATCCTCGCCCATGGAGCGGCCCAGCCGGCGGCCCGAGCGACCGTTCAGCGCGCGGTAGACGAGCACGTGCCGGCACTGCCCGGTGGCGACCGCCATCGAGGCCTGGGCCACGGTGGCGCAGGAGTAGCTGCCGCCGCCGAACACGTCGCAGTACCAGCCCGAGGCCTCGAGGCCGAGGGCCTGTGCGACCGATCGCACCGGGGCCGAGTCGCCCGCGGCGTACGACGCCACCCCGTCGATGTCGCGCGGCTCCAGGCCGGCGTCGCGGATCGCGGCGAGCGATGCGCGCAGCGCCAGCGTCTCGACCGCCACTCCCGAGCGGCGGCTGATCGGCGTGTAGCCGATCCCCGTGATCGCCGAGCGATCGCGAACGAGCTCCTCGCCGCTCATGCTCACGTCCCGGTGAACTTCGGCTCCCGCTTCTCCTGGAAGGCGGTGACGGCCTCGCGGTGGTCGTTCATCGTCATCGAGACCTCCTCCAGCGCGAGGGTCAGCGGCATGATCAGGTTGGAGGCCTGCTTGAGCAGCTTGTTGACCCCCATCTTCGAGCTCATGATCGCGTACAGCGGCCCGCTGGCGAGCCGGCCGGCGATCTCCAGCGCGCGGTCCATGAGCTGGTCGTCGTCGACCACGAAGTTGATCAGGCCGATGCGCTCGGCGGTCTCGGCGTCGAAACGCTCCCCGGTCATCAGGTAGTACTTGGCCTTCGCGGGTCCGATCAGCAGCGGCCAGATCAGCTGGCCCCCGTCGCCCGCCGTCATGCCCATGTGCACGTGCGTGTCTCCGAAGGTGGCGCTACGCGCCGCGACCACGACGTCGCAGAGCAGGGCGGCGGTCGCGCCCAGGCCGAGCGCGTGGCCGTTGACCGCGGCGATCACCGGCTTCTCGGAGTCGAGCATGTTGTCGACGACCATCCGCGACAGGCGCATCCGGTTGGCGTACTGGGGGTTCTGGAAGCCCGGCTCGGGGCTGAAGTCGCCGCCGGCGCAGAAGGCGCGGCCCGCGCCCGTGAGCACGAGCACCCGGACGTCGGGGTCGGAGTCGACCTCGAGTGGCAAGCGCGTGTACTCGACCATCATCGAGCCGCCCATGGCGTTGAGCTTCTCGGGTCGGTTGAGGGTGGCGATCGCGATGCCGTCGTCGCGCTTCTCGATCTTGATGGCCTTGTAGGTCGCTGGGTCGAGCATGGCGCCGGTCTCTCCTCGTGCGTTGCGGCGCATCGTAACCTGGGCGCGGGCGGGTGTGTCTCCCGCCGTGGACCGGCCGGGGCTCCGGCTTGCGATAATCGACGCGCCGGGTCGACCGGCGACGGAGGGGTCGATGCAGGAGATCTTCGAGGGCGTGAAGGTGGTGGAGCTCGCGCACTGGGTCTTCGTGCCCGCCGCGGGCACGCTGCTGTCGGATCTGGGCGCACAGGTGCTCAAGGTCGAGCCGCCCGCCACCGGCGACCCCTCGCGCGGCCTGGTGACCCAGGGGCTCGGCGGCGGCGACCGCACGCTGAACCTGGCCTGGGAGCAGAACAATCGCGGCAAGCGCAGCATCGGCATCGACATCAAGAAGCCCGAGGGCCGCGAGCTGATCTACCGGCTGGTCGAGTCCGCCGACGTCTTCCTGACGAACTACCGGCCCGAGGTCCTCGACCGGCTCGGGCTGGACGTGAAGCACCTGCGCGCGCGCAATCCCCGCCTGATCTACGCACGCGGGCACGGCGTCGGCGTGCGCGGGCCCGAGGCCAACCGCCCCTGCTACGACATGACGGCATTCTGGTCGCGCGGCGGCATGGCGCACACCCTCTCGCGCCCCGGCACCGAGCCGCCGGTCGGGCAGCGGCCCGCCTTCGGGGATCGCTCGAGTGCGCTGAGCATGGGCTTCGGCATCGCCAGCGCGCTGTACCGGCGTGAGCGCACCGGCGAGCCCTCGATCGTGGACGTGTCCCTGCTCGCGACCGCCATGTGGGTCCTGGCCTCCGACGTCGTCTACTGCGGCAATCCCGACTACGACCCCCACGCGGCGCTGGCCGGCCCGCGGACCAACCCGCTGACCGGCAGCTTTCGCACCTCGGATGGCCGCTGGCTCACGCTGGTCTTCCTGCAGCCCGACCGCTACTGGCCCGACCTCTGTCGACACCTGGACCGCCCGGAGCTGGTCGACGACCCGCGCTTCGCGGACATGGCGGCGCGCGCCGAGAACTCCGACGCCTGCGCGACGCTGCTCGATGAGATCTTCGCCAGCCGCACGTACGCCCAGTGGTGCGAGCGCCTGAGTACGCTCGACGCGCCCTGGGCGCCGATGCAGAGCGTCCGCGAGATGCGCGACGACGTGCAGACGCGCGCCAACGGCTACATGGCGCCGGTCGAGTCGCCCGACGGCGTCGCCTTCGAGCTGGTCGGGGGACCGGCCCAGTTCGACGAGCGCGTGCCCCCGCTGGGCCGCGCGCCGGAGGCGGGCGCGCACACCGAGGAGGCCCTGCTGGAGCTCGGCCTGAGCTGGGAGGAGATCGCGGCCTTCAAGAAGGCCGGCGCGATCACCTGAGCCGTGCCGGCGTTGCGCGGCGACGCACGGCGGGCGATGCTGCTGGCCTCGAGACGGGGGATCCGGGAATGACGGCACGATCCGGGGTCGCACTGGCGCTGATCGGGATGCTGAGCGCGGCGGGCGGATGCATCGATCCCGAGGATCGACGGCCCGGGCTCTGGCTGCGTGGCGAGCCGGCCGAGCCGCCCGCGGACTGGTCGTTCACCGGGGCGCATCCCGAGATCGCGATCGAGGTGCGCACGCCGTACCTGCTGCGCCACTCCGTGACGATCTGGTGCGCCTCCGTGGACGGGCGGCTGTACGTGGGTGCGCGCAGCCCCGAGACCAAGCGCTGGCCCGGCTGGGTGGACGACGATCCCGACGTGCGCCTGGGCATCGAGAGCTCGATCTACCGCGCGACGCTCGTGCCGCTCGAGGACCCGGCCGAGCTGGAGCGGGTGGGGCGCGCCTACGCGGCCAAGTACGACCTGCCGCCGCGCCCCGGCGAGGGGGCCGCGTCGTTCCGCTACTGGCGCGTGGAGCCGCGCGGCTGAGGCGATCGGGCTGCCCCGGCGGGCGCCGCACACGTAGTACCATGGCGGCACGGGGAGGCCGTCATGCCGAGCATCGAGCAGAGACTGTCCAGCGTCGAGCGGCGCCTGGACGAGGTCGCGTCCCGCGACGCGATCCGGGAGCTCACGGCCGAGTACTGCCGGCAGGTGGTTCGCGGGGACACCGAGGGCATGCTCGAGCTCTTCACCGGCGACGCGTCCATCGGCACGCACTTCCCCGGCGGGTCCGGGCAGGACGACGTGAGGCCGCGCGGGACCGCCGAGCTGCGCGAGGCCTACAGCGACCTGGGGGCGCTGCAGCTCCGGCCCTGCATCCACAACCACATCATCGAGGTGGACGGCGATCGCGCGCGCGGCTTCTGCTCGGTGGAGATCCGCTTCACGCAGGGCGGCGAGCCCTGCACGGGCGCGGGCCACTACGAGGACGAGTACCGTCGCGTGGACGGCGCGTGGCGCTTCCAGCACCGGGAGCTGTTCATCTACCACTGGGTGGCCCACACCAAGGGCTGGTCCTGAGGCCGCCGTGGAGCTCTTCGAGGCCATCCACACCCAGAAGGCGATGCGCCGGCTGAAGCCGGATCCCGTGGACGAGGCGCTGGTCTGGAAGCTGCTCGACGCCGCGATCTGCGCGCCCAACGGAAGCAACCGGCAGCCGTGGCGCTTCGTGGTCGTGCGCGATCCGGAGCTCAAGCGCGGACTGCAGGATCTGTACGCCGAGGGCGTCGCCAGCGTCACGCGGCCCGATGGCGCTCCTGCCGACGCACGCATGCAGAGCTCGGCCCGCTACCTGATCGAGCGCCTCGCCGAGGTGCCGGTGCTGATCGTCGCCACCGTGCGGCTGGCCGACATCGCCTCGGTCACGCCGCCGGGCGCCTGCATCTATCCGGCGCTGCAGAACCTGATGCTGGCGGCTCGTGCCCTGGGGCTGGGAACGGTCCTGACCACGGCCCACCGCGGCCGCGAGAAGCAGGTCCGCGAGCTGCTCGGTATCCCCGAGGGGAACGAGACCATGGCGCTGATCCCGCTGGGCTGGCCCGAGGGGCGCTTCGGCCCGCCCCCGCGGCGGCCGGCCGAGGAGGTCACCTACTGGGACGGCTGGGGCACGACCCGGGCCCGGCCGTGAGTGTCCGCCCGGCGCCGCTATAATCGGCGCGGAGCAGGAGATCAGCATGGCGACCCCCGAGGCGACCCCCGAGAGCACAGCGACCGCCGGTGCCGCGGAGCCGACCGCGCTGCTGCCGGACTTCTTCCGGAGCTACTTCGCGTTCTTCCGTCCGGGACACCAGGAGGGCGTGGTGCCGTCGCGGATCAAGGAGCTCGCGCGCCTGAAGATCGCGGCGCTCAACGACTGCGACACCTGAAGCTTCGCCCGGTACGCGTCGGCGACGCGTCAGGGACTGGACGAGGCGACGATCGCGCAGATCCACCGCTCCGAGGCGGAGCGCCAGCTCGAGCCCCGCGAGGCGCTGGCGGTGCGCTTCGCCGAGAAGCTCGCGGTGGACCACCGCCTGGTCGACGCTGCCTTCAAGGCCGAGCTGCGCGAGCACTTCGACGAGGCCGAGATCGTCGAGCTCTGCGTGATGATCGGCCAGTACATCGCGCTCGGGCGCATGCTGGTGGTGACCGGCGCGCACAAGGCCGCCTGCGAGATCTACCCGACCGGCGACTGAGCCGGACGGAATCGAGACCCTTGACGAGGAGATCAGAATGCTCGAGCCCGGAACCCCCGCTCCCGATTTCTCGCTGGCCGACCAGGAGGGCAACACCGTTCGCCTCGGTGACCTGTCGGGCAAGTGGGTGGTGATGTGGTGGTACCCCAAGGCGTCCACACCCGGCTGAACGGTCCAGGGTCACGGGTTCCGTGACAGCGCAGACGACTTCGCGGCCGCCAACGCCGAGATCCTCGGGGTCTCGTTCGACAGCGTCGCCGACCAGAAGGGCTTCGCCGAGTCCGAGGGCTTCCCCTACCGGCTGCTCTCCGATCCCGACAAGAAGGCGGGTGCCGCGTACGACGCCGTGCGCCAGCCCGGCGAGAAGTACGCGGAGGCCGGCATCCCGCGGCGCATCAGCTACCTGATCGACCCGCAGGGCCGCATCCACCGCTGCTACGACGTCGAGGGCTCGGGCGCGGACCTCGCCAGCCACGCCGAGGAGCTGCTCGCGGAGATCCGCGCGGCCGGCTGAGAGCCGGACGGCGATCGCGACGGGAGCGGAGCATGGAGTTCGCGCTCGGTTTCCCGTGCATGAACCTCTACCCGCCGAGCCTCCAGCCCTGGGAGGCCGCGGCGACCAGCGAGGACATGGTCGCGATCGCGCACAGGGCAGAGGCGGTCGGCTTCTCCTACCTCGCCGTCTCCGATCACATCGTGATGTCGTCGGAGATGCGCGAGGCCATGGGCGCGCGCTGGTGCGAGGGCGTGGCCGCGATCGCCTTCCTCGCCGGGGCCACGCGGAGCATCCGCGTGTACAACAGCGTGCTCGTGCTGCCCTACCGCGATCCGCTGATCCTGGCCAAGCAGATCTCCACGCTCGAGCTGATGTCGGGCGGGCGCGTGATCCTCGGGGTGGGGATCGGTCACCTCGAGCGCGAGTTCGAGGTGCTCGGGGTCCCTCGCTCGCGGCGGGGGGCCATCACCGACGAGTACCTCGAGGCCATCGATACGCTCTGGACCCGGGACGAGCCCGCGTTCTCCGGCCGCTTCGCCGCCTTCGACGGGATCGTCTTCGAGCCGCGGCCCTCCCGGCCTGTCCCGGTCTGGGTCGGGGGCAACAGTCCCGCCGCCCTGGCGCGCGCCGCCCGCCACGGCGACGGCTGGGTGCCCTGGCAGATCACGCCCGAGCAGCTGCCGTCGGCGCTCGAGGCGCTGCGCCGCCAGCCGGGCTACGGTCAGCGCGGCCGGCCCTTCGACGTGGTCATGCCCATGACCATCGTCCAGCGCGAGGAGGGCACGCAGCGCGTGCTCGGCGAGACGGTGATCCCCGACGGCCGCGACGCCTGGCTCGCCGCGGCCGAGGCCAACCAGCGCGGCGGTGCGACCGTCACCTCGGCGAGCATCGGCCACACGCGCAGCGTGGAGGAGTACCTCGAGAAGCTCGAGATCTTCGGCCGCGAGGTGATCGCCGCGTACCGCTGAGCGCTCCGGGTCCCGACCCCGGGGTCCTCGCGGCAGCGCGCGGCGAAGGCCTCAGCCCTCGTACGGCGTCACGCGCACGGGCACGTTGCTCATGCGCGGCATGCCCGTGTAGCGGTCGTAGTCGGCATCCACGCGCGTGAGCTGCGAGGTATTGCTGCCGACCCGGCGGAAGTCCTTCCCGGTGCCCGGCACGTCGCCGAAGGAGTGGCTCATCGACACCAGGCCGCGGCGCAGGCTGCGGTCGGCCTCCACCACGCCGAGGATCGAGCCGTGCTCGGAGCGGATCTCGGCCACGTCGCCCGGCGCGAGGCCCAGCGCCTCGAGGTCCCGGGGATGCATGAAGGCCGGGTTCCACGGCTTGCGCTGCATGCGCGGCAGATCGCGGCCCGACGAGTTCAGCGCGCCGACGACCCGCCGGCAGATCATGCGGAAGTCGTAGCCTGCGGGCGCGGCGACCGCCTGCGGGGTGGCCAGCGCGTCCAGCTCGCGCATCATCTCGGTGTTGCCGACGTCGAGCCGCCCGGTCCAGCCCGGATCGCGAGGCGCCACGCGGACCGGCTCGCCGGGCAGGATCCGGCCGCCTCGCTCGCGCTTGACCTCGTCGAGCGGGATGCGCGAGTCGCGCATCAGCAGCTCGATCAGCTCGTCGGCATCGGGGCGCCGCTGCATGTCGAGCGGGATCCCGGCGTCGCCACCGAGGTCGGCGACGCCGCCGATCCCCGGCTGCAGCACGAGCCCGAGGCCCATCTGGCGCGCCATCCCGTAGAACAGCTCCCAGTCCTCGACCACGTCGGAGCCCGCGGGCGGGCTCACGATGGCCGGCGTGTAGTTGCCGTAGGGCTCGGGATAGCCGAAGCCCGTGGCGTAGTAGAAGAGCGACTCGTTGAGCAGCGTGGTGCCCGGTACCTCGAGCGGCAGCGTGGGCGCGATCACGTAGTCCGCGACCTTCGCGGTCGCCGACATCTTGATGTCGATGGTCACGTTCAGATCGAGTGCCTGCATCGCGGCCCAGGTCTTGTTCTGGTCGGGCCACGCCGCCACGGGGTTGCCGCCGACCGAGAAGAGCGCGCGAACCTTCCCCTCGCCCTCCATCAGGATCTCGTCGGCCAGCGCTGCGGTCGACAGCCCGCAGGCCGCGTCGGCCAGGTCGCGCACGCGCAGCTTCTCTCCGTAGCCGTAGGCCTGCCAGGGCGGGGTGGCCTGCGCCTTCGCGGACAGCGGCGGCAGCAGCACGCCCGGGTTCCACATCGGCTCGCCGGCGCGCAGCCAGCGTCCGCCGAGGGTGTTGAGTGCCAGTACCAGGTACTCGAAAAGCGTGCTGCCCGGACCCGCCATGCTCGGTCCGGTGCCGGCGCAGGCCACGCCGCGACCGCTGGTCGCGAAGGTGCGTGCCAGCCGCACGAGGTCGTCGACCGGCACGTCCGCGCGGCGGGCGACGAGTCCGGGCGTGAAGGGCTCGAGCGCCCGGTAGAGCGCGTCGTAGCCCGCGACGTTCTCGTCCACGAATGCCTTGTCGTGCAGGCCCTCGCGCGTGATCACGTGCAGCACCGCCGCCAGGATCGCCGGGTCCTCGCCGGGGCGGGGCTGCAGGTGGATGTGCGCCGCGGCCGCCACCTCGGTGCGGCGCGGGTCGATCACCAGCAGCTTCATGCCGCGATCGCGGGCGCGCTTGAGGTGCCAGGCCGGGTTCGCGGTCGGCAGGCCGCCGGAGATCGCCACGACGGGGTTGGCGCCGATCAGCAGCTGGGTGTCCGCTTCCGCGAAGCCGTGGGGCGGCGCGCCCCAGGTGCCGTGGAGCGCCAGCGCGACCGACTTGCCCGGCTGGTCGATGGTGTTCGAGGTGAAGCGCATGGGCGAGCCGATCGCGTCCATCCACGCCGTCAGCATCGGATGCGTGGCGGGATGCGCCGCGGAGTAGGTGCCGGTATAGGTCGCCACCGCGCGCGGGCCGTGCCGCTCCAGGATCTCCGACACCTTCGTGGCGATCTCCTCGATCGCCTGCGCGCTCGGGATCGGCCGGTAGCTGCCGTCGGGCATGCGCTTGCGGCTCTGCAGCAGGCGGTCCGGGTGGGCCCACTGCTCGGGCAGCTGGCGGCCCTTCTCGCAGGTGAAGCCGTGGTACATGGGGTCGTCCTTGACCCCGACCACGCGCACGGGACGTCCGTCCGCGACGTCCACCAGGATCGGGCAGCCCGCGTGGCAGAAGCGGCAGATGGATGGATGGGTCCGGACCACGGCGGCTCCCTCGCGTCGTTGCCAGCCCGCATTGTACCCGGGCGCCGCCGCGGCACACGGGCTCCGTACCCCGAGCAGCGCTGCCTGCGCGAGGTGGCCCGCTCCTGACGCGGCGGAGCATGCGACCCGGCGACGGGGGCGCACGCCGACCGGCACGCCGCAGCGCCCGGGGACCGATGGCCCGCCACCACCGGCTCCCCGCGCGCGCCTACAATCGCCGCCGTGGCGCTGGTTTCCGGAGAGTGCGCGGCCTCCCTGCTGCGCGTGTGCGCGGCGCTCGCCCTGGCCCTGCCTGCGGGTTTCCGGGCGGACGCGGCGGAGTCCGACGGCCCCTCCGGACCGCCGCCGCAGGTCCGCGCGCTGCGGGTCGACGTGCCGCCACTGATCGACGGCCGGCTCGACGAGCCGGCCTGGAGCGAGGCTCCGTCGATCACCGGGCTGCGCCAGCGGGAGCCCGACGAGGGCGAGCTGATGACCCAGCAGACGGTGGTGCGCTTCCTGTACGACGGCAGCCACCTCTACATCGGCATCCGCTGCCTCGAGGACCCCGGGCTGCTGACCGCGCGCACCATGGTCCGGGACGAGCCGATGCTGAGCGATGACGTCGTGAGCCTGCGCTTCGACAGCTTCAACGACGAGCGGAACGCCTTCCAGTTCGCGATCAACCCGCTGGGTAACAAGGTCGATGCCCTGATCGAGGGCAGCACGTGGAAGCCCGAGTGGGACGGCATCTGGCACGTGAAGACGTCGGTCGACGAGGAGGGCTGGGTCGTCGAGATGGCGCTGCCCTTCCAGACCATCGGCTTCGAGCCCGGCGCCACGAGCTGGGGATTCCAGGTCATGCGCACGGTGACCGGGCTCAACGAGATGGGCACGATCAACAACTGGCAGAGGAACGTGAACATCTTCTCGTCGGCCGACCTGCCGCGCGTCACCGGGCTCGAGGGGATCGCCCAGGGCGTGGGGCTCGACGTCAAGCCCTCGTTCTCGCTGCGGCACCGGCGCCTGCGCTCTGGCCAGCGGCGCAACGTCAACGGTGACCCGGCCCTCGACGTGTTCTACAAGATCACGCCGTCGGTCACGGCGGCGCTGACGTTCAACACGGACTTCTCCGAGGCCGCCGTGGACGAGCGCCAGGTCAACCTGACGCGCTTTGGCCTGTTCTTCCCGGAGCAGCGCGACTTCTTCCTCCAGGACGCGCGGATCTTCGCCTTCGCGAATCGCGACGAGGGCAACGGGATCCCGTTCTTCTCGCGCCGCATCGGCCTGGCGCCCGACGGCTCAGAGGTGGATATCGACGCCGGCGCGAAGGTCACCGGACGCATCGGCGACGTGAACGTGGGCCTGCTCAGCGTGCGCATGGAGCCGCTGCCGGACGCCGATGCCCGCCAGCTGTCCGTCGCGCGCCTCCAGCTCAACGTGCTCGAGGAGTCCAGCATCGGCCTGATCGGGACGCTGGGCGACCCGGACTCGAACGCGGGAGCGGGCCTGGTCGGGGCCGACGCGAACTTCCGGACCTCGAAGCTCCGCGGGCGGCGCACCCTGGAGGGCGGCTTCTGGGGCATGCGCTCCTGGTCCGAGGGCCGCAGCGATCGCGAGGCCTCGTTCGGCGCGCGCATCGCGTATCCCAACGACACCTGGAACTGGAGCGTGGAGGCCCAGGAGCTCCAGGAGCACTTCGAGCCCGCGCTGGGCTTCGTGAATCGCACGGGCATCCGCCAGTACGACGCCGACCTGCGGCGACGCTGGCGGCCCGGTGGCCGGGTCCACAGCGCCGACGCGAAGCTCGACGCACGCCTGGTCACCGACGTCTCGAACCGCGTCGAGAGCGTCGAGCTCGCCCTCGAGCCACTGCGTCTCGAGAACCGCCTCGGAGACGGCGTGGCCCTGCGGCTGGTCGCCCGGGAGGAGCGCCTGCTGGTGCCCTTCGAGATCGCCGAGGGCGTGACGCTGCCCGTGGATCGCTACCGCTTCGATCGCGCGGAGCTCGACCTGGAGGCCTCGCGCTCGCGCGCCGTCAACGGCACGCTGACGCTCGGCTGGGGCCAGTTCTTCTCGGGTCGTCGCTTCGAGCTGCGCGCCGTGCTGAAGTGGTTCCTGGGTACCCACTTCAACTGGATCCTCGACTACCAGCAGAACGACATCCGCCTGCCCGAGGGCGACTTCACGACGCGGCTGGGTCGGCTGAGGCTGAACGTGCAGTTCAGCCCGCAGCTGTCCTGGAACACGATCACCCAGTACGACAACGTGAGCGACGCGGTGAGCCTCAACAGCCGCATCCGCTGGATCCTCGACCCGGGCAACGAGGTCTTCCTGGTCTGGAACCACGGCTACTCCGTGGACGGCTCGCACCTGCGCAGCGAGACCTCGCAGATCACCTCGAAGCTGGGCTGGACCTTCCGCTTCTAGCAGCCTGCTGGGCCGCGCGCGAGGCGCGCTCTGCCGCGCGGCGCAGCTCGATCTGCTCGATGTGGCGGGCCAGGCTCGCGGGCTTGACCTCGCCGGCGGCGACGCGCCGGGCCGGTCGCAGCCGCGCCGCGTGGTACAGGGTCGCGGTCAGCCCCACGCCCACGAGCAGGATGCCGCCGACCGCCGCGATGCCCGGCTTCCGGGCCAGGTCGCCGGCCGAGACGATCGCGATCGCCGCGCCCAGCGTGGTCAGGGCCGCGGCCCCGGAGATTCGCAGCATCACGCGTGCCGGCAGGGAGCGGGCAGCGCCGTCGAGAGCCCGGCGCAGCTCGCGCAGCGACAGCGCATCGAGCCAGGCCAGGTCTGCACCGGGGTCGGCGCTCGAGGTCGCGGAGAGGCGCTGTCCGGTGATCGGGTCGGTCGTGGACTCGCCCGCGCGGCGCAGGCGGAGCGCATGCAGGAGCCGGCCATGCACGGCTGACGAGAGCGGATAGCCCAGCGTCATCATCGCGCCGGCGAAGTGGGCGAGGAACGAGGGCACGACCATGATGGCGCGCAGCCCGAGGACCACCTCGGGCGACTGCTCGGTCTGGCCCGAGACGTAGCCGAACGTGCCCATCACGGCGAGCGGGATGGCCGCGCCGGGCACCGCGACGAATTTCGGGACGATGTGCCAGAACGCCGAGTACTGGGCCTCCCGGCGCCTGCCGCTGTAGAGCTCGTCGTAGTCGATGGCGTCCGCGAAGATCGCCGCGGGCAGCGCCTGCATCGCTGCCAGGGCGACGCCGCGCACCCCGTAGAGGACCACCAGCCACATCCCGTCGCCCGGCGCGAGGAACCACTTGGCGATGTCGGTGGCCGACGCCAGCACCAGCGCGGCGCGCCAGACCTGGAGCTTGCCGAAGCGGCGGCTCGCCCGGATCACCAGGGGCAGTGATGCGATCGCCACCAGGAATCCGGTGCCCAGCGACAGGCTCAGCAGGCGCGAGGCGTCGGGCTCGTGGAGCACGTGCTCGATGAAGAAGGGCAGCAGCACCGAGGCCATGCCGTGGGAGAGCGTCGCGACCAGGTAGGCGAACAGGAGCTGCCGGAACGGGCGGTTGCGGAAGGCCTGCCGCACGCCGGGCACCAGCGGCGGGTGGCTCCCGGTCGAGAGCTCCGGCCGCTCGCGGACCTGCGTGACCAGCAGGATCTTCAGCGTCCAGATGACCGCGGCCACGCCGATCGCCACCAGCGGCATGGCCTCGCGCACCGGCAGCCCGAGGCCGCCGTCGACCAGCCAGGGCAGGGAGGCGCCCGCGAGCGTGCCGCCCATGATGAACGCCGCGCGCACCCCGAACAGGCGCGCGCGCTCGTGGTAGTCGCTGGTCAGCTCGACGCCGAGCGCCTGCATCGGGACGCCGTTGATCGTGGCGAACAGGAAGAGCGACGTGAAGCCTGCGGCGAACCAGAGTGCCCCCTCCGTCGGGGAGAGCGACTCCGGGGGCGAGAAGAGCATCACGTAGAAGACCGGCGCCATCAGGCCGCCGACGAGGATGTAGGGGCGGCGCCGGCCCCAGCGGGTCCGCGTGCGGTCCGAGATCCAGCCCATCAGGGGGTCGGTGATGGCGTCGGTCGCGCGCGCGACCGCGATCGCCATGGCCATCAGGCCCAGCGGGACGAGCAGGTGGTCGGCGTAGAACTTCGGCAGCCAGATGTAGATCGGCAGGCCGACGGCCAGCTCCGCGATGTACGGCGCCGCGTAGAAGACCTTGATCCGGGCCGGAACGCGATCTGCCGTCTCGGTGCTCGACGCGGCCGGGGCCGGCTCGGCTGACATGGCCGCATCGTACCGTGGCGGCCACACGGGGTTCAGGGCGGCGACGGCTGGACACGCATGCTCCCTCCGGACCATGATGACCGGTGAACCGGCGCGCGGGTGCGCGAGGAGGGCCGGACGTGGAGCCCCTGGCATACGACCTCTGGGACGCGGACAACCACTACTACGAGCCGCGCGACGCCTTCACGCGTCACATGGAGCCGCGCCATCGCGACCTGGCGATCCACGTCGTGAAGGACGACGAGGGCAAGGACCGGGTGATGGTGGGGGACCGGCCCTTCACGTTCCTGCCGCATCGCGGCTTCGACACGACGGTCAAGCCGGGCATGCTGCGCGAGATGCTGCGCAACTTCGGCCGGCTCGACGAGGCCGACCTGCGCGAGGCGATCCAGCCCCAGTACCTCAGCCGCGACGCGCGGCTCAAGGTCATGGACGAGCAGGGCCTCGAGGCGATCATGATCTTTCCCACGTTCGGCGTCTGCATGGAGCACTTCATGAAGGACGACGCCGAGCAGACCTACGCGAACCTGCGCTCGTTCAACCGCTGGCTCGACGAGGAGTGGGGCTTCGCGTACCGCGATCGCATCTTCGCGCCGCCACTGATGTCGCTGCTCGACGTCGATCGGGCGGTCGAGGACCTGGACTGGGCGCTGGCGCGCGGCGCCCGGGCGATTCACCTGCGCCCGGGCCCGGCGGGGGGGCGCAATCCGGCGGACCCGCACTTCGATCCCTTCTGGGCGCGTGCCGACGAGGCCGGACTGCTGGTGACGTTCCACATCTCCGAGTCCGGCTACAACGAGATGATGTCGGTGCACTGGGGCGAGCAGGCGAACCCGGCCTCGCACCTGCAGTCCGCCTTCCAGTGGACGAACTTCTACGGCGACCGACCGATCATGGACACGATCTCGGCGCTGATCTTCGGGAACCTCTTCGGGCGCTACCCGCGGCTGAAGCTGGCCAGCGTGGAGAACGGCTCGATCTGGGTCTCGTACCTGCTCAAGGCCATGGACAAGATGGGCGGCATGGGCCGCAACGGCCCCTGGATCGGCGGTCGCATCACCGAGAAGCCGAGCCTGATCTTCCGCCGGCACGTCTTCGTGTCGCCGTTCCACACCGAGAACATCGGCGAGCTGGTCGGCGCGCTCGGTGCCTCGCAGGTGCTCTTCGGCTCGGACTTCCCGCACCAGGAATGCGTGA
The DNA here is from genome assembly GCA_029261925.1 of Deltaproteobacteria bacterium. Lineage (GTDB taxonomy): Bacteria > Myxococcota_A > UBA9160 > SZUA-336 > SZUA-336 > JAGWBS01. The sequence continues at coordinate 10,817 of JAJDAJ010000089.1, read as the reverse complement.
TGCCGCCGTCGGCCTTCGCGGAATCGCTCGAGGGGCTGCCCGGCGACCAGGTGCGGATGATCATGCGAGACAACACCCGCGGCCTGCTGAGCGCCTGATGCCGGCAGCGGACGCCCGACCGTTCGACCTGCTCGAGGGCATCCGCGTGCTCGAGGTCGCGCTGCTCTCGCCGGACTCGCTGGGCATGCACCTCGCCGACCTGGGCGCCGAGGTGATCAAGGTCGAGTCGCCGCCGCACGGGGACTACGTGCGCTCCGTCGGCGGGAGCCACATCGGCGGGCGCAGCCTGATGCACCTGCGCTGGAACCGCGGCAAGAAGAGCGTGTTCCTGGATCTCAAGCAGGACGCCGGTAGCGAGCTCTTCCTGGAGCTCGCACGCCACTCGCACGTCGTCGTGGACGGGCTGCGCGCGGGCACGCTCGAGCGCTACGGCGTCGGATGGGAGCGCGTGAGCGCGGCCAATCCCGCGATCGTGTACTGCTCCCTCAACGGCACCGGCCAGTCGGGCCCGTACCGCGACCTGGCCACGCACGGTCTGGCCTACGACGCCTACGCTGGTCTGGCACCGCCCGCGTTCCGCGAGGACGGATCGCCCTACGTGCCGCAGACGACCCAGGTCGGCATCATCGCGGGCGCGCTCCAGGCCGCGCTGGGTGTGGCCGCGGCGCTCGTCCGCGCGCAGCGCACGGGCGAGGGCCGCTACCTCGAGGTCGCGCAGATGGACTGCTCCGCGGGCTGGCAGGCCACGCAGATCGACGCGGCCATGAACGACGTCGAGACCCGTTACGTCGGGATGCGCGAATCGGTGCGCTACCAGTACTACCGCTGCGGCGACGGCCACCACGTGATCTTCCAGGCCAGCGAGCGCAAGTTCTGGGTCCGCTTCTGCGAGGGCATCGGACGCCCCGAGCTGATCGAGCGCTCGCCGAACCGGCAGACCTCGGAGCATGCGCGGGGGGACGAGGAGCTCCGGACGATCCTGGCGGCGATCTTCGCGACCCGCACCCGCGCCGAGTGGGTGCGCTTCTTCGTCGAGCACGACGTGCCCGGCGGCCCGGTCAACGAGCCCGGCGAGCTCGCGGACGATCCGCACTTCGCCTCGCGCGGGATGGTGTTCGAGCAGGAGCATCCCGTCGCGGGCAAGCTGCGCAGCATGGGCCCGCCGATGCTCGTGCGCGGCCAGCGCTTCGCGGCGGCGCCCGCGCCCGAGGCCGGCGCGGACACCGACGAGGTCCTCGGCGGGGTGCTCGGGCTGGACGGCGCCCGGCTGCGCGAGCTGCGCGGCGCCAGCACCATCTAAGGCCGGCGTCCGGCGCGCCGGGATCGCGGCGCCCGGGCGTGCGCCATATACTGCGCGCCATGGAGCCGGCCACGCGCCAGAGGCTTTCGTTCTGTCGCCAGTGCATGGGGCACTGCGGGGTCGTGGTCACGGTGGACGCCGACGAGCGGCTCGTCGAGATCCGTGGGGATCACGACGACCCCCAGACCCTGGGCTACGCCTGCTTCAAGGGCCTGAAGGCCACCGAGGGCCACAACAGCCCCGAGCGCATCCTGCACCCGCTGCGGCGCCGCCCCGACGGCTCGTTCGAGCGGATCGCTGCCGGGCAGGCGCTCGACGAGATCGCCGCGCGGCTGGACCGCATCCGCGCCTCCGACGGTCCCGAGGCCATCGCCGGCTACAAGGGCGGCGGGGCCTTCTTCACCGGCTCGTCGGTGATGATGCTCAACGCCTTCCTGGCGGCGCTGGGCTCGCCCAAGGCGTTCTCCTCGGTGACGATCGACCAGTCGTCCAAGGCCGTCGCGGCCGGGCGCATCGGCATCTGGCCCCCGGGCCGCGTGCCGTTCCACCGCGGCGACGTCTTCCTGATCGTCGGTGGCAACCCCCTGGTCTCGGTCTCGACCGGCGGCTTCGACCTGCGCAATCCGGCGAAGCGTCTGCGCGAGGCCCGGGCGCGGGGCATGAAGCTCATCGTCATCGATCCGCGCCGCACCGAGACCGCGCGTGCCGCCGACGTCTTCCTGCAGCCCCTGCCCGGCGAGGACTGCGCGATCCTGGCCGGCCTGATCCACGTGATCCTGGAGCGCGGCTGGCACGATCGCGAGTTCTGCGAGCGCCACGCCGACCACGTCGAGGCGCTGCGCGAGGCCGTGGCCGCGTTCACGCCGGCGCACGTCGCGGCGCGGGCGCGCGTGCCCGAGGAGAAGCTGGTCGAGGTCGCTGAGCTCTTCGCGCACCGCTGCAGTCGCGGCGCCGCGGCCGGCTCGACCGGGCCCGACATGTCGCCGCACGGCAACCTTGCCGAGCACCTGATCGAGTGCCTCAACGTGATCTGCGGGCGCTTCCTGCGCGAGGGCGAGCGCCTCGACAATCCCGGCGCGATCGCCGCGCGCCGGCCGCGCCGGGCCCAGGTGGTGCCGGCCCCACGCTGGTGGGAGCGTGGCTACCGCAGCCGGCTGGGCGACTTCGGGCTGCTCGACGGGGAGCTGCCGACGGGCACGCTGGCCGACGAGATTCTCGAGCCCGGACCCGGCCAGGTGAAGGCGCTCCTGGTGCACGGCGGGAATCCGGTGTCGGCGATCCCCGACCAGCGCAAGGTGGTGCGGGCGTTCGAGGCCCTGGATCTCCTGGTCACGATCGAGCCCTTCATGACCGTGACGGCGCGGCTCTCGGACTACATCCTCCCGCCCACGCTGCAGTACGAGCGGGCGGACCTGCCGCTGTTCGTCTACGAGAGCCTGATCACGCCGGAGCCGTACACGCGCTACACGCCCCCGGTCGCGCGGCCGCCCGGCGGTGCCGAGGTCCGCGACGACCACGTCTACTTCTGGGAGCTGTCCCGACGCCTGGGCCTGCGCCTGGAGCACTTCGGCGTGCCGCTCGACATGGAGACGCCGCCGACCACCGACGAGCTGCTGGCGATCGCCGCCCGGCACGCCCCCGTGGATTTCGACGCGCTGCGCGCCGCGGAGCGCGGCCTGCGCATGGATGGGGAGCCGCAGTACGTCGAGCCCGGCGACCCGGCCAGCCCGCACCGCTTCAGCCTGCTCCCTGCCGACGTCGCCGCCGAGCTGCGGGACGTCGCCTCCCGGGTGCCGGGCATCGAGGGCGTCGAGGTGGACGGTCGCAGCTTCCGCTACCGGCTCGCCGTGCGACGGCTGCGCGACGCCGTGAACTCGGCGGGGCTGAACCTGCCGTCGATCCGCCGGCGCCTGCCGTCGAACCCGGCCTACATGAACCCCGACGACATGAAGGCCGAGGGGCTGCGCGACGGCGACGGCGTGCTGATCGAGTCCCCGCACGGCGCGATCCGGGCCCGCGCGGCGGCCGATCCCACCCTCCGTAGTGGTGTGGTCTCGGTCCCTCATGGCTTCGGGGGACTGCCAGACGACGAGGACGGGGCCGAGCGCGGTGTCGCGGTCAACCTGCTGCTCAGCCTGGAGCAGCGGGAGGCGATCAACGCCATGCCGCGGATGAGCGGCGTTCCGGTCAACCTGCGTGCACTGCCCTGAGCGGCCCTGAACGGCCCGGCACGGCCCCGAACGGCTCCGCACGCCCCGCCGGGCGAGCCCGGCCCCGGCGCCGCTGGCGCCGCTGGCGCCGGTCGGGGCCTGCGCTAGGCTCTCGCCCGAGAGGCCGTCCGATCGGCTCGCAGACCCCGGCCCTGGTGCCGACCTGTTTTCCCCTTCGAGTCCGCCCCTCCCGCCCGCGTGTCCGGACGCTGTCCGGCCCTGCGAGCGGCAAGATGGCGCGGGACTCCAGCCGGAAAGGCCGGTACCGAGCCCGGCGCGCGTGCCTCGCAGCCTGTTGAGGATGCGGGGCGAGGAATGTCAGTTGAGCAAGAAGCTTTATGTCGGAAACCTTCCCTTCTCCGTCACCGAGGACGAGCTGCGCGACGTGTTCGCTCGCCACGGTGAGGTCGAATCGGTGGCTGTGATCACCGATCGCGACACGGGCCGACCCCGCGGGTTCGGCTTCGTCGAGATGGGAGACGCCAATGCCGCCGAGGACGCCATGCGCGCCCTGGACGGCTCGGACCTCGGGGGGCGCAGCCTGCGCGTGAACGAGGCCCAGGACCGCCGCGGTGGTGGCGGTGGCGGTGGCGGTGGCGGTGGCGGCGGCGGCGGGCGGCGCGACCGCTACTAGGACTGCCGACGCGATGATACGGGGGCGGGGAGCGCATGCTCCCCGCCCCTTTTTTTCGGCTCCCGTATGATGCGCGCGTGACACGCCCACGCAGCAGCAGGATCGCGGTGGTGACGGGGGCCTCGGCCGGGATCGGTGCGGCGGTCGCGCTGGGTCTCGCCGGTGCGGGGCATGCCGTCGCGCTCGGTGCGCGGCGCACCGACCGCCTCGAGGAGGTCGCCGGGCAGGCCCGTGCCCTGGGCGCGCGCGTCTGGGCCGGCTCGCTCGACGTCTCGGACCCGGCCTCGGTGGAGCGGTTCTTCGCCGGATGTGAGAAGTCGCTGGGCGTGGCCGACGTCGTGATCAACAACGCCGGCGGCTCGCGCCCCTCGCTCCTGCACGAGTACCCGCTCGACGGGCTGCAGAGCGAGGTCGCCACCAACTTCCTCGGGCCCATCCTCGTGACGCGGCGCGCGCTCCAGCCGCTGCGGGAGCAGGGAGCGCCGGGCGACGTGATCTTCGTGACCAGCGACGCGGTGCGGCATCCGCGCCCTCAGCAGCTGCTCTACGGCGCGTCGAAGGCCGGGATCGAGAACCTGGCCAGCGGGCTCGCCCTGGAGCTCGAGGGCACGGGCATCCGCGTCACCAAGCTGCGCCTGGGTCCGACCTTCAGCGAGTTCGGAGCTGCCTGGGATCCCGCGGCGATGCCCGCGCTCGGTGACTACTGGCGCCACTTCGGGCTGCGCGACGGTCGCCTCAAGGGGGTGATGCTGCCCGCCGAGGCCATCTCGCGCGCGATCCTGCACGTGATCGAGAGCCCGCCCGACGTCTGGGTTGACACGCTCGAGGTGCAGCCGGGCTCGCCCGCGGAGCCGGACGCCGGCTAGCCGGCGCTCAGGGCTCGGGGGCGGGGCTCGCGGGCACGGGGTCCGACCGCCGGGGGAGCGGAGTCGCTGTGGACTGCGGGGCGGCGGACTCGCGGGCCTCGCGGTAGCCCTCGAGGCTCGCGTCGTGCTGCTCGACCCGGGCCAGATCGGCGAGCAGCTCGCGCTCGTCGCGGCCGAGTCGCAGGCCCCGGGTGTGGGCCAGGTCGTCGTCGAGCGGGTCCAGCCCGATCCAGCCGGCCAGGAAGTCGAGCAGCTGCACCGGGTGCAGCTCGGCGCCGCCTCCCGCCAGCAGCACGGTCGCGGAGGCGCCCACGCTCCAGTAGTCCGCGTGCTCCTGGTAGTAGCCGTCGTAGGGATCGTGGATGCCCGCCACCGATGCCTGGTGCGCGCGGGCGCCGGCCGTGCCCGCCACCGCGATGCCGCCGGTTCGTGCACCCATGGCGAGCACCGCCACGCCCGTCTCCTGGCGCGCGTGCACGCCCAGCATGCGTCCCCGGCTCAGGCCCGCGCCCACTGCCGAGCGCGCGCCGGCGCTGGCCTGCAGCGCGTGCGTGCCGTGTGCGTCGACGAAGATCCCGGGTCCCACGTGTGCGTCGAACGAGATCACATCGAGCAGGTCGAGCAGCCGGTCGGGCACGTACAGGAGCACACGCTGCGCGGCGGGACGCTGGACCTCCACCCGGCGCGCGCGGCTGACGCCGGCCAGCGAGGGCGCCCAGGCGCGGGCGCCGGCGGCCAGCGGCTCCAGGTCGGCGAAGTCCGGGTCGATGCGCTCGACCGCCGCGGCCAGCTCGGCTGCCTCGGCCGCGTTTCCCCGCGCGTGCTGCGCCCGCGCTCCGTCCGCGGCCCTGCGGAGCAGATCCTCGACGTGCCCGGGTCCGTACTCCTGCGCGCAACCCGCGACGCCGATCACCACCACCAGACAGAGTTGCCAGCGCATCCGTCGTTCCTCCGCTTGCCGGGGAACATCGGAAGGTGGGGCCCGCATCTGGGGGCTACCTCCAGGCCGCGTCGTCGGCACTCGCGGCGCGCAGGTAGGCCGCGGCGTCGTCCGGAAGCAGCAGGCGGGCGTCCACGAGCGCGCGGCTCGCCGCGCGAACCCGCTCCACGTAGTCCGCATGGGTCGGGTAGCGCTCCCGGATCGCCGCGCGCGGGTCGCCGGCCGCGTCGCGCACCGCCGCGTCGCGCGGGAAGGGCAGGGCGCTGCCGCTGCGCCCGCAGAGGTCCCCGACCGGGTGGGGTGGCTCGAAGGCATTCCAGCCGCTGTACGTCGCGAGTGGTACGGCCACCGGCGGCAGCCGCAGCCCGGCGATCTCGTTGCCGTCGCCGTCGACCGCCGGCACGAGCACCGGGTAGGTCGGACCGGCTCCGCTCGCGGGATCGATCCAGTCCGGCGGGACGCGGAGCGCGTTGGGCGCGGGCGGTCGCGCGGCGCCGGGGATGGACGGGAACGACAGGTCCTCGAAGCGGACCAGCGTCGCGTCGGCGATCCGCGGCACCCGGCTGGCCGGGGGCGGGGTGCCGCGGGCGACCCAGGCCTCGAGCGCGACGAGCAGCGCCCTCAGCGCCGGACCCGGGCGCACGGGGTTGGTCGGGTGCGCGCAGGTGTGCGCGCGCGGCAGGGCGCCGCCGGCGTGCTCGGTCCCCGAGATCAGGAAGAGCCGCACACCGGGCGGCTCGGCGAGGTCGCGGGCTCCCGCGGGATCGGTGTGCCCCAGCGAGGCGCCCTTGTGCCAGTACTCCGTCGAGCTGTTGGCCTCGATGATCAGGGGATCCGTATCGTCGCCGCGCAGCAGGCCGCGCTCGCCCCCGCCGTGCGGGTCCGCCGTGCGCGCGTGGGCGAACGGGAACCAGCTCTCCGGGAACAGGCGCGCGATGTGGCCGCCCGCCGAGCGGCCTGGCTGGCCGAAGGCGTGATTGGCGAAGACCTTCCCGCTGCCGGCGATGTACGGCAGCATGCCGTCGAAGACGCGGCGATCGCGCTCGTCGCGGTTCATGCCCAGCTCGAGGAAGTGACGCAGGAAGCGCCCGCTCTGCGAGACGCCCACTGCCAGGCTCCGCTCGAACGGACCCCCGGCGCCCGGTTCGTGGCGCAGGTGCGAGACCAGGTCGCGCACGGCGGCGAACCCGATCCCCAGCACCGGCGGGTCGGCCGCCTCGTAGCGCAGCTCGTAGATCAGCGCGGGCTCGAAGCGCGCACCCACGAGTGCGACGTGGCGGTCGTCCACCCAGCGCCACGCCCCCGCCGGCAGCTCCCGCGGCGCGTCGGTCTCGCGGCGGCGGACCGTGAGGCGCGCGCCCTCGCGCCGCGTCGCGGGGTAGCTCAGCGTCGCGGACTCCGGCACGTCGGGGGTCGAGACGCCGAAGACCCACTCGTCGCGCACGGGCCCGCGCAGTCCGGGTACGCGCGGGAAGCGGCCGCGCATCAGGCCCTGACCCTCCGGGACGGTCGGATCCCAGCCGCTCCAGACCACGGCGTATCCGCGCCGCAGCAGGAAGCCGTCTCCCACGTCGGCGGCGTCTCGCGGGTCGTTCGATCCCGCGCCGCGCGCGGCGTCGCTGAAGAAGGTCAGCGCGACCTTCGAGCCCCGATTGGTGACGTCGTAGAGCAGCGTGCTCGAGCCGCCGACCGGCCTCAGCATGAACACGTCGACCTCGTACTCGACCCGGCCGCGCGCGTTGCGCGGCGCCCGGTCGAGCAGGGCGATGCCGGCGTTGTGGGGATCTGCGGGATCGAGCTCGCCCCGTGCCACGCCGCTGACGCGCTCGTAGGGACCGGCGTCTCCGTGGGCCACGCCGCCCGCGAAGGGCTCGATCGCGTCGATCCGCAGCTCGACCAGCTCCGCTCGCGCGGGAGCTGCGAGGGCCAGCAGCAGCGCCACGATCCCGGCGACCGGATGGTTCCGTCTCATGGGCGGGAGTCTACGCCGCCGCGGGCCACGGCTGTGGGCCGGTATGATCTCCGGGCGACGGCAGCGGGAGGCGACGTGGCGGGCAGCGAGTCCGGGACCCCGGTGATCATCGAGGCGGCGCTCAACGGAGCGACCTCGCCGGAGGACAACCCCGAGGTGCCGCACACCTCGGCCGCGCTGGTGGACGACGCACTGCGCTGCCTGGCGGCGGGCGCCTCGGTGATCCACACGCACGCCCCGCGCGTCGACGTGGACGTGCCCGGGGCCGTGGCGCTGTACCTGGAGCACTTCGAGCCGATCCTCGCCGCGCGCCCCGATGCGCTGGTCTACCCGACCGTGGTGTTCCGGAATCCGATCGAGGAGCGGGTCGGCCACATCCCGCTCCTGGTCGAGCGCTGCGGGCTGCGGATCGGTCTGATGGAGCCGGGCTCCGCGAACATCGTGGCGACCGCGGACGACGGCCTGCCGCGCGACACCGACCACGTGTACACGAACTCGCCGCGGGCGATCCGCTACATGGCGCAGCAGTGCGAGGGCCTGGGCATCGGGGCGAGCATGGTGATCTTCGAGCCGGGCTTCCTGCGCCACGCACGGGTCTACGAGCGTGCGGGGCGGCTGCCGCGGGGCACGTTCATGCGCCTGACCCTCTGCGGTGAGCGCAGCTACCGGGGCGGCCCGCACGTCGATCTGCTCTGCGGCCTGCCGGCGCGACCCTGGGCGCTCGACGCGTACCTGCGCATGCTGGAGGGCAGCGCCGCCGCGTGGGCGGTGAGCGTGGTCTCGGGTGACGTCTTCGAGCACGGCGTGGCGCGGCACGCGCTCGAGCGCGGCGGCCACCTGCGCCTCGGGCTCGAGGACTGGGCGGGCGACACGCGACCCTCCAACGTGGAGCTGGTCGAGCGCGCGGTCGCCCTGGCGCGGGAGGTCGGTCGGCCCGTGGCGAGCTGCGCCGAGGCCGCCCGCATCCTCGACCTGCCGCCCCGCTGAGCGGGCGCGTCAGCGCGCCGCCGCTTCCCAGATGCGCGCGATCTCCTCCGAGCTCGACAGGTAGGCCAGGTTGCGGATGCTGTAGCGCAGCACCATCTCGCCGTACTCGGGCGGGTCACCGGCGACGCAGTCCGCGGCGACGATCGTGCGGTAGCCGTGGTTCACGGCCTCGAGCGTCGTGCCGAGCACGCCGATGTTGATCGACACCCCCGTGACGATGACGGTGCTCACGCCCAGGTCGCGCAGGCAGGGATCGAGCTCGGTGCGGTAGAAGCCCGACATGCCGTGTCCGCGGTGGATCAGCACGTCGCCGGGCTCCGGGGCGATCTCCTTGACGACCGACGTGTCGCTGACGTCGCCGGCGGGCGCGGCCTCGCGGCTCATGCGGTCGTTGAGCGGCGTCCTCGAGCGGCCGAGGCCCCCGTGGCGTGCGCCGGCCGTGCAGTAGAAGACGCGGGCGCCGTGCGCCCGCGCCCGCGTCAGCAGGCCCGCGATGTTCGAGAGCATCCCGCCATCCCGGACCGATTTCCGGAGCCCGGGGATCTGGCTACCCGAGCCGATCACGTTCTCCTGACACTCGAAGACGATGACGGCGCAGCGGGTGGGGTCGAGGAAGGGAGCGAGATCGATGGCCATGCGCGCATCATAAGCCCTGGCGGGCGGGCCTGTATCATCATGGGCCGCAGGGCCCGTGCCGGGGCGCGGCCGGCGGAGGGGGGGAGCATGCGAGCGGCCATCATGCAGTCGGGCGCCATCCGGATCGGGGAGCTCGACGATCCCGTGCCCGGCCCGGGCGAGGTGCTGGTCCGGACCCGCGCCTGCGGGCTCTGCGCCTCGGACCTGCACGTGCTGCACCACGGCGAGCAGCTGGTGCGCTGGTCGCGCGAGGCCGACGGGCCCTTCGACATGGACCTGAGCCGCCCCGTGGTGCTGGGCCACGAGTACTGTGCCGAGGTCGTCGAGCACGGCCCCGGGACCCGCGGGCGGCTGCGGCCGGGCACGCGCGTGACCTCCGCACCCGTCGTGGTGCGCGACGGACGCCCTGGTGCCGTGGGGCTGTGCAACGACCTGCCCGGTGGCTTCGGCGAGTACATGCGCCTGTCCGAGGAGCTGCTCATCCCCGTTCCCGACGCGCTGGACGACGCCCGCGCCGCGCTGACCGAGCCGGTGTCCGTGGGCGTGTACTACGTGCGCGCCGCGCGCGTGCGCGACGACGACGTCGCGCTGGTGGTCGGCTGCGGCGCGATCGGTCTCGCGGTCCTCGCCGCGCTGCGTGGCGCGCGGCCCGCGCGGATCCTGGCGTCCGACTTCTCGCCGGAGCGCCGTGAGCTGGCGCTTGCCAGCGGCGCCGACGTCGCCATCGATCCCGCCGCCGAGCGGGGGTCCAGCGTGCAGCCCAGCGTGATCTTCGAGTGCGTCGGCGTGCCCGGGGTGCTCGACGGCGTGATGCGCCGGGCGGCGCCGGGCGCGCGCATCATGGTGGCCGGCTGGTGTCTGGAGACCGATCGCGTCTTCACGCCGGTCGCCCACACCAAGGGTCTGGTCGTGCAGTTCGGCGGCGGTCCCGCGCCGGAGGACTTCGCGGCCGCGCACCGCGCCCTGGGCGAGGGCGAGATCGACGTGACGCCCTGGCTCGGCCCGGGCATCGGACTGGGACGGGTGGCCGGGGCGCTGGAGGCGATGCGCGATCCGGCGAGTCCGATCCGCACCGTGGTCGATCCGCGCAGGCTCTGAGCTGCCGCGCGGGGCCCGCCAGCAGCCGCTAGTTGTGGGACCTCAACAGATCACTGACGTGAGGCTCTGAGGCGGGTCATCGGGGTTTTCTTTGCGAGGGCCCGGTGGGGTCGCTGGTGATTGTAGTGCTTGAGCCAGGCGGGCAGCGAGGCAGCTCGTATTGCGGAGGTGCGG
>JAJDAJ010000088.1 GCA_029261925.1 Deltaproteobacteria bacterium | reverse complement strand
CCAGGTCCTCGCGCGCCTCGGCCATGGCCAGCTCGATCGAGTCGGGTCGCAGCTCGGCACGGTCGAGGGCGCCGCGCATCTGCAGGCGCAGGCGCCGCTTCTCTGCGCGGTCCGCCGCGGTCCGCGAGCCGATCCGCGCATGCGCCTCCAGCCGGTCCGCGGCCCGCTCCAGCGTGGCGCGGATGCGCGGCACGCGCTCGGCGGCGCCGCCCGAGGCGTAGCCATCGCTGAACGCGGTCGGCTGGCGCCCGGCCGCGAGCCCGTCGTGCCAGCGGCTGATCAGCGCCCGCGCCACGCACGGATGCGCCAGGGCGCGACGGCGCCAGAGCCGATCCGCCACGCGCAGTGCCCGCGCCAGCCGGACCTCGTCGTCGCGGTCCAGGAGGTCGACGCCCGAGATCTCCTCCAGGTATCGATCCATGCTGGACCCGCCGGCTCCCCGGGACTGAATCGCCGCCATCCGCTGCTCCCTTCCTCAAGCTCGAGTGCGAGCAGAGGGTGCTCGAAAGCCCACATGATGTCAAGAAATAATATGGACATATATCTGGACAATCGGGGCTAGAAGCGATTTTGCGAGCCAGTGACGCGAAGGATCTCGACTGACGGCGGGTACCTGGCACCGCATCCGGTCCGGCCCGCCCGTCACGGCGGGAGCCGCCGCCGGAGGACCGGCGACCCCACGGTCGTGAACCCCAGACGGTGGCTGGCACCCCTCCGGGCACGCGTTCGCGCCTCCGGAAGAGGCCCAGGGTTCACGAGGGCGTGAACGCTGCGAGGTGGCCGCTGCGAGGTGGCTGGCACCTTCCCGGGGCACCTTTCCGGGTCGGCCGGGCCGGGCTCGGGCCGCGGGACGGAGGCGCCGGCTCAGCCGGTCAGGCGCTCGCAGAGGCTCCAGAGAGCCCGGCGATCGGCTTCGTCCTCGCGGGTCCACGGGAGGTAGTGCGTGGAGCGGGGCTCGCGATCGAGGAAGAACTCGCCGCTGTGCTCTGCCGCGGCCCCGGAGGCCGCGAGCCAGATCACGGTATCCGCGCCCTCGGCGGGCGAGCGCAGTCGCTTGCCGATGAGGCGCGCGAAGCCGGGCAGCGAGCTCTGGACGGAGGGCGTGTCGGCCCAGCCGGGATGCATGGCGTTCACACGCACGCCGGACGCGCGCAGCTGGTCGGCCCAGAGCTCCGACAGGACCACCTGCATGCGCTTGGTCTGCGCGTAGGCGCGCACGCCATCGTAGTCGCGCTCGCGCCACTGCCAGTCCTCGAGCGACAGGCCCTGCGTGTACATGCCCCCCGACGAGACCCAGATGACGCGTGCTGCCTCCGCGCGCTCGAGCGCGGGGCGCAGCGCCCGCGTGAGCAGGTGCGGCCCGAGCACGTGCGTCGCGAAGCTGATCTCGAAGCCGTCGGCGCTCTCCTGGCGCTCGGCCGGGAGCACACCGGCGTTGTGGACCAGCACGTCCACGGGCGCATCGCCGAGCTTCGCGGCGACGGCGCGCACGTCGTCGAGACGGGAGACGTCGAGCTGCTGCACGCTCACGCGCGCGCTGCCCGTGCTCTCGCGGATGCGCTCGGCCGCGTCCTGGCCCCGCTCGAGGCTGCGGCAGAGCAGCTCGACCCTCGCCCCGAGGTCGGCCAGGGCCTCCGCGGTGGCGAGACCGATGCCGGAGTTCGCGCCGGTGACCAGGCAGCGCAGCCCGGTCAGATCGACGTCGAGGTCGCGGGGATCGAAGGCGACCTGGTGGAGGCGGTAGCCGGTCCGGTCGAACGAGAGCAGGATGGTCGGGTCGAGCACGCGCGCCACACCGCGCGCCAGCGGAGCCAGGGGCGACGGGCCCGGTGCCTGCTCCCGGATCGGGCGCGCCTCGGGCTGCAGGGCGGCTACCACCGCATCGAGGTCGGGCTGGTCGGAGGCATCGCGGCTGCGGTGCTCGAAGACGAGCTCGCCGCCCGGCCGCAGGACCAGCAGACCACCGAGCTGCCAGGGATCTCCCTGGACGCCCTCCTGCCGGGCTCCGCTGCGGAACGCGCGCAGGGCGCCCGTCACGACGCGGGGCGAGAGGGCCTCGACCCGGCCCCGACGCATGCCCCCGGCCCGGTAGGCGACGAGCTCGGGGTCGACCAGCAGGGGCGCGTCGATCTGCACCTGCTCGAGGAAGCCGCGCGCGAACGAGGCGCCGCCGTTTCCGATGATCACCACGCCCGCGCCGGCGCGCTCCAGCTCGTCCATGCGGTCGCGCAACTGCGCGACTTGCTCCCGGCAGAAGATTCAGCCGAAGTGGCGGACGAAGACCAGCACCGCGGTCCGGGCGGACCAGAAGTCCCCGAGACGGTGCATCCGGCCGTCGGGATCCGCGAGCTGGATGGGCGCGAGACGGTCGGCGATGCGCATGCGTGAGACCTCTCCGGCGTTGCTGCCGGCTTCCCGCACGCTACTGAGAATCGGCCACATGGCAAGCCCAGCGCCGCCACGGGTTCTCCCCGTCACCGGCCCCCGCGCCGCGACGTCCGCGGGGGCCCGGCCGACCACGCGGGCTCCGATCGACTAAGATCCGTGCGGCAGGAGGATCCAGATTCCGTGCAGTTCTCCCTCTTCTATGAGCTCCAGCTCCCGCGGCCCTGGGACGAGGACAGCGAGTACAAGCTGTTCAACGACACGCTCGACCAGATCGAGCTGGCCGACCGCCTCGGCTATGACTGCGTCTGGGCCACCGAGCACCACTTCATGGAGGAGTACTCGCATCTCTCCGCCCCCGAGGTGCTGCTCGCGGCGGCCAGCCAGCGCACGCGGAACATCCGCCTCGGTCACGGGATCATCCAGCTGACCACGAATCACCCCGCGCGCGTGGCCGAGCGCGTGTCCACGCTCGACCTGCTGAGCAACGGGCGCGTCGAGCTCGGGCTGGGCGAGGCGGGCAACACCACCGAGCTGCACCCGTTCGGGGTGCGCTTCCGCGACAAGCGCAAGATCTTCGATGAGGCGGTGCGCTGCCTCATGCCGATGTTCGACTGCCCCAAGGGCCACCAGTTCCAGGGCGAGCACTTCGAGTTCCCGCTGCGCACGGTCGTTCCGCGCCCGCGCCAGAAGCCGCACCCACCCCTCTGGGTCGCCTGCTCGCAGTACGAGACCATCATCCGCGCCGGCCAGATCGGCATGGGCGCGCTCGGCTTCCAGTTCGTGAACACGCAGGCCGCCGAGGCCTGGGTCAACGCGTACTACCGCGCCTTCGTCAGCGATCCCCGGCCGCTCGCCGAGTACCAGCGCAACGCCAACATCGCCATGGTGAGCGCGCTGATGTGCGCCGACACCGAGGAGAAGGCGCGCGAGCGCGCCCAGGGCTGGGACTTCTTCCAGTTCGCGCTGGTGCACTACAACAAGAAGGGCCCCTTCGAGCCCGGCAGCATCAATCTCTGGGAAGAGTACGAGAAGAGCCGCGACGCCGACGATGAGAAGTGGTTCTCCGACGGCCTGATCGGCACGCCCGACAAGCTGATCGAGCAGATCGACGCCTTCGACCGCGCCCACGTCGACCAGGTGATCCTGCTGGTCCAGGCCGGGCGCAACCGCCACGAGGACATCTGCGAGAGTCTCGAGCTGTTCGCGCGCGAGGTCATGCCCCGCTTCCACGCACGCGAGCCGCAGCGTCTGGAGTGGAAGCGGCAGGTGCTCTCCGGCGAGATCGAGCTCGAGGAGATCGACCTCGATCCGCACCGCGCCCCGACGCATCAGACGCCGGTCAGCGAGGTGAAGAAGGGCGCGTAGCCGGGGTCGCCCCGGGCGGCGGACTACGCCTGCCGCGCCGCCCCGCCGGCGAGCAGCTTCTCGACGTCGGGCGCCGGCACGTCCCAGTCGGCGAGCACCTCGCGGGTGTGCTCGCCGGCGTGGCACCCCGTGGTCGGCCCGAGGCGCGCCGGCGTGCGCGAGAAGCGCGGCGCCGGCGCCGCCTGCACCAGGCCACCCGCCTCGACGAAGGCACCCCTCGCCGCGTTGTGCGGATCGCTCGGTGCGTCGGCGGGGCTCGACACGGACGTGAAGCAGGCGTCGAGCTCGGCGAAGACCTCGCACCACGCGGCCTGCGTGCGCTCGCGAACGATCGCGGCGAAGCGCTCCCGCAGCGCGGGCCACTGCTCCCGGTCGAGCTGATCCGGCAGGTCGGCCGGGTCCAGCCCCAGGCCGTGCAGCATCTGGGCATAGAACTGCGGCTCGATCGCACCGAACGCCACGAAGCGCCCGTCGCGCGTCTCGTACACCTGGTAGTACGGAGCGCCGCCGTCGAGCTGGTTCGTGCCGCGCGGCCCGCCCTCGTCGCCGGTCTGCATCGCACCCGAGAGATGCGAGAGGAGCAGCGCCGACGACTCGACCATGGAGCAGTCGATCACCTGGCCCAGGCCCGAGCGCGCGCGCTCGTGCAGGGCCACCAGCACGCCCACGGTGAGCATCATGCCCCCCCCACCGAAGTCGCCGATCACGTTGAGCGGGGGCGACGGCGGCGCGCCGGCCGGACCCAGGGCGCCCAGGATTCCCGACAGCGCCAGGTAGTTCAGGTCGTGACCCGCCTTGGCCGCCAGGGGGCCGTCCTGGCCGAAGCCCGTCATGCGCGCGTACACCAGGCGCGGGTTGCGCCCGGTGCAGACCTCCGGACCGAAGCCCAGGCGCTCGGCAACGCCCGGCCGGAACGGATCGATGAGCACGTCGGCCGCCTCGGCGAGGCGCAGCAGCACGTCGCGCCCCTCGGGGTGCTTGAGGTCGAGGGCGAGCGAGCGTCGGCCACGCGTTGACACGTCGGTCTGGTCGGGTCGCGGCCAGTCGGCGCGCACCTCGGCGGCCCGGTCGACGCGGATCACGTCGGCACCGTAGTCGGCCAGGAGCATGCCGCAGAACGGGGCAGGCCCCATGCCGGCCACCTCGATCACGCGCACGCCCTGCAGCGCACCGGCTGACCTGGTCGAAGGGGATTCGGACATGCGCGGATCTTACCAGCGTCGTGATAGGGTCCGCCGGTGCCCCCGATCCTCGACTCCGTTCGCGTGCTCGACCTGACGCAGCGCATCTCCGGCGCGTACGCGACCAAGCTGCTCGCGGACGCGGGCGCGGAGGTGATCAAGCTCGAGCCGGCCGGTGGGGATCCCCTGCGGCGCCACAGTGCGGCCGGCGCGGAGATTCCCGACGGCGACCACGGGGCGCTGTTCGGCTTCCTGAACGCGTCGAAGCGCAGCGCCGTGCTCGATCTCGCCGCGGACGGCGCGCCCGCGCGCCTCGCCGCGCTGGCGCGCCGCGCCGACGTGCTCGTGCACGGCTTCACGCCGGGCGAGGTTCCCGCGATCGACGCGCTGCGCGACGCCGCACCGGGCCTGGTGAGCGTGGCCCTGACCGACTTCGGCTCCGACGGGCCCTGGTCCGGCCATCCCGCCACCGAGTTCACGCTGCAGGCGCTCTGCGGCTCCACGGCCTTCCGCGGCCTGCCGGGGCGCGAGCCGCTGGCCGCGGGCGGACGCCTGGGTGAGTGGCTCGGCGGAGCCTACGCGGCCATCGGCGCCCTGCTGGGCCTGCGGCGCGTGCGCGCCGGCGCGCGCGGGGAGCAGGTGGACGTCTCGCTGCTCGAGTGCATGTCGGTCGGGCTCTGCTTCCACGAGAACCTCAAGGCCTCGCTCACGGGCGACGTCGACGCGTACGTGCGCGAGCGCTTCGGCCGCGAGATCGAGGTGCCTTCGATCGAGCGGGCCGCCGACGGGTACGTGGGCTTCGCGCTGTTCACCGCCGAGATGTGGACCTCCTTCGCGCGCATGGTCGAGCGGGAGGACCTCGCCGGGGATCCCGACCTGCGCTTCATGCTCAGCCGCTGGCCGCGGCGCGACGAGGTGTACGCGGCGATCCGCCCCTGGCTGGGTGCGCACACCGTCGAGGAGATCGTCGCCGCCGCCAGCGAGCGGCGGATCCCCGTCGCCCCGGTCGGCAACGGCGCGAGCATCCCCGGGATGGAGCCGTTCCGCAGCACGGGCGCGCTGGTCGCCAGCCCCGACGGGCGCTTCGTGGGGCCGCGCGTGCCCTACCGGATCTCCGGCTGCGAGCCACGCCCCTTCGCGCCCGCGCCGCGGCGCGGCGCGGACCAGGCGCACCTCGATGCGCTGCTGCGAGAGCCGCCACGCGAGCCCGCTGCCGGCGCCGAGCCCGGGCTGCCCCTGGCCGGCGTGCGGGTCGCCGACTTCACGCAGTTCATCGCCGGTCCCACCGTCACGCACCTGCTCGCGCTGATGGGAGCCGACGTGGTCAAGGTGGAGTCGGTGCAGCGGCCCGACGGCATCCGCTTCGCCAGCTCGCAGCCTCCCGACACGCCGCGCTGGTGGGAGCACAGCTGGGTCTTCCACGGCATGAATGCCGGCAAGCGCTCGATCACGCTGGACCTGCTGCGCCCCGAGGGCCTCGAGCTGGCGCAGCGGCTGATCCGCGACGCCGACGTGGTGATCGAGAACTTCGCCCCGGGCGTGATGGAGCGCTTCGGCCTCGACGCCGACGCCGTCGCGCGCCTGAACCCGCGCGCCGTCTACGTGCGGATGCCCGCGTTCGGTCTGACCGGCCCCTGGCGCGATCGCGTCGGCCTGGCACAGACCATGGAGCAGCTCACCGGGATGGCCTACTGCACCGGCTACCCCGATGGCGACCCGATCATCCCGCGCGGACCATGCGACGCGATCGCCGGGCTGCACGCCGCGCTCGCCACGCTGCTGGCGCTCGAGGAGCGCGATCGCAGCGGCCAGGGACGCGCCGTCGAGTGCGTGATGGTCGAGACCGCGCTGAACGTGGCCGCCGAGCAGATCGTCGAGCACGCTGCGACCGGCCACCTCATCGAGCGTCTGGGCAACCGCGACCCGCTGCACGCCCCGCAGGGCGTGTACCGCTGCCGCGGCGAGGACACCTGGATCGCGCTCTCGATCGCCAACGACGCACAGTGGCGCGCCCTGGTCGACTGGCTCGGCGCCCCCGGCTGGGCGAGCTCCGCCGACCTCGAGGCCGCCGCCGGCCGGCGCGCCGCGCACGATCGCATCGACGCGGAGCTCGGCGCGCTGCTCGCCGACCGCGAGGCAGAGCCGACCGCGCTCGAGCTCATGGCCGCGGGCGTACCGGCCGCGCCGGTGTGGATCTCGCCCCTGGTGCCGCTCAACCCGCAGCACCGCGCCCGCGGGTTCTGGCGGGCGCTCGATCACCCGCTCGCCGGCACACAGCTCTACCCCCGCGTGCCCGTGCGCCTGGGCAAGGACGCCGGCGCGCCGCGCACGCCTCCGCCGCTGCTGGGGCAGCACAACGACGCGGTGCTCGGCGGCGAGCTGGGCCTCGACGCGGCGCGCCGGGCGGCGCTGCGCGAGGCGCGCGTGATCGGCGAGGATCCCGAGGGATACTGACCAGTCCGCCCGGGCGGCGGCGATTCAAGGAGCAGGCATGACGATCTCACTCGAGGGACAGGTGGCCATCGTGACCGGCGCGGGGCGCGGACTCGGGCGCGCCTATGCCATGGAGCTGGCCCGGCGCGGCGCGCGCGTGATCGTCAACGATCCGGGCGTGGCCATGGACGGCGCCGAGGGCAGCTCGAAGCCCGCCGACGAGGTCTGCGACCAGATCCGCGAGCTCGGCGGCGAGGCGCAGCCCAGCTACGACTCCGTGGCCAGCTTCGACGGCGGCGCCGCGATCGTGCAGGCGGCGCTCGACGCCTGGGGCCGCGTGGACGCGGTCGTCTGCAACGCGGGCATCCTGCGCGACCGCGCCTTCCACAAGATGACCGAGGACGACTGGGACTCGGTCATGAACGTGCACATCAAGGGCTGCTTCAACGTGCTGCGCCACGCCTGGCCGGTCTTCCGCGAGCAGAGCTACGGGCGCGTGGTCATGGTCACCTCGACCACGGGCCTGTTCGGCAACTTCGGCCAGGCCAACTACGGCGCCGCCAAGGCCGCGATGATCGGCTTCATGAACGTGCTCAAGCTCGAGGGCCAGAAGTACGACGTGCGCGTCAACCTGCTGGCCCCGAGCGCCACGACGCGCATGACCGAGGACCTGATGCCCGCCGAGCTCGTGGCGAAGTTCGGACCCGAGCACGTCGCCCCCGTCGTCGCGGTGCTCGCGTCCCGCGACTGTCCCGACACCGGATTGATCATCGAGGCCGTGGCCGGCCGCATCGCCCGCAGCGCCGTCGTTCGCGGGACCGGCGTCACCTACGACGAGTCGCAGCTGCGCGATGCCGAGTGGGTCCTGGCCAACTGGGAGCAGATCACGAGCCTGGACGATGCGGAGCTCTGGTGGCACCTGCAGCAGCCTCTCGTCCCGGCGGACGACTGAGAGCTGGGGTTCCTGGCGTCGGGCGGGTTGCATGGCCGGGTCGATGTCCGGACGCCGGCCGGGGAGACGACCCTAAGTGGGGAGAGCTGACGCGCGCTTCGTGGGGGATCATCGCGTCCCCCCGGCCCGCGTCCGGACATCGACCCGGCCCGGGCTGCACCGCGGCGCGGAAACGCCTGTGACGTGGCCTCGTCGCCCGGGCGAGAAGGCTTTGGATGGCTGAGAACGCGGGGTAGGTCAGGCTCCGGTGACCGACACGAGCACAGCACCCCGAACCACCCCGGCCTGATTCCAACCAGCGAAGCAGGGCCACACCCACCCTCCCCACGCCACAGGCCTGCCCGCGCCGGCCGGCAGCCCGGGCCCGGGCGGGATTCCGGGGGGGGACGGGGGGGGGGCGAGGGTAAGCACCAGAAGCGCGGCAGCAGAACCCACCGCA
>JAJDAJ010000087.1 GCA_029261925.1 Deltaproteobacteria bacterium | reverse complement strand
GCGTTTCGGACGGCTTCCTGTCCGATGGTCCGGCCGCGGCGGCCATCAGCTTCACGAACCAGAACGACGCGCCGGTCCTGGGGACCAACGCCCTGACCCTCACCGAGGGCCAGACAGTGATGCTGTCGACGGCGAACTTCGCGGCGACGGATGCGGACGACGCGGACCCGGGTCTGACGTTCACGGTGAGCAGCGTGACGGGGGGCCGGTTCGAGTACGTGGCGAGCCCGGGCACGCCGATCACGAGCTTCCTGCAGTCGGAGGTGACGGGCGGGCTGGTGCAGTTCGTGCACGACGGGGGCGAGGCGGCGCCGGCGTACGGCGTGACGGTGTCGGATGGGGCGCTGGGCGATGGCCCGCACGCGGCGTCGATCACGTTCACGAACCAGAACGACGCCCCGGTCCTGGCGTCCAGCTCCTTCACGGTCACCCAGGGCGGGTCCGTCGTGCTCTCGGCCGCGAACCTGAGCGCGTCCGACGTGGACGACGCGGCGGCGGGCCTGCTCTTCACGGTTGGCGGTGTCAGCGGGGGGCAGTTCGAGCTCGTCTCCAGCCCGGGCACGCCGGTGAGCAGCTTCGCCCAGGGGGACGTGCTGGCGGGGAATGTCCAGTTCGTGCAGTCGGGTGCGCCGATCACACCGGGCTACCAGCTCAGCGTCTCGGACGGGTCGCTCGGCGACGGCCCGGTCGCAGGGACGGTCACCCTGACCTCGCCCTTCCCGGGCGACGTGGGTCAGCTGCCCCCGGTCGGGGGGGATCTGCCGGAGCCGGAAGGGATCGAGGTGACCGGGGACGGGCCGCCTGGAACCACGGACCCGGAGCCCGGGACCTCCGTCAGCGCCGCTCCTCCGGCGCTTCCCCCGCCGGGCGTGTCGACGCGCAGCACCGGGGCGAACCTCGTGGCCGCGCCCCTGCCCGGCCTGGCCGCTGAAGGGGGCGCGGCGGACCGGGGCCGTGGCGCCCCCGTGCTGGCCTCCGATGCGAGGTCGGCCGGGGATGCGGCGAGCTTCGTCGAGGCGAGGTTGCCGCAGATCGCCATCACCGAGCTGATCGCCTCGCTCGACGCCCTGGAGCGAGATCTGCACGCGAATCCGGACGCTGCGCGCGCGCACCAGGATGCGATCGTGTCCACGCTCGAGGGTGTCACGATCATGGCATCGGCGGGGCTGATCGCCTCGCTGCTGCGCAGTGGCTCGCTGCTCGCCGTCGCGGTCAGCTCCCTGCCACTGTGGCGCGGGGTGGATCCGCTCGCCGTGCTCGACATCTCCGAGGAGGAGCGGCGCAAGCGCGCACTCGAGGTCGAGGCCGCCCGCGACGAGGAGGACCGGCGCGAGGCTGCGGTCGGCCGCCTGCTCGACCCCGCCTAGCCCAGCTCGAAGAAGGCGCGGAAGCTGCGAATGCGCAGCGTGGCGTCGACGCGGATCACGTAGATCACGTCGGTCCCGTGCGCACGGTCGGCGCCCTCGCCCCGTGCCCGCACGTGCAGGACCGCGCGGTCTCCGCCGACGGTCGGCCGCCCGAGCGGCTCCAGATCGAGCCGTCCGTTGCGCCTGTGCGTGACCTCGAAGAAGGCGCGGATCGCGTCCGGTCCCGAGATGGGCGTCGAGCCCGCCGGGTCCTCGAGCACGGCGTCGGGCGCGAACAGGCGCATCACGCCCTCGAGATCGCACGCCGCGTGCGCGCTGCGGTACGCCTCGAGCACGCCGCGCACCGCATCGGCTCCGTGCGCGGGGTCGCTCAGCGCTTCCTCTTGCCGCGCTTGGCGGCGGGCTTCGCGCGCGCCGCGATCGCCCGTGACTTCGACGCCCACTCGCGGAGCAGCTCGGCGTCCTCGATCACGTGCTCGGGCACGGTGTAGTAGTCGATGCTGCCCCGGGGCGTCCGGAACGGCTTCATCGACTCGCGCTCGTAGTCCGCCCGGTTCGAGTCGTCCACCTTGAGATAGAGCTGTCCCGATCCCGAGGCGATGATCGCGCAGAACGCGCCGTCGATGTACACGCCCACGCCCCCGAACATGCGCCGCGACGTCACCTTGCCGGCCGACTCCAGCTGGCCGAGCAGGTACTCCTCGATCTCGCGCGACACGGGCATCGGCTGGAGCATACCGCGAGCGCGAAACTCCGGTCGAAGCTCGGCGGCGCGCCCACCCGACAGCGTGGCCAGCGCGCATCGCGTGCTGCGGTCCGGGGCGGATCGTGGTCCCGTCTCCTGCCCGGCTGCCCGGCTGCCCGGCTGCCCGGGTCAGCCTGGGTCAGCCCGGAGCCGACGCCTCGAAGCGGACCGGCAGGGTCGCCGGGCCCCGGAAGGCGGTGCCCTCGATCGGGGGTAGTGGCTGCTCCGGGTCGAGCCGCAGGCCGGGGAGGCGCTCGAGCACGGCCTCGAGGCCGATGCGCAGCTCCAGGCGCGCCAGGTGCATGCCCAGGCACACGTGCCGGCCCAGGCCGAAGGCCAGGTGCGGCGGCCCGGGCTCGCGGTCGGGGTCCCAGCGCTCCGCGTCCGGATACACCTGCTCGTCCCGGTTCGCCGAGCCCATCGACAGCGACACGCGCTGGCCGGCGTGCACGGGGCAGCCGCCGATCTCGGTGTCGCGCGTCGCCACGCGAGCGACCAGCGGGGCCGAGCTCTCCCAGCGCAGCGTCTCATCGATCGCGTGCGGGATCGCCGCGCGGTCGGCACGCAGCCGCTCGAGGCTGTCGGGGTCTCGCAGCAGCGCCAGCAGCAGGATGCCCATCTCGCGGTAGGTGGTCTCGGCACCCGCGGGCAGCAGCAGGCGCAGGAAGCCGTAGATGTGCTCGTCGTCCAGCTGCTCGCCGTCGACGCGCGCGTGCACGATGTCGCTGATCAGGTCCTCGCGTCGCCGCGCGCGGCGGTCCTCGACGATCGGCGTCAGGTAGGCGCGCATCGCGGCAGACGCGTGGCGCCCGGCCTCCGGATGCAGCGGCCCGCCGTTGATCGCCACCGCCCAGGCGTGGAAGCGCGGGTGATCGTCGACCGGCACGCCGATGATCCCCGCGATCACGCGCGTCGGGTACGGCGTGGTCACGTCGCGCACCAGGTCGGCGCGTCCGAGCGGGGCGATGGTGTCGAGCAGCTCGTGGATGGTCGGACGGATCAGCTCGTCCTCCCAGCGCCGCAGCGCCGAGGCGCGGAACGCACGCGAGACCAGGTTGCGATACGTGGTGTGCTCGCGGCCGTCCTTGCCCAGCAGGATCTCGCCCATGAACTCGCCCATGCCGTCCTGATTGCAGCGCGCGGAGAAGGTGGTCTCGTCGCCGAGCACCTGCTCCGCGTGCTCGCGCGTGAACACGTGCACGCCCGGCTTGCCGGTGTGGTCCACGATCTCGACCGGCCCGTGCCGGCGGCCGGCGTCCCAGGCCGGGTGGGGGTCGAGCGTTGCCATGCTGAGCCGGGTCAGCACCCCGGGGACCGGCGTTGCCGGGTCGGACTCGTCGCTCACGGCGGCTGCCTCGCATCGATCTCGTGGCTCGCGAGTGTACAGGGCAGCTGCCCCGGGCGGGGTGCCCGTCCGCGGCCTGCTAGCATCGGCGCGAGATGCGCAGACCGCCGAAGCAGATCTGGGCCCTGGTCGGGCTGCTCGCCCTGGCGGCGCTCTACGGCTGGGAGGAGTACCAGGGCGAGGGCGCCGCGCCCCTGCCGCGGAGCGCGCCGCTCGAAGCCGCGCCGCTCGACCGCGCGCCGCCGGCAGCCCCGCGCGCGGGGCACATCGAGCAGCTGTACGAGGCGCGGCGCTCCGGGCAGATGGTCGAGGCGCGCGGCGAGGTCTCGAAGCTGCTCCCCGACGATCTCGATGGCTCGCGACACCAGCGCTTCATCGTGCGCCTCGACTCGGGCCACACGGTGCTCATCAGTCACAACATCGACCTGGCCGAGCGCGTGGCCGGTCTCGAGCGCGGCGACGCGGTGCTGTTCCGGGGCCAGTACGAGTGGAACGAGCGCGGCGGCGTCGTGCACTGGACGCACCACGATCCGGGCGGACGCCGGCCGGGCGGCTGGCTGGAGCACCGCGGCGAGCGCTACCGCTAGCGGGCCGCTAGCCCGTCGAGCCGGTTCCCTCGAAGAAGTCCACCAGTCCGGTCTCGAGCGAGTACTCGGCCCCGACCACGCGCAGCCCATCGTTGCGGATCAGCTCTTCCAGGATCGCGGAGCCGTGGCGCAGGTGGTTCGCCGAGGCAGCCACGTTGGCGCGGACCGCGCGCCCCACGAGAGCGTCGGGGCCCGGACCCGGATGGCTGCGTGCCAGCTCCTCGATGGCCGGCCGGATCCGATCCGTGATCGAGCGCAGGTTGCTCGACGCGGCGGAGCCGGGCTCGCGCAGCTCGTCGAGCGTGGCCAGGATCGCGCCGCAGCGCGAGTGCCCGAGGACCACCACCAGGCGCGTCCCGAAGCGGGCGGCGGCGAACTCCACGCTGCCGACCTGCGACGGGGCCACGATGTTGCCCGCCACGCGGATCACGAAGAGGTCACCCAGACCCTGATCGAAGACCAGCTCCAGGGGGACCCGCGAGTCCGAGCAGCCGAGCACGATCGCGAAGGGCGCCTGCTCGGCCACGCTGGCGATGCGCCGGGACTGCTGGACGCGCGGATCCTGCTCCGGCTCGCCGGCCGCGAAGCGACGGTTTCCCTGTTCGAGGCGTTCGAGCGCCTCCTGCGCCGAGATCATCGGTTCGCGTCCGGCCCCGTGTGATGTCGGCGCACGAGGCTAGCAGACCCGCCGCCGCGCGGGAGCCGTGACGGTCGCCAGTCCTCGGCGAGCAGCGCCCAGCGCTGGTGGTCCCGCCAGCGGCCGCCGATCTTGAGGTAGCGCAGAGCCACGCCCTCGAAGCGGAAGCCGAGCCGCTCCACGAGCGCGATCGAGCGCGCGTTGCCGGGCTGGATGTTGGCCTCGAGCCGGTGCAGGCGCAGGCGCCGGAAGGCATCGGAGATCGCGAGCGCGACACCCTCGCTCATGAGCCCGCGCCCCTCGAACGGCGCGAAGGCGAAGTACGCCACGTACGCGCCCTGCAGCGCGCCGCGCACGACCTCGTTCAGGTTGACGCCGCCGACCAGATGGCCGGTCGCAACCTCCACGATCAGGTGGCCGGGGCTCCGGTCGCTCGCGCGTCGCCGGGCGTACGCCGCGAACGCCGACGCGTCCGCGGGCACGCTGAACCACGGCCCGTGCAGGTCGCGGCTGCGCCGCGCGGCCTCCAGGAAGGCGTCGCGCCAGCGCGCAGACGGTCGCTCCAGGCGAACCCTCGGCGGCAACGGCCCGCCGTCCTCAGCGTCGCAGACGCCGGTGGCCCCAGAGCAGCAGCAGGGCACCGAGCGTCGCCAGCGCCAGGCTGCCGATGTTGAAGCCCGTCACGCTGCCCAGGCCGAGGAACGAGCCGATGAAGCCGCCGACGAAGGCGCCGCCCACGCCCAGCAGCAGGGTGACCAGCAGCCCGGCCGGGTCGGGGCCGGGCATGATCAAGCGGGCCAGCATGCCGACCACCAGGCCGAGCAGGATCCAGGTCAGGACACCCATCCGTGGTTCTCCGTGCCGTCCGCGGCACCGGGCCCGAGGCTACCAGACCGGGCGAGCCGCTAGCTCTCCGCGCCCGCGGCCTTGCCGTAGATCTCCAGGAAGACCTGCTCCTGCTCGGCGGTCGCGATCAGCACGATGTCCTGACCCTCCTCGAAGATCGCGGAGGGGTTCGAGACCACCTCGATGCCGTTCCCGGTGCGGATGGCCACCACGCTGCAGCCGGTGCGCTCGCGGATCGCGGACTCGGCGATGGTCTTGCCCGCGAGCCGGGGCGGTACGCGTACCTCGAACAGATCCAGGCCCTCGGCGACCATCAGGATCTTGTTGCCCTGGAGCAGGTTCATGATCGCGCTCGCGCCCATCGACGCGTACGAGAGCACGCTGTCGGCGCCGGCCCGGTGGAGCGTGGCCACGTTTCGCTCGTGCGTGGCGCGACTCAGGATCTGGATGTCGGGCCGGAGCTGGCGGCAGTAGATCGTCAGGTAGACGTTGAGGTCGTCGTCGTGCGGGGTGATGATCACCGCGGAGGTCTCGCGGATCCCGGCCTTCTCCAGCACCGACAGGTCGGCGGCGCTGCCGAGCACGTACTTCTCGGGATCGCGGATGCGCTCGGGCAGAATCTCGACGATCCGGTAGTCCACGTCGCGGCGCGCCAGCGCGCGCGCCGTCGCCCGGCCCACGCGTCCCCCGCCCAGGATCACCACGGGCGCGGTGGACATGTTGTAGATGCAGAAGAGCTCGTCGTAGCGGAACAGGTGCTCCTTGGAGCCCGCAAGCACGAGCACGGTGTTGTCGTGGATCTCCGTCTCGGGTCGAGCCGCCTCGAAGTGGCCGCGCTCCCAGACGCCGACCACCGTCACGCCCACGTTCTCGCGCAGGTGGCTCTCGCGCAGCGTCTTGCCGACGAGCGGGGTGCGGTGCGCGGTGGCCTCCGCGATCAGCAGATCGTCGAACTGGCCGATCACGTGCGACATGGCGTCGCCGCCGACGGTGCGCCGCGCGAAGGACTGGCCGATCATCTCCTCGAGCCGCAGCACGAAGCTGCTGCCCGCGAGCTTGAGGATGTCCACCGAGGCCTCGTCGCTCGCCGAGGTCACGATCGGGAGGTCCTTCACGAGGCCGCGCACCGTGAACGCCACGTTGGTGTTGGTCACGTCGCTGGCCGTGCTGGCGACCAGAGCGGCGGACTCGACGCGCATCCGCGCCCAGGTCTCCGGATCGTCGAGATCCCCCACCACCACGTTGAGGCCGAAGTCGTGCAGGCGCAGCGCGTCCTCGACCTCGGCCACGATCAGCGCGTAGCCGTACTTGTACTGCGCGAGGCGCCGGATCAGCGCATTGCTCACGGCGTCGTTGTGGGTGAGCAGCACGTGACCGTGGGTGTCTTCCGGGAGCTGGCGCGGCGCGCGGGCGGTTGCCTGCGCCGTGATCCAGGGCTCGTAGAAGAACTCGATGAAGGTGAACGGCAGCAGGACGAGCAGGAAGATCATTCCCGACATCAGCACCAGGATCGAGAACAGGCGCCCGGTGTCGGTGTGGAAGGTGATGTCGCCGAAGCCGAGCGTCGACATCACCGTGAGCGTCCAGTAGAAGCCCGTGATCCAGGTGTGCTGCTGGCCCTCCCACTGCATCAGCAGGTGGAAGCCGACCGAGTAGACCGTGATCATCATGGCGAGCACGAGCAGGAAGCGACCCAGAACGTGCAGGTTGCGGCGCCCGCGTCGGCTGCGGACCACGGAGGCGAGCTGTGCGGCTAGCGTCTTGACCATGTAGATCCGGAACGGCGGGGTCTGGCCGCCGATCGCGCAGAGTCTACCCGAGCATCCCCCGCGCGCCCGGATGCCCTCCGCGGTGGCCGGCGGCGGACGTCAGCGCGAGACGCCCCGGGCCTCGAGCGCGGCGCGCAGGTGCTCGACCCGGCGGCGGTTGACGCCCAGGTCGGAGTGTCCCAGCCGCGACGCCGACCGCACCGCTACCCGGCCGTGGTCGGGACGCAGGTGGAGCTCGAGGTCGTCCACGAAGCCCAGCAGCGCGCTCGCGCACTCCGCGTGGAGATAGGTGTCGGTGCGCGTGACCACGGTGGTGCGCGGGAGCGCGCTTACGACCTCGTGCAGCACGCGCCACGCCTGCGGCGGGGGTACGGCCAGCACGAAGGGCTCCACGCGATGGGCCGCGTCGCTCGCGTCGCTCGAGACGCAGTTCGGCGACGCTGGACACGCCGGCAGCCCCGCGGCCGTCACGCCCAGGCCGGCCGGCCTGCGACCGGCGCACGACAGCAGCGGCATCAGGACCAGCAGCCCGAGCGCGAGCCATGCCGCGCGGGCGCCATCAGCGGAGGTCACGCCGGAGCCACTCCAGGGCCGGCTCGCGCGTACGGAACACCGCGATGGTCGCGCCCTCCATCCCGCGGAACGCCTCGAACATGCGCACGAGACCGAACTCGAGATCGGCCGAGACCACGAACGCCGTGCGCAGATCTCCGCCGGGGGAGTTCGCCTTGGCGAACTCCGCGAGCTCGCGCACCTCGTCGGGCTCGAGCTCGAACTGCGCATCCCGCAGGTCCCAGAGGACCCGATCGGTGCGCCCTTCGAGCTGCTGCCAGAGCCGGGCGGCGAGCTGCTTCATCTCTTCCAGGGTGATCGCACCGCGGCCGACGCCGATTGCCACGCCGTCCACGGACTCGAGATCGAAGCTCGTCGCCATCTCGGCACCACCCGTCGCCCGGAAGGAGCGGGAGCACGTAGCCTACCATCCGCCGCCGCGCCGGAGCTCCGCGACGGCCCCCGCGGGGCGCCCTCGGTCAGAGTCATCTTCGCCCCCACGGGTCCGTCATCGCGTCAGCCTGGCGGCGGTGGGCCTTGCGGCGGAAAGCTGCGATTGACACGGCCCCGCTCGCCCGATACCTCCCTGATCGGGACCCGGCCGCGCCTGGCTCGAGCTCCGGAAGCCCCCCCGAGAGGGCGCGCAGCACGCGAGGAAATCCGATTGGGCAGGCTCCGACGCTTCCTCCGCGATGCTGCATACCTGACCCGCGCCGCATGGCGTGGCGATGCAGGCATGCCGTACGACGAGCTGCGTCGGAGCGAGGCCCTGTACCGTCAGCTCGCCGAGAACTCGCGCGACATCATCTGGCTGGTCGATCATCCCGGCCGGGTCACGTACGTCAGCCCCGCCTGCGAGCGCCTGCTGGGATGGACACCGGAAGCGCAACGGGCCCGGCCCAGCGGGCTGTACATGCTGACGCCGGAGTCGGCCGAGAATGCGGGGCGGCTGATCGCCGCCACCGTTGCCGCTGGTGGCACCTCGGTGACCTACGAGGCCGAGCACATTCGCAGCGACGGCAGCACCATCTGGTGCGAGGTTCATCAGGCACTGATCTACGACGACCAGGGGAAGCTCGCGTCGACCGTCGGCATCAGCCGCGACGTGAGCGAGCAGCGCGCGCTGCGAGAGCAGCTGATCGCGGCCCAGAAGATGGAGGCCATCGGCACGCTGGCCGGGGGCGTCGCGCACGACTTCAACAACTTCCTCACCGTGATCATCAGCTCGCTCGAGCTGCTGGCCGACGACCCGGTGGACGCGGCCTCGACTGCCCTGCTTCGCGGCGCGCTGGATGCCGCGGAGCGCTCGGCCGCGCTCACCGGCCAGCTGCTCAGCTTCAGCCGCGACGAGCCGGCGGCTCTCCGGGCCGTCGACGTGAACGGGCTGGTCGAGCAGTGCGAGGCCATGCTGCGGCGGCTGGTCGGCGAGCGCATCCGGATCGAGCTCGACCTCGGGCGCGATCTCGGCCCGGCGCACGCCAACGAGAGCCAGCTCCAGCAGGTACTGCTGAACCTTGTGGTCAATGCGCGCGATGCGATCGACGGCGACGGAACGATCCGCATCGAGACGGCTTCCGTGGAGGTCGATCCCGAGGCGGCCGATCAGAGCGGAGCAGGCGCCCCCGGCCGCTGCGCGATGATCTCGGTGTCCGACGACGGTCACGGGATGGAGGAGCACGTCCGGCGTCGTGCGCTCGACCCGTTCTTCTCGACCAAGCTCAAGGGCCAGGGCACGGGTCTGGGCCTGCCCATGGTCCGGCGCATCGTCGAGCAGTGCGGGGGAGGCATGAGCCTGCAGAGCGAGCCCGGCGTGGGCACGACGGTGAAGATCCACGTCCCCTGCGCCGTGGGCGATCACGAGCAGGCGCTCGCCTCCGAGGCCATCGAGATCACCGATGCGCTGGGCGGTACGGAGAGCGTGCTGGTGGTGGAGGACGAGGCGGTGGTGCGCGGGATCGCAGCCCGCGTCCTCGAGCAGGCCGGCTACAAGGTGAGCGTGGCCGCGGAGCCGGCGCTGGCGCTCGAGGTCCTCGACGACCACGTGCCCGACCTGATGCTCACCGACCTGGTCATGCCGGGCATGTACGGCACCGAGCTGATCGCGCGCGTGCGCGAGGGCCATCCGTCGATGCGCTTCGTGCTGATGTCGGGGTACGCGGATACCGACACCGCCAGGGTTCACGAGCTACCGGGTACGGTGCTGTCCAAGCCCTTCCACTCGCGCGAGCTGCTGCGCGCGGTGCGCGGCGCCCTCGAGGACGGCTGAGCCACCGCCGCGGGTCGCCGCCCCGCGCGGCGCTCTGGCCGGACCTACTCCCCGGTGATCTCGTAGACGCGGATGCTCGCCATGAAGGGATTGTCCTGCGCGATCGTCTCCGCAGCCTCGAGGCTCTCGGCGTTGATGATCGAGTAGCCCGTGATCGATTCCATTCCCATGGGGAGATCCGCGGCCCCGGCATGCGAGATCTCGCGCGCCCCACCGTGGAAGCCCCCGTGCTCCACGGTCCGGTCCGCGACCGCTTCGAACCACTTGCCCCACGAGGCCATGATCTCGGGGGTCGGCTTCTCGAATCCGTAGTGCAGCAGCATGAAGCGTTTCAACTGGCTCTCCTCCGGTCGACCTGCCGTGGGCGGGCTACGTGCTCGCCCGGATCCGCACGGTGAGCCGCAGCTCGCCTGCCGTCAAGCAGTCCTGCTTCAGTCCTCCTCGCGCCGGTGCACGCCACCGGTCAGCCGCCGGAAGCTCGACTCCAGCAGCTCGATCCCCACCAGGATCACCACGATCACGACCGACAGCGCGATGGCACCGACGAACAGGCCCAGCCCGATGGCAGCGCCGATCGCGGCCAGCACCCAGATCACCGCCGCGGTGGTCACGCCGGTGACGACGCCCTCGCGCGAGAACATGACCCCCGCTCCCAGGAAGCCGACCCCGGTGACCAGCTGGCCCAGCACGCGCGTCGGGTCCGACCCGGCACCGGAGATCCCCGACCCCAGGTGGATGAAGACGGACGTCCCGAGACACACGAGGATGCTGGTACGGACTCCCGCGGGCTTGCCGCGGAGCTGGCGTTCGAGACCCAGGATGCCGCCACAGAGCACGGCGACGCCGATGGTCACCCAGAACTCGCGCGCCAGCGGATCGAAGGGGTGCATGAGCTGACTGCCTCTCGCGCTCGCCGGGTGGAGCCGACGCTCAGCGATCCAGGGTAGCCGGGAGCCCGGCAGCGATGCGCGGCCCGGCCGGGTCTGCCGCACCGTCAAGGACGGCGGCGTCATGATCGGAGAACGCCGCACCCAGGTCGTGCATGCTGTCCTGGTTGACGCGGATGATGCCTCGCCTGGGTCGATCCAGGTCGATGATGATGAAGATGACGAGCACGATGAGCAGGGCCATCGAGACGGTCGCGACGATCGGACGCGCACCCGCGAGACCGCCCGCGTATCCGAGGACCGCTCCCGAGATGACGAAGACGGCGAAGAGCAGCAGGAGCACGACCTCGGGAACGTGCTTCTTCAGGGCTGCATCACGCCTGCCGTGGGAGTCGATCAGCTCGTTCAGGGACTGGATGAACAGTCCCGTCGTGGCCGGTCGTGCATCCAGCGCCGAGGCCTCGAGCGCGACCGACCACAGGCGCTCGTGAAGGGCGTTCACCCCCGCCTTCGCCTCACGGCGGGCCTCCGTCTGCGTGAGGTCGACCTCGCCAGCCCGGAGCCTGAGCTCGACGTACTCTGCAAGCAGCGCTCTCGCGTCACGCCGTGCCTGCCCGGACAGCAGATCGCTGCGCAGGTAGGCGGTTCCGATCGCATTGGCCTCCTCGATCACCGCCTGGCTGCGGCTGTCGAAGCGCTGGAGAGCCATGGTGAACGTGAATCCCAGCAGCAGTGCGAGCAGCCCGAGCATCGCCGCCTGGATCGAGTTCGTCTGGGCCCTCGCCCCCTCGTCACTTCCCGAGCCCTGGCGACGCCCGCCTCGATAGCCCGCCTCGTTGGCGATCAGGATCAGCGCGAAGAGGACGAAGGCGATCGCGGCGCTGCTGAATCCGTACAGGATCGGGCTCACGGGCGGGGCTCCGGGTGAGTCTGGACGGGATTGCCGACCTCGACGAGGTTCCCGTCGGGATCGCGAAAGTAGACGGACAGGAGCATCCCCGTGGCGCCCTGGCGCTCGCCCGGACCCTCGACGATCTCGATCCCGAGGTCGCGCAGCATCCCGGCGACCCTCTCGACCGGCTCGTCCGTGAGCACGCAGTAGTTCCCGCTCCCGGGTACCGTACCCCGCGCGATCCCGGGCGCTTTGCGCGCGTCCTGCAGGCTGATCTTGTTCGCTCCGAAGTGGAGCGACCACTTGCCCGGACGCTCCTCGCGAGGCTCCATGCCGAGGACCTTCTCGTAGAACGCGATCGTGCGACTCACGTCGGCCACGCAGAGAACGATGTGGTCGAGTCCCGCCAGCTTCACGGCGCACCGCTCCGGGGACGGCCGATCAGCGGCGAGGACACCCGCCTCGCCTGATCGGTCGCAGTTCACCGACAGGTTGCAGGGACCGGGTCGGTGGATCAAGTCCCGGGTGCTTCGCGGGTCATCGGGCCCGGTCGGCACGCGCCGGGCGATGCTGGACGCACCGCCTCGCGAGGCGCCGGGCCTAGTTCTTGGGACCGAACTCGTTGATCGCCAGCGAGAAGGACCGCCCATCCGTGAGCACGAGGTGCTGATCGATGACCCGGTACGCGAGTTGACCCAGATCGACGTCGCGCGGCAGCCTGTTGACCACGTGGCCGGCGTCCCCTGGCGAGAAGATGCGTGTCCTGATCTCCGGGAGTCTCTTGTACTCGTTGACGGACGTGTTGAAGACGAAGGTGTGGCCCTGGAGCTCGACGAGCGCGTCCGAGACTCCGGTCACCTCTCCTGCAAAATGGCGACGGATGTCCTCCTCGAACAGGCGCCGGGTCATGATATGGAGCTTGTCGCCGATCCCGATGACCGCTTCCGTCACGATGATCTCCTTGTTGCTGAGCGGATTGCCGGCGACGACTCCCTGTCTCGCACGGCCTGTCAGGCGGCCCGCTCGCCTGCGTAGAGCACCAGGCTGTCGATCGAGAGCTCGACGCGAACGCTCGCGAATCGGGCCACGATCAGGGCTTCCTGCTGCTCCTGTTCGGTCATGTAGAGCGCCGAGCTCTTCGGGGACTCATCCAGTGGGGTGTGATCGCAGATCATGACGAGTCCCGGAGCGGCGAGGACCTCGTGGACCTGCTCGTACAAGCGTAGTACATGCCGCTTGTGCCGTAGCTCATGCACCGCCTGCATCGAAACGACACAGTCGAACGGGCCTCCGGCGCGACCTACCCAATCGTCGGACCTGAAGCTCTCGAGCACGAAGGATGCTGCCGGGAACTCCGCGAGACGCTCCCTCGAGCGCCCCAGGGTTTTCTTGGACACCTGATTGCGAGAGGATTCTCGCGGGAGGTGTGTCGAGATGGGAAACGACGAGACGGGATCGGCTGGCGCGGAGGGAGCCCGGAGGGCGAGTGAAGCGGCAGCCGGGCGCGGCCGTGGGGGGCGGTTCTCGGTGGGCCGCAAGAGAGAAGCGGTGCTGCGGTTGCTGCGGGGCGAGGACCTGGACAGCGTGTCGCG
>JAJDAJ010000086.1 GCA_029261925.1 Deltaproteobacteria bacterium | reverse complement strand
CGATCTGCTCGCCAGCGCCGGAGAGGTGATCCTCGAACACCTCGGTCCAGACAGGCAGGGTGTCCCAGGGCTCCGAATCGAAGACCTGCTGCGGATCCTGCTGCTTCACGGCCTCGAGGAGCGAGATGAGCCGCCCCGCGATGGCCGGCACCTCCCGGCGCTTCCACACGCGCTCCTGGCCATCGACGACGACGTACACGGGTGCGGTGATCGCCGCGATCGACGCGGCGTGTCCGGGCCTGTGACCGCGCACGCGGGCGACGTACCACGCGCTCTCGTGCGCGGCCTCGGAGAACTGCAGGTCGAGCTCCCGGACGCCCGTCGAGGTCTGATCCGCGATGATCTCGCCGTGTCGCAGCAGCTCGAGCTGCGTCAGAGCACCGATGTCCGGGTTGAGCTCCGCGCTGATGCGCAGCTCGAGCGGGTCTCCGGCGGCGACCCTGACCTCGCTGCCGATGCCCTGGCCGTTGAGCGTCATGCCGAGCATCGGCCCGTTGGTCACGAAGGTTCGCCCCTTCTCCAGGCCCGAGAACCACGCGTCAACGCTGAACCCGGCCGGAGCCTCGACGTAGCTGCGAACCGCACCCGGAGGCTCGATGTAGGGGTAGTCCGTCCCGGCCGCCGGGGCGAGGCGATAGCCCAGGTTCAGAAGTGCGAACCAGAAGCCCGTGCCGATCTCGCCGCCCTGCATGACCTCTGCGAAGTCGAGCCCCCCGGTTGCCGCCAGGACGGCCATCCCTTCCTCTCCACCGGACGCCCACCCCGCGGGTCCGGAATCCTCCAGAGGGCGGCCAGACGCGTGCGCGAACCCAGACAGGCCTCCCTGGACAGCCACGGCCTCGAACACGCGCCGGTAGTCCAGATAGCTGCCGGGAAAGCGCACTGGACGCTCCAGATTGAGATGGATGGTGTGCCCCAGCGTCATGGTCCGGGGATCCTCCTGCCCCGAGACCAGCGCGTGCGTGCCCTTCGCGTATCGACCGCTCTTTCCCCAGAAGCGCAGCGGGAAGTAGGTGCGAGCCACGTTGCCCATCTGCAGCAGGTTCGCGACGTGCAGATCCTCGCCCCCGATCTGCTGCAGTAGCCAGGCGCCATCACGCGCGCTCTCGCGCGAGCTGTGGATGTGGACATCGCCCGAGAACCATCGCCGGGCCGGCATGTCGACGTCGCGCTTCATGCGGTAGCTCTTGCGCGTGGTCGCGCCCGGCCGGATCGCGACCCGTTCACCGATCATCCGGTACTCGAGACCCTTCGTCGCCACGACCCGGTAGTCGCCCGCCGGGACGCGGGCGCGATAGCGGCCGTCGATCCAGAACACGAACCGGTTGTCGTGCGGCCAGACCACCGTGGCCGGGAGCAGGTACGTCCGCGTCAGGTCGTCGAACTTCCGGATGGGCACGGCGCCGTCCGAGGGCACGGGCATCCTCCCCGTCGCGTCGTACAGTCCCACTCGAGCCGGTGTCGGTGAGCCGTCCTCATCCTCCAGCACCAGGTCGAGCCAGCCGTGCTCGTGAGCCGGTGTCGCGAAGCTCCGCTCGATGCGAATGTCGCAGACCGTGATCTCCTCGAGCGGCTGCATGTTGCCCGACGGCCTGCTTGCCGCCGATGCCAGCAGCAGATCCGTGCCGTGATCGCCACGATTGGCGAAGCGGCTGGCGGGAAGGGGGATCGTCAGCGCCACGAACCGTCCGCTCCCGGAGGCATCCACGACGCGCTCGATGCGGCCCGGCCCTCCCACGCGGTCGTACATCACCGCAACGCCCGGAGCGCTCGTGAGACGGTCCACGACGAGCGTCAGATCGACGGGCTCGGAGATGTCGAAGGCGTACGAATCCCGCACGTCCACGCCCAGAGCCACGGCACGCATGCACGCCCGCCCCTCCACCGAGACCATCGCTCCCGCACCGACGCCGAGCACGGTGGCGCCGAGGTTGTTCCAGGAAAAGGCGGGCGAGACGACGCGGGAGACCGTCGGGCCATGCCAGTCCATCAGGTGGCTCCCGCCCACTCCGGAGTCGTGGCCCCACGCGGTGCTGGCGACGACCAGCAGCGTGATCAGCAGCCCGGATCGGGGCCCTCGCCTCCGCGACGACCGCGCCGGAATCAAGGACGCACCTCGTAGTACGCATTCATCGCGTGGGGAATCGCGAGGCGCTCGAAGCGCGTGAACCCGGCCTCGCTGCACATCTGCCGCGCGACCTCCTCATGGAATCCCAGGGTGCCCAGGCCCATCCCATCGGGCTCGGACAGGGCCGAGGACATGCACGACAGGACGGAGAAGCCGTACATCAGAGAGGCCATCGGATTGCGCTCGAGGTTCTCCTCGTAGGTCGGAGCGCCGTCGATATCGGCGATCAGCCAGGTACCGTCGGGCGCCAGGGACCCACGGATCTCGGCGATCGTCCTGTCTGGCCGCG
This sequence comes from Deltaproteobacteria bacterium, assembly GCA_029261925.1. GTDB lineage: Bacteria > Myxococcota_A > UBA9160 > SZUA-336 > SZUA-336 > JAGWBS01. Next base: position 5,190 of record JAJDAJ010000086.1, on the reverse strand, counting down.
TCATGTCGTGCAGACAGTCGAAGGTGGTGACGAAGTCGAAGCTGCCATCGGCGGGGAGCGTCTCGGAGCGCACGTCGTGGAACCACAGGTTCGCGAGGTCCGCCCGCGCCTTGCTGGCCTCGGCCCGATCGAGTGCGTGCCGGGAGAGCTCGTAGCCATGGAAGTCCGAGCGAGGGAAGGCCTTCGCCATCTCGACCAGGGCCGCACCTGCGCCGCAGCCGACGTCCGCCACCCGGGCGCCCCGCTCGAGCTTCTCGACGACACCATCGAGCATCGGGAGGGCGACCGGCACCAGCGTGTGCCGGTACCAGGGAGCGAGGCCGCGCTCGGTTCCGCGCGCGCCGTCACTCCCGAACGCGTCGTACGGCAGGCCGATGCCGGTCCGGAACGACTCGGCGATGCGATCGAGGGCGCCGATCTGCCGGGGAAGCTTCGTGAACAGACCGACCCCGCAGGCGGGGTGATCGTCATCCGCGAGGACACAGCGCCCCTCCGGTGACAGCGAGAAGCGGCCGTCACCCGCGTACTCGAGTATGCCCGCCGCGCCGAGGCCGCGGAGCCACTCGCGCACCCAGCGCTCCGACAGGCCCGTGCGCTCCGCCAGCGCATCGCTCGTGAGCGCCTCCCCGTCGGCCAGCGCGTGAAAGAGGCCGAGCTCGTCGCCCAGGTGGATGAAGGCCGACATCACCGCTCCGTTGAGCATGCTGAACACGCGCCCGGAGAAGGCTCGAAGCCTGTCCTGATCGACGTCGATGCGCTGCGGGGGCTGACTCATCTCGGCTCTCCAGGGGGCGAGGCCTTGCGGCCCCAGCGTAGAGGGGACAGGGTCGCGCCGTCGTCACCGGAGTTTCCACCGGCCGGTCCATCACGACCGGTTGAGTGTCTCACTCCCTGCCCGCACGGACCACCGTCTGTCCTGACCACGATACGCCGCAGGTCCCATCACCTATGATCGCTGCGGCGGCGCTGATCTCCGGCATCGGCAACGCCATCCGGCCGCGCCGGGGGAGCCTGTGAGCCCGGGCGCATGAGAGGATCGAGATGGACCGGTTCCCGGACCTGACCCGGCGGCAGCTGCTGCGTGCCGCTCTCGCCGCGGGGGTTCTGACCGGAGCGCCGCCCTGGGCGCCCGCCTGGGCCCGCCCGCTGTCGGGCTCCGCCGCCCGGGTGCAGGGGGGCCGCCCGGGTCCGGTGACGATGGAGATCGCCATCCGCGGCGAGTCCGTCGACATCGCCGGGGGCATGGGCTCGGGCATCACCCTGAACGGGACGATTCCCGGCCCCCTGGTCGAGCTGTACGAGGGGCACGAGGCGGTCCTGCGCGTGACGAACCATCTGGCGTCCAGCAGCTCGATCCACTGGCACGGGCTCCTGCTCCCCTTCGAGATGGACGGCGTGCCCGGCGTCACCTTTCCCGGCATTCCGCCGGGGGGAACCTTCGAGGCGCGCTTCCCGGTCCGGCAGCACGGTACGTACTGGTACCACAGCCATTCGGGCCTGCAGGAGCAGTCCGGCATGTACGGCCCGCTCGTCATCCACCCGGCGGGCCCGGACGCGCATCCCGCCAGCCGGGACTACGTGGTCGTGCTGGCCGACTGGACCTTCGAGGACCCGCACGACATTCTCGGGAAGCTCAAGAAGCAGAGCGACTACTACAACCTCCAGCAGCGGACGCTGGGAGATCTCGCCCGCGACATCTCCATGTCCGGGTGGACCGCGACGCTCCGCGAGCGGCTCGCGTGGGGCATGATGCGCATGAGCCCCACCGACATCGCCGACGTCGGTGGCTCCACGTACCACTACCTGATGAACGGGCTCCATCCCGCCGGGAACTGGACGGGGATCTTCGAGCCGGGCGAACGCGTGCGCCTGCGAATCATCAACGCCTCGGCCATGACGTTCTTCAACGTGCGGATCCCGGGCCTGCCCATGACGGTGGTCGCAGCGGATGGACCCGCCGTCCGACGGGTCGAGGTGGACGAGCTGCAGATCGGCGTGGCCGAGACCTACGACGTGATCGTGGAGCCGGACGCTCGCGCCTACACGCTCTTCGCCGAGTCCCTCGACCGCAGCGGCTACGCGCGGGGCACCCTCGCTCCACGCGAGGGCATGGAAGCCACCGTCCCGGAGCTCCGCGAGCCACCGGTGCGCAGCATGGTCGACATGGGCATGGACATGAGCGGCCACGCGGGACACATGCGCGGCATGCACGCGGGCCACGGTTCCATGGAGCAGATGCCAGCAGGGGACCCCGCGGCGGGCCCTCACGGTCGCGACCCGCACCAAGGCCACGCGATGGCGATGCCGGACGAGAGCCACGCCGGCCACGACATGAGCGCGGCGGCAGGACCGATCGTCGCCCGGCACGGACCAGATACCCACGGCTCCGGCAACGCGGGCGTCGCGCACGTGCAGCGCGATCGGCTCGGCGAGAGGGGCGCCGGTCTGGAAGCCGTGAAGCATCGCGTGCTCGTGTACACGGACCTCGCGAGCCCCACGCCGCAGCCCGACGCCGGGCGGCCCCCCGATCGCGAGCTCGAGCTGCATCTGACCGGGAACATGGAGCGCTACATGTGGTCTTTCGACGGTGCGAAGTTCACGGAGGTCGAGGCTCCCATCGAGTTCCGGTACGGCGAGCGCGTTCGCCTGATTCTCGTGAACGACACCATGATGGAGCATCCGATCCACCTGCACGGCATGTTCATGGAGCTCGAGAACGGGCAGGGCGCGCATCGCCCGCTGAAGCACACCCTGTCGGTGAAGCCGGCCGAACGCGTGTCGCTGCTGGTCGACGCCGTGGAGCCAGGTCGCTGGGCCTTCCACTGCCACCTGCTCTACCACATGGAGATGGGGATGTTCCGGGTGGTCCGGGTCAGCGATCCGCCGGGGCAGCCGGCATGAAGCCACTCGCCCCCCTGCTCGTGCCCGGCTTCCTCGCGCTGCTCGCGGCCCACCCCGGGCACGCCCAGAACAATCCGGCCGGCGCCCCCGACGAGTGGGCACAGCCGGGCCACGGTGCCGTGCTCGCCTCCTACCTGGTGGCCGACCAGCTCGAGTTCCGGCTCAACGATGGCCACGACCTCGCTCGCTGGGACGTGGAGGGATGGGTCGGCGGGGACGTCGACCGGCTCTGGCTCAAGACCGAGGGAGAGGTCCGGACCTCGGGACACCGGGAAGGGGACGCGGAGCTCCAGCTCCTGTACGGCCGGGCCTTCGCTCCCTTCTGGGACCTCCAGATCGGCGTGCGCCAGGACGTTCTCTTCGGCCCCGGGCCGGACCGCGAGCGGAGCTTCGCGGCGCTCGGTGTCGAGGGGCTCGCTCCTTACTGGTTCGAGGTCACGCCGACGCTCTTCCTCAGCGATGACGGCGACGTCTCTGCCCGCTTCACGGGCACCCACGAGCTGCATCTCACGCAGCGACTGATCGCCCAGTCGCGGCTAGAGCTCGAGGTCGCCGCACACGACGTGCGCGAGTTCGGCATCGCCCGCGGGCTCAACGATATCGAGCTCGGCCTGCGCGTGCGCTACGAGATCCGCCGCGAGATCGCGCCCTACATCGGCGTCAGCTGGCTCCGCAAGCTCGGAAACACGGCCGACCTGGCGAGGGAAGACGGCGAGTCCACGCACGTCGTGGGACTCGTGGCCGGCCTTCGGGTCTGGTTCTGAGGATCCGCGCTCCGGACTGGCCGGGCGGATGCCGGCCGGGAGGCCGGTAGGCTGCTGCGTTCCGGGTTCGCCACACACCGTCTGGAGGATCAAATCGATGGCAGAGTCACGAGGGGTCGCGTTCGTCACGGGTGCCAGCAGGGGCATCGGCAAGGCCATCGCCATCCACCTCGCGCGGGCGGGGTACGACGTCGCGCTCGGGGCGCGCACCGTGCACGAGGGTGAGGCGCGGGAGCATTCCTCGACGGTCAAGAGGTCGGACACGACGCCGCTGCCCGGCTCCCTCGACACCACCGCGTCGCTGGTCGAGGCCGAGGGGCGCCAGGCGCTCCCGGTGTTCCTGGACATCACGGATCGCACCACGCTCGGGTCATCGGTCACCACGGTGCTCGAGCGGTGGGGCCGCATCGACGTCCTGGTGAACAACGCCCGCTACATCGGGCCCGGCCACATGGACCGTCTGCTCGACACGCCGGTCGAGCTGCTCGACAAGCACCTCGAAGCCAACGTGATGGCGCCGGTGATCCTGACCCAGCTGGTGCTGCCGGGCATGATCGAGCGCGGGAGTGGCTGCCTCATGACCATCACGTCGGGGGCCGGCATGTCCGACCCGCCTGCCCCCGCGGGCGAGGGCGGCTGGGGTCTCGGCTACGGCATGTCGAAGGGTGCGGTCCACCGCCTGGTCGGGATCGTCAAGCTCGAGCACGCGCACCAGGGCATCTACGCCTACAACCTCCACCCCGGCTACGTCACCACCGAGCGGATGGTCCAGGACATGGCCGGATTCGGGTTCGACGGCAGCGGAGGCGCGCCCGCCGACGTCATCGGTGCCGCGGCGGCGTGGCTGGCCACCGCGCCGGAGGCCCGCGAGCTCAACGGCCAGTGGGTCGAGGGCCAGGAGCTCTGCGCCGAGCTCGGCCTGCTGCCCGGCTGGAGCGCACCGTCACCGGTGAACATCCGGCCGTGACGGCATCGGTCCAGGGCCCGCCGATGCGCGCTCCACGCTCCCACGAAGCGGGCAGCGGACGGCCCGCGGCCATGGCTTGCTGCTCCCCCCGGGCGCTGGTCCCGTCCGGGAATTCTCTCGCCCTCGTGAACTGATTCACTGTCGAGCGCAGCGACCCTGTCGATACTCCCGGCATCGGATGAGGAGGAAGCCCGATGTCGACACAGCACGCCGGTTCCTGCAGCGGTACGATCCCGATGACCCGGGGCTCCAGGGGCCACGCGTTCCGCTCGCTCTGTGCGGCGGCGCTCGCCCTGCTGGTACCCGCCACCTCCGCGGCGTTCTACGTCGAGCCCGAGGCGCGCGCGCTCGAGGCGCTGCGCGCCCGATCGGTCGTTCCGGTCGATGTGAGCTTCGAGTCGGGCTTCCCGCGCTCCCTGCGTCTCGAGGTGACCGGCCCGGCGGCCGGCACGCCGGCCCAGGCCGCCGCCGCCTTTCTCGCCGAGCAGCGCGATCTCTTCTCCCAGGACCACGCCGATCTGGCCCTCGTACCGGTGGCCGCCGAGGCGGCCGAGGCCG
>JAJDAJ010000085.1 GCA_029261925.1 Deltaproteobacteria bacterium | reverse complement strand
CGCGCACGGCGTGCTGGTCCAGCTGCTCGACGGCTGAGACGAGCCGGGCGAAGGGCGCAAGCCGCTAGACGGGCGTCGCCAGCACTTCGGGCTCGAAGTGGAACAGCCGTGCCGCAGTACCTCCGCCGATGGCTGCGGCCTGCGCCGGCTGCAGGGAGGCGAACTGCTTCACGACGACCTCGCGCGAGTTCGGGTACGTCCCCTCCATGTGGGGATAGTCCGAGCCCCAGAGCAGCGCATCGGTACCGATGTGATCCGCGTTGGCCACCGCGACCTGGTCGACCTGGAAGGTGGCGTGGACCTGACGCCGCAGGTAGGAGCTCGGCGGCTCCGGCAGCAGGGGCTTCACCCAGTCCTCGTAGCCCTGGAAGGCCGCGTGGTAGTGGTCGAGCGTCGACATCGCCCACGGCATCCAGCTGCAGTTGCACTCCACGAAGACGAAGTGGAGGCCGGGGTGCTCCGCGAGCACACCCGAGGTGGGAGGGCCTCCATCTCGGGCGGCACCGCGGCGTCGCAGACGTGGGTGATGCCGGCCGCGAGCACGCGGTCCTGGTAGCCGCTGGCGTTGGCGAACCAGCCCTCGCGGTCGCGCTCCGCGAGCGTTCGCCGCGCCACGCCCTCGGCATGCCCGAAGCAGCGCTCGATCACCGAGCCGTCGAGCTCGCCCCCGCGCGTGCGGCCGCGCATGCCACCGGGCGGGTCGGGTCCGCGATCGAGCAGACCGGCCGCCTCGAGGCCGGCGCTGTTGAGGATGCCCTGGTGGTACGAGAAGTGGATCAGCAGCACCGGGTGATCGGGCGCCACCTCGTCGAGCTCGAAGCGCGTCGGCGCAGGGCCACCGCCGAGCGCGATCTCGTCCCAGCCGACCATCACGATCCACTGGCCCGGCGGCGTGCGCGCCACCTGCGCCGCAACGGTCGCCAGGATCTGCCCGGCGTCGCGATGATCGCGCAGACCGGGCATGTGCGCGTAGCTCGCGGAGAAGCAGAAGTGGTGGTGTGCATCGATGAAGCCGGGGTACACGCTGCACCCGCCGAGATCCCGCTCGGCGGCGCCCGGTGTGGCGCGGCGTACCTGCTCCAGACCTCCGAGCGCCGTCACGCGGCCGCCGGCGAAGCCGATCGCCTCCGCGACCGTCCCGGCGTCGTCGAGGCTGCGGACGTTCGCGCCGTGCAGGATCAGCCGGTCGAACGCCTCGCCCCGCACACTCAGGGCTCTGGCGGGCGTCGCGCGGCCTCGATCCGGCGCAGCAGCTCCCCGCGCAGCGGCTCGAGCTCGAGCAACGGACGCGGTCGGTGCGCCGCGACCTCCCCGGCGCTGAAGGGAACGAGCTCCGCGGCGGCATCGGCCGGACCGAAGCGGCGGATCATCCAGTTCAGGACCGCGGCCAGCTCGGCGTCGGAGAGCCCCGACTGCGCGCTCCCCGGCACGCGGATCAGGTAGGCGCGCCCGCCCGGGACCGCGGCGAAGCGACCGACGCTGTCGCGCAGCGACGGCACCGCTCCCGGGGAGCCCGTGCCATCGGCCAGGTGACAGCCCTGGCACTCGAGCATGTAGTCCACGTGGGGCGTGTTGGCGCGCGCCTGCACGGCGGCGAGCCCGGCACAGGCCAGCACCAGCGCCCCCGTGCGGAGCCGGCGCGGCGCTCGCCTCACGGCCCGGCCACCCCCACCACGACCGCGACGGTCGAGTTGTAGGCCGTGGTTCCCGTGCCCATGCACCAGCCCACGTCGTTGTTCCGGTGCGTGACGTAGGCCGGGCGCTCGCCCTCGTTTCGCTTGACGAAGCAGTTGCCGCAGCTCGCCTTGCCGCAGCAGTCGTTGTAGGAGATCACGTAGTCCTTGCCGTCGGCCGGGTTGGTACAGGTGCCCAGCCAGGTGACCGCCGACATCTCCGTGCCCGGCGGGCACGAGGTCTGCGTGCCCCCGCAGCAGTCGGCCAGGAAGCCGTCGATGGCGCAGTAGCGCCAGTACTCCGCGTTCGAGGGATCACCTGCCGGCGTGGTCGGGTCGGGCTCGCCCGTCGCCGGAGGCGGCGCCCCGCCCTCGCGCGGCAGCAGCGCCAGCGCGAGTCCGCCGATCAGCACCGCCCCCAGCGTCGCGGCCCAGCGTGCGTGACTCATCGTGCGCCTCCGTCCACCGATCCGGCCCAGCCGTCCGGCACCAGCAGTCCCAGGTTCGCCATGTTCCCGGTCGTCACGCGGCGCAGGAACGCGCCGCTGCGCGCGTCGTGAACCACCAGCCCGAACGGACCCGCGGCCGAGGTCACGAGCAGGGGCTCGGCGTCCTGCGTCACCTGCACCTCGTCGACCGGCGTGGGGGGACCGGCGAGCAGCCAGCTCGCGAGCCGGTCGAAGGGCCAGATCCAGTTCCGGGTGTCCAGCGGCCTGCCCAGCAGCACCGGGCCCGGTCCCGCGGCCTCGATGCGCTGCACGCGCCGGCGCGCCGCCAGGTCGTACACCCAGATCTCGGTGCCCGCGTCCTTGTGCGTGTCGGGCCCCCCCTGGTGCATGATCGAGTACAGGCGGCCCGTGGCCTGGTGCACGGCCAGGTGCTTGCTTCCGCCCACACGCCACGAGGCCTCGCGGTCCGCGTCCGACAGCAGCGACCAGCGCTCGCCGAAGCGCGGCGCGGCACCCGACAGATCGACCGGGTGCACGTATCCCTCGAAGGAGACGAAGAGCCAGGTGGCGCCCCAGCGCACGGCCTTCTCGGTGACGGGATCGGCCTCGGGGTCGAAGAACGGGGCGCTGCGCTCGCGGTCCAGCACGTTGCCGTCGGCGTCGAGGTCGAGCAGCAGCAGCGCACCGTTGCCGCAGAGCATGGCGAAGCGCTGCGGGCCCGCCGGGTAGACCAGGCTGCACCCGGGCGTGGAGATCTCGCCGGCCAGACGCCGCTCCTGCACGTCGACGATGCTCAGCGACGTGGCCGGGGTCAGGTTGAACACCGCCGCGAAGCGCTCGTCGTCCGAGAGCGCCGCCGTGCCCGTGTCGAAGGCGAGAATCGCACGCTTGGGCGGCATCACGACCTCGGCGATCGGCAGCAGCCGGCGCGCGTCGTAGAACACGAGCACGTCGGTGCGCTCGCCGTGATCGCCGCGCGCATGGTGCGTCTGGACCGTGTAGACCTCGGGCCGCGTGCGCGGGAGCAGCAGCGCGGGAATCCCGCCGGTCGCCCCGACGCTGCCGAGGATGGCGCCACTGTCGAGGTCGACCAGCGCGCTGCGTCCGAGCACCGGATCTCCCGCCCAGGCCCAGTGCGCGGCGGGCGGCTGCGGCACCGACTCGACCTGGCCGGTCGCCTCCAGCTCCAGATCCGCGCGCACCACCGGGGTGATCGCGACCAGCAGCAGGGTCAGGAGCGGGAGGGCCGATCGGAGGAGGCCGGGCTGCAGCATGCGCGGCAGTCTACCAGCGATACCGTGTCCTGCCGCGCCCGAGCGCGGCAGACCCGTGGGGGATGCGCCGCGCTACGCCGGCCGCCGCGCGACCAGCGTGGCCGTTGTGGACTCGTAGACCACCTCGCCATCCTCGCGCACCAGCCGCCCGCGCGTCCGCACGACGCCGGCGTCGGGGCGACCGGCGGACCCGCGGATCTCGAGCACGGTCGCCTCGTAGCAGAGCACGTCCCCGGCACGCACGGGCAGCGGCAGGCGCAGCTCCGCTCCGAGACCGGCGATCACGGCGTGCTCCCCGTCCTTCTCGCGGGAGCGCATCGACAGCAGCGTGAAGATCGCCGTGGTGTACGCGCCCGAGGCGATCGCGCCGCCGAAGCCCGCGGCCTCGCCCGCCGCGTCGTCCACGTGCACGGGCCGCGGATCCCAGCGGCGCGCGAACTCGAGCATCTCCTCGCGCTCGACGCGGTAGATCTCGCCGCCGAAGCTCGAGCCGACCACCATGTCCTCGAGATACGTGCGCGCCACGCCGGCTCAGCTCGCGTCGTTCGAGAACCAGCCCAGGGTCGGACCCGCGGGCTGCGGGTACTCCAGGGCGCGCAGCATCTCGAGGCACTGGCGCTGCGTCTCGACGAGCCGGTCCTCGGCCTCGTAGTCGAACGGATCGAGCAAGAGCTTCTCCTCGACCCCGCCCGGCTCCGGTGGATGGGCGAGCCACCAGTCCACGGTGCGCTCCAGGGCGAGCTGCACGGGCACCGCGTCGCGGTAGCCGAGCTCGCTCCGCAGCCGGGTCAGATCCATCACGCGGTGGCTCGACGTCGGCTGCATCATGAGCGGCAGCGCCGGCCGCGCGACCTCTCCGGGGACCGACACGATCTCCCAGCTGTGGCCCATGATGCGCGCGATCGACTCGACGAGCTGGCGCAGACTCAGCGTGACCTCGTCGCCGCAGTTGTAGGCGCGGCCCGCGGATGCCTCCGGCTGATCCACGGCGAGCAGCACGGCGTGCGCCAGGTTCTCGACGTAGCCGAAGGTGTCGAGCTGCAGTCCGCCGTCGGGCACGATGATGTGCGGCCTGCCGTCGCGTGCGCGCCGGATCACGCTCCACTCCCGCGGCATGAGCTGTCGCGGACCGTAGGCGAACGGGTAGCGGAGCAGCGCCGCGTCGGGGTGGTGCTCGAAGAGCGCCTGCTCGCTGACGCGGATCATGTAGCCCTTGTGCAGCTGCTCGCGGCGCTCGATCCGCGGCGCGTCCTCGCCCGTCGGCACCGGCAGACCGCGCGGCACCAGGAGGCCGGGGTCCATGTAGCCCAGGTACTGCGGCACGCCGCCGACCGCGATCACGCGCCCCGCCCGGCCCACGAGCAGCCGCGCGAGGTCGCGCAGGCGGCCGTACATGAGCACCGCCAGCTCGAAGCTGCGGCCCTCGAGCACGCCGGCCAGGGCCTCGGCGTCGTACGGGTCGGTGTGGATGTGCTCCACCTCCGGCGGGATCTCGTCGATCTCGTGCAGACCCCGGTGCAGGATCGCCACCTCGAACCCGCGCTCGAGCAGACCCGCCACCACGTACGGACCCGTGGGGCCCGTGCCTCCGACCACCAGCGCCCTGGGCATCTCGTCGGCGAGTCTAGCAGGCTGCCCTCGCGGGCTCGCCCGCGCCGCCTGCCTTGCGTCGGTGCGAGGACGTGCGAGGTTCAGGGGCGGGTCGTACGCGAGGGGGATGCCGATGGCCATGCGAGCGCGAGCCCGGAGCGTGCCTTCCATCCTTGTTTGCTTTCTACTGGCCAGCACGGCTGCCGCCGGCCCGCTGCCGCGCGAGGACGTGCCCGAGCCGCTGCGACCGTGGATCGACTGGGTGCTTCGCGATGCCCCGGACGCGGTCTGCCCCTCCGTCCACGGGCTGGACCATCGCCAGTGCGTGTGGCCATCGCGCCTGACGCTCGAGCTCGGCGACGCGTCCGGGCGTTTCCGCCAGGAGTGGCACGTGTGGCGCGAGGCCTGGGTTCCGCTGCCCGGCGACGCGGAGCTCTGGCCCCAGGACACCCGGGTCGACGGCGGCCCGGCCGTCGTCGTGTCGCGCGACGGCGTGCCGAGCGTGCAGCTCGGGCCCGGGCGTCACGAGGTCACCGGCGAGCTGCACTGGAGCGCCCTGCCCGAGGGCCTGCCCGTCCCCGCGGAGACCGGCCTGGTCGAGCTCGTGCTCGGCGGAGAGCCCGTCGCGTTCCCCGATCGCGAGCCCGACGGGCGCGTCTGGCTGCGCCGGCCCGGCCGCGAGACGACGACGGCCGCCAGCATCGACGTGGTGGTGCAGCGGCGGCTCCACGACGAGGTCCCGCTGCAGCTCGCCTCGCGGATCGAGCTGCGCGTCGCCGGCGAGAGTCGCGAGGTCGTGCTCGGGCCAGCGCTGCCGGCCGGCTTCGTGCCGATGGCGATCGACTCGCCGCTGCCCGCGCGCATCGAGGCCGACCGCCGCCTGCGCGTACAGGTCCGGCCCGGCGCCTGGGAGATCACGCTGTTCGCACGCCACCAGGACGGCCCGGTCGCGGAGATCACGGCGCCGGAGGTCAGCGGGGACTGGGACCGCGACGAGATCTGGGTCTTCCAGGCGGTGCCCGCGCTGCGCGTGGTGGAGATCGAGGGTGTGCCGGCGGTCGACCCCCAGCAGACCCGGCTGCCCCCGGAGTGGCGCTCGCTGCCGGCCTACCTCGTGAAGGCCGGCGACGTGATGCGTCTGGTCGAGCGACGCCGCGGCGACGCCGGTCCGGCGACCGATCAGCTCGAGCTCGCGCGCACGCTCTGGCTCGACTTCGACGGCGAGGGCTACACCGTCGCGGATCGGATGTCCGGCCAGCTGCGGCGGGGCTGGCGGCTCGAGGCACGCCCGCGGCTCGAGCTCGGCCGCGTCGCGATCGACGGCCAGGACCAGCTGATCACGCGACGTCGGGACAGCGAGCTGCGCGGCGTCGAGGTCCGGCAGGGTCGCCTGAGCCTGCAGGCCGACAGCCGCATCGAGTCCGGCGGCGGACCCCTGCCGGCGGTCGGCTGGAACCACGATCTGCAGGGCCTGCGCGCGCAGCTGCACCTGCCGCCCGGCTGGACCCTCCTGCACGCGCGCGGCGTGGACGACGCGCGCTCCACCTGGGTCAGCTCGTGGTCGCTGCTCGAGGTCTTCCTGGTGCTCGTGTTCGCGCTCGCGATCGGACAGCTCTTCGGGCCGCTCTGGGCCGGCATCGGCGTGCTCACCTTCGTGCTCACCTTCCCGGAGAGCGGGTCGCCGCGCTACGTCTGGCTGCTGCTGCTCGCCACCGAGGCGCTGCGACGCGTGGCGCCGCCGGGCCGGTTCCTGGGCGTGGTCCGCGCGTTCTGGATCGCGGCGGTCGTGGTGCTCGCGCTGATCGCGATCCCCTTCGCGGTGACGCAGGTGCGCCAGGCGGTCTACCCCGCGCTGGAGATCCCCTGGCAGCGCGTCCTGGCCGACGACGGCAGCGGCCGCGCCGCACCCGCCGAGGTCCGCCTCGAGCCAGCGCGCGAGGCGATGTCCGAGGCCGACGCGCTCGAGGAGCGCATCGAGGGTTTTTCGGCGCAGCCGCGCTCCGCCGGGAAGTCCGCGCCGCGGCCGGGCAGCCTGTCGTCGTACCTGGACCTCGCGCCCGATCCCACAGCGCGCGTCTCCACCGGGCCGGGGCTGCCCTCGTGGAGCTGGCGCAGCGTGGGCCTGCACTGGCAGGGCCCCGTGGACGCGGACCAGCAGATCGGCCTCTGGCTGCTGCCCCCGTGGGCCAACCTGATCCTCGGCTGGCTGCGCGTGCTGCTGCTCGGGCTGCTCGTCGTGGGCGTGCTCGGCCAGGGCGGGCGTCTGGGCGGCCCGTTCCGCGGCGCGCGCCCGGGCGCCGCGGCGGCCGGGCTGCTGGCACTGCTGCTCGTGGGTCCCGGCGCCGCCGGCATCGCGCGCGCCGGGGATCCGGACGACGCGCGCCTGGCCGAGCTGCGCCGGCGCCTGCTCGAGGAGCCCGAGTGCCGTCCGCTCTGCGCCTCGAGCGCGCGCCTGGCGCTCGAGATCGAGGGCGACGTGCTGCGCGCGCGCATGGAGATCGACGTGGCCTGGCCCAGCGCCGTGCCCCTGCCCGGCGGTCTGCAGGACTGGACACCGGACCGGATCGCGGTGGACGGCGCACCGGCGCAGCAGCTCGCGCGGGCACCGGACGGCGCGCTGTACGTGCAGCTGGACCCCGGCCGGCACCAGATCGTGATGCGCGGCGCCCTGCCCACCCGCGAGACCGTCGAGCTGGCGCTGCCGCTGCGCCCGCACCGGGTCGAGGTCGCGACGCGCGACTGGACGGTCAACGGCATCCGCGACGACGGGCGTCCGGCCGGCAACCTGCAGCTCGTGCGGCGCGCGCGCGCGGACGGCGATGCGCCGCGCACGCTCGAGCCCGGCGAGCTGCCCGCCTTCCTCCGCGTCGAGCGCACCCTGCGCCTCGGCCTGACCTGGCAGGTGCACACGCGCGTCGTGCGCCTCACGCCGACCGGGCGTGGGCTCTTCGTGGCGGTGCCGCTGCTCGCGGGCGAGTCGGTCAACACCGACGCGGTGCCCGTCGAGGACGGCGTCGCCGCGGTGAGCCTCGACGCGCAGCAGCGGCAGCTGGCCTGGACGTCCTCGCTCGCGCAGACGCAGAAGCTGGAGCTCGCCGCGCCGCGCGACGTGGCGTGGACGGAGGTCTGGACACTCGACGCGAGCCCCGTCTGGCACGTCGAGACCGGGGGCATCCCCGCGATCCACCCGCCGGGATCCGCCGAGCGCCGGGTCCGCGAGTGGCGCCCGTGGCCGGGCGAGAGCGTGACCATCGACGTGGCGCGCCCCGCCGGCGTCGAGGGCCAGGTGCTCACGATCGACGAGAGCCGCGTCAGCCTCGAGCCGGGCATCCGCGCCACGCAGGGCAGCCTTGACCTGGTGCTCCGGGCCAGCCGCGGCATGCAGTACGGGCTGCGCCTTCCCGCCGACGCCGACCTGCAGGCGGTCGCGATCGACGGCGTCAGCCAGCCCCTGCGCCAGGTCGACGGCGAGGTCGTGCTGCCCGTCGCGCCCGGCAAGCACGTGGCGACGATCCGCTGGCACGAGGCGCGCGGGCTCGCGCCGCGCTTCGTCACGTCGCGCGTGGATCTCGGGCAGCCGGGCGTCAACGCCAGCACCGAGCTGCGGCTCCCGCCCGAGCGCTGGATCCTGCTCACCGGCGGTCCGCGCCTCGGACCGGCGGTGCTCTTCTGGAGCATCCTCGCGGTGATCGTGCTGCTCGCGCTCGGCCTCGGCCGGCTACCGCTGACCCCGCTGCGCTGGCACGGCTGGCTGCTGCTGATGCTCGGCCTCACGCAGGTCCCGCTGCCGCTCGGCGCCATCATCGTCGGCTGGCTGCTGCTGCTCGGCGTGCGCGAGCGGCACCGACCCGCCAGCCGCAACGCCTTCGCCGCCGCCCAGCTGGGGCTGGGACTGTGGACCGTGGCGGCCCTCGGCTCGCTGCTCTTCGCCGTGCACAGCGGTCTGCTCGGCCACCCCGAGATGCAGATCGCGGGTAATGGCTCGGGCCCGGGCTCGCTGCGCTGGTACCAGGACCGCACCGCGGCCAGCCTGCCGACCGCCTGGGTGCTCTCGCTGCCGGTCTGGGCCTACCGCGTGTTCATGCTGGCCTGGGCGCTCTGGCTGGCGCGCGCGCTGCTCGGCTGGCTGCGCTGGGGCTGGTCCTGCTTCAGCAGCGGCGGCCTCTGGCCCGAGCGCGCGGGGACCTGAGGGCGGCTCGCGACTATTGCCCGGAGTCCTCCCGCGCGTCACCGTCGGCCGCCGCGCGCTCCTCGCGGCGGTACAGCGTGCGCCGGTTGACGCCCAGGATCCGCGCCGCCTCTAGCTTGCTTCCCCCGCACTCGGCGAGCACGCGCTCGGTGTACAGATCGGTCAGCTCCCGCACCGAGAGTCGCTGGCGGAACGCCTCTCCCAGGAGCGTGGCCTCGAAGTCATCGGCCCTGCCGCTCTCGCCGGCCTCGAAGGCCAGGTCGGCGGTATCGATCTCGTCGCCCGAGGTCAGCACCAGCGCGCGCTCGATCGCGTTCTCGAGCTCGCGTGCGTTGCCCTCCCAGGGGTGCCGCAGCAGCCGGACCATGGCGTCCGGGGAGATGCGCGCCGCGCGGCCCGGCGCGTGGCGCCGCAGGAAGGCCTCGGCGAGCAGCGGGATGTCCTCGGGGCGCTCGCGCAGCGGGGGGATGCGCAGGGGGATCACGTTGAGGCGGTAGAACAGGTCCTTGCGGAAGCCGCCCTGCTCGATCCGCGCCCGCAGGTCCTGGTGGGTCGCCGCGATGATGCGCACGTCCACGCGCACGGCCTTGGTGCCCCCCACAGGTCGCACCTCACGATCCTGCAGCACGCGGAGCAGCTTGGCCTGCAGGCTCGGCGGCATGTCCCCGATCTCGTCGAGAAAGAGCGTTCCCCCGCGCGCCTCCTCGAACAGGCCCTGCTTGCTGGCGTGTGCGCCGGTGAACGCGCCGCGCACGTGACCGACGAGCTCGCTCTCGAGCAGGCCCTCGGGCATGGCCGTGCAGTTGATGGGGACGAACGGGCGCCCGGCGCGCACGCCGCTGAAGTGGATGGTTCGGGCGACGACCTCCTTGCCGGTACCGCTCTCGCCGGTGATGAGCACGTTGCTGGTGCTGCTGGCGACCTTGCGGATCAGCGCGTAGATCTCGCGCATGGCCGGGCTCTCGCCGATCAGATCCCCGAACGAGCTGCTGCGATCGACGGCCCGCCGCAGGCGCGCGTTCTCTCGCTCGAGCTCACCGAACGCGAACGCACGCTCCAGCGAGGCCATCACCGCGTCCAGCCTGAACGGCTTGGTGATGTAGTCGAACGCGCCCGAGCGCATGGCGTCGACGGCCGAGTCGATCGAGGCGAAGCCGGTCATCAGGATCACGGGCGTCCCGGGGCGAAGCTCGCGCAGCTCGGCGAGCAGCTCCATGCCGCTGCGTCCGGGCATGGTGATGTCCGAGAGCACCGCGTCGAACTCGCGCTCCGCGACGGCGGACGTCGCCGCATCGGCATCGGCGACCAGCTCCGCACGGATCCCGCTCTCGACGAGCCAGTCCTCGAGCGTCTCCCGGATCAGGGGATCGTCGTCCACGACCAGGACCTGCCGGGGAGTCGGGGTCTCAGACATCGAGCACCTCGCGAATGCGGCGCAGCAGAACGTCGTTGCCGAACGGCTTGGCCAGGAAGGGGATGCCGGCGGGGAGTCCACCGCGCGACTCCAGGGCATCGTCCGCGTGGCCCGAGATCAGCAGAACGCGCAGTCCGGGCCAGCGCTCGCGGAGGCGCTCGACCAGCTCCGGGCCGGTCATCTCCGGCATGACGACGTCGGAGAGCATCAGGCCGATCTCCCCGTCCAGATTCTCTGCGAGCGCGAGCGCCCGACCGGGAGTCTCCGCGACCACCAGCCGGTAGCCGGCCGACTCCAGCAGCTCGGTGAGCATGTCGCGCACCAGTGGATCGTCCTCCACCAGCAGCAGGGTCTCCGCACCCGCGCTCCCCGCCGGCACCACCGCGGTGTCCCGGCTCGCGACGCCGCGTTGCGCGCGCGGCACGTACAGGCGGAAGGCCGTGCCGCGCCCGACGACGGAGTCCACCTCGATGCCCCAGCCCGACTGCGTGGCGATCCCGTAGACCGTCGCGAGCCCCAGGCCGGTTCCCTTGCCGGTGTCCTTGGTCGTGAAGAAGGGCTCGAAGATCCGCTCCAGGATCGCCGGGTCCATCCCGACGCCGGTGTCCGTGACCGACAGGCGCACGCAGGCCCCCGCGGGACCGCGCACGCGCGCGGCACCGTCCGCGTCGAGCTCGACGTTACACGTCTCGATCCGCAGCCGACCGCCACGCGGCATGGCGTCGCCGGCATTGACGACCAGGTTCAGTACGACCTGATCGACGTGTGTCGGATCCGCCTCGACCGGGTGGGCGTCGGGCTCGAGGTCGACGTCGACCTCGATGTCGTCGGCGAGCAGCCGCGTGGCGAGCTCCGCGATCTGCTGCACCGCGGCGTTCAGATCCATGACCTCGGGCTGGGCCACCTGCTGGCGGCTGAACGCGAGCAGCTTCTGGGTGAGCGCGGAGCCGCGCTCGGCCGCCTGCTGGATGCGCCGCACGGCGCGCTGACCCCGATCGTCGGGATCGAGCCGCGCCGCGAGCAGCTCCCCGGAGCCCTGGATCGACGTGAGCAGGTTGTTGAAGTCGTGTGCGATCCCGCCCGCGAGCTGACCGACGGCTTCCATCTTCTGCGCCTGGGAGAGCCGCGCCTCGAGCTCCTCGCGCTCCGTGACGTCGTGAACGACGGCGATGAAGTGCCCGCCGCGCTCGGCGGCGGCGTGCTGGACGTGCACGTCGACGCGGTAGGTCGTGCCGTCCCGGCGCAGGTGCGACGTCTTGAAGTCGACGCTCTTCCGTGCTCCCGTGCGCAGCGGCTCCAGCAGCGCCGCGAAGGCCTCGGGCGAGAGCTCCGGCTTGATGTCCAGCGGGCTCATCTTCTGCAGCTCGTCGAGCGAGTAGCCGAGGTTCTCGCGCGCGCCGCGGTTGACCTGCGCGAAGCGCAGGCTGCGCTCGTCGAAGGTGTAGATCTCGCTGAGCGACTGCTCGAGCATCTCGCCCAGGCGCCGGACCTCCGCCTGGGCCTCGCGCCGCTCCGTGATGTCGCGAAGGATGCCGGTGAACAGCCGCCGCGGGCCGAGCACGGCCTCCGTGACCGAGAGGTCGATCGGGAAGACCGTGCCGTCCCGGCGCTGACCGAGGACCTCGCGGCCGATGCCGATGATGCGCGCCTCCCCGGTATCCAGGTAGCGACGCAGGTAGCCGTCGTGCTGCTCGCGATCCGGCGAGGGCATGAGCACGCGCACGTTGCGCCCCACGAGCTCGGCCGGCGTGTAGCCGAACATCGACGTGGTGGCCGGGTTCACCGACTCGATGACCCCCGTCTCGTCGATCGCGATGATGCCGTCGACCGCGGCGTCCAGGATCGAGCGCGAGCGCGCGGCGCTCTCCGCGACATCGACGTCGGCGTGCGCGTCGAGCCGGCGCAGCGCGATCACACCGGCAGCGCCGGCGATCGCGCCTGCGGCCGCGAGCGTCACGGCGAGCACCGCGCCGGAGGGGAGCGCAGGCAGCAGCAGGTGCCCGAGAAGCTCGAGCGCCAGCAGGACCGCGGCCGCGACCAGGCCGATCCGCACGCCGTCCGCCAGCCTGGTCTGTCCGTCTGCTCCGCGCCTCACGGCTACACGCTAAGCCGCTCCATCCAGGTTGTCACCAGGCAGGTCGTCACCAGGCGGGATCAGAGAGCGTCGCGGATATGCCGGTAGGCCTCGCGGATCTCGTCTCGAAGCAGGCGCGTGGCCTCTCCCACGTCGTCCATCGCCTCGCGCGACTCCCGACCCACCGCGCGCAGGCGTGCCTCGAGCTCGTGCCAGCGCTTCTCCGTCGCCTCGAAGCGATCCCGCGTCTCCCTCGCTGCGAGGTTGAGCTGCACCCGCAGCTCGTCGCGGGAAGTCTTCAGCTGCTGGATCTCGTCATCGAGCCAGTGTTTCGCGTCCACGATCTTTCCTCCCCTGTCCAGTTGTCGCCTCCGTCTGCGGACGCACGGTCAGCACGCCACAGCGCGCGGCGCGAACCACCGTCTCGGCCACGCTGCCCAGCAGCAGTCGCGACGTGCCGCGGCGACCGTGCGTGCCCATGACGATGAGGTCGGCGTCGAGCCGCCCGGCCACCTCGGCCAGGGCGGAGTCCGGATGCCCGACCTCGGTCACGAACTCCGCCGAGCAGCCGCTCTCCTGGAGCTCGACCAGCAGCTGCGCGAGCTGGTGCGAGACGGGCCGCAGATCCAGGGGCGGCAGCGGTGTTCCCTGCTCGGCAAAGAGCTCCGCGATCTCGGGCGGCACCGCGTGCGCGTGCACCAGGATGAGGTGTGCGGGACCGCAGTCCCGCGCCAGGGCTCGCGCGAGCCGCAGCGCCGCGTGTGCGCCGGCGGAGAAGTCCATGGCGACCACGATGCGCTCCAGCCGACCCGCCGCGGGCAGGGGCGCCTTGAGCGTCAGCACGGGACAGGGCGCCGTGCGCAGCGTGCGCTCCGCCACGCTGCCGAGCACCGCGTGCGCCAGGCCGGTGCGACCGTGCGAGCCCATGACGATCAGATCGGCGGGCAGCTCCTGCGCCACCCGGGCGATCGCGGGGGCGGGCGGCCCGTCGACGAGCTCCGCCGTGCAGCGGATCCCGCTGGACTCCAGCCGCTCGCAGCGTGCCCGCAGCTCCGCCCCGGCCTGCTCGCGGATGCGCTCGATCGCGTCCGGAAACAGGTAGGGAGCGGCCTCCGGGGGCAGGTGGATCCCGTGCACCAGGTGCACGGCCGCCCCCAGGCGCGGCGCGAGGCCGCAGACCGCATCGAGCGCGAGCCCGGCGTGCCCGGAGAAGTCCGTCGGGACCAGGAGGGTCGAGATCTTCACGGTGACGCCTCGACCTGGATGCTCTCCAGGTAGGCGACGATCGAGCGAATCATGTCGGGGGCGAGCAGCATCTCCTCGGCCGGCATGCTGGCGTTGCGATCATCGAGTCGACGACCCCAGACGGGCATCTCGCGCGTCCCGTGCGCCGGCACCTCCGTGCGGCCGTCGATGTGGAACGCCACGGCGGAGGCATCGAAGTGGCCGCCGCGGCGCAGCGCGATGCGCGTCAGATCCGCCGGCGGGACGGAGAGCGTCGCCGCAACGGGCCCGCCGCCGCGAGCGTCGCCGCCGTGGCAGGACGTGCAGTACGCGACGAACAGGCTGCGCCCCGCCTCGACGCGCACCGCGGTGCCCACCTCGCGGGTGCCGCGATCGAGGCACCCCGCAGCGACGAGCAGCAGGGACGTCATCAGCAGTCTCGAGCCTGGATGCACCGCACGTCCTCCCGGGCCCCTGGAGAGCAAGGGGCGTGCCGGCCACAGATGGCCGGCCTGGCGCCCGGGGGCGCCACCGCGTGGCGCCCCGCCTCAGGATCGGGGCAGCGCGTCACCGGGTGGCGACGCCGCGACGCGTCCGCGAGCCGCGATCCGGGACCGCTTCTTGCACCCCGGCCCGGCATGAGCGGCCAGAGCAGAGTTCGCGGGTGTTTCCGGGGGTTGATGGCGATGGTGACGCTGCTGGCGTCGAGCGCGGCGGCCGGGGAGCCCGCCTACGCGCGGGGGCCGACCCGCGCCAGCATGCAGGCGATCTTCGCGCAGCTGCAGGAGGTCCTTCCGCTCTCGGTCGAGCCGCAGGTGTTTCGCGACCCGGCGAACGCGGAGCGCATCCGCAAGGCGCTGGGCAAGCTCGCCGAGCTCGCAGAGGGGCTCGACGGCCACGGCGAGGGGCTGGACCCCGGTGCGCTCTTCCTCGGGCGCTCGCTCGAGCGCGACGCCCGCCGTGCGCTCGATCAGTACGAGCGCGGATCGTTCGACAGCGCCGGGTTCTTCGTCGGTCAGCTCACCGAGTCCTGCATCGGCTGCCACTCGCGGCTGAAGTCGCCCGGCGACGCGCCGATCGCGCGCGGCTTCGCCGAGCGTGCAGACTTCGACAGCCTCGATCCGGTCTCCCGCGCGCGCCTCCAGATCGCGACGCGCCGCTTCGAGGCAGCGCTGAAGACACTCGAGGAGGCCCTGGCCTCGCCGCACTACTCGCCCTGGGAGCTACTCGGTCCGATCACCGACTACCTGACGCTCTGCGTGCGCGTGGTCGACGATCCCGCGCGCCCCGTCCCCGTGCTGGCGCGCTTCGCCCTCCGCGACGACCTCTGGGTCGCCCTGCGAGGCGACGTCGACGCCTGGGGAGAGGCCCTGGTGGACCTCGCCGGGCGAGCTCCGGGCGGCCATCCGGTCGCGCGCGCGCGGGCGCTGATCGACGAGGGGCGCTCGCGGATCCTGTACCCGTCCGACCGGCGAGCGCTGGTCCACTACGCCTTCGCGTCCAGGCTCCTGCACGAGTACGTCGCGACGCATCGCGAGCGCGGAGACGAGCTGGCACGCGCGTACTACCTGCTGGGAGTCGCGGAGTCGCGGATCGGGCGGGGCTTCTGGGTCTCGCAGGCGGACTTCTACCTGGAGATGGCGATCCGCATGGCCCCCACCAGCGCCACCGGCCGGGAGGCGTACGCCCTGCTCGAGGAGGAGACCCTCTCGGGCTACACCGGGTCGAGCGGGCTGAATCTGCCGCCCGACGTGGAGCAGCACCTGCGGGAGCTGCGCGAGCTGATCGAGCCTCCGGCCCCGCGGCGGCTCTGAGGGGTACAGTATGCGGGACGGCGCTCCAGATACCACACGGCGTCGGCTGGTGGTCCGCAGCAGCCGTCTGCGCGACTGGCTGGACCGCCTGCTGCGCCGCGGGACCGCGGAGGTCGCGGACCGCCGCGGCGTGCTCCGGGACACGCCCGACGGCTTCGTGGTGCGCGTGGCCTTGCCCGGCCTGCGGCCCGGCGAGGTCGAGGTGATCATCGGCGACGACCACGTGCTGATCGGCGCCGGGCACGTCGAGCACACGCCCGCGAACGGACAGCCGGGGCGCACGGTCGCGCAGCAGCTCGAGCTGCTGCTGCCCTTCCCGCAGGCCGTCGATCGCGATCGCGCCACCGCGGAGCTGCGCAGCGGCATCCTCAGCGTGCACGCGCCCCGCGCCCCCGGAACAGGTCCGGGATGAGGCCCACGTGCGGCAGCGCGCCGGGTCGCGCACGATGAGCGCGGGAGGGCATCTCGTGGCGCCAGCACCGGATCGGGACCCGGGGCCCGACGCGCTCGCGCGCGGTCTGGCCCGGGGCCCGGCAGGCCCCGACGCCGGGCCGGTCGAGTGGATCCAGACGCACATCTCCCACGTCTTCCTGGTGGGGCCGCGCGTCTACAAGCTGCGCAAGGCCGTGCGCCTGCCCTTCCTCGACTTCTCGACGCTCGAGGCGCGCAACGCCGACTGCCTGCGCGAGGTCGCCCTCAACCGCCGCCTCGCCCCCTCGGTCTACCTGGGCGTCGCGGCGCTGAGCGGCGGGGCCGACCGCGCCCGCATCGGTCCGGTCCGGGAGACCCTCTCCGATCCCGGGCAGGAACACGTGGTGGTCATGCGCAGGCTCCCGGCCGGCCGCGACGCGCTCTCGCTGCTGGAGCGGGGAGAGCTCGGACACGCCGAGCTGGACGCGATCGCCGGCCGGCTGCAGCGCTTCCACGACGCGCACACGCTCGGCCGACCCGCGCCCTGGAGCACAGCCGACTGGCTCGCACGCACGGCCGGCCCGGTGCTCGAGAGCCTCGCTGAGCTGGCGAGCAGCGGGCTCGTCCCCGACGCGCGCGTGGCGTCGATCGAGGCGCGCACGCGGGCCCTGCTCGGGAGACTCGCTCCGGCCATCGAGCAGCGACGCCGCGAGGGTCGGGCCGTGGACGGGCACGGCGACGTGCACCTCGACCACGTCTGGCTCGAGGTTGGCGCGAGCGAGCCGCTGCTCATCGACTGCCTGGAGTTCGACGACGATCTGCGGCGGATCGACCGCGCCTCCGAGGTCGCCTTCCTGGCCATGGACCTGCGCTACCGGGAGCGGCCCGGGCTGGCGGAGTGGTTCCTGGCGACCTACGCGACGCACACCGACGACCACGGCCTGTTCGCTGTGGTGGACCTGCATGCCGCCTATCGCGCCCTGGTGCGCGCCAAGGTCGCGGCGCTGGCGGCTCGACAGTCGAGCATCGACGCGGCGCAGCGCGCCCGCGCCCGCAGCAGTGGCGAGCGACACCTGCAGCTGGCGGAGTCGCTGCTCGCGCCGCGCGACCGCGCAGGGCTCGTGCTGATGTGCGGCACGGTCGGCTCGGGCAAGAGCAGCGTCGCCCGTGCGCTGGCGCACCAGGGTCGCGGCATCCCGATCGCGTCGGACCGCGTGCGCAAGCACCTCGCGGGCCTGGATCCGTCGCAGGGCGCCGCGGCGGCGCCGGACCAGGGCATCTACCGACCCGGCTGGACCGACCGGGTCTACGCCGGGCTGCTCGAGCGCGCAGCGCCCGTGGTCGACTCCGGCCGGACCGCGATCCTCGACGCCAGCTTCGCACAGCGGGCGCAGCGGGAGGCCGCGCGCGCCTGGGCGGCACAGCGCGGCATCCCCGTGCGCCTCGTCGAGTCCCGCTGCCCCACCCCGATCGCGCGCGAGCGCCTCGAGGCGCGGTCGCGCCGCGGGGGCGACCCCTCCGACGCCGACGCCGCCTTCCTCCCCGTCAGCCAGGCGCGCTTCGAGCCGCCCGACGAGTGGCCCGCGGCGGATCGACACGTCGTGCGGACCGACGCGCAGGACTGGGAGCAGCGCCTGCCCGACGACGTGCCGGGCTGGCCCGGTGCCAGGGAGGTCTAGGCCGTGCACCTCCCGACGCAGCCGGTCCGGCCCGTGGCCGCGCTGCTCGCACTCGCGCTCGCGCTCGTATCCGGCTGCGCGCGCGGCCCGGAGCCCCCGGCCAGCCGCGCGGAGCGTGTCGCCGAGGGCGCGCGCCTGTTCGCGCGCCACTGCGCGCCGTGCCACGGCGCGGCCGCCGACGGCCGCGGGCCCGTGGCCGCGCACCTCACCCGGGTACCGCCGGACCTGTCGCGCATCGCGCTGCGCCGCGGCGGTCGCTTCGACGCGGAGGAGATCGCCGCGTTCGTCGACGGCCGCGCGCGCGTCGGCGCCCACGGCACGTCGGAGATGCCGGTCTGGGGCCGGGCCTTCGCCGCGGGCTTCGGGGGCGGCGGCGAGCCGATCCCGCCGCTGGTCGCCTACCTGCGCTCGATCCAGGTCGCGACCCCGCCGCCCGGTCGGGAGGTGCAGCCGTGACCGCGAGCCGCGGCGCCGCGCGCGCGCTGGCGGTCTGCGTTGCCACCGCGACGCTCGCGAGCTGCGCGCTGCTCGAGCGCGGACACCTGCGGCGTACCTGCTCGCAGTGGAGCCCGGGCCTGCAGACGTCGCTGCTCGCGGCGCGCGTACGCCTCGGCGGTCCCGACGACGTGTACGTGGCCGGCTGGGCCTGCGGCCAGCTGCCCGAGGGCCCGCTGGTGCGCATCGCCTTCCTGCACTACCGCGGCATTCCCCGGGAGGTGGAGCGCGCGGTGGTCCCCGTGATCTTCGAGGACGGGCGCCTGGTCGGCGACGGCTGGGAGCTGCTGCGGCGACAGCCGGATCGCTACGGAACGGCGGTCGACGTTCGCGACTGGGGCCCGCCCGCGTGGCGGCTGCCGCCGGGCTGGGTCGCCCACCGCGGCGCCGGGACGCGCTGACCCGCGAGTCCCTTGTCGCCGCGTCAGGGCAGCTTGACGGTGGCCACGGGGATCGGCGCCGTGCGCACGACGCGCTCCGCGGTGCTCCCGAGCACGACGTGCGCCAGCCCCGTGCGACCGCGCGACCCGACGACGATCAGGTCGCAGGAGAAGCGCCGGGCGGCGGACAGGATGATGGCATCGGCGGGACCCGAGTCGACGACGAGCTCCGAGACGAGATCGCCGAGCTCGCCGCGCTGCTGCTCGAGCGCCTCGCGCGCAGCGGCCTCGGCCGCGCTCTGCGCGGGATCCGGTACCGCGACCTCGAGCGCGCCCACGCCGAAGGGCATCGAGACCGCGTGCACCAGCACGAGATCGGCACCGCAGCTCTCGGCGAGCTCTCCGGCCCAGCCGAGCGCGTGGCCCGCGTCGGCGGAGAAGTCGGTGGCCGCCGCGATCGTGCGCACGGGGCGCGGCTCGGGGCCATCGCCGCGGATGGTCAGCACCGGACACGGGGCCTCGCGCAGCGCGCGCTCCGCCACGCTGCCCATGACCGCGTGGGCGATGCCGGTGCGCCCGTGGGTACCCATGACGATCAGGTCCGCGCCGATCTCGAGCGCCGCGCTGCGGATGGCGCTCTCGGGGCGATCCTCGACGACGCGACAGCCGGTGTCGATGCCCTTCGCGTGGAGCGGAGCCGCCAGGCCCTCGAGGTCGCGCAGGGCCTGCCGCTGTGCGTCCGCCAGGTAGTCCCCCGGAACCGGGATCGGCCCGTCGGCGAGCCAGATCTCGGACCCGTGGACCGCGGTCAGCAGCTCGATGCTCGAGCCGTGGCGCTCCGCGAGTGCACGGGCGTGGCGCAGCGCCAGCTCTGCCGGAGCCGAGAAGTCCGTCGGTGCCAGGATCTTCTCGAACATCGCGCCCTCCATGACCACCGTGGTCCGCGACGGAGAGGAGCAAGCCGCATGCCAGCGTACCGCGGGCGCGCACGCCGTCGGTGCCGGCTCACCGCGCCCGGAGAGGCGCGGGGACCCGGCGTGTGGTCCAGTGCCTCAGCGCCCGCGGGCCAGGCGTCTCGCCGGCCCCGGACCGACGCTGCGGGCGCAGCGCCGCCGCGGCACGCGAGATGCAAAGACGCGGTGCACCCGCGGCGATCCGCCGCAAGGGAGACGAGCCGCATGGACGAGCCCTGGAGCCAGACCGAGGAGACGCCGTGTGCGGACTGCGGCGCGCTGGTGAGAGCCGGGGGCCGGGGCTTCGCGCTCGGTGCAGAGGACGCCCTGTGCTGGGACTGCTCCCTGCGCCGCGGCGGCCGCTACGACGCCGGGAACGACGTCTGGGACGTCGCTCCCGAGGTCACCGACCTGACGAGCCGCAGATCGGACCGCGAGGACTGACGCGCCGGGCCGCCGCCCGCGCGCCGTCCCGCAACGGAGCCCCCACGATGCACGGCCCGATCCTGGTCCCGCTCGACTTCTCGCCGCTGTCCGACCGCGCGCTGGATCTGGCGACGGCGTGGGCGCCCGCGGCGGGAGGCACCCTGCAGCTCGTGCACCTCCTCGAGGCGCCCTTCGAGCCCTGGGAGTCCGCGCGCGAGCAGCTGGTCCTGCGCGCCGGCCGCGTCGGCGATCGGGGTCTCCAGTGCACCAGCAGGATCGTGGACCGCGCACAGGAGACCCGCATCTCGGACATCGCGCGGAGCGTCGGCGCGGCGCTGGTGGTCATGGGGACGCACGGTCGAACAGGATGGGAGCGCGCCGTGCTCGGCAGCCAGGCCGAGCACACGCTCCGCAACGCCCCCTGCCCGGTCGTCACGATCGCGCCCGGGGCCTCGTGTCCCGCCGCTCCGCAGACGGTCGTCGTCGGGCTCGACTTCTCGCCCGCCTCGCTCGCGGCGACCAGCGCCGTGCGCGAGCTCGGGGCGACCGGCCACTGGATCCTGGTGCACGCCGCGACCGGCCCGCCCGATCCCTCAGCGAGACGCGACACGCGGCGGGAGGCCCTGCCGGTCCCCGATCGGGGAGACATCGATGCGCGCCTCGAGCCGCTCGTCGCCGAGCTGCGCCGCGGCGGAGGTCAGGTCGACATCCGGGTCCAGAACCACGGCGCCGCGCCGCTGATCCTGGAGATCGCGGAGCGGGAGCGCGCGGACCTGATCGCGCTGGGCACACACGCGCGCAGCGGACTGGTGCGCGCCCTGCTCGGAAGCGTCGCCGCGGACGTCGTGCGTCGTGCGCCCTGCCCCGTGCTCGTCGCGCAGGAGCACGCGTAGCCTCATCCGGATCTCGACCTGCGGCCGCGCGCGAGCGCGCCCAGGATGCCGGCAATCGTGACCGCGAGGCTGCCCCCGAGCGCCAGCGCCATGTCCTTCTGCGCGTCCCAGATGTCCCCCTGCGCGCCGACGAACGCCATCCCGAGCTCCGGATCGACGCTGCGTGCGGCACCCCACTCCAGCAGCTCGTACACGCCCGACAGCGAGAGCACCACGCACACGGGCACCACACGCTGCAGTCCCGCGCTGCGCGCGAGCGACGGCGCCAGCAGCTCCGCGATCGGACGCGTCAGCAGCAGGCCGAAGCAGAGGTGCACCAGGCGGTCGTAGTGATTGCGCTCCAGGGCCGGGGCCCAGCCGATCAGGTCACGGCTCCAGTCCGTCCAGGGCACGCGCGAGTACGTGTAGTGACTCCCGATCTCGTGCAGCGCGAGGAAGCCGAACACCAGCAGCCAGCCTCCCGCCGACAGCCGCAGGCGCCGGCGTCCGAGGATCAGGGCGAGCGCGACGGGGCCGGAGATCAGGTTCTCGAGCAGCCAGTCCCCGCGGTCGTGCGGCGCCCACGCCAGCCACGCGAACTCGACGGCAAACGCCGCGCCCAGCGCGACCGGAAGCCAGGGTGCGGCCGGCTCACGCCAGCCCACCGCCGGGATCGCGACCCTCACGTCACCCGCAGCCTACGGGATGTACACGGGCTCGATGCGGAGCTCGTACTTCGACTGGAGGTACGCCGTCAGATCGACGAGCTGCGCGACGCTCATCTGCTCGTTGAAGCTCCTCATGCGCGACCGCTCGCCGTCCGCGACCTTCTCCCTTGGGTGGCGCCCGGAGATCTCGTGGGAGGGATGGATGATCGACGTCACGAGCTCCCCGTAGGTCTCGACGTGCGTCACCTCCCCGCCCAGCCTCACGATGTAGTCCGCCCGGTCCGCCTGCTGGAACTCCGCCCCCCCGGCTACGTCGTGGCACTGCGGACAGCCCAGATCCCGGAATGCGAGCTCGCCGCGGGCGACGTCCCCTTCCGGCAGGCGCAGACCGCGCCCCGAGCGCGGGCCGATCTCGCAGGCTGCCAGGGCGACGCCGAGCAGCGCCGCAAGCATCGAGAGCTCTGTCCTCATCGCATCTCCTTCCGGGCACGCCCGCCGTGGCGATGCTGCAGGTTCCGGGCCAGCCAGGCGCTCTCGCCGCCCCCTCCCCCTGAGGCGCGCCGTCACCGCTGTGGCGCGGGGCCCCAGGCAGGGGCCTATCTCAGGAACTCGACCCGGAAGCGGACCGGTCCGCGCGGCTCGACCTGGTGCGCCACTGCGGGCTCGACGACGCCCGGCCGCTCCGGCGTGAGCAGCAGCTCCTCGGGGATCGGCTCGAGGATCCGGTAGAGCAGCTCGCCTTCGAGCACGCGAATCCGCCCCCAGACACCCGGTCGGGTCCGGTGCGCGCCGCGCAGGCCCCCGGGAAGCGTCGCCTCGGTGAACTCCGGCGTGCTGCGGTACTGCGTCACGTGGTCCGGGAGCTGCTTCATCGGCTGCCCCACGCGCTCCATGCGCGTCCTCGATCCGACCCGGGGCACCGCCAGTCTACCGTCCGCCGCGGGGTCGCCCGTGGGGGCCTGATGGCACGCCGCTTGCTCCAGACACGGGCAGATCGTCGACGATCCGCGAGGCAAGCATGCTCCAGGCAAGAGACATCATGACCGCCGACGTCACCACCGTGCGGGCCGACCTGTCGCTGGGCGACCTCGAGAGCGCCTTCATCGCCCAGGGCATCAGTGGCTTCCCGGTGCTCGAGGGGCAGCGACTCGTGGGTCTCGTGTCGCGCTCGGACGTGGTCCGCAAGCTCACCGTCGAGGCATCGATCTCGGGCCAGCTGTCCGACTACCAGCGCGAGATCGAGGGCGAGCGGGCCAGCGAGCGCGCCTCCGCCCGCGCCGAGGCCGCCGAGACAGGCATCCGCATGGGCGGCGCGACCGTCGCCGACGTGATGTGCCGGTCGGTCGTCTCGGTCGGGGCCGACGACCCGGTGCAGGAGGTGGCCCGCCTGATGGTGGACAGGCGCGTCCACCGCGTGCCCGTGCTCGACGGCGAGCGGCTCGCGGGCATCATCACGAGCCTCGACCTGGTCCGGGTCGTCGCGGAGGCCGGTCACCTCGAGCCGGGCGCGACCGACGGCTCCACGAAGCGCAGCAGCTGACGGAAATCGTGCGGCGGAGCTACGCGGTGCGCGTGCCCGGGCAGCTCGCCAGCGCCGACCTCGTCTGACCGCCCGGAGCGTCGTGCAGCCCCTCGCGCACGCGCTCGGCGACGCCCCGCAGACCCGGGGCCGGCCCCTCGATGACCCCGGAGACCAGCCCGGACCAGCGGCCCAGCACGACGCAGGCCGTCAGGTCCCCGGCCACGTTCGCGGAGGTGCGAGCCATGTCCAGGATGCGGTCCACACCCAGGATCAGGGCGATCCCCGCCACCGGAATCCCGACGCCCTCGAGCACCATCGCCAGGATGACGATCCCCGCTCCGGGCGTGGCCGGCGATCCGATCGAGGCCGCCACGGCGGTCACGACCACGAACAGGAGTGCCCCCGCGCCGAGATCCACATTGAAGACCTGCGCGAGGAAAACCGTGGCAACTCCCTGATAAAGAGCGGTTCCGTTCATGTTGATCGTGGCGCCCAGCGGGATCACGAAGCGCGCGACCGACGGTGGCACATGGAGCTCGTCCTCGGCGGTCTGGATGCTCAGGGGCATCACCGCGGCCGAGCTCGAGGTGGAGAAGGCCAGCAGCAGCACCTCCCGCGAGCCGCGCAGGAACGCGATCGGGTGCTGGCCGCCCAGCGCGAACGCCAGGAGGAGGTGCAGGGCGCCGAGCAGGAGCAGCCCGGCCAGGACCGTCAGCACGTAGACGCCCATTCCGGCGAGTACCTCGATGCCCACGGTCGCCGTGAGCCGGGCGATCAGTCCGAACACCGCGAAGGGGGCCAGGCGCATGGCGAAGCCCACCACCTTCATGCAGACCTCCTGGATCGATCCCAGCAGGTCGAACAACGGTGCCGACTTCTCCGGCGCCATGTTGACCAGCGCGATCCCCACGACGGCGGCGAACAGGATCACCTGGAGCATCTGACCGCCCGCCATCGAGGCCAGCGGGTTCTGGGGGAGCAGGCCCACGATCGTCTCGGGCAGCTGCTCGAGGCTCGGTGGCTCGAAGGGGGCGGGAGCTGCGACCGCCTCGACGCCCTGCATGGCGGCGCGCACCGCCTGCGCGTCCAGGAAATCGCCGGGCGCCACGAACAAGGCCAGCCCGAGCCCGATCGCCGTGGCGATCGCGGTGGTGACCACGAAGAAGATCACCGCGCCCGCGCCGAGCGCGCGCAGCTGCGCCGGGTTCTCGCTGGCCGCGAGGCCGCGCACCACGGACGCGAAGACCAGCGCCACGACGATCATCTGCACCAGGGCCAGGAACAGGATCCCGGGCAGCGCGATCCAGCTGACGATCGGTCCCGCCACCCCGGGACTCACCCAGCCGGCACTGGGCCCCAGCGCGATCCCGGTCAGCACGCCCAGCAGCATGCCCAGCAGCACCTGGGCCCAGAGCCGCGTCTCGACCAGGTGCTGCACGCTCCCCGAGAAGCGACGCAGCGGCTCGAGATCCAGGACTTCGATCGGATGCACCGCTACCTCCTCCGGCGAGCCCGCGACGCAGCGCCGCGCCCGTGCACACGAGCAAGCCGCGTGCCCGGCCGAGCGCGCCGGGCCACACCGGCGCGGCGGCGCGTGAGGCGGGGCGCCCCGGCCCTGGCGCGCGCGACCACACGGCGCGGTGGAGCGCGATCGCTCAGAGGTACTGCCCGAGTCCCTCGCCCGGCTTGGCCGGGGGCGGGGACTGCGCGGTCCGCCCCGCCAGGACCTCCTGGTAGGTGGCCCCGCCGAACATCTGCTTCAGGCGATCGTCCCACTCGTCGGCCGTCGAGGCGACCGTACGCACCGCGAAGCGCAGCTCCTCCTCGCGGAACTGCTCGCCGAGCAGGGCCTCGTCGAACCAGATCGAGCGATTCTCCACGTCCAGGGCGAAGCGCCCGAACATCATGCCGAAGTTCAGCCGCGACAGGAGCAGCCCGAGCTCGGGGGTGACGCTGACCCCCGCGTTCGTGATCGCGAAGATGCGGATGACGACCTGCCCGTCGTGAGTCGCGCGCGGGGCGACCATCACGTGGACCTCGCCGATCGGGAGCGCGTAGTCGCCGTCGGCATCGCGCTCCGGGCGCCGGCCGAGGATGTCGGTCGCGATCGCCTCGATCCGGGTCCGGGCCACGCCGAGCTTCTGACGCGCCTCGTGCTCGGCGCGGTGGCTGCCGTGGCCGACGTCGAGCCTGGCCTCGGGCTTCTCGCCGAAGACCTCCACCAGGATCTGCTGCAGGAGCGCCACCGCGGATGCCGGATCCGCCGCCGGGTGCGCCCAGGGCTGCGTCTGATCCTCGGCATCTTCCGAGGCGAATCCGTGCTCCGCCAGGGCGCTGCGCACCCGGGTCTCGAGAGCGGGCATCATGCGCGGGCGGCCCGGAACGCGGACCTCGAGCTCGCCATCCTCGCGCCGCATCACCTCGGCGATGTGCATCGGACGGCCCCCGGGTACGACCGCCACGAACTCGAAGGGCTCGAGCGCCTCGACCTCCGAGACCAGGAACGTCTGTGCTGCAGCCGGATCCGTCATCGCATCTCTCCCCTGTCCGCGTCTGCGCCGTCGCGGTGACGCGGGCGGCGTCCCGTCGCGGCCTCAGCCACGGATCTCCACGCTCCTGGGCGCTGCCCCCCGGAGCTTGGGAATCTCGATCGTGAGCACACCGTCCTCGAACCGGGCGTCGATGTGCTCCGTGTCGGCACTGGGGGGAAGCGAGAACGAGCGGCTGAAGGCACCGAAGCTGCGCTCGACGTGCCGGCGATGCTCGCTCTTCTGCTCGCGCGTGCTGCGCTTCTCGCCGCGCAGCGTCAGCGTCCCTTCGTGGATCTCGATCCTGACGTCCTCTCGCTTGGTGCCGGGCAGCTCCGCGGTCAGCGTGTAGCGATCCTCGGTCTCGCTCACGTCCACCGCCGGCGCAAAGCCGCGGCCGGGGCCCCAGAGATCGTCGAGCAGGGGCGATTCGCGGCCCGGGTGGTGGAACGGCCAGCGGGCCAGCGACTCGAGCTCCGCGAATGGCGCCCACGGAACGGGCGCCCGGCGCTCCCTGTCTGCCATCTGCTTCCCTCCCGGACGTTTCCGGAATCATTGTGCAAGCGGCGTGCCCTGAGCGCACGTGGGTCAGCCGGGCGGCGGCGCGGGACTCACGCTACCCCGCGCCTCGCCGGTGCGAATCAGCGCGAGACGGGTCAGGATCGGGCCACCGAGCTCGAACACGACCGTTCCCGCGACGGTCGCGGCGAGCACCGGGCCCATGCCCGGCACGCGCTGCGATATCAGTAGCGCCATTCCGACCGCGAGACCCGCCTGGGGCAGCAGTGCGGCGCCGACCCGCCGCAGGGGCGGGCTGCCCGAGAGCCGGGCACCGATCCAGCCCCCGGCGAGGCGCCCGGCGATCCGGAGCAGCACGTACGCCGCCGTGAGCCCGGCCGCCGCATCCAGGTCCGCGACCTGGAGCGAGGCGCCGGACAGCACGAAGAACAGCACCATGAACGGCCACTCGATCCCCTCGATCGCCCGGAACGGTCGCCGGTGGTGACGCGCGAGATTCGCCACCACCACGCCCATGATCATCGCGGCCAGCAGGTAGGAGACGTCGAGCAGGAGCGCCACGCCGCCGCAGAGCAGCACACCACCGAGCGCCTCGGCCTGTGTCGGCTCCCCCTCGCCGATCCGACCCGTCAGCAGCGCCATCGGCACGCCGAGCGCGCACCCCACCAGGACCGCGCCCCCGAGCTCGATCAAGGCGTCCAGTGCCACGACGCGCGCCGCCTCCGGGCTCTCGAAGCCCAGCACGAGCGCCATGGCGATGCTCAGCACGATCAGGCCCCACGCATCATCGATAGCCACGACGCCCATCAGCGTCCGCGTGAACGGCCCGCGCGCGCCCGCCTCGCGCACGACATCGCTGACCGCGGCTGGATCCGTCGCGGTCCCGGTTGCGCCGAGCAGGAGAGCCAGCGCCGCGGACCACCCCAGCGCCATCAGCCCTCCGGCGATGACCAGGACCGTCGACACCACCACTGCGATCGAGATCAGCAGGACCGCGCGCCCGTGCTCGCGCAGCAGCTCCAGGGTGAGCTCTCCTCCGAGCAGGAAAGCGACCATGACCAGCGCGAGATTGGTGACCAGGGGGAACCACTGCGCGCTCGAATCCGGGAACAGGTCCAGCCCGAGCGGTCCGACGGCCACGCCCAGGATCAACAGCAGGCTCACACGGGGGAGCCGGGTGCGACGGCCCAGCAGGTCCGCGCCCAGGCCCGCGAGGAAGATCGCGCCCAGCGTCAGCAGCGTGATGGCCGCCGGATCCGCGCTCACCGGGCGGCCCCGACCCGGGCGCACGGCGGAGCTTGCGGCGCACGATCTCGCCGGCTCGTGCCTCCCCGAGTCGATCGTCGCATGCCCTGCCATCATACGCGACCGCGGCCCCGCCCGATCCCCTAGAATCCGGTGGGAGGTTCCGGATGCGCTACGTCGACGCCGACGGCCACGTCGTGGAGCACCCCAGCGGGATCGCGGAGCACGCGCCCGCGGCCTGGCGCGACCGCGTCTGGCACCTGGAGGAGGACGCCGACGGTCAGGAGTGGATCGTCATGGACGGCAAGCGCGAGCCGGCCAACGTCTACGTCGCGGCCGCGGTCGCGGGCTTCTCGGCGGAGGACAAGCAGCGCGCGTTCGCGGGCGAGCTGCGCTACAGCGAGATCCCCGCCGGCGCCTACGAGACGCGGGGTCGCCTGGCCGCGATGGATGCCGACGGCATCGACCAGAGCGTCCTGTACCCGACCGGACTGCTCGCGATCTACAACGTGGCCGACCTCGAGCTCGCGAAGGTCACCTGCCGCGCGTACAACGACTGGCTCTCGGCGCACTGCGCCGCCGGCGAGGGCCGCCTCTTCGGCGCCGCCGTGCTGCCGCAGCAGGACATCGCCGCGTGCGTCGAGGAGATCCACCGCGCCGCGCGGCTGCCGCACATCGTCACGGCGTTCCTGCGGCCCAACCCCACGCTCGACTGGAAGCCGCTGTCCGACGCGGCCTACGACCCGCTCTGGAAGGCCTTCAGCGACACCGGCCTGGCCCTGGGCTTCCACCCACTGCTCAGCGGGGACATCCCGGGCGCGGCCAGCGGGCTGCAGATCAAGAAGCTCGACTTCGACACGGCCTGGAACCGCGGCGAGCTCGATCTGCGCCCGGCCCTGCCGGGTCTGTCGATCGGCCACAACAACCACTTCTTCGTGCAGGCGCTCGCCAACCCGGTCGACATGATGACCACGATCGCCTTCATGCTCGGCGGCGGCGTCTGCCAGCGCTTCCCGGAGCTGCGCATGGTCTTCCTCGAGTCCAACGGCGGCTGGATCGTGCCGTGGCTCGAGCGACTCGACCACCACTGGGAGGAGTTCCGCTTCGACGTGCCCTGGCTCGACGAGCCGCCGTCGGCCTACTTCCGCCGCCAGTGCTGGATCAGCTTCGACCCCGACGAGTCCACGCTGGCGTTCACCGCGCACTCGCCGCTCGTGGGCGCCGACCGCATGGTCTGGGCCTCGGACTACCCGCACCCCGATGCGAAGTTCCCGGGGACCACGCGCGAGCTCGACGCGGCCACGGCGTCGCTGAGCGACGGGCAGCGCGCGCGGATCGCCGGCGCGAACACCTCGGAGCTCTACGGGATCGCGCAGTAGCGGCGCGGCTCAGTCGCGGATTCCCAGCGGGTTCAGGCGACCGGGCAGCAGCACGAGCTCCTCCAGCCTCTCGACCAGTCCATCGCGATAGGTGAACCACTCGCGCAGCGCCGGGTCACTCTCGCGCGCGGCGAGCAGGCCCGACAGCTCGCTCCAGTCGCGGAACGCGAAGAGCGTCAGCACCTGCCGGGGCCGCATGGCCACGCGGTACGCGCCGACGAGCTGCCAGCCGTAGCGCTGCGACACCGGCAGGAAGCGCGCCTCGAGGGCCTCGAGGTAGCTCGCGGCCCGGCCGAAGGGCAGCCAGAGGATCTCCTGCAGGAAGACCCGCCCGCGCACGTCGGCCGCGCCGAGCCCGGCAGCGTCGCGCGTGTACGACGTGGGCACGAGCAGGCGGTCGTAGCCGCCGCGCCGCAGGTGGAGGTTGCGCTGCCACCAGTCCTCCATGTTCGTGTCGCGCGCGCTGTCGCCGAACTGGATCGACAGGGCGTGGGCCTGGCTCTGCCAGGAGTGCTCCCAGATGTTGACGCCCTCGGGCCAGGTCCCCGAGGTCTCGGCCGTGCGGAACAGACCGAGCTGGCGGTGGTCCGCGCGATCGGCGCGCCCCGGCCGCTGGGTGATGCCCAGGACCGTGGCCATGTACGGCTCCTCCTTGCCGGGAACCGTTCGCATGGCCTCGTGCAGGTAGATCTTCGTCACCTCAGGTCCTCAGGCTCTGCGCCGGCGGCGCCACGATGTTGTAGCCGTCGAGGTCCTCGAGCAGCTCGCTGCAGCGCTCGAGCCAGCCACCGTATGCAGGGTCGGTGTACTCGGTCTCGAGCAGCTCGGTCCAGTGATCCCAGTCGCGCAGCGCCCAGAGGTTGATGCCGGTGTTGGGCACCAGGGCGTGGCGGAAGGCACCGAAAAGGCGCAGGCCCCGCTTCTCGGCCACGGGCAGGTACTCCGCCTGGAGCGCCGCGTGATACGCGTCCATGCCGCCGGGCTTCGAGCGCACGTCCTCGTACAGGAAGATCTCCTCGGGCTCGACCGCGCGCAGCGCCGGAGAGAACGACGCCGGCGTCAGCAGCGAGGCCGTGCCGTGCTTGCGGTAGTCCAGCGCCTGGTACCACAGCTCCGTACCGTAGGCGTCCTTGTCCTCGAGCGGGAACTGCGCCTGCTGCGCGCGGGCGAAGTGCTCCCAGTCCTCCATCTCCCAGATGAGCTGCGCCTCCGGCCAGTTCGCCGTGCTGCCCACCGTGGCCCAGACGCCCGCCAGGCGGATGCCGTAGCGCTCCTGCGCGTGCATGGCCCACCAGGTGCGGACCAGCTCGATGAACTTGCCCCGGCCGCCGCCGTCGATCTCGATGCGCTCGTGGATGTGGACCGGCATGCGCGTCACTTCCAGGCGAGGATCGACGCGTCGACCTCGCAGTAGACGTGCGCGAGCTCCCGGTCGACGATGCGCTGGGGCATCTCGGGGTCGAACCAGGCGTCGACCAGGCCCCAGTGATACGGACTCATCATGTAGTCGACCTCCAGCCCGCTCACGTCGCGGTACTCCTGCTCCCAGACGTGCGTCCAGCGCGACGCGTGCAGCCGCGGATCCACGCGGCTGAGCGCCCAGTTCCGGATGGCGCCGATGTGCTCGACCATGCCCACGAGGTCGCGCTCGAAGAGCTCGAGCTCGGCGCTGGGCGTGCCGTCCTCGATCCGCAGCAGCAGGGTGCGCTTCACGCAGGCGCCGATCCCGGGCTCGGGCACCGCCCCGTGCCAGGGCGCGAAGGCCACCGCATCGAGCCGGGCACCGCGATCGGCCAGCTCTGCGACGGGCGCCGAGGCCAGCAGGCGCCCGGCGTCAGCGCCGTCCAGCAGCACGTCCCAGGTGTACTCGCCGCCGCCCATCGAGCCCGGCAGGTGCCGCCCGAGACTCGCGCGCCGCACCTCCGCGACCGCGTCGGGCACCCGCGCCACGCTGGCCTCGACCCCGGCCGCGTCCGCGCCGGGCTCCAGGTGGATCATGCCGACGACCCTCATGCGCCTCCCGTGCGCGCCCCGCGCGCGCCCCGGATTCTACACCGCGCCCGACGGATACTGGACTCCGGACGGAGCGCGGCGTAGCTTCGCACCCGGAGGTGAAGGGGTGCGCTTCGCGGCTCGGGCCAGGATCCTGTCGCTGCCGCTACTGCTGGCGGCCGCGCTCGTGGGCTGCCGCGACTCTGCGCCGGTCACGACCGCTTTCCTCGAAGGCCGGTTCGAGATCCTGAGACCGGCGAGCTGGTCATTGCTGTCCGACCTGAACGACGCGGCCGACCTCCAGATGGGCAACCTGTTCCGCGAGGCCTACTGCATGGTCCTCAGCGAGGCCCGGATGGACTTCAGCGACGACATGACGCTGGCGGCGTTCAGCGACCGGACGCGCGAGATCCTCCTGGGATCGCTGGAGGACGCCCGCACCGAGGGGCCCGAGACCCTGGTGCTCGGCGGCCAGCCCGCCCTGCGCTACGTGCTGCAGGGAAGCGTGGACCGCGTGCGCATCCGGTACTGGCACGTGGCGATCGCGACGCCGACGCACTTCCACCAGGTCGTGCTCTGGAGCCTTCCGTCCAGGTTCGAGCGCAACCGGGCCGACTTCGAGGCCGTGCTCGCCTCCCTCCGTCCCGCGGCGTAGCCACCCCCGCTGCGGGCCCGCCCCCGGACGCGTAGGATGACCGCGTGCTGGACCTGGTGATCCGCGGCGGACGCGTGGCCGACGGGACGGGCGCGCCGCTGCGGCACGCCGACGTGGGCGTCGAGGACGGTCGCATCGTCGAGCTGACGCATCGCGCGGGCGCCGCGCGGCGCGAGATCGACGCCGGCGGACGCGTCGTGGCGCCGGGCTTCGTCGACATCCACACCCACTACGACGCCCAGGTACTCTGGGACCCGTGCGTCACGCCCTCCTCCGAGCACGGCGTGACCAGCGTGATCGGCGGCAACTGCGGCTTCAGCCTGGCGCCGCTGCGCGCGAGCGAGCGCGACTACCTCCTGCGCATGCTCTCGCGTGTGGAGGGCATGCCGCTCGAGAGCCTGGCCGCGGGCGTGGCCGGCGACTGGTCGAGCTTCGACGAGTACCTCTCGCGACTCGACGGCCGGCTGGCGATCAACGCCGGCTTCCTGGTCGGCCACTCCACGCTGCGCCGGGTGGTGATGGGCGCCGCGGCCGTCGGGGGGCGTGCCACGACCGGACAGCTGCACGCGATGCGCGAGCTGCTCGGGGCCTCGCTGGCCGGGGGCGGCCTGGGCTTCTCGACCTCGCTCGCGCCGACGCATCTCGACGGCGACGGGGCACCCGTGCCGTCGCGACACGCCGACCGCGCCGAGATCCTCGAGCTCTGCGCGATCGTGCGCGAGCACCCCGGCACCACGCTCGAGATGGTGCCGCCGATCGACCCGTTTCCCGACGAGCTCGTCGATCTGATGGTCGAGATGTCCCGGGCCGGCCAGCGCCCGCTGAACTGGAACGTGCTGAACGTCAGCGCGGCGGCGCCCGGCGCGCACGAGCAGCAGCTGGCGGCCTGCGACGTCGCGGCCGCCCGCGGCGCGCGCATCGTCGCGCTCACACTGCCGCAGGTGGTCGAGGCGCGCATCAACCTGCGCACGGGCGCCCTCTTCGACGCGCTGCCCGGCTGGGCGAGCGTGATGTCGCTCCCGCTGGAGGAGCGCGTGAGCGCGCTGCGCGATCCCGCCCTGCGCCGCGAGCTCGACGCGGGTACACGCTCGCCCGACGTGGGCATGCTGCGCCACGTCGTGGACTGGGAGCGGCTGCGCATCGTCGAGACGTTCCACGAGCGCAACGCACACTGGCGCGGCCGCACGATCGCGGAGCTGGCACGCGCCACGGGCAGGCAGGGCCTCGACGCACTGCTGGACCTGGCGCTCGACGAGGAGCTGCGCACGTCCTTCCTGCCCGAGCTGCCCGGCAACGACGACGCCAGCTGGGAGCTGCGTGGCCGCGTCTGGCGCGATCCGCGCACGCTCGTCGGCGCCTCGGACGCGGGAGCCCACCTCGACATGATCGACACCTTCGCGTTCGGCACGCGCCTGCTGGCCGAGGGCGTGCGCGAGCGCGGTCTGCTCGGGCTCGAGGAGGCCATCGCCCAGCTCACCGACGCCCCGGCGCGGCTCTACGGTCTGCGCGAGCGCGGCCGGATCGCCACGGGCTGGCACGCCGACCTGGTCGTGCTCGACCCCGACACGGTCGGCGTGGGCCCGATCCACTCACGCGACGACCTGCCGGGCGGGGCCACCCGGCTGTACGCCGAGGCGCGGGGCATCGAGCACGTGATCGTCAACGGGGTGCCCGTGCTGGAACGGGGCACGTACACGCACGCGCGACCCGGCCGCGTGCTCCGC
The DNA here is from genome assembly GCA_029261925.1 of Deltaproteobacteria bacterium. Classification (GTDB taxonomy): domain Bacteria; phylum Myxococcota_A; class UBA9160; order SZUA-336; family SZUA-336; genus JAGWBS01. The sequence continues at coordinate 91,620 of JAJDAJ010000085.1, read as the reverse complement.
TCCGGCCGCGATACCGAGACCGTGGAGCCCTGAGCGGTCCGGCACGAGGTCGGAGCGTCGGGCCGGGCGCGCTCGCTGGCGCTCGAGGAGCGCCGGCTCTGCGCACGCCTCAGGTCCGCGGCTAGACTGGCGCACGGACGGAGAGGAACGCTGCGATGGACTTCGAGAAGCTCGACGGCAGGGGCGTCCTGGTCACCGGTGGCGCTGACGGCATCGGTCTGGCGCTGGGCCGCGCGGCGCGCGCCCGGGGCGCGCGCGTCTTCCTGACCGACATCGCGGCGGAGAAGCTCGCGCGCAGCGCCTCCGACCTGGGCGCGGCCAGCGCGCCGTGTGACGTGACCGACGCCGACGCCCTCGCCCGCGTGGTCGATCACGCCTGGGACGAGATCGGCCCGATCGACCTGCTCTGCGCGAACGCCGGGGTGGTCACGCAGGGCTCGCTGCTCGAGGCCCCGCGCGCGGAGCTGGACTGGATCCTGGACGTGAACGTCTGGGGAATCCTGAACACGTGCCGCCCCTGGGTCGCGCGGGTCCGCGGCGAGGGGCGCACCGGCCACGTGCTGATGACGGGCTCCGAGACGAGCCTGTCCTACCCCGGCTTCACGCGCGGCATGCCGATCCACGCCTACGTCATGAGCAAGCACTGCGTGCTGGCCATGGCGGACGGACTGCGCGCCGAGCTCGAGCCCGCGGGCATCGGCGTCAGCGTGCTCTGTCCGGGACCGGTGAACACGGGCCTGGGCCGCAGCTCGAGCGCCTCGCGACCGGGACGACTGGGCACGGCCCCGCCCCCGGTCGACCCGGCCATCGACCCGGTGGTGGCCCGCGCCATGGGCTCGCTGGCGCGCAGCCCCGACGAGGTTGCCGCGTGCGCGCTCGAGGGTCTGCGCCGGGGCCTGTTCGTGATCCCGACCCACCCGCACATCCGCGACGACGTCGCGGAGCGCTTCCGCGAGATCGAGCGCGGCCTCGACGCGCTTCCGGACGCCTGAGCGCGCGCCGTCAGCCGAGCCCGGGCGGGATGTAGCGGAAGAACGGCAGCTGCACGAGCGGCTGGTTCAGCCAGCCCAGCGCGGCGTGGTAGTTGAGGAACTCCGAGACGTAGATCTGCGCGACGAAGCCGAGCCAGATCGCCGCCGCGGCGGCGACCGCCGCGCTGCGCGCCGCCCAGAGCCCCGCACCGCGCAGCGCGCGCACGACGACGTGGCGCTCGGGCGCGGGCTCGGGGTGCAGCAGACCGAGCCGGTCCAGCGCCGAGCGCTCGAGCGGAGCCAGCTGCTCCTGCAGCAGCGCCCCGGCGCGCAGGGCGTCGAGCACCGCGCACGCGTAGATGCGCGCGGCCGCCCGGCGCACCAGCACGTAGGCGCCGAAGACGAGCAGGCCCGACCAGAAGAAGTAGGTCGCGAGCAGCTCGAGCACGCGCGCGTCGTCCCGGCTCGCGTAGCCCGGCAGCCGGTCGAACGCGATCGGCGCCGTCTTGAGGATCATCACCGGCACGAAGAGCAGCGCGTAGAGGGCGGCGAGGCGCACGTACGGCCACCAGCGGCGCCGCGCCAGGTCCCAGACGAGCCGCACGTCCCAGAACGCGCGGAAGCTCCCGGTCGCGGCCTGCCGCGCCTGTGCCATGGGCACGTAGAGCATCGCCCCGATGAACAGCGCCGTGCCGAGCAGGCTCACCAGCGGTCCGACCTCGGCCTGCTCGTAGCCCTTGTTGAACGAGTTGCTCCAGCCGTCGTACCAGGAGAAGAGCCAGAGCACGCAGCCGGGCAGCGTGAGTGCCCAGACGTTGCATGTCGCCGCGATCCCCAGGCGCGCGTTGTCCCAGAGTCCGCGGACCCGGTCGCGCAGGCGCGCGCGCGGCGCCGGGCCCAGCACCCACGCCGGCGGGCACGCCGCGCCGGCCGTCGCCTCGTCGGCCGCCGCGAAGGTCTCGAAGTCCGGCGGACCCGCGTCGCGGCGCTGGCCGTGCCAGGAGCGCAGGGTCTCGCGCTGCATCAGCCGCTGGGTCCAGCCGACCACGAGCACGGAGCTCGGCAGCCCCTGGCAGAGCAGCGCGCCGACGAGCGCGCGCCAGACGCGACCGATGCCGCGCCGGATCACACCAGCGCCTCCCCCAGCAAGGGCGCCGAGCAGTGGGGCGTGGGCACGCCCATCAGGTGTCCGAGCGTGGGCGTGACCGCGATCTGCTCGACGCGCCGGTCCACGACCTGCCCGCGCGCGATCCCGGCCCCGAAGAGCAGCGCGAAGATCTCCCGGCTCGAGCGGGAGTTGAAGTGGTGCTGGAAGGGCACGGTCATGAAGCGGTTGTCGTCGCGCCCGCAGTCCGGGACGACCGCGAACACGGTGTCTCCGCGGTAGAACGGGTCCGCATCCACCGTGTCGGCCAGGCGCCGCAGACCCTCGTCCATGATCGCGATGCCGCGCGTGTAGTGCGCGGGATTTCCCCAGTGCACGTAGTCGGGGTCGTTGTAGCAGACCATCATCAGGCGCGGTCTGAGCTCGCGCAGCGCGCGGATCGCCAGCTCCGTCAGCAGGCGGTCGCCGCGCGGGTTGACCAGACCGCTCTCGCCGTAGTGACGTCGCCAGCGCTCCCAGAAGGCCTCGATCTCGCCGCCCTGCCCGTCGACATTCTGGTCGCGGTGGTCCAGCGCCTCGAGCTTCGCGAGCTCGAGCTGCTTGCGGCGCAGTACCTCGCCCTCGAAGCGACCCTCGCGCAGCTGACGGCGCAGCAGGTAGCACTTGAAGCGATACAGCGAGAGGACGCTACCGCGCCAGGGAAGGCCGTAGTCGGTGTGGTTCGAGAAGGCGTAGAACTCCTCGTCGGTGCGATCCTCGCCGTTGACCAGGATGGCCTCGTGCGGCGCCACATCGCGTGCCTGGCGCAGGTACTCGAAGAGCGTCGGGTGCGCGGCCTCGAAGCGATCTCCCAGCGTCCTGCCGCGTACGTCCGTGTAGTGCGCGTAGCGACCGATGAGCAGGTTCAGCGTGCCCTGGCCGTGGCTCGTGTCGATGCCCGGCTCCGAGGAGATCTCCACGTTCGTGAACAGCGTCCCGCGGGGCGCGAGGTCGTGGAGCAGGTAAGGGGCGTAGCCGTGCTCGGCGTCGATCGTCTCGCGGCGACGCACCCCGCCGCCGAAGCGCACGACGATGACCTTCGGGCCGCGCGGGGCCGGCCGCCGCGCGGCGGCGGCGCGGGGCAGCGCCAGCCCCGGCAGCGCCAGGGCCCCCGCACCGCCCAGCGCGGCGCGAAGCAGGCTGCGTCGATCGAGCGAGACCGTCATCGGCGTCCCCATCGGCGCGCGGCGCGGCGGACTGACTCCCCGCGCGAGCGGCACCCGGGCGCCACCCGCGTCAGGGCAGGACCGGCCGGCACGCGAGCGTCGCCGCCTCCAGGGCTCCCGCCAGCACCTGGCGCGCGCGGAGCGCGTCCCCGGCCTCGCAGCCGTCAGGAGTTCCGGCGAGCGCACAGCGATCGGCCGCGGCCAGCTCCGGACCCTGCCCGGCCGCGTGGCGCGCAATGAGCACGCCGTCGTCGCTGACGTCGGCACACTCGCAGGCGTCGGGCAGCCCGTCGGCATCGGCGGCGCCGCACTCCAGCGCCTCGTCGAGCACCAGGCGCTGCTGCGCCGCGACCGGTGGGGCCAGCAGCATTGCCGCGCTCAGTAGCAGGAGGGTCCGCATTCGCGCCTCCGGGGCGGTCGAGGGTCCGGGATCACGCGAATGGGTGGCGCGGCCGGCCGGATCACATGACCGGACCCCGGCCGCCGGGGCGGTCAGCCCGCCGCCAGCGCCTCTTCCCAGCTCGCGCCCGCCGCGATCAGCTTCTTGTACTGGATCACGGCGCGGGGCCGGCCGAAGGTCAGCACGCCCACGATGCGCCCGGCACGCCCGTAGATGGCCACGAACCTGCGCTCCTCGACCGAGCCCCAGACCACCTGCATCTCGTCGTCGGCGCTCATGCGCCCGGCGAACTGGATGCGTGCGTCATACTGATCCGACCAGAACCAGGGCACGTGCTCGTAGGGCTGCACACCGTCCTCGCCTGCGAGGATGTTGGCAGCCGCCAGCACGCCCTGGTCGACGGCGTTGCTCCAGTGCTCGATGCGCATGACCTCGTCGAAGACGGGATTGTGGAAGCGCGCGACGTCGCCGGCCGCCCAGACGCCGGCCGCGGAGGCGCGGCAGAACGCGTCGCAGACCACGCCGTCGTCGATCGTCAGGCCCGACGACTCCAGCCAGCCGGTCTCCGGGGCCGCGCCGATGCCGACGACCACGGCATCCACGTCCAGCACCGAGCCATCGCTCAGGCGCGCGCGCTCGACGCGGCCGTCGCCCTCGACCGACTCGACCAGCAGCCCGCAGCGCAGATCCACGCCGTGGTCGCGGTGCAGCTGCGCGCTGACCTCTCCCATCTCCTTGCCGAGGCCGCGCATCAGCGGCACCGGCTGGGGCTCGACCACGACCACCTCGAGGCCGCGCGACCGACACGACGCGGAGACCTCGGCGCCGATGAAGCCCGCACCCACCACGAGCACGCGCGGACCCCTCTCGAGCTGGGCGCGGAGGGCCAGCGCATCGTCGAGGCTGCGCAGCAGGTGAACGCCCTCGAGCTCGGGCTGGCCGGGCATGCGCCGCGCGCCCGCTCCGGTGGCGATCAGCACGGCGTCCCACGGCTCGCTCGTGCCGTCGTCGAGCGCGACGCGCCGCGCGGCCGGGTCGAGCGCCGTGGCGCGCCGCCCGAGGCGCAGGTCTAGCTGCAGGTCCTCCCAGGGCCCGCGGCGCAGCTGCAGGCGCTCGCTGTCGGGCTCCCAGGTGCCCTGCAGGACCTGCTTGGACAGCGGCGGACGGTCGTAGGGCAGGTGCGGCTCGGCCCCGATCATCACCAGCTCGCCGTCGAAGCCGAGCTGACGCAGCTGCTCCGCCGCGCGCAGCCCCGCCAGGGACGCGCCTGCGATGACGATCTTGCGCGGTGTCGCCATGGGCCTCCCTGCAGCCCGCGCGGCCTGCGCGGGCGCCGCATCATAGTCCAGCGAGCAGATGCAGCGCGATCCCGCTGGCCGTCGCCACGTTGACCGAGTCGACGCCCGGAGCCATGGGGATGCGCACGCGGTAGCGGCACGCCGCGAGACTCGCGGCGGACAGCCCCTCGCCCTCGTGCCCCAGCAGAAGCGCCACGCGCGGCGCCGCGCGCAGCGCCGGCGCCACGTGCTCGATCGGCTCCGCGCCGGCATCGGGTGTCAGCCCCGCGCAGACGAATCCGGCCTCGCGCAGCTCGTCCAGCGCCGCCGGCCAGTCGGCCTCGATCGCGAACGGCAGGCGCAGCGCGGCGCCCATCGAGGTGCGCAGCGACTTGCGGTAGAAGGGGTGCGCACAGCCGCCGCCGAGCAGCGCGCCGTGCGCGCCGAACGCCAGCGCGTTGCGGAAGATGCTGCCCACGTTGTCGGGGTTGGTCACGCCCTCGAGCGCGACCAGACGCACGGGCCCCTCGAGACCGCGCAGCAGCCGGTCCAGGCGCTCGTCCTCGGGGCGGTGCGCGATCGCCAGCGCGCCCTGGTGGAACACGTGGCCCCCGATCTCCCGCAGGAGGTCCGGGCTGACCACGTAGGCGACCGCGTCGTCCCGCCGCTCGAGGTGTGCGGCCAGCGCCTCGCGGGCGGCCGGCGTGAGCAGGAGAGACTCCACCTGCAGGTCGTCGCGCGCGAGCAGCAGCTCGATCACCTGTCGGCTCTCGACCAGGAAACGGCGCCGGTGTCGCAGCCACTCGGGGTCGCGGACGCCACGGTAGTCGGCGACCCGCGGATCGCCGGCGTCGCTCGGGGTCTCCACGCGCATGCGCGCAGCATAGCGGGGTACAGCGCGTCCCCGCGCCGGCCGATCCCGGAAGCGGATTTCGCAAGGAGGCGAGCCCATTTCCGCCATCACGCGCCAGCCCGAGCGCCCCGCCACGCGCTTCCACCTGCGCGCCCCGGCCATGTTCCGCAGCGGCGACATCGAGGGCGTGGGCGAGGTCCAGAACATCTCCAGCTCGGGCCTGCTCCTGGAGCGCTGCTCCTCCCCGCCCAAGCCCGGCCACACGGTCTGGGTTCGGACCTCGTACTTCCCCGGCTCCACCGAGGTCCCGATCGAGTCGCACGTGGTGCGCACCACCGACACCGGCTTCGCGGTGCGCTTCGTCAACCTGACGCCCGCGGCCCAGCGCGTGATCGGCCAGCTGCTGCCCGCCTGAGCCCGGCCCGGGGCCGCGGGACCCGGGGCTCGACAAGCGCGCAGGCTGGGTCATGGTGTGGCCATGGCCGACCCCGCCCGCAGCGGCGTGCTCCTGATCAACCTGGGCACGCCGGACTCGCCCGCCGTGGGCGACGTCAGGCGCTACCTGCGCGAGTTCCTCTCGGATCCGCGCGTGATCGACATCCACCCGGTGGCCCGCTTCGCCCTGGTCCACGGTGCGATCGCGCCGCTGCGCGGGCCGCGCTCGGCCGCGCAGTACCGCTCGATCTGGGGCCCCGACGGCTCGCCGCTGCTGGTACACGGTCGCGCCCTGGAGCGCGCGCTGGCCGCCGAGCTGGGCGACCGCTACGTGGTCCGGCTGGGCATGCGCTACCAGCGACCGCCGCTGACCGCCTCGCTGCGCGAGCTCCTCGGCGCCGGCGTGAGCCGCATCCTTGCCCTGCCGCTGTTCCCGCAGTACGCGTCGTCGTCCACGGGATCGGCGCTGCAGCGGCTGCTCGAGGCCGCCGCCGGCGAGTGGAACGTGCCCACGATCGAGGTCCTGGGCGAGTTCTACGACGAGCCGGGCTTCGTCTCGGCCCTCGCCGACGTGACGCGCCCGGTGCTCGAGCGCGCCGCGCCCGACCACCTGCTCATGAGCTACCACGGCCTGCCCGAGCGGCAGGTGCGCAAGAGTGCGCCCGACTCGGAGCGCTGCCTCAGCGACCCCGCCTGCTGCGCATCGATCCGGCCCGACAACGCGCGCTGCTACCGCGCCCAGTGCCACGCGACCTCGCGCGCACTGGCCCGCGAGCTCGAGCTCGACGACGGCCGCTGGTCGGTGTCGTTCCAGTCGCGCCTGGGCCGCACGCCGTGGATCCAGCCGTTCACCGACGAGGTGCTGCCCCGGCTCGCAGCCGCGGGGGTGCGCCGTCTGGCCGTGGTCTGCCCCTCCTTCACCGCGGACTGCCTCGAGACCGTCGAGGAGATCGGCATCCGCGCGCGCGAGCAGTGGGCCGGGCTGGGCGGGGAGTCGCTCGAGCAGGTGCCCTGCGTGAACGCCCATCCGACCTGGGTGCGCTCGATCGCGGAGCGGGTGCGCGGCCGCGTAGAATGAGCGCATGACGCGCGCCGAGAAGGCCGAGCGCATCCAGAAGATCCTCGACGAGCTGATTCCCGACGCCGAGGTCCCGCTGGCGCACTCCGATCCGTTCACGCTGCTGATCGCGGTCCTGCTCTCCGCCCAGTGCACCGACGAGCGCGTGAACCAGGTCACCCCGGGCCTGTTCGCCGCCGCGAGCACGCCGGACGCGATGGCGCGCCTGCCCGAGCGCCGCATCCACTCGCTGATCCGCTCCTGCGGCCTGGCGCCGCAGAAGGCCCGGAACATCCGCGCGCTCTCGGAGATCCTGGTGCGCGAGCACGGCGGACGGGTGCCGCGGGAGCTGGTCGCACTCGAGGCCCTGCCCGGCGTGGGCCACAAGACCGCCAGCGTCGTGGTCGCGCAGGCCTTCGGGGAGCCCGCCTTCCCGGTCGACACGCACATTCACCGGCTGGCGGCGCGCTGGGGACTTTCGAGCGGCCGCAGCGTCGAGCAGACCGAGCGCGATCTCCGGCGCCTGTTCCCGCGGGAGTCCTGGAACCGGCTGCACCTGCAGATCATCTGGTTCGGCCGGCGCTACTGCCCGGCGCGGGGCCACGATCTGGCCCGCTGCCCGATCTGCGGCTGGGCCGCGACGCGCAAGCGCATCCGCGAGGAGGCCGCGCGCGGCGGCCGCAGGACGCGATGAGCTGGATGACCGCCGGGGAGCGCGAGTTCGCCGCGGCGATCGCGGAGCTGTCCTACTGCAACCCGTTCCTGCCCGAGCGCGTCGAGCACACGCGCCGGGCCCTGGGCCCGGCCTTCGTGAAGACCTACGAGGTGTGGTCGCCGGTGACCGGCGAGGGCGACGAGGACGAGGACCCGAACAACCCGCTGCTGCTCGAGAAGGCCGAGGTCGTGCTCGACGCCCTGGCGCGGCGCCGCGGTGCGCGGCCCGACGGCCGCGAGCGCGCGCTGCACGCGGACCTGGTCCACTACGCGCTCTACTTCCGGCACATCGACGGCTTCTGGGAGCTCACGCGCGCGTCGCTCGCGGGCGAGCCGCTGCGCGGCTGCCGCGCCCTGCACGACCGCTTCGTGGCCGACGGGCGCGCGCTCCTCGAGCCGGGGGCGGACGCGGACCCGGGCCCCGAGCTCTCGCACCTGTTCGCCTGCTTCTTCCAGCTGCGGCGCGCGTTCCACCTGATCTTCCGGCACATCCTCGGCGCCTCGATGCCCGCGGCCCGGCTGCGCGCAGCGGTCTGGCAGTCGATCTTCACCCACGACGTGCGCCGCTACCGGCGGGCGCTGTACGATCGCATGGGTCAGCTCACCACGCTGATCACCGGCCCGAGCGGTACCGGCAAGGAGCTCGTCGCGCAGGCGATCGCGCTCGCGCGCTTCGTGCCCTACGACGCCGATCGCGGCAGCTTCGACGGCGAGCTAGCCGACGCCTTTCGCCCGGTCAACCTCAGCGCGCTCTCGCCGACGCTGATCGAGTCCGAGCTCTTCGGGCACCGGCGCGGGGCCTTCACCGGCGCGCTCGATGACCGCGCCGGCTACCTCGAGACCTGCGGGAGCGCCGGCACGATCTTCCTCGACGAGATCGGCGAGCTCGACCCGGCGATCCAGGTCAAGCTGCTGCGCGTGCTGCAGGAACGGCGCTTCCAGCGCCTGGGCGAGACCGAGCCGCGCGCCTTCGAGGGCAAGGTCGTCGCCGCCACGCATCGCGACCTGGCGCGAGAGATCGAGGCGGGGCGCTTTCGTGAGGACTTCTACTACCGCCTCTGCTCCGACCTGATCACCACCCCGAGCCTGGCAGAGCAGGTCGCGGACGCGCCCGACGAGCTGCCCGGCCTGGTCCAGCTCGCGGCTGCGCGCCTGGTCGGTGCCGACGAGGCGCCCGCCCTGGCGCGGGAGGTCGTGGCGCAGATCGAGATGTCGCCCGGCCTCGACTACGCGTGGCCCGGAAACTTCCGCGAGCTGGAGCAGTGCGTCCGCAACGTGCTGGTCCACGGCAGCTACCGTCCCCGCGCCGGCGCGCCGGACGCAGATGCCTGGGCCGGTGTCGAGCGCGGCGAGCTCACGGCCGACGAGGTCCTGCGCCGCTACGCCACGCTCGTGTACGCGCGCACGCGCAGCTACGAGGAGACGGCGCGCCGGCTCGGTATCGACCGGCGCACGGTCAAGCGACGCATCGACCCCGGCTGGCTCGAGCGAATGTAACGCCCCGTCCGGCGCCGCCGTGCAGCTCCGGGTCGCCCGGCGGGCGCGGCGCCGCCGAGGCCTCGCTCGGCCCGGCAGCCCCGGCAGGCCGGCCGCAGCCTCCGCGGGAACCCCGCGAGGACGCGCGCGCATCTCGCTGCGGGACCGGCCCGTGTATGGCGCGGCCCCCCGCTCGAGGCTCCGCGTCGCTTGCGGAACGGGCTCCGGCAGTGGAACCTGTGGAGGTGCCCGGGTCCCGGCCGCGACCCGGTCCGGGCCGGACGCATGGGAGGGTCGATCGTGCCTCGCGCAGCCGGCTGCCCCGACCGGGTGGACCCCCTGGTGAGCATCACCGGGGCCGCCGACCCGACCTCTTCATGAAGGAGCCCGTGAATGACGACCAAGCGAATCCTGATCGTTGCCAACCAGACCGCCGGAGGTACCCACCTCGTGGAAGAGGTCGAGAAGAGGATGAAGGCGGGCCCGGTCGAGTTCGTCCTGCTGGCACCCGCGACGCCGCCGTCCACCAGCCTGACCTGGGACGAGGAAGAGGTGCGCGCGGGAGCGCGGACGCGGCTGGCGACGGCCTGCGAGCGCCTGGCAAAGATCGGGGCCAGCGTGGAGGGCGTCGTCGGTGACTTCCACCCGATGGCCGCGGTGCGCGACGTGATGCTCCAGAACACCTTCGACGAGATCATCGTCTCGACGCTGCCGCAGGGCATCTCCGAGTGGCTCGGAATGGATCTGCCCCATCGTATCGAGCGCGCGTCGGGCCTGCCGACCACACACGTGGTCAGCCACGAGTAGCCAAGACCCCTAGCTAGCGATCGATCCGCCGCAGGCGCACGATCGTGCCCTCGGGGGCGGTCTCCGTGCGCAGATCGACCTCTCCCTCGAGGTACCAGATCGCCTCCTCGCCGGGATCGAGCAGGCGCTGGGTGACCTTCCAGCGCCGCGCCTCGACCCGCTCGATGAGGGTGAACTCCGCGTGCCGCGCGCGATGATCGAAGCGCAGCTCGGTGTGGTCCTCCCAGTAGCCGGCCAGCGCGTCCTCGATGCGCGCCGCGTCCCACGGGTCGTCCGGATCCTCGCGCAGTCCCGCCGCCGCCGCCGCGTAGTCGCCGCGCGAGAGCGCCCGCACCAGCGCGTGGAGCTCGGCGCGGATCCGGCCGCGCAGCGCGCGCTCGTCGCGCGCCAGGTCGTACGCGGGCTCCGTCGGGCCCTGGTCGGCGGCGGGACCTCCGGCCATCCGGCTCTCCCACTCCCGCACCAGGCTCGCATCGACGCGCTCGATCAGGGCGCGGAAGAAGCCCTGCATCTCGTACACGGCATCGGTCCGGGCCGCGTCGGGAACGCTCTGCACGAGCGTGCTGTAGACCTGGCCCAGGTAGCGCAGCAGCAGACCCTCCATGCGCTGCAGGTCGTAGCTGCGCACGTAGTCGTCGAAGCTCGAGTAAGTCTCGAACATCTCGCACGCGATCGCCTTGGTCCGTACGTCGTCGGAGCTCACCCACGGGTGCGCACTGCGGAAGATCTCGAACGTCTCCTCGATGAACGGCGCCTCCGGTCGCGGATGGGAGACCTCCTCGAGCAGGCGCACGCGGTCCTCGTAGGGCACGCCCTCCGCCTTGAGCTGGGCGAGGAGATCGCGGCGGATGCGGTCCGTCTGCGCGAAGAGGATCGCCCTGGGGTCGTCGAGGATCGCCTCGACGAGCGCCAGCACGTCGAGCGCATAGCGCTCGTCTTCGCGATCCAGACACGCCACGGCATCGACCAGGTACAGCGAGAGGTTGTGCAGCGGGGAGAAGTTCCACTGCAGCTCCGGGTCCATTCGCAGCCACCGCCCCGGGTGCCCCGCTGAGGACTCGAGCTCGACGATCCCGCCCGCGCGCAGCGAGCGCAGCACCACGGCGGCCTGGCGCCGCAGCGCACGCCGCCTTCGTGGCGGCTCGTGGCTGGCATCGATCAGCCCGATCAGCGCCGCGTAGGGCCGCGGGTGGCCCCGCTCGAGCGCACCTCGCAGCACGCTGACGGCCACGTCGTGGCCGATGCGGAAGCGCGAGCTCAGCGGCTCGGGTACCTGCTCGATCAGCCGCTCGAAGGTCTGGCGGTTCCAGCTGACCTCGCCGCGGCGCGGCGGCCGCACGGGGCCCCGCTTCTTGCCTCCCGTGCTGGCCTGCTTGCGCCGTGCGCGGGCCGCCTCGATCACCTGCGGGGGAGCCTGGCAGACCACGCTACCGCGATCGTCGAAGCCCTTGCGACCGGCGCGACCGGCGATCTGCTTGAACTCACGCACGCCGAGCAGGCCGACCTTGCGCCCGTCGAACTTGGCCAGGCGCGTGAAGAGCACCGTGCGGATCGGGATGTTGACGCCCACGCCGAGGGTGTCGGTTCCCGAGATCACCCGCAGCAGACCCTGCTGCGAGAGCTGCTCGACCAGCAGGCGGTACTTCGGCAGCAGCCCCGCGTGGTGCACGCCGATGCCGAAGCCGAGGAAGCGGCGCATATCGCGCCCGTAGGGCGTGTCGAAGCGGAAGTCACCGATCGCGGCGCGTACGCGGTCACGCTGCGCGCGATCCGAGATCTTCGCGCTGGTCAGCGCCTGAGCGAGCTCCGCGGCCTCGCGCTGCGTGAAGCTGACCACGTACACCGGTGCGAGGCCGTCGGCCAGCAGCGCCTCGACGGTCTGGTGCAGGGGCGTCTCGACGTACGAGAAGTCCAGCGGCACCGGACGCTGCTCGGAGTGCACCCAGGCCACCTCACGCCCGCTGCGCTGCTGCAGGTCCTCCATGATCGCGGTCACGTCGCCCAGGGTGGCGGACATCAGCAGGAAGCACGTCCGCGGGAGCACCAGCAGCGGCGCCTGCCAGGCGACGCCGCGGTCACGGTCGCCGTAGTAATGGAACTCGTCCATGACGACGTAGTCGATGCCGGCGTCCGCGCCGCGGCGCAGCGCGATGCTGGACAGCACCTCGGCCGTCGCACAGACGATCGGGGCGTCGGCGTTGATCGACGCGTCTCCCGTGAGCATGCCGACGCTCTCGGCGCCGAAGTCCTCGCAGAGCGCGAAGAACTTCTCGCTGACCAGCGCCTTGGTGGGCGCCGTGTAGAACGACCGCCGCCCCTCGCAGATCGCCTTGAAGTGCAGCAGCACCGCCACCAGTGACTTGCCCGATCCCGTCGGCGTGCTCAGGACCACGTGGCGATCGGCCATGAGCTCCAGGAAGGCCTCCTCCTGCGCGGGATAGGGCTCGATGTCGCGCTCGGAGAGCCAGCCGAGGAAGCGATCGAGGATCTCGTCGGCGTCGAGCCGGCCGATCCCGGTGACGCGATCCCCCAGGATGAAGCTCTCGGCGGCGGCCGCGTCAGCCGCCATCGCTGCCCACCGCGGCATCCGCGGGCCGGCGGATGACCACCAGGCGGCCCACCAGCGCGTCGTCGACCTCGGCCGGCGGCGCCTCCAGCTCGATGCGCGGCCCCACGCCCTGCACCAGCCGCACGCCGTCGGGGGTGCGAACGAATCCCTTCACGCGCAGGGCCCCCAGGGCACGCAGGCGCTCGCGCAGCGCATCGGCCTCCACGACCTCGCCGACGCTGAGCTCCTCGGTCTCGAACGCCTCGTGCGAGTGTGGATGCGGGGCACCGGGATCGCACTCCGCGCGCGGACCGGGCGCGGGCGCGAAGAGCACGCGCGGATCCACGCGCCCCTGCACGGAGCGCAGCACGGGCGCATCAGGCTCCAGCTCCCGCAGCCTCGCCTCGAGCGGGGCGACGGCGGCGGCATCGACCAGGTCGAGCTTGTTGAGCAGCAGCAGATCGGCCGAGGTCACCTGGTCGGTGAAGGTGCCGCCCAGATCGCGCCCGGAGGCGAGCTGCTCGGCATTGACCACGACCGCGGTCACGTCGTCGCCGACCCAGCTTCGAACGGGATCCCGGTACAGGTTCAGCTGCACGTCGTAGGGCAGCGCCACACCCGAGGTCTCGATGATCACGCGGGCCGGGCGCACCCGCTCGCGGAGCGTCTGCAGGGTCTCGAGCAGGTCGTCCCCGAGCTGGCAACAGACGCAGCCGCCCTCGAGCTCCACGAAGGCCTCGCCGCCCTCGCCCAGCAGCGCCCGGTCGATGCCCAGCTCGCCGAACTCGTTGGAGACCACGGCGATGCGCTCGCCCCTGGAGGCCGCGTCCTCGAGCAGCCAGCGCACCAGCGTGGTCTTGCCCGAGCCGAGGAAGCCCGAGACGATCAGCACGGGAATCCGCTCGGCGACCATCGAGCGCAGGATGCCGGACGCCGGAGCCCCCCGCACCCGTGGCGCCGGGCGGCGCCCTCCCCTACCGTGCGCACGCGATGCGCAGCGTTTTCGAGGCCGTGCGCGACGCCTGTGCCGGCGCGGTCTGGTCGCGCGGCGTCGACCTCGCGCGCCGCGATTCCGTGGTCCGTGGGCCCGCGAGCGATCAGGAGCTGGAGCTGCGCGTCGGACCGCGCGGCGCCGTGGGCAGCCACCGGGTGCACCTGTACCCTGCCGACGCTGAATGGGACTGCGACTGCGACGCCGCACAGGATCCGTGCGAGCACGTCGCCGCCGCCGTCATCGCGCTGCAGCACGACCTCGACGCCGCGCCCGCCGCGGCGCCGCGGCTCCTGCGCGTGGGCTGGCGCCTGCGCGGCGTCGCCGGCGAGCTCGCGGCGGCCCGCGTCGCGGTGGACGGGGACGACGAGATCCCCCTGCGCGGCTCGCTCGAGGCGCACCAGGCGGGCCGCGTCGAGGGCCCCGCGCTGGACGTGCGCGGCGAGGACCGCCGCGTGGAGCGCGCGCTCGGGCCCGGTAGCGGGCCGATCGCTCCGGGGCTGATGCCGGGGGTACTGCGCGCGCTCGCGGACTGCGACGACGTGCGCGTGGACGACGCGCCCGTCGAGGTGTCGAACGAGCCGCTGCTGCCGCGCGTGCGCGTCGAGGACGCGCCCGGTGGCTTCGTGCTGCGCCTGGTCGCCGAACGCGGACTCGGCGCGCGCTTCCGCAACGGCGCCGCCATCTGCGACGGCGTGCTGCGCCCGCTGGGAGATCCGCACCTGAGCCGGCGCGAGCGCGAGGAGCTCGCGCGCGGGCGACACGTCGCCGCCGACGCCGCGGGCGAGCTGGTCTCGGAGCTGCTGCCGTCGCTTCAGGCGCGCCTGTCCGTGGACGTGCGGAGCGACCACCTGCCGCGGGGCGTGGTCGAGCGGCCCCGGCTGCACCTGGAGCTGAGGCGCGACGCCGGCGTGCTCTGCGTGCGCGCCGACGTCGCCTACGGCGACCCGCCGCGCGCGCGCGTCGAGGACGGGCGCCTCGTCCACCTGGGCGGGCGCGTTCCGCTTCGCGACCGCCGTGCCGAGGAGCGCATCGAGCGCGACGTCCGTCGCGAGCTCGGGCTCGCGCCGGGCGCCGAGCTGCGCCTCAATACGGACACGGCCATCGAGCTGGCGCCCCGCCTCGAGGCATTCGCGAGCGCCGACGCACGCGAGCTGCTGCGCGGCTTCCGCGACGCCGGTACGCTCGAGGCCGCGCTCGACGTCGATCCCGCGACGGGCCGGATCGACGTGCGCTTCGGCGCCACCGACGGGGCGGCGGTGGACGGCGCCGCGGTGCTGCGCGCCTGGCGCGACGGAGGCGCGCGTGTCGAGCTCGACGGCGGCGGCTTCGCGGCGCTGCCGGCACGCTGGCTCGAGGAGCACGGTCGGCGGCTGGCCGATCTGCTCGCGGCGCGCGGCGCCGACGGACAGGTTCCCGCGTGTGCGCTGCCGGACCTGGCGCGGCTCTGCGACGCGATCGGCGCGCCCCGACCCGCGGGCCTGGAGCCGCTGCGCGCGCTGCTCGAGGACTTCGACGGCCTGCCGCGAGCGCGGCTTCCCGGCGACCTGCGCGCCGAGCTGCGGGACTACCAGCACCGCGGCGTGGACTGGCTGTGCTTCCTGCGCGACGCCGGGCTCGGCGCCCTCCTCGCCGACGACATGGGGCTGGGCAAGACGCTGCAGGCGCTGGCCGCGCTGCGCGGACGGGCGCTGGTGGTGGCACCCACCAGCGTGCTCCACGCCTGGCGCACGCAGGCAGCGCGCTTCCGGCCCGGCCTGCGCGTCTGCATCTACCACGGCCCCCGCCGCGAGCTCGACGAGGACGCCGACCTGGTCCTGACCAGCTACGCCATCCTGCGCCTCGACGCCGCGCGCCTCTCGGAGCGGCGCTGGGACTGCGTGATCCTCGACGAGGCCCAGGCGATCAAGAACCCCGACAGCCAGGCGGCGCGCGCCGCACACCAGCTGGCTGCGGACTTCCGGCTCGCGCTGACCGGCACGCCGGTCGAGAACCGGCTCGAGGAGCTCTGGAGCCAGCTCGACTTCGCGAACCCCGGGCTGCTCGGCAGCCGCGCGGACTTCCGCGAGCGCTACGCGCGGCCCATCGGCGAGGGCGACGCCGGCACGGCGGCGCACCTGCGCCAGCGCATCGCCCCGTTCGTCCTGCGACGCCGCAAGTCCGAGGTCGCGAGCGAGCTGCCGCCGCGCACCGAGGTGGAGCTGCACTGCGAGCTGGGCGAAGTACAGCGCCGGGTCTACGAGACCGTCCTGGCGGCGGCGCGACGCGACGTCGTGGAGCGCCTCGATGCGGGGGCCAGCGCGCTCGAGGTGCTCGAGGCGCTGCTGCGTCTGCGCCAGGCCGCCTGCCACACCGCGCTGGTTCCCGGTCAGCGCGAGCACGCCTCGGCCAAGCTCGAGGTACTGCGGGAATCACTCGAGGAGGGCGCCGCGGGTGGCCACCGTGCCCTGGTCTTCTCGCAGTGGACCTCGCTGCTCGACCTGACCGAGCCGGTGCTGCGCGACGCCGGCCTGGCCTGGGAGCGGCTGGACGGCTCGACGCGCGACCGGTCCGCCGTGATCGAGCGCTTCCAGGCCGCGGACGGTCCGCCGGTCCTGCTGGTCTCGCTGCGAGCGGGCGGGACCGGAGTGGACCTGACGGCGGCAGACCATGTCTACCTGCTCGATCCGTGGTGGAACCCGGCCGTCGAGGACCAGGCCGCGGATCGCGCCCACCGGATCGGCCAGACGCGTCCGGTGGTCGTGCACCAGCTCCTCGCCGCCGACACCGTCGAGGAGCGCATCCGCGCGCTCCAGCAGCGGAAACGCGAGCTGGCCGAGACCGTGCTCGGTGGCGCCGGGCGCGCCGCATCGATCACGCGCGACGAGCTGCTCGCGCTGCTCGACTGATCCGCTCGCGTCGCTCGTGACCCGCATCACATACGGGCGCCGGTGACATCGTATGTCGTGGTGATTCCGCAACGTTCAGGACCCGGCGATCCTGCCGAAAAGCTGATAGGTACGAAACGACTTCGGGAGGGGCTCCGGTTGAGCAAGGCAGCACGGCAGCACTGGCTGCTGACCCTGGTCGCTGCGGCCTGCGCTTTCTCGGCGTGCAACACGCCGCTGCTCGGGACGGGCGACGTCGCGAGCAGCGGGCGACTCGGCCTCGTGCATCGCAGCACAGCCGTGCACGCGAGCGAGCCCGAGCTCCCGGCGCCGGCGGTCGCCCTCGCGACCGGGGCGCGGGCCGTCGACGGCCGGGATGCGCCCGGGGTCGAGATCGCGGCGGGGACAGCCGCGCCCGCCGGGGAGCCCGCGCCGGGCGCCTGGATCGAGGCGCTGCTCGCCGAGCGTGCCCGGGCGCTGGACACCGCGGCCCGCGCGGCAATCGCCGACCAGCTGCTGCGTGCGGAGCGAGAGCTCGGCCTCGAGCCGCTGCTGGTCCTGGCCGTCATGGCTCAGGAGAGCCGTTTCGACCCCCGCGCCCGCGGCCCCCGCGGCTCGCTCGGGCTGATGCAGGTGCGCCCCTTCGTGGGCCGCGACATCGCCGCGCGCACGGGCCGGGCCTGGGACGGGCCCGAGACCCTGCTCGATCCCGCGCGGAACGTCGAGCTCGGCATCACCTACCTGGCGGAGATGATCGGCATGTTCGACGACGTCGAGCTGGCCCTGGCCGCCTACAACATGGGGCCCTATCGCCTGCGCCGCATGCTGCGCCGCGGGGTCGAGCCGCGTGGCCGCTACGCGGGTCGCGTGCTCGCCCACCACGCGGACCTGACCGCGCAGGCCGTCCAGCTGGACCCCGGAGTCTGCCCGGCGGACTACTGCTAGCAGGCTCCACTCAGCGGGGCGCGAGCCGCGACTCGAGCTCGGCCAGCAGCCCGACGCAGGCGGCATGGCAGAGGTCGAAGACCCGCGCGAACCCGTCGCCCGGGCCGCTGTAGGGATCGGGGACGTCGCTGCCCGGCGCGCTCGCCGGATCGAAGTCCCGCAGCAGCGAGACGCGTGCACGGGAGTGCCCGCCCCGCGCCAGCGCCCGCAGGTCGTGCAGGTTCTGGCGGTCCATCGCCAGCACGTAGTCGAAGCGCTCGAGATCCGCCGCAAGGAACGGCCGGGCAATGCCGCGCATCTGCAGGCCGCGGCGTGCTGCCTCCGCGGCGGAGCGGGCGTCGGGCGGGCCGCCCGAGTTCCAGTCCGACGTGCCCGCGCTGTCGATCTCGATGCGATCGTCGAGACCCGCATCGCGGGCGAGCTGGCACAGGATGACCTCGGCGGTCGGAGAGCGACAGATGTTTCCCAGACAGACGAAGCAGACCGCCAGCTTCCGCTCCCGACTCGACATGTCCCCTCCCGTACCCGGCCACGCCACGGGCGTGCACGACCCCGCGGGCGCGGCGCAGCGCCGCGGGTCCATCCCCGCGCAGGAACCGGGAACGTACGCCGCTGCGTTTGACCTTTCGGGTTACCTTGGCGATAAGGCAGGCAGGGGTGCAACCCCTCGGGGGAGCGATTGGACCAGCCGCAGGACCTCGAGTCCGCGCACGTGGACGTCGTGGGCGTGCGCCTGGCCTTCGGCCAGCGGCGCATCTTCGACGGCCTGACCTGCCACTTCCCGGCGGGACGGATCACGTGCGTGCTCGGCGCCAGCGGCGGGGGCAAGAGCACCCTGCTCCGCGTCCTGTGCACGCTGCTGCGCCCGGACTACGGCGACGTGCTGATCGGTGACGAGGAAGTCACCCGCATGTCCGAGCGCGAGTCGCGCCGCGTGCGGGATCGCATCGGCATGATGTTCCAGGGCGGCGCCCTGCTCGACTCGATGACCGTGTTCGAGAACGTGGCGCTGCCGCTGCGCGAGCGCTCGCGGCTGCCGGAACCCGCCATCCGCGAGCGCGTGCACGCACAGTTCGACGCCGTCGGGCTCAAGGGCGTCGACGAGCTGCTGCCGGGCCAGCTCTCGGGTGGCATGGTCAAGCGCGCTGCGCTCGCACGCGCTCTGATCACCGAGCCCGACCTGCTGCTCTGCGATGAGCCGTTCTCGGGCCTCGACCCGCTCGCCGTACGGATGATCGAGTCGCTCCTGGTCGAGACCAGCGAGCGTACCGGGATCACCATGATCCTGACCAATCACCACATCGGCTCGACCATGCGCATGGCGGACCGGATCGTCTTCCTGATCGACGGCACCGCGGTCTGCGGGAGCGTCGGAGAGATCCGCGAGAGCATCGACCCGCGCATCCGCGCCTTCCTGCGCGCCGCGAGTCCCGAGCCGCTGCCCGGAGACGCGTCTTGAGCAGCGCGGCTCTGCGCGCGATCGGGGCCGGCGGATCCGGAGCGCTGGCCGAGTTCGGGCGCGTCGCCACCTTCGGCGCGCGCCTGCTGCTGGCCGCCCTGTCCCCGCCGCTGCGCCTGCGCCGGCTGGTCGACGAGATCTACTCGACCGGCGTGCTGTCCCTGGCGATCGTGTGCTCATCGGGAGCCGCAGTCGGCCTGGTCCTGGGGCTGCAGCTCTTCTGGGTGCTGAACCGCTTCGGGGCCGAGGAAGCCCTGGGAACCGCGGTCGGACTCTCCCTGGTGAGGGAGCTCGGCCCCGTGCTGACCGCGCTGCTGGTCACCGGGCGCGCAGGCTCGGCCGTGGCGGCCGAGATCGGGGCCATGGTGGCGACGCAGCAGCTCGACGGCCTGCGCATGATGTCGGTCGATCCCGTGCACTTCGTGGCCATGCCCAAGGCGGTGGCGCTGACCCTGGTGATGCCGCTGCTCACGACCCTGTTCGTGCTCTGCTCCCTGGGCGGAGCGTACCTGGTGGGTGTGGGTCAGCTGGGCGTGGACGGGGGGGCCTACCTGACGCGGCTGGAGCAGGCCATCAGCTTCGACGTCGACGTTGTGGGTATGCTGCTCAAGGCGTTCATCTTCGGCCTCACCGTCGGCCTCATCTCGACCTTTCGCGGGTACACTGCCGAGCCCAACTCGGCCGGCGTGAGTCGCGCCACGACCAGTGCCGTGGTCCAGGCCTCGGTGGCAACCATCATCTTCGACTTCTTCATCACCGCACTCTGGGGGTTCTGACCCATGAAGACCTCTCCCACCCGCGACTTGATCGTGGGCCTGTTCGTGGTCGGCAGCCTCGCCTCGCTCGGCTTCCTTTCCGTCCGGATCGGCGGCGCGAACTACGCCGGACCCGGCGGCCGGACCGTCCACGCGTACTTCGACGAGATCGGCGGCCTCTCGGATCGGGCGCCCGTCGTGATCGGCGGCGTGAAGGTCGGCCAGGTGGTGCGCATCGAGCTCGACCGCGAGTACTACCGCGCCCGGGTCACACTCGACATCGATCAGGAGCTGCAGCTGCCCGAGGACACCTCGGCGGCGATCCTCACGCAGGGCGTGCTGGGGGACAAGCTGGTCGAGCTGCAGCCCGGCGGCTCCGACGAGCTGCTCACCGACGGCAGCGTCATCGAACACACGCAGAGCGCCGTCGTCCTCGAGCGGCTGATCGGCAAGCTGATCACGAGCTTCGGGGGAGGCGGGTCGTGAGGACGCGCTGGCTCCAGGCCTGCTTCCTGGCGCTCCTGCTGGCCGGCTGCGCCAGCACGCAGGCGCCCCGCGAGCCCTCCGAGGATCCGGCCGAGGGCTTCAACCGGGCGATGTTCGGCTTCAACATGTTCGTGGACCGCTGGCTGCTCTCGCCGGCCGCCCGGGGCTGGGACTGGATCACGCCGCGCACCATCCCGGTGCACCTCGACCAGCTCTTCGACAACCTGCGCACGCCCGGGTACATGCTGAACGATCTGTTCCAGGCCGACGTCAAACAGTCCGGCGTGGAGCTGGGACGATTCGTGACCAACACGACGCTGGGCCTCGGCGGGATCTTCGATCCGGCGTCCCATTTCCTGTCGCTCGAGGGGCGGCGCGAGGACTTCGGGCAGACGCTCGGCGTCTGGGGCACGCCGCCGGGTGCCTACCTGATGCTGCCGTTGCTCGGGCCGCACGGCGTCCGCGAGCTGGTGGCGATGCCCGTGGACCTGGTCCTCGATCCGCTCACGGTCGTCCCGGGCGGCAACGTCGTGTACCAGGTGAACTCGCGCTCGCTCAGCCTGGAGCAGATGAGCCGGGCCCGGGCCGCGGCGCTGGACTGGTATGTGTTCGTCCGCAACGCCTATCGTCAGACCCGAGAGGCGCTCGTGCGAAACGGCGAGCCACCGAAGGAGGCACCATCCGATGACTTCTACGAGCTCGAAGACGATCTCTAGGATCGCGCTCGCGCTGCTGCTACTCGCCGCGAGCGGCAGCGCGACCGCGGCGGGACCCGAGGCCGAAGCCCGGCAGGCCGTGCAGGAGACCACCTCCGAGGTGCTCGCATTGCTCGCGGACCGGAGCCTGAACAACACCGTGCGCGTGGAGCGCCTGACCGAGCTGGCCGGGCGCCGCTTCGACATGGAGCGCATGGGCAAGCTGATCCTGGGGCGCAACCGGCGCCAGCTCTCGCCCGAGCAGCAGCAGGCGTTCATCGACGAGTGGCGCCGGCACCTGACCGTGACCTACGGCGATAGCCTCGATCGCTTCTCGAACGAGCGCATCCAGATCGTCTCGGCGCGGCTGGAGGGCAACGGCGACGTGACCGTGAAGACGGCGATCGTGGACGGCGCGGCGGGCCCCGGGATCGCCGTGGACTACCGCATGCGCGGCAAGGACGGACCCTGGCGGGTGCTCGACGTGTTCATCGAGGGCGTGAGCCTGGTCCAGAGCTTCCGCGCCCAGGTCCAGGACATCGTGTCGACCCACGGCGCCGAGGCGCTGATCACGATCCTGCGCCAGAAGAACGATGCCAAGGAGGCGCAGCGCACCGCAGCCGACGCGGCGCCCGGGGCGGGCTGAGCCCGGCCGTCAGCCGTCGTCGCCCGCGGCGCGGGCCTCGCTGGCCTCGAGCTCCTGGAAGGCGTCGCGCACCTGGGTCTCGACCTCGCGCAGCTTCTCGTCGAGCTCGCGGATCAGCTGCGCGCCGAGCTTGACGTCCTCGGCCAGCTCGTCGATCGGCGTGGCCGAGTCATCGAGGCGCGTCAGGATCTCCTCGAGGCGCCGGGCCTTCTCCTCGTAGGTGGGCGTGGGCTCAGGCATCGGGGTCCTCCGTGAGCTTGCGAACCTCGCTCTCGAGGCTCCCGTCGGCCAGGCGCGTGACGATCGTGCGGCCCGGGAGCACGTCGTCCACGGAGCGCACCAGGGCGCCCGCGGACGTGTAGGTCAGCGAGAAGCCGCGCGCGAGCGCCGTGGCGGGATCGGCACCGCGCAGCAGGCGCTCGCGGTCCCGCAGGCGCGCGCGCTCGGCGTCGATGTGCCCGAGCACGCGCCCCAGCCTCAGCCGCTCGCGGCCCCGCCCCAGCGCGCCGCGCGCGTCGCGCAGGCGCGCGTCGCCGCGGGCACGCAGCCGCGCGCCCTGCGCGCCCACGCGGGCCAGGGCCCCGCCCAGGCGGGTGCTCACCCGGGCACGCACCGCCTGTGCCGCCCCGAGCAGCTCCGCGCGGCGCACCTCCAGCAGCTTGCGCGTGCCCTGGCGCAGCCCCGTGCCCGCACGCCGCAGCAGGTCGCCCTCGTGCCCCAGGCGCAGCTCCCAGGCGGAGCGCAGGCGCCGCGCACCCGTGCGCAGCTGCTGCTCGACCTCGACGAAGCGCGAGACGATGCCCTCGGCCAGTGCCGTCGGGGTCTTGAAGGCACGCGCCGCGACGGCGTCGAGCACGCTCGTGTCGGTCTCGTGCCCGATGCCGGTCCACACCGGCAGGTGCAGCTCCGCGATGCGGCGAGCCACGGCCTCGCTGTCGAGCGCCGCGAGATCGGTCCTGCTGCCGCCGCCGCGCACGATCGCGATCAGGTCGACGGGCAGACGGCCACAGGCGTCGAGGGCGCGCAGCACGCTGCGCTCCGCCTCGGGACCCTGCACCAGCGCGTCGGCCAGCCAGATCCGGAAGCCGAAGGGCGCAGCCTGCAGGCTCTCCAGCAGGTCGCGGCAGGCCGCGCTGCTCGCGCTGGTGATCACGGCGATGCGGTTGGGCAGCAGGGACAGCGGCCGCAGCGCGTTGCGACCCAGGACCCCGTCGCGCTCGAGGGCCTCGAGGATGCGGCGCCGGCGCAGCTCGAGCTCGCCGAGCGCGACGGCCGGATCCATCTCGAGCCCGCTCAGTGACAGGCCGTGGCGCGGGTGGAAGCGCAGCCGGCAGAGCAGACCCACGACCGTGCCGTCGTCGAGCACGAGATCGAGGCCGGCCTCGCCGAAGCTGCGCCGGATGCGCGCCAGATCGCGCTCCCAGAGGGTGCAGCGCAGCTGCGCGACCACCCGACCCGCCGCGTCGGTCTCGACCAGGTCGCAGTAGAAGGCACCGCGGCGCTCGCGGCCGGAGCTGATCTCGGCCTTGACCCAGAACGTCCTGTCGTACGCCGGGCGCAGCAGCTCGTCGATCCGCCGGGTGACGGCCGACAGCGCGAAGAAGCGACGGGACACCGCGGCAGGATACCCCGCTCCGGCGCCGCGCCACGGCGCCGGTGCTGCTACCTTGCCGCGGTGAGCGACTCCGATCGCGGCGCCGGCACGCTGCTCGTGCTCGAGCTCGACGCCCTGGTCGGCGGCCCCGGGCCCGACGCATCCATCGACGACCGGGCGCTGCGCGCCGAGATCGAGCACGACGCCCGCGTGGCCTGGTCCCGGGCGGGCGCTGCGCGCCTCGGCGACGAGCTGCGCGTGGCGCTCGAGCACGGCGGCCGCCGTCTCGAGATCCGCACGCGCCTGGATGCGCGGCGCGACACGCGGCGCGGCGCGCGCGTCGAGGTGCTGCGCGTCGTCGCGGGCGAGCACGCGGGGACGGATCGCGACGAGCACGAGGTCGAGCGCGCCGCCCTGGCCGCGACCCTGCTCTCGCTCCACGGCGAGCGCGTGGCGGGCGCCGCAGTGGTCGACCTGGCGCCCGACGGGGCCGAGCTGCGCCGCGTGGACGTGGCCTGGACGCCCACCGTCTGGGAGGCGCGCCTGCGCGAGCGACTCGACGCGCTGCTCGAGGCGCTCGAGCAGCATTCGCGACAGGCTCGCGCGCGCCGCGAGCTGGCCGCATCGCTGGCATTCCCGTTCGACGAGGTCCGCCCCGGACAGGACGCCCTGCTGCGCGATGCCGAGGGCGCGGCACGCGGTGGGCTGGTGCTGCTCTGCTCCGCGCCCACCGGCACGGGCAAGACCGCGGCGGCGCTGCTCCCCCTGCTCCGGGCGGCGCTGGCCGAGGGCCGGCAGCTCTTCTTCGCGACCGCGAAGACGTCGCAGCAGCAGCTCGCGCTCGACACCCTGCGGCGCGTGCTGCCGCCCGGCAGCCCGGCACTCGCGGTGCAGGTCTCGGCGCGACACCGGGTCTGCCCGATGGAGCAGCACCGCTGCGGCGACGGCCGCTGTCCGCTGCAGGCGCGCTTCCGCGAGCGCCTGCGGGCCAGCGGGCTGCACGCCGAGCTGGCGGGTCTCGGCGTCGTCGACGCGGAGCAGATCGCGCCGCGCGCCCTGGAGGCCCGGCTCTGCCCGTTCGAGGTCGCGCTCGAGCTCGCGCGCGGCGCCGCGGTCATCGTCGGCGACTTCAACTACGTCTTCGATCCGCGCGTGCGGCTGGCCGAGCTGATCGACGTGGACGACGAGGAGCGTCGCCCACTGCTGATCGTCGACGAGGCCCACAACCTTGCCGAGCGTGCGCGCGAGTACGGCTCGCCGCGTCTCGATCTGGCCAGCCTCGAGACCTGCGCGGCCGACCTGGCCTCGCTGCCCGCGCTCGCCTACCGCGAGACCGCCACGCTGCTGCGCGACGTGGCGGCCGCGCTGCGCGACCGGGCGACGATCCTGGCCAGCGAGCGCAGCGAGCCGGGTCCCTGGGTCGAGACGCCCGAGCGCGCCTTCTGGGCGCGGATCGCCGAGCGCGCCGCGCTCGCGCTGCCCGCGTACACGATCCAGGCGGGCTCCGAGCGCGAGCGGCCCGCCGCCCTGCGAGCGGTCCCGTCCGGGCGCGACCCCCGGCCGCGCGATCCCGCGCGCAGCCTGCTGTACGCGGTGCGCGACTTCGCGCGCGCGGCGACCGCGGATCCGGAGCGCTTCGCCGCCATCTGGTCGCCGGAGGAGGCGCGTGTGCTCTGCCTCGATCCGGCGCCGCTGCTCGAGCCGGCCTGGTCGGCATTCCACGCCGCGGTGTGCATGAGCGCGACGCTCGTGCCCTTCGACCTGCACGCCCGCACCCTCGGCCTCGAGAGCCCGCGCACCGAGCGACTCGACCTGGCCTCGCCGTTCCCGCGCGCGAACCGTCTGCTGCTGGCCAGCGACGCCGTCGACACCACCTGGAAGCGTCGCTCCGACGACGCCGCGGCCGTCGCCGGGCTGATCGCGCGCTGCGTGGCGCTGCGGCCGGGAAACTACCTCGCGTTCTTCGGAAGCTTCCGCTATCGCGACGAGGTCGTCGCCAAGCTCCCGGGCGGCGCGGCAAGGGTGCTGCTCCAGCTCCCCGGGATGCCAGCGGGGCCGATCCTGCGGCGCCTGGAGCAGAACCGCGACGAGACGCTGCTGGTCTGCGGCGTGCTCGGCGGGCTGCTCGCCGAGGGCGTGGACTACCCGGGACACCTGGCCCAGGGCGTCTTCGTGGTCGGTCCGGGCCTGCCGGCGGTCACGCTGGAGCGCGAGCTGATCCGCACCTGGCACGAGCAGCAGAGCGGCGAGGGCTTCGCACAGGCCTACCTGCTGCCCGGGCTGTCCCGGGTGGTCCAGGCCGGAGGTCGGGCGATCCGCGGCCCGGACGACCGTGCGTTCACGGCGCTGCTCTGCCGGCGCTTCGCCGAGCCCGCGTACCGCGATCCGCTGCCCGCGTGGTGGCGGGACGAGCTGGTCGACGCGCGGGACCCCGTCCCCGCGCTGCGGGCCTTCTGGGAGCGAGCGGCCCCGAGCTGAGCGGAGCGCGGCGCCCCGGCGGCTATATTCGCCTCGCAATGGACCCCCGCTACATCGGCGAGATCAACCGCGACGTCCCCCTGGCCGCGCCCCGCGAGTTCGCCGCGCTGCGCATCGGGCCGCTCGAGGTCTGGCCGCCGGTGGTGCTCGCACCCATGGCGGGCGTGACCAACGCGCCCTTCCGGACGCTCTGCCGGCGCTTCGGCGGCGGCCTTTACGTGAGCGAGATGATCACCGCGCGCGCCCTGGTCGAGGGGCACGCGAAGACGCTCAAGCTGGCGGGGTTCGCGCCGGACGAGGACACGCGCAGCCTGCAGCTCTACGGCGTGGACCCGCACTACACCGGCGAGGCGGTGCGCTGGCTCGTGGGCGAGGGTCTGGTCGATCACATCGACATGAACTTCGGCTGCCCGGTGCGCAAGGTCACGCGGCGCGGCGGCGGGGCCGCCCTGCCCGCGCGCCCGCGCCTGCTGCGCGACATCGTGCGGGCGGCGGTGCGCGCGGCCGGCGAGGTCCCGGTCACGATCAAGTTCCGGACCGGCGTCGATGACGACCTGCCGACCTACCGCGACACCGGGACCATCGCCGAGGACGAGGGCTGCGCGGCGATCGCCATGCACGCGCGCAGCGCGGCGCAGCTCTACGCGGGCGAGGCGCGCTGGGAGACGATCGCGGACCTGAAGCAGCGCGTGCGCTCGATCCCCGTACTGGGAAACGGCGACATCTGGGAGGCCCACGACGCCCTGCGCATGCTGCGCAGCACGGGCTGCGACGGCGTGGTCATCGGACGCGGCTGCCTCGGCCGGCCCTGGCTGTTCCGCGACTGCGACGACGCGCTCTCCGGCCGCGAGCCCGGCGACCCGCCCGATCTGGGCACGGTTGCCGACGTGATGCTCGAGCACGCACGCCTGCTCTGCGAGTGGTGGGACGAGCCGTTCGCCATGCGCGGATTCCGCAAGCACGCGACCTGGTACACCAAGGGCTTCCCCGCCAGCAAGGACCTGCGTACGCGCCTGGTGCAGGTCGAGACGCTCGCGGAGCTGCGCGGCGTGCTCGAGGAGGCGCCGCGCGAGCTGCCCTTCCCGCCCGGGGCCGTGCGGGTGCCGCGCGGCAAGCGCGGCGGGCGCCAGCAGGTCGTGCTCCCCGAGGGCTGGCTCGACGATCCCGATGACGCGACCCCGCCCGGTCCGGAGGCCGAGGACCCCGTCTCCGGGGGCTAGGCAGGCTGCTCCCGGTGGGCTTCAGATCGCGGAGGCGGGCGCCGAACCGGGCAGCGGAGACCGAGGTGGCCCGAGAAGTCGGCCTTTCAGAAGGCGCGGTCGTCGACGACCGCTACGAGATCCTGCGCGAGCTCGGCAGGAGCGAGCACTCCTGCGTCTTCGAGGCGCTCGACGTCGAGCGCGATGCACGCGTGGCGCTCAAGCTCCTGCGCCCCCCGGCCAGCAGCCACCACCTGGTACGGGACCGCCTGCAGACGGCGCTGCCGCGGCTGTCGCAGCTCGATCATCCGCGCGTGGTGCGCATGCACCGCGTCTTCGAGTGGGAGGGCTGGATCGCCATCGAGTCGGAGCGGGTCGAGGGAGACGACCTGGAGGCCCGGGTCAGCAGCGAGGGCGGTCTCGACCCCGAGCGGGCCACGGCGATCGCGCGCGACGTGGCCGAGGCGCTGGCGGCCGCGCACGAGCAGGGAATCCTGCACCGCGACGTCAAGCCGCGCAACGTGCTGCTCGACGCGGAGCAGCGCGCGCGGCTGGTCGACTTCGGCTGCATGCGACTCGAGGGTCAGGCGCTCCTGGGCGAGGTCGACGAGCCCGTGGCGACGGTGGCGTTCCTGGCACCCGAGGTCGTCGCGGGCCGCAACGCCGACCCACGCACCGACATCTACTCGCTGGGCATGACCCTGTACTTCGCGCTGGTCGGGCGCGTCCCGCCGTGCCCGACGCCCCGGCTGCCGCCCCCGCCCCGCGCCGCCGGCTACCGGCCGCGGGAGCGGCGTCCCGACGTTCCCGTCTGGCTCGACGAGATCGTCGCGCGCGCGACCAGCGCCGAGCCGCACGAGCGCTTCGAGACCGCGGCGCGGCTGATCGACGCGCTGGACGCCCGCGCCACCCAGGCGCGCGTCGGCGCGGACCCGCAGCTCCTGCACGTCTGCGTGCTCTGCCGGGAGCCCGGCGCCATGGGGAGGCCGGTCTGCCCGCACTGCGAGGACGAGCCAGACGAGGTCGCGGACACGCTCGTCCTGCTCGCGGCGCCGTCCACCCGCGCAGAGCGCGACCAGCGCCGACGCGTGCTGGCGGGCCTGGTCGATGACGCGGCCGACGCGCCCCGGGTGGGTCGCGCGGCGGCCGGCGACCTGCCCGTGCTGCGCGTCTCGCGGCGCCAGGCACGGCGCGTGGCCCAGCGCCTGGCTGCCCACGGCCTGCCGGCGCGCCTGGTACCCGTGGGGGAGAGCTGGGCCGCGATCCCGCGCTGGGCGCTTCGCGGCAGCGTCGCGCTGGCCAGCGCCGGGCTTCTCGCCGGCGTGTTCGGCCAGCCGCTCGCCCTGGGTGGCCTGCTGGCGCTGGCCGCGGCGCTGATCCCGTTCTCGGCCCTGCAGGTGCGCGACAGCGCCCTGCTGCCCCCCGGCCGCGGCCCGGGTCCCTCGCGCACCCTGGTGGCGCGCGTCGCCGAGGTGATCCCGCAGGTCGACACCGGCGAGGCCCGTCAGCTGCTGGTCGAGGCGCTGCGCCTGGGCCGGGGGCTGCAGCGACGCCTGCACGGCATGAGCGGCGGTGCAGATGCGCTGGAGGCCGTCGAGGCGACCCTAATCGGCGCCTGCGCCGCGACGCGCGAGCTTGCCGGGATCGACCCGGTGCTGCAGGCGCTCGAGCTGCACGGCGAGCACCGCTACGAGCCGCCCGCGGGCCTCGTGGAGAGCCGGAGCATGTACGAGGCGGCGCGGGCCTGCGTGGTCCAGTCGCTGCTCGAGGCCACCGCCGCGCTCAGCGAGCTCCGCGCAGCCGAGATGCTCGACCCCGAGCGGGCCCGCGGGGTGCTCCAGGAGCGGGCGGCCGAGCTGAGCGAGGACGCCGCGATCGCGGCTCAGATGTCCAAGGAGGCGCTGGGCATCTTCTCCGCGGCCGCCGGTCGCTGAGCGCCCGCGGGGCGGGCACCCGCTCGCGCGTCAGCGCCCGGCCCCGAACGCACGAGGGGCCGACCCCCGGACGGAGGCCGGCCCCGGGTCGGTCGACGCGGAAGCTCAGGCGTTGACCGTGTTCTCGTGACGCACCGGAGAGGGCGCCGAGGCGCTCCCCGCCGTGCTGCCCAGCCCGGGCAGGTCCGACGTGCGGATCCGCCACTGCTTCCCGATCCGCACCGCGCCGATCTGGCCCGACTCGATGAGCCGGTAGACCGTCCGCGCCGAGATCCTCAGAAAGCTCGCTGCCTCTCGAACCGTGATCAGATTGTCAGCCACTGCGCATCCCCCCTCTTCGATGCCTCGAATGGATCGTTTCGTGATGTGGTCCGCCGCCCCCGACCAACCGGGGCCAGCCGCGACCGGCATGCATTCGTTTCGACAGTGGCGACAGACCCTTGATGAATCAAACCAATCATTTCCTGCTGAGTTATAACGCCTAGGTCACCTGGATCAATGCGGTGCCTGGCACCGGCTCGCCGGATCCCGGCGCCGCGTCCGCCGCTGCTGCACAACGGGGCGCCCCCGCGCCCAGGCCGGGAGGCGGTGCCAGGCAACGCCCGGGGCGGCAACATCCGGAGCCCCGGCAGAGCCACCGAGCGGACGCGGCGTGGACACAGCCGGGGTAGCCGGGGCAGCCGTGGAGGGCACGGGGTGCCAGGCAACGCCCGGGCGGGCAACATGCCGTCAGCTGCGGGTGACCGGTCGAGGCGGGGGCGCGGCAGCGGAGACGTGGACGGGCGACGGTGGACGAGACCTACTTCCGGGATTACTGCGGCTACGGCTCGTACGACGAGAACTGGCAGTTTCATAGCGGCGCCCCGCACTGCACGTCGATCATGCGCCGGCTGGGCGTCGAGGTGAGCTCGGCGGTGGTCCTCGGGGCCGCGACCGGCCGGGTGCTGGAGCACTTCGAGCAGACCTGGGGCGTGCGGCCCTGGGGCTGCGAGATCAGCCGCTGGGCGCACGCGCGCATTCCCGGGCGGTTCCGGCGGCGCATTCGCTGCGAGGACATGCGCGACTACGTGCCGCGCGAGCTCGCCCGCGGTCGGCGCCACGACCTGCTGTTCACCAACTCGCTGGTCTATCTCCAGGAGCACGAGGTGGAGGACTTCGCGGCCGCGTGCGCCAGGCTCGCGAGCTGGATGCACTTCTACAGCAGCACCAGCGAGGACTACGAGCCGGGCGACCGCTACAGGGTCACGCTGCGCCCCCGGCGCTGGTGGCGGGAGCGCTTTCGCGCGGCGGGATTCGCTCCCACGCGCAGCCCGTACGTGTGGCGCTCCCGTCCCGGGTGAGTCCGGAAGTAACCACGCAGCGGGCCCGTGCGTCCTACGAGCCACGGAGGTGATCGGTTGTCGACGGCGGCGGAGACGGAGCGGGGGGCCCGGCGTGGGCAGACGATGCGGCGCATCGCGGTGGTCGCGGCGGTGGTGCTGGTCGCGGGCGCGGTCGTGGTCTTCCGGGAGCAGATCCAGGGCCAGCTCCAGGGCTTCGCCGCCTGGGTCGAGACCCTGGGCGTCTGGGGGCCGGTCGTCTTCGTGGCGGGCTACGCCGCAGCCGTGGTCGCCTTCGCGCCCGGCGCGCTGCTGACGCTGGCCGGCGGGCTGATCTTCGGCACGGTCGCGGGCACGCTGTACGTGATGATCGCGGCGACCCTCGGTGCGTGCGCCGCTTTCCTGGTGTCGCGCTACCTGGCGCGCGGCTGGATCGAGCAGCGGCTCGCGGGCGATGCGCGCTTCGACGCGATCGACCGCGCCATCGCCGGCGAGGGCCGCAAGATCGTCTTCCTGCTGCGTCTGGTGCCGTTCTTCCCGTTCAACCTGCTCAACTACGCGCTCGGGCTCACGCGCGTGCGCTTCGTCGACTACGCCGTCGCATCGATCGGCATGCTCCCGGCGACCGTCGTCTACGTGTACGCGGGATCGCTGCTCGGCGACGTCGCGAGCCTCGAGGCGCGGTCCGGCGCCGACCCCGATCGCTGGCTGCGCTATGGCCTCTCGGCGCTGGGGCTGATCGCTCTGATCGCGGTCTCCACGGTCATCACGCGCACCGCCCGGCGCGCGCTGGACCAGGCCGCCGACATCGAGGCCTGAGGTCCGCCGACGCCCGGGGGCAGTGAACTTCCGTCCACCGCGCGTGCCGACACCCCGGCTTCCCTCGGCTGCGCGTGGCGTGCAGCCGCACTGCGCGCCGGCTGCACGCGGACACCCCGCCCGCCCCGGCCCGCGGCTTGCAGAATCGAGGGCTCCGCTGCAGAGCGAGGCCGGAGACATCGATGCAGACACCGACACCGAGACAGCAGGCGGGCTACCTGCGGCGACTGCTGCGCCGCGGCGAGATCGAGGTCGTCGATCCGATCAGCGGCCGCGCCCTGCCGGCACTCGTCGAGCTGCGCGGACCGACGGTCCGCATCGTCCCCTCCCTGCACGAGCCCGGACTCGGCGCCGACGAGGCGCGCGCGGACCGGCGCTGGCTGCACCTGCTGCGCCGCCTGCGCGACAGCATCTCGCTGGACGAGGCCGAGGAGCTCGTCGAGGCCGTCGAGGTCGAGCGCAGCAAGGGCGAGCTCGCGGCGCCCCGCAGCTGAGCAGACTCAGCCGGCAGCGCGCGCGTACATCCCCTGGAGCACGTAGGTCGCGCTGAGCAGGCCGAGCACGCTGGCGATCACGGCGCCGCGCCCCAGCCAGCGGTGCCAGCGCAGACCGCGCGCCAGCCGCTCCGGCTCGACCTGCGGCGAGGTCGGCCCGCGGGGCAGGCCGAGCCGTCGCGCGAGCACGATCGCGCCGAAACCGCCCAGCACCATGATCAGTACACAGGTCTCGTGGAAGTGCAGGGTGTTGCGGTACGAGGGCGCCCAGAGCTCGAGCTGCTCGCGCCCGAGCACCGCCACCTTGAACACGTAAGAGACCAGGAAGGCCAGTACCAGCCACGCCACCGTCAGCATCGAGCGGCGGTGCGCGTCGAACGCGCGCGCACGCGCGCGGCGCACGCCGACGAGGGCGATCACGACGATCAGCGCCATGTTGGCGAGCGCCGCGGACCAGTACACGAGCTTGGCGTCCATCGCCTCTCCGTTGGGGGGCACAGGGTAGCGGCATACCGGGTCGGCGCACCGAGCGGGCCCGGACCCGGTGGGCGGCGTCAGCCGCCCGTGGCGGGGGTCAGCCAGTAGTCGCCCAGCACGGGCAGCGAGCCTGGCTCCGGAGGGCGGGGCGACCGTGAGAGGCGCGGGCGTGGCAGCTCGATGGCGGCCTGGCGCGCCCGGGCGAACAGACCAAGCGCCGCGACGCCCATGCTGAAGCGCGCGTTCAGCTCGACCACGGCGCGCGTCTGCGTCCGGCCCCCGGGATCGCGCCAGGCGAGTGCGTCGACACTACACGGACCGGTGTAGCCCTCGCGCGCCGCGGCGCGCGCCAGGCGCAGCGCCGCCTCGCGCGCACGCAGCAGGTCGAGCTCTCCCGGGTCGCCGCGCTCCGCCGCGGTGAAGCCAGTGCACAGCCCGTCGGAGGTCACGTCGAGCCAGAGCTGGCCGAGAATCCGGGCCCGCCCCGACGCGTCGATCCAGAGCTGCGTGGAGGCGTCGGCCACGCGCTCCACCCAGGGCTCGAGCACGAACCCCCGAGCGGCCGGCGCGCGTCGCAGCGCCTCGCGGTCCACGCGGCCATCGCGACCGGGGACGCGCCCGCGACCGCTGGTCCCCAGGCGCGGCTTGAGCACGAAGCGCGCCCTCCAGGCTGCGGGCCACGCGGCGACGCGGCCCTCCGCCTCGGCGGCCACGGCGTCCGGGGACCCGGGCTCGAGCACCGCGCATGCGGCCTCGAGCTCGCCCTGGTCGCGCGCGTGCGTCACGGCGAAGGACTTGTCGTGCACCCGGCGCACCACCTGCGGATCCGGTCCCGCCAGGCTCAGCCCGCGCTCCCGGGCCAGCTCCGCGGCCTCCGGGGTGATCAGCCACGCGACCAGCGCGCCGTCGCCGCCCTGCAGTGGCTCCAGGGCGGCTCCGGCAGCGTCCCGGAGCCACGCCGCCACGCTCCCGGGTGCCGCGGCGGGATCCAGACGCGGCGTCCCCGCCCGGAAGCCCAGCGCCCACAGGGCGGCCGCGTCCCGCACCGCGGGCAGGCGAGCCTGCCGGGGCCAGGCCGCGCCCTCCTCCGCGCCCAGGTTGGCGAGCAGCGCGGCAGGGCCGCTCACGCCCGGGGGCGCGCCCGCCGCACGTGCTCGATGAAGGCGTCGTCGAGGCCCGCGCGGCGGCGGGCCGCGGCGTCGAAGGCGCGGCCCTTGGCGCGCGCCGCGGACAGCGGGAAGGGCACGGCGTGCTCGTAGGCGCTCACGCTGTCGACCTGGGAGCCGGCGAGCAGCGCGAGCCAGCGGGCGGCGAGGCGCACGTGGCCGAGCTCGTCGTCGTGGACCTGCTGGCAGACGGCCGCGCTCTCCGCGTCGCCCGCGCGCGCGAAGCCGTCGCGGAAGCGCAGGCTGAAGTCGAGGTTGGCCTGCTCCAGGGTCAGGCCCATGGCGCAGAGGAAGGCGCGCGGTCCCTGCGGATGGGCGTCGATCGCCGGCACGTGGCGCCAGAAGTAGTCGCCCAGCGGCCCGTCGGCCAGCGTCTCGCCGCAGGCCGCGAGCCGCTCCAGATACAGCGCGCAGTGGCGCTGCTCGTCCGCGAGCGCCCCGACCCAGCCCCGGCGCAGGGCCGGCGGGGCCGTGGGCCAGCGCAGCAGCGCCCAGGCGAAGAGCTCGACCGCCATCAGCTCGTGGTGAGCGAAGCGCCGCAGGCACACCGCGCGTGCGTCCGCCCGGGTCAGGGCCCCCAGGCGCGGGAGCTTCTCGCTCCCGTCCACCAGCTCCAGCCCCGCGTCGCGGGCCGGTCGGGCCACGCAGAGGGCCGGGCCGGGCTCGCGATCCGGCAGCGGAGCGCCGCCGGCAGCCAGCGGCGGCGCCAGCTTGCTGGCGAGGTCGCCCCGCTGCAGCACGCCCAGGCAGAAGGTGCGCACGCTGTCGAAAGCGGGGTCCGGACGGGGCTCCACGAGCGCCGAGATTGACAGGCCGCCCGCTCCGACGCTACTCGGGGCGGATGGCGGGACGTTACTCCGGGCGCGCGGCGGCCATCGAGCCCTTCCTGGCGATGGATGTGATGGAGCGCGCCCTCGAGCTGGAGCGCTCGGGCCGCTCGATCCTGCACCTGGAGATCGGCGAGCCCGACTTCCCGCCGCCCCCGGCGGCGATCCGCGCCCTTCACGCGGCGCTCGACCGGGGCGACACGCGCTACACCGACAGCCGGGGGCTGCCCGAGCTGCGCGAGGCGATCGCGGCCGACCACGCCCGGCGCGCCGGCACGCCCGTCGACCCGTCGAGGGTGATCGTCACCAGCGGCACCTCGCCCGCGCTCCTGCTGGTGTTCTCGCTCCTGCTCGATCCGGGGGACGAGGTGATCGTGCCCACGCCGCACTACGCGTGCTACCCCGGCATCGTGCGCGCGGTCGGGGGGGTTCCCGTGCTCGTGCCCACGAGCGCCAGCGACGGCTTCCGCATCGACCCCGACGCCGTGCGCCGCGCGCTCGGCCCGCGCACGCGCGCGGTGCTGCTCGGCTCCCCCGCGAATCCCACCGGGGCGGTGCAGCCGCGCGACGTGCTCGCCGCGCTCGCCACCCTCGACGTGCCGGTGGTCGCCGACGAGATCTACGACGGCCTGGTGTACGAGGGCTCGACCACGCCGATGCTCTCGCTGAGCGAGCGGGCCTTCGTGCTCGACGGCTTCTCCAAGCGATACGCCATGACCGGCTTCCGCCTGGGCCACGTGATCGCGCCCCCCGGTGCGGAGCGTGGCCTGCAGATCCTCGCCCAGAATCTCTTCATCAGCGCGAGCAGCTTCGTGCAGCGCGCGGGCATCGCGGCCCTGCGCGAGGGCGCGAGCGGCATCGAGGCCATGCGCGCGGAGCTCGGCCTGCGGCGCAAGCGCCTGCTCGACGGCCTGCGCAGCCTGGGCCTGGACGTGCCGCTGGACCCCGCCGGCGCGTTCTACGTGTTCGCCGACGCGCGCCGCTTCGGATCCGACTCCCGCGCCCTGGCCTTCGATCTGCTCGAGCGCGCCGGCGTGGCCGTCACGCCCGGCGTCGACTTCGGCGCCGCCGGCGAGGGCTTCCTGCGCTTCTCCTACACTGCCAGCGAGGCAGACATCGACGAGGCGCTGGCCCGGCTGGCGGGCGCCCTGGAGGCCAGATGAGCGACGACCGCCGCGTGGTGCCCCTGGACGGCTGCGCCAATTTCCGCGACCTCGGCGGCTACCGCACGGGCGACGGGCGGCAGCTGCGCTGGTCGCGCGTGTACCGCAGTGACGGCCTGCACGAGCTCAGCACGGCCGACATCCGGCGCCTGCGCCAGGAGCTGGGCCTGCGCGCCATCATCGATCTGCGCACGCCCGACGAGGCCGGGGTCGAGGGACCCGGCTCGCTGGCCGACGAGCCGGTGCGCTACCACCACGTGTCGCTGATGAACGACGCGCGCGGGACGGCGCGGCGCCTCCCGCCGGGCGAGACCTTCTCGATGGACCGTTTCTACACGGCCATGCTGCGCGACGGCATGCCCCAGGTACGTCGCGTGGTGGAGCTGATCGCCCACGCCGAGGGGCCGGCGGTCTTCCACTGCGCCGCGGGCAAGGACCGCACCGGCGTGATCGCGGCCGTGGTCCTGTCGCTGGTCGGCGTGGACGAGACGCAGATCGTCGCCGACTACGCGCTGTCGCAGCGCGCCGTCGAGGGCATCCGCGCCCGCCTGCTGCGCAGCCGCGGATACGAACGGATGTGGAACGAGCTGCCGCCCGAGACCCTGCACGCGCACCCGGAGACCATGCAGCGCACCCTCGACGGTGTGCGCGAGAGCTGGGGCTCGATGCAGGACTACGCGGTCGCCGCGGGCATCGACGCCGACCTCACGGCGCGCCTGCGCGACGGGCTGCTCGAGCCCGTCTGACGCGCGCGCGCCCTCAGGGGCCCGCTGCCGGACAGGCCTGCGCGATCCCCGGCAGCAGGCCGCGAAGCGCGCGCCGCACGATCACGGCATCGGCCAGGCCACAGCCCGTGCCACCGGCAGAGGCCGCGCAGCGCGCGAGATCGACCGGGAACGTGGCGGAGTCGAGTGCGAAGGCGCGGATCGACACCGCGTCCAGGGTGCTGACCACGCCGTCGCCGCTGACGTCGCCGCACTGGCAGGCGTCGCCGATGCCGTCGGGCCAGGAGCCGAGCGGGTCGAGCGGCGTGGCGAGCCCGCCGGAGTCGGACTGATCGTCCCAGACGCGGGGGCACACGTCCTGGGAATCCGTCGCACCGTCGCCGTCCGTGTCGGCCAGCAGCGGGCTGGTCCCCAGGTCGAGCTCCAGACCGTCGTCCCAGCCGTCGCCGTCGCTGTCGGCCGCGCGCGGATCGGTACCCAGGGTGCCGTACTCGAGCACATCGGGCAGACCATCGCCGTCGCTGTCGAGCGCGGGGTCCTCCTCGCAGGACACGCGCACGATGAACGGCCCCGTGTCGCCGTTCCCGCCGCGCGCGACGCGCAGGCGGAGCGCCTCGCCGAAGACCACCGGCGCCTCGAGGCAGGCGCCGCGACAGTCGCCGCTGGTGGGACACGCGTGGGCGCAGCCGCGCTCGCCGGCCGCGGCCCCGCAGCCCTCGTGCAGCGAGGCGACGACGTCGAGACCCGCGTCGCAGAGATCGACGTTCAGCGTCCCCGAGCAATCCGCGATGTGCGCGTACCAGACGTCCGCGCCGCTGGCGGCACACGACGCGGCGCCATCGGTTCCCGCGACGTCGTTGTCGTCGAGCACGCTCAGCCCGGCGGGCAGCGGCGTGGCCGCCGAGCAGCCGTCGTTGGGCGGCGGCGGGTCGCAGAAGCCGTCGCTGTGGCAGATCCCGGCGACCCCGTCCTCCACGCAGCTCGTGCCGTCGGGCTCGACCGGCTGGCCGGGAAGATCGCCGTGACAGCCGCACTCGCCACCGCTCCAGGGCGGTCGATCCAGCTGCCGGTAGGTGCTGCACTCGGCCTCGTTCAGGCAGCCGTTGCCGTCCATGATGCCGCTGGCCATGAGCGCGCAGCTCTCGTCTCGGTGGTTGAGACCGGCGTTGTGGCCGCGCTCGTGCGCCAGCGTCAGGCCGAGGAGCTCCGGCGGGGTGTCGAGCGCCACCACCATGGTGTCGCCCGGGGTCTGCCCGCAGCCGGCGATGTTCGGCAGCGGCATCCCGCACCACAGGATGCTCCCGACCAGGGCCCTGCGACCGAGCAGCTGCAGGAACTCGTCCTCGGCGTCGAGCACGTCGAGGCCGTCGCCGGGGGTTCCGAAGACCTCGAGACCGATCTCCGCGAGCTCCATGCAGCAGGCCGCGTCGTCGGCGCCCTGGTCGCCCTGGAGCAGCTCGCTGCCCTCACGCAGGTACAGGCGCAGCTGCTCGAGGTCGAGCTGATCGGCCACGTCCACGTGGATCGAGTACACCACGCGGTCGCTGCGGAGGCTGGCCTGCGCGGCGGCGAGGCCCGCGGCGAGGAGCATGCCGGGCAGCAGCACGGCCGCCGGCACCCGGCTCCTCATCGGGGCCGCCGCTCGAAGACGCGTGCGGGACCCTCGCGCGAGACGCGCTCGCAGAGCTCCCGGGACGCGGCGATGTGGCGCCGGAGCGCCGGCTCATCGGCGCGCGCCGCACGCCCCGCGAGCGCGCGCCGGGCCTCGAACGCGTCGAGCGCCGCCTGCTGTCCGGTGATGCCCAGCGCGCTGATCCCGCTGCGCTCGAGCTGCCGGCGCAGCCGCTCGCCGCGCAGCTGCCCGTACGACCAGGTGGCCGAGGCGTCGCGGTCGAGGCGCTCCTCGAGCAGCTCCAGGGCGCGGCGATCGACGCGGGCCAGGTGGCCCAGCGCGTATGGCAGCGCCATGCGCACGCGGTAGGCGTCGCGGGTCAGCTCCCCGCGCGGCTCGCTCCGCGCCAGCCGCTGGAGCGGCTCGAGCGCCAGCGGGTGCTCGCTCATGCCCAGGGCGATGACCGCGTTGGCGTGATGCGCCACCTCCCGCGGATCGTCGAGCAGCGCCGCCAGCCAGCGGATGCCGGCGGGACGCAGCGCGCGCGCAGCCGCGTAGGGAACCCCGTGGAACCAGTGGCTGCGCGCCAGTGTGCGCGCGTGCGCGACGTCCGCCGCCTCGTCGGCGCTCGCTCCCGGCGCGAACGCGAACGCGAGCCCCAGCGCGAGCGTCAGGCGCGCGAGCGGGCAGAGCGCCCGCAGAGCAGTCGTGCCAGGCCATCTCACGCGGACGGCTCCCTCCAAGGCCCGCGATCCTAGCAGGCCTCCGGGAGCCACGTTCCCGGTCCTCCCGTGTCGCTCAGGTTCGCGCGTGACGGCACCGATAGCTCGCGGCATGAGGTGTCTGCGGCGAATCCGACACACGCTCTCCCTCGCCGGGGTGCTGCTTCTGTCGCTGAGCGCGGTGCCCGTTCCGGCCGACGACTGGGCGCTCGATGCGCTGCGAGGACGGGTCGAGATCGCGCGCTCGGGTCTGCCGATCTGGGAGCCCGCGCGGCCCGGCCAGACGCTCACCGCCGGCGACGCGCTGCGCATCCCCGACGCAGGCCACGCGCAGCTGACCGCGGCAGGCGTCACGCTCGACCTGTCCGACGAGACGACGCTGCGTCTGGAGACGGAGCAGCCCGGAGCGCTCGAGAGCGTCTACCTCGAGAACGGCCGCTGCCGGGCCAGCGTCTCGCGGCGCGGGCTCGCGCGCGATCTCCGCCTGCGCGCCGACGCGCTCACGGTTTCGCTGGGCAGCGGCGCCGTGGACGTCGCCGTGAAGGGCGAGACCGCCGTGCTCCGGGTGGAGCGCGGGAGCGCACGGGTGGCCGGCCGCGCGCCCGGCGCGCCCCACGCCATCGAGCTGCACGCGGGCTTCGGTGCCACCTGGCCGGACGCGGCGCCCTTCGAGATCGCGCTGGCCCTGCCGCGTCCGGGACCGCTGCCGGCAGCGCCGGAAGCGGAGCCCGGGACCGCCGGAGCCGCCAGCGAGCAGACCCGCACGGCGCCCCCGCGGCTGCGCGCGACGCTGATCCCGGGACAGTCCGGGGCCGGCGAGATCGCCGTCGAGGGGGACAGCGGCCCGCTGCAAACGCTCTCCCCGCGCCAGATCCTCGGGGTGCTGCGCGGCGAGCCGGGCATCCTGCACCCGGAGCTGGCAGCGCTGCTCGAGGCGAGCGGCATCGCGCCGGATCGCTTCGCGACCCAGCTCGCCGCCATGCTCTGAGCGCCGCGCGGCGACGAACGGGCTCTTCAGCCGCCTGCTAGCTGCGTCCCGCGACGGTCATGCGCTCGATGCGCAGCGTCGGCGACGCCGCGCTGCCGAACCAGACCAGGTCGTCGCCGACCGCGTCGATCCCCAGCAGCATGTCGGCGAGGTTGCCCGCGATCGTCACCTCCTCGACCGGGTGGACGATCTCGCCGTTCTCGATCCACAGCCCCGCGGCCCCGCGCGAGTAGTCACCGGTGACGGGGTTGAAGCCCATACCGATGAGCTCGGTGACCAGCAGCCCGCGGCGCGTCGAGCCGATGATCTCGTCGACCGGCGTCGTTCCGGGCTCGAGCCAGAGGTTGGTGGTCGAGGCGGTCGGCGCGCCGCCCGCCGAGCGCGTGGCGCTGCCGGTCGACGCGAGCGAGAGCTTGCGCGCGGAGTAGGTGTCGAGCACGTAGGAGCGCAGCTCGCCCGCCTCGACCAGCACGTTGCGCCGCGTCGGCAGGCCCTCACCGTCGAAGGGCCGGCTGCCGAGCCCGCCCGGGAGCCGGCCGTCGTCGATGATGGTCACGTGCTCGCTGGCGACGCGCTCGCCCAGGCGGCCCGCGAAGAGGCTGGTGCCGCGGTAGATCGAGTAGCCGTTCAGGCAGCTGGCCAGCTGGCGGATCAGGCCCGGCGCGACCAGCGGGTCGAAGAGCACCGGCACCTCGCAGGTCTCGACGGGGCGGGCGCCCAGCCGGCGCAGCGCCCGTGCCGCGGCGCGGCGGCCCACGCTCGCCGGATCCTCGAGGCCGGAGAGCCTGCGCGAGACGGTCATCCAGTAGTCGCGCTGCATGCCTGCGCCGTTGCGCGCCAGGGGCTCGCAGAACAGCGAGTGGCTCGCGGCCCGGTAGCGGCCCGAGAATCCGGCGGTGCTGCCGTAGCAGACCTCGCGGAAGCTGGAGCTCGCCTGCGAGCCCTCGGAGTTGACCACGCGCGCGTCGACGGCCCGGGCCGCGGCCTCGGCCTCGCGCGCCGCCGCGATCCGCGTGTCGGGATCGAACGGGTGGTCGCGCGGCTCGAAGAGGTCGAGATCGGGAACCTCCGACTCGAGGCCACCGTCGGGCAGGCCCGCCGCGGGATCGGCGGCGGTGGCGCGGGCCAGCGCCACCGTCTCGGCCGCCATCCGGTCGACCGCATCGGCGGCGAGGTCGGCGGTCGAGGTGATCGCCGTGCGCAGCCCGCCGCGGCCGCGGGCGTAGGCGCGGATGCCCAGGGTGCGCTCGCGCGCCTGCTTGACGAACTCGATCTCGTCGCCGCGCACGCGGGTCTCGAGCACCTCCGCCTCGATCAGTACCGCGTCGGCCGCGGCGGCGCCCGCGTCGCTGGCGGCCGCGAGCGCGCGGTCGACGATCAGCGCGATGTCGCTCACGCCGCGCCCTCGGTGCCGCCGACGGTCAGGGCATCGATGCGCACCGTCGGCATGCCCACGCCCACGGGCACGCCCTGCCCGTCCTTGCCGCAGGTGCCCACGCCGGCGTCCAGGCGCAGGTCGTGGCCGATCCGCGAGACGCGCGTGAGCACGTCGGGGCCGTTGCCGATCAGCGTCGCGCCCTTCACCGGTGCGCCGATGCGCCCGCCCTCGATCCGGTAGGCCTCGCTCGCGGAGAAGACGAACTTGCCGCTGGTGATGTCGACCTGGCCGCCCCCGAACGAGACCGCGTACAGCCCGCTGTCCACGGAGCGCAGGATGTCCGCGGGGTCGTCCTCACCGGCGAGCATGAACGTGTTGGTCATGCGCGGCATCGGCAGGTGCTGGTAGCTTTCACGGCGGCCGTTGCCCGTGGGCGCGACGCCCATGAGCCGCGCGTTGAGACGGTCCTGCATGTAACCCGCCAGCACACCGTCCTCGATCAGGACCGTACGGCGGGTCGGCGTGCCCTCGTCGTCGACGTTCAGCGAGCCGCGGCGACACGGCAGGGTGCCGTCGTCGATCACGGTCACGCCCGGAGCGGCGACGCGCTCACCGATGCGCCCGGCGAACGCCGACGTGCCCTTGCGATTGAAGTCGCCCTCCAGACCGTGCCCGACGGCCTCGTGCAGCAGGATGCCGGGCCAGCCCGGCCCGAGCACCACGTCCATCGAGCCGGCCGGACAGGGCACGGCCTCCAGGTTCACCAGCGCCTGGCGCACGGCCTCGTCCACCAGCGCGCCCCACTGCGCGGGGTCCGCCAGGATGTCGAGCTCGAAGCGCCCGCCCGTGCCCTGGTAGGCCAGCTCGCGGCGGCCGCCCTGCTCGACCATCACCTGCACGTTCAGCCGCACCAGCGGGCGCACGTCTCCGACCAGCGTTCCGTCGCTGCTCGCGATCAGCACGTGCTTGTGCTCGGCCACGACACTGGCCATGACCTGCTCCACCCGCGGGTCGCAGGCGCGCGCCCGGGCGTCGATCTGCTCGAGCAGGCTCACCTTGTCGGCCACGGGGACGTCCGTCGGCGGCAGCGCCACGGGGTACAGATCGGGCAGCTCGCCTCTCGCCCGGACCGCGACCCGGCGATCGGCCGCGTCGCCGCGCGCGATCGCGCGCGCGGTCGTGGCCGCCAGCTCCACGCTCTCGACCGTCACGTCGTCGCTGTGCGCGTAGCCCTGGCGCTCGCCGGCGATCGCGCGCACGCCCACCCCCTGGTCGAGGTGGCGGCTCCCGGTCTTGACCATGCCCTCCTCGAGCGAGACCGAGTCCGTGGTCGTGTACTCGAAGTACAGCTCCGCGTGGTCCACGGGGCGCGCCAGGGCGGTGTCGAGCGCGGCGGCCAGGCGGCGGTCGTCGAGGCCGAAGCGCGATTCGAAGAAGGGCAGTGCCGACGCCGGCGCGCGGTGCTCGCTCATGGGTCCTCCCAGCGCGGATCCCGGTCGGGCTCCCGGACGACGCAAGGTAGCAGGGGCCCTGCGCAGCCGCCGGTCTTTCGCCTATGCTCTCGCCTCCAGCCGCGCCCCGTGGCGCCGTCCTGGCCCGTCAGCCGAGCCCGAGCAACCGAGGTCTGCCCGCGTGACCCGTTCCCGAGAATCCATCGAGTCCCTGCTGCGCGAGCGCATCCTGCTGCTCGACGGCGCCATGGCCACGCAGATCCAGGCCCACGGTCTGGACGAGGCCGGCTTCCGCGGCGAGCGCTTCGCCGACCACCGGCTCGACCTGCGCAACAACGGCGAGGTGCTGGTCCTGACGCAGCCGGACGTCATCCGCGACATCCACACCGGCTACCTCGCTGCGGGCGCGGACGTGATCAGCACCGACACCTTCGGCGCCACATCGATCGCCCAGGCGGACTTCGGCCTCGAGGCGCACGCGCGAGAGATGAACCTGGCCGCCGCGAGGGTTGCGCGCGAGGCGCGCGACGCGTTCGGCGCGGGCGACGGCCGGCTGCGGCTGGTCGCCGGGTCGATCGGTCCGCTGCCCAAGACCCTGTCGGTGGGCACGGACGTCGAGGACCCCGGCCATCGCGACGTGACCTTCGACGAGGTCGAGGCCGCCTACGCCGAGCAGGTGCGCGCCCTGCTCGAAGGCGGCGTGGACCTGCTGCTGATCGAGACCATCTTCGACACGCTCAACGCCAAGGCCGCGATCTGCGCGATCGACGCCGTGCGGCGCGAGACCGGCGACACGGCGCCGGTCCTGATCTCGGTGACCTTCGCCGACCAGAGCGGCCGCAACCTCTCCGGCCAGACGATCGACGCGTTCTGGACGTCGATCGCACACGCGGGACCGCTGGCCGTCGGACTGAACTGCGGCATGGGCGCCCGCGAGGTCCGGCCGTACCTGGAAGAGCTCTCGCGGATCTCCGATCGCGCGACGCTCTGCTACCCGAACGCCGGCCTGCCCAACGCGCTGGGCGAGTACGACCAGGGCCCCGACGAGATGGCCGGACTGGTCGGCGAGCTGGCGACCTCGGGCTTCGTCAACCTGGTCGGCGGCTGCTGCGGCACGACCCCCGAGCACATCCGAGCGATCGGCGAGCAGGTCGCGGGTCTGGAGCCGCGCCGGCCGGCCACCCCGGAGCGGCGCACCCGCTACAGCGGCCTGGAGACGTTCGAGATCGGGCCGGATTCCAGCTTCGTGATGGTCGGGGAGCGGACCAACGTGACCGGCTCGAGGCGCTTCGCGCGGCTGATCCGCGACGACGACTACGAGGCCGCCGCCCAGGTCGCGCTCGACCAGGTGCGCGGCGGTGCGAACGTCCTCGACGTGAACATGGACGAGGGCATGCTCGACTCCGAGCAGGCCATGACGCGCTTCCTGAACCTGATCACCGCCGATCCCGAGATCGCGCGCCTGCCGATCATGATCGACTCGTCACGCTGGTCGGTCATCCAGGCGGGACTGCGCTGCGTGCAGGGCAAGGGGATCGTCAACTCGATCAGCCTCAAGGAGGGTGAGGAGGACTTTCTCGACAAGGCGCGCGAGGCGCGCCGCTTCGGCGCCGCCGTGGTCGTGATGGCCTTCGACGAGAAGGGCCAGGCCGAGACGGTCGAGCGCAAGGTCGCGATCTGCCAGCGCGCCTACCGGCTGCTGACCGAGCAGGCCGACGTGCCGCCCGAGGACATCGTCTTCGACCCGAACATCCTGGCGATCGCCACGGGCATCGAGGAGCACGCGGACTTCGCCCGGAACTTCATCGAGGCCACGCGGATCATCAAGAAGGTCTGCCCCGGCGCGAAGATCAGCGGCGGCGTCAGCAACCTGAGCTTCTCGTTCCGCGGCAACGACCTGGTGCGCGAGGCGATCCACTCGGCGTTCCTGTACCACGCGGTTCAGGCCGGCATGGACATGGGAATCGTCAACGCCGGCCAGCTCGCGGTCTACGAGGACATCGAGCCCGAGCTGCTGGAGCACGTCGAGGACATCATCTTCAACCGCCGCCCCGACGCGACCGAGCGGATGGTGGAGCTCGCCGAGCGCGTGCAGGGCTCCGGCCGGCAGCGCGAGCAGGACCTGAGCTGGCGCGAGGGCAGCGTGAGCGAGCGCCTCTCGTACGCGCTGGTCCACGGCACGCTCGACTGGATCGAGCAGGACACCGAGGAGGCGCGCCAGGAGCTCCCCCGCCCCCTCGACGTGATCGAGGGGCCGCTGATGGACGGCATGAAGATCGTCGGCGACCTCTTCGGCGCCGGAAAGATGTTCCTGCCCCAGGTGGTCAAGAGCGCCCGCGCCATGAAGAAGGCCGTGGCCTGGCTGACCCCGTTCATGGAGCAGGACGAGGCCGAGTCGAGCAGTCAGGGCCGCGTGGTGCTCGCCACCGTGAAGGGAGACGTGCACGACATCGGCAAGAACATCGTCGGCGTCGTGCTCGGCTGCAACGGCTACGAGGTCATCGACCTCGGCGTGATGGTGCCGGCCGACAAGATCCTCCAGACCGCGCGCGAGCGCGGGGCCCACGTGATCGGCCTGTCCGGGCTGATCACGCCCTCGCTCGACGAGATGGTCCACGTGGCGCGCGAGATGCAGCGGCTCGAGATGGACGTGCCGC
The DNA here is from genome assembly GCA_029261925.1 of Deltaproteobacteria bacterium. Taxonomy (GTDB): domain Bacteria; phylum Myxococcota_A; class UBA9160; order SZUA-336; family SZUA-336; genus JAGWBS01. The sequence continues at coordinate 46,925 of JAJDAJ010000085.1, read as the reverse complement.
TGCTGATCGGCGGCGCCACGACCAGCACACAGCACACGGCGGTGCGCATCGCGCCCCGCTACGACGAGCCGGTGGTCCACGTGCTCGACGCGTCCCGCGTCGTCAACGTGATCTCCGACCTGCTCGACGCGGACCGGCGTGCGACGCTCGACACGAGCAACCGCGCCTCCCAGGAGCGCCTGCGCCAGGTACACGAGGGACGCCAGCAGAAGCCGGTGCTGGCGCTGCCCGCCGCCCGCGAGCGGCGTGTCGAGCTCGACTGGAGCGAGCCGCGCCCGGAGCCACCGTTCACGGGCACGCGGATCGTCGACGACGTGACGCTGGCCGACATCGAGCCGTACATCGACTGGACCTTCTTCTTCACGGCCTGGCAGCTGAAGGGCCGCTTTCCCGCCATCCTCGACAGCCCGCGCTACGGCGCGCAGGCCCGCGAGCTCCTGGCCGATGGGCGCGCCATGCTCGAGCGCATGATCGGCGAAGGGCGGATCCGCGCGCGCGCCGTTTACGGATTCTGGCCGGCGAGCGCCGACGGCGACGACATCGTGCTCTGGTCGGACGACACGCGCGCCTCCGAGCAGCTGCGCCTGCCCATGCTGCGCCAGCAGCGCCCCACCACCGACAGCGATCCCTGTCGATCCCTGGCCGACTTCGTCGCGCCGGCCGAGGCCGGGCCGGACTGGGTCGGCGGCTTCGCGGTCACCGCGGGTCTGGGCGCCGCGGAGGTCGCGGCGGAGTTCGAGGCAGAGGGGGACGACTACGCGGCCATCACCGTCAAGGCGCTCGCCGATCGCCTGGCCGAGGCGTTCACCGAGCTGCTGCACGAGCGCGTGCGGCGCGCCTGGTACGCGCCCGAAGAGAGCCTGACGGTCGAGGACCTGATCGCGGAGCGCTTCAGCGGGATCCGTCCCGCGCTGGGCTACCCGGCCTGCCCCGACCACTGGCCCAAGCACCAGCTCTTCGAGCTGCTCGACGCGCCGGCGATCGGCATCGAGCTGACCGAGAGCTGCGCCATGACGCCGGCGGCGAGCGTGAGCGGGCTGTACCTTGCGCACCCGGACGCGCGCTACTTCAGCATCGGGCGGATCGGACGCGACCAGGCGGCGGACTACGCGGCGCGCGGGAAGCGCGAGCTCGCCCACGTCGAGCGCTGGCTCGCGCCGAACCTGGCCTACGAGCCCTGAAGCAAGCCATCCGGCGCGACCAGCGCCGCGTGTCTCCCCCGGAGCCAGCTGTCACGCCGTCGCACGCTACAGCTGGGGGGCAAGAGGACCGAAGGGTGTGGCGAAACGTCAATCCCGCGAGCGGGGAGACCGCGTGCCGACGACGATTGCCAGCCTGATGACGCGCGACGTGCGCCAGGTCACGCCCGAGACAGCGCTCGAGCGGGTCGCTGCGATCATGCAGGATGCGGGGATCTCGTGCATCGCCGTCACGCGCGGCGGCATGCCGGTCGGCGTGATCAGCGAGCGCGACATGGTACGCCTGGTCAAGGACGTGACCCACGGGAGCGGGCTCGCGACCCTGGGCAGCGACGGCCTCTGCGCTCGCGACGTGATGACGCCGGACCCGGTCACGGTGCGCGGCGGCACCGAGCTCGACGAGGCCGCCCGCGTGATGCGCACGCACGCGTTCCGCCGCCTGCCCGTCGTGGATGATGCCGGCAAGCTGGTGGGGATCATCACCCAGACCGACGTGCTGCGCGGCTACACCCGCGACCTCGAGAAGCACCGCGACCAGCTCGAGCTGATGGTGCAGGAGCGCACCGGCGAGCTCGAGGCGGCCCTCGAGCGGCTCGAGGCGCTCTCGCTCGAGGACGGACTGCTCGGCATCGGCAACCGCCGCGCGCTCGAGATCGAGCTGGACCGCATCCACAGCGTGTCCTCACGCTACGACCGCCATTACACGGTCGCCATGTTCGACGTCGACCACTTCAAGCTCTACAACGACCACTACGGGCATCTCGGGGGCGACGAGGTCCTGCGCCAGATCACGCGCTGCCTGCGCTGCGACCTGCGCCGTGCCGACAGCCTGTATCGCTACGGCGGCGAGGAGCTCCTGCTGCTGATGCCGGAGACCAGCGAGCACGGGGCGGTGGAGCTCTGCAGGCGCCTCGTGGAGCTCGTCGCCCTGCAGTCGATCCCGCACGAGCAGTCGCCCCTGGGCATGGTGACCCTGAGCTGCGGTGTCGCGGGCCTGACCCCGGCCACCGCCGCGGCGAGCTGGGAGGCGCTGGTGGCCGAGGCCGACGCCGCGCTGTACGAGGCCAAGAGCGAGGGACGCAACCGCGTCTGCGCCGCGCACGTCTGATATCCTGCCGCCCGCTCGAATGCGGGAGGCCCGATGCCCCAGCGATCCCTCATCGCCTCGCTCGCCGCCGCGCTCGGCGCCGGAGCCCTGCTGCTGCTGCTGATCGGCGTCGGCGGCATCCACGCCCGCCTGCTCTCGCCGTTCGAGGGCTTCCGCATCGCCGCCCCCGGCGGGCTGCTGCTCGGCATCCTCGCACTCCTGCTCGGCGGACTCGGCGTGCTGCGCACGCGCCGCAGCACCGGGCTGGCGGGGCGCAGCCGCGCCCTGCAGGGGCTGGCCACCGGCGGGCTGGCGGTCGCGGCCCTGCTCGGGCCCGCGCTCGGCTCGGGCGGCGCGCCGCCGATCCACGACGTGACGACCAGCATCGAGGATCCGCCGGTCTTCTCCGCGGCCGTCCGCGACGCACCCGGCCGCGTGAACGGCGTGCTCTATCCCGACGGCGGCGAGACGGTCCCCCCGCAGCAGCGGGAGGCCTTTCCCGACCTGGAGACCCTCGAGCTCGCGGCGGCCCCTGACCAGGTCTTCGACAGGGCGCGGCAGGCCGCGGATTCCCTGGGCTGGACGATCACGAGCGCCGACCGCGGCAGCGGCGTGATCGAGGCACACGACGTGACCCCGGTCTTCCGCTTCGTGGACGACGTGGTGATCCGCATCCGGCCCGGGCCGGGCGGCTCACTCGTGGACGTGCGCTCCAACTCGCGGGTGGGGGGCGGCGACCTCGGTGCGAACGCCGCGCGCATCCGCGCGCTGCGCGACCTGCTCCGGGCCTCGCCCCGAGGCGGCGCCGCGTGAGCGGCACAGGAGCGGGCCGGCGGCGGTATTTCCGGGCCTCCGCCCTACCTGGTACCAGGTGGGCGCCACGTCATCTGCGCCGGGCTTCCCGGACTCGCGGGCGTGCGCACTTGCAGACGAGAGGCGGCTCCCGGGCGGATCATTGTAGGTGGAACCCCGTCCGGACCGCCTGGCCGGCCCGCTCCGTGCAAGATTGTATCAGCCGTAGGCGCGGGACACGAACCAGTACACGCCCAGCGCGCAGAGCAGCGCCGAGCAGGCATCGCCCAGCAGCGCGCGGGGCAGCTTGCGCCAGCGCGCCAGCAGGAGCGCGGCCAGCGCGAGCGTCGCGCCCACGATCAGCAGCTGCCCGAGCTCGACGCCGACGTTGAAGCCGAGCAGCGCGGGCAGCAGGCGGTCACGCGGCAGGCCGACCTGCAGCAGCACGCTCGCGAAGCCGAGACCGTGCACGAGCCCGAACAGCGCGGTGATCGCGGGGCGGACGCGCCGCGCCCGGGACGCATCGTGCACCAGGCGCAGGTAGCAGCCCGTGAACAGCGCGAGGCCGAGCAGCACGCTCGGGGCCGGCCCGCTCCCCGACAGGGCTCCGAGGATCGCGAGACCCGCCAGCACGCCGCCGCCCAGGTCCGCGAGCTGGCGCGTGCGCCCCGACGCGACGCCGATGTTCTCCACGGCCACCAGCGCGATCGTGAAACCGATCAGCGCCTCCACCAGCTCCGCGTGCGGCCGCACGAGACCGAGCACCGCCAGCGAGAGCGTGATCGAGTGCCCGAGCGTGAACCCGGTGATCACCCAGGCCACCTGGCGCAGGTCCGGCAGCAGGAGCAGCAGCGCGGCCAGGAACGCCAGGTGGTCGAGCCCGCCCGCGATGTGCTCCACGCCCAGGCGCACGTAGCCCGCGAACGAGGCGCCCGCACCGGCTCCCGCCCCGCCCGAGACGGGCGCCCGTGTGCGGCCGGCGGTCAGCAGGTGCTCGACCGGCGCGCCCCCGTCGATCCGCACGCGCGCGAAGTGCACGTGGCCCGGGGCCACCTCGAAGAAGCTCTCGACCCGGATCCAGAGCTCGCTCCCCGGAGGGCAGACCAGTCGCAGCTCGACCCGCTCGAAGCCGGGCTGCGCCGCCAGCGGGCGCGGTTCGGCGAGCGGCCGGCACGGCTGCTCCCCCGACCGGGCCCCGATCCGCTCGCGCAGGTGCGCGGCGAGCAGCGCATCGAGCTGCGGGATCGGACCCTCGAGCGGCGGCAGACGCGTGACCTCGCGCGAGCGCACGCTGAAGCTGATCGTGACCTCGTCGCCCTCGACATGCCAGCTCGAGAAGGACTGGCTCCGCGTGTGGGCCGCGGCCGGCGCCGCCAGCAGGGCGGCGAGTGCGACGACGATTGCGGGGACGTGGCTCACGGCCGCGCAGGCTAGCAGCTCGCGCCGGGCCGGGCGGCCGGCACCGACGACTAGGGCGCCACGACCTCCGGCGCGCGGTTGCGGTACCACGCCAGCTTGTCGTCGCCGGCCGACGAGGAGATCACGTCGACCCGGCCGTCGCCGTCGACATCGCCCGCCCAGACGCCGGTGGCGCCGCGCGCGCGGCTCGTCACCCGCCACGGGGTCCAGCTTCGCCCGTCGGAGCTGCGGTTCTCGAACCAGCGCACCCCGTCGTCGAAGCGCGAGGCCCCGAGCACGTCGAGGTCGCCGTCCCCGTCGACGTCGGCCGCCACGACCTGCGTCGGACCATCGGAGTCCGAGCTGATCATGCTCGCGCGCAGCACGCTCCCGTCGCCCCGAACGTTCTCGTACCAGGCGATGCCGTCGTCGCCGCGCGAGCTCGAGAGCACGTCGACGTCGCCGTCCCCGTCGATGTCCGCCGCGCAGACCGATGTGGCGCCCCGCGCCCGGTCCGAGATCTCGTGCTCACGCCAGGCACTGCCGTCACCCGAGACGTTGCGGTACCAGGCGATCCGGTGGTCGAAGCGCGAGGCGCTGAGCACGTCGAGCCGGCCGTCGCCGTCCAGATCGGCAGCGTAGACCGAGGTGGCGCCACTGGCCGACGTCGAGATCACGCGCTCGCGCCAGCGTGTCGCGCCCCCCAGGTTCTCGTGCCAGGCGACCTTCGCGTCGAAGTCGGAGGCGGCCAGCACGTCGACGTCGCCGTCGCCGTCCACGTCCGCACCGAAGACCGCCGATGCCCCGCCGGCGTTCGCGCTGACCAGGCGCGAGTCCCAGCGCGTGCCCCGTCCGTCCAGGTTCACGTGGCAGACGATCCGGTCGTCGAACGACGAGGCCGCGAGCACGTCGGCGTCGCCGTCGCCGTCGACGTCGCCCGCCCAGACCGAGAAGGCGCCGTTTGCGGCCAGCGTGATGACCCGCTCGACCCAGAGCGTGCCATCGCCGAGGGTGTTCTCGTACCAGGCGATCTTGTCGTCGTTGGTCGAGGCGGAGACCACATCGATGTCGCCGTCGCCGTCGACATCGACTCCGACCACCGAGCGCGCCCCGCGCGCGGCGGTCGTGATGGCGTGCGCGCGCCAGCTGCGGGCAGCGGGACCCCGGTTCTCGTGCCAGGCGATCTCGCTGTCCAGATCGGCCGCCGAGACCACGTCCAGGTCGCCGTCGCCGTCGACATCTGCCGCGGCCAGGGCTACCGCGCCGTTCACGCGGATGCTGATCGCCCGCGCGTGCCAGCGGCCCGCGGCGCCGTCCACGTTCTCGAACCAGGTCACGCGGTCGTCGGCATACGATGCGGAGATCACGTCGAGGTCGCCGTCCCCGTCCACGTCGTCCACGTGCAGGTCGCTGGGCGCGGGGAGCTGCGCGGGCAGCGCCGCGCCGGGCCGGAACGAGGGCTGGCGACGCAGCGTGGCGTTGCGCAGCCACGTCAGGCGGCCGTCGCCGGCGCCGGCCACGATCAGGTCGACGCGACCGTCGCCGTCGAGATCGCCGTGCGCCAGCGTGGCGGGCGCCGCCAGCGGACCGCCCACGTCGCGCTCGACCCAGGCCGTGCCGTCGCCGGCGCGGTTCTCCAGCCAGACGACGGCGTGGCGCTGCAGCGCCGCGACCGCGAGATCCGCGTCGCCGTCGCCGTCCACGTCGAGGGCCACGATCTCGCGAACGTCGCCGAAACGTCCCGGTAGCGGGTGCGTGGCCCAGGCTCCGTCGGCGCCGGGGTTCTCGTACCAGGCGATCTGCCCCCGCTCCGAGGTCGAGATCACGTCGAGATCGCCGTCGGCGTCGATGTCGCCCACGGCCACCACCTGTGCGTCCCGCACCCGTCGAGAGATCTCGTGCCGCGTCCACTCGCGCGCCCCGCCCTCGTTGCGCAGCCAGAAGATCGCGTCGTCGCCCTGCGCCGTGCACAGCACGTCGAGATCGCCGTCGGCGTCGAGGTCCGCGGCCTCCACGCGGGTGGCCCCGGGCGCCTCGCGGCTGAGCGTGTGCGCCGACCAGAGGCGGCCCTGCCCGCCGTTGCGGTACCAGGCGATGCGGCCGTCCACGTACGAGGCGGACAGCACGTCGACCCAGCCATCGCCATCGAGGTCGCCGACCGCCACGGCGCGCGCGCCGCTCGCGGCGCTGGTGATACCGATCGGCGCGTCGGGAAACAGCTCCGGACCCGCGGCGTGGGCCGCCGGGCCCGCGGCCCAGGCCAGCAGGGCGCTGCAGACCGGGAGCAGCCCTCGGGACGCCACTCAGGACGCCTCGCAGGCCCGGCGCTCCTGCTCGAGGTGGCGCCGGTAGGCCTCGATTCCGCCGTCGAGCAGGAACACGTGCACGACACCGAGCGCGTGCAGCGCCCGCTCGACGTCCTCGTAGCGGCGGCCGTCGCGGTCCACGATCGCGACGAAGGCCCCCGGCAGCCCGTCGGTCTCCGTGCGTATGCGCTCGATCAGCTCGCGCCGGAACGCGACCTCGTCTCCGCGCCGGGGGACGCGTGCAGCGCCCGGCACCAGGCTGTCGAGGTCCGGCGTGGGGCTGCGCGAGACGTCGATCACCACCCAGTGCTCGTAGCGGGAGACGTCGGCGAAGTCGCGGGCCGGGATGCGGTTGATCCCGCGCCGTGCCAGGCGGTCTCCCTCCAGATCCCCCATGGTGCGCGCCCAGGCGTTGAGCCCGCCCTCGAGGATGCCGACCGACGTCCAGCCGCGGCCGCGCAGCTCCCGGCAGACCCGCTCGAGCGGCGCGCCGAGATGGCCGCGGTCCACCAGCAGCACGTGCCGGTCCCGCAGGTACGACCGCTCGCGCAGCTGGGCCGGGGTGAGATGGATCGAGCCCGGAATGCGGACGCGGCGGTAGGCGTCGGCCTCGCGCAGGTCGACGATGACCAGCTCCTCGTCCCGCCGCCAGCGCGCCAGCTCGCCAGCGCCGACGTAGCAGCTCGAGTTGCGCACCTGGCGCAGGTCGCCTGCCGCCGGCCCGGGGCCACAGGAGGCCCCCGGCGCATCGAGCGCCGGGGCAGGACGCGGCGCGGCGAGCGCCAGCGCGACGAGGGCAGACAGGATGATCGGCTCGATCCGGTGCACGAAAGGCCCGCAGGGGCGTGCGCCACGGCGCCGGGACACGCTCCCCGGCCACTGTGGCGGGGGCTGCCACGGGCGCCGTTCACGCCCAGGAGCGCCATTCTAGCAGGGGCCCGCGCCCCCCCGTCGGGGCCGGCAGCTTGAGTCGGATCCGGGCGGCACCGATGGCGTGGATGGCGTGCTGCGACTCGCGATCCACACCCAGGGCGAGAACCCCAAGGTCCTCGAGTTCCCCTACGACCACCGGGTGACCTTCGGCAGGTCCGAGACGAACGACGTCTTCCTGCCGCCGAGCTACGTCTCGCGCGAGCACGGCGAGTTCCTGTACGACCAGGCCGATTGGTGGGTGCTGGACCACGGCTCGCTGACGGGCGTGACGATCCTGCGCGGGGGGGACGTCCACGTACAGGTCCCCAGCGGCGGCCGGGAGCGGCTCCGCAAGGGCGACACGGTCCAGATCCTGCACACGCTGATCCGCGTCGAGGCCAAGCCCATCGAGTCGCTGGTCGAGACCGACCAGGACTGGTGGGAGGGCGCGACGGTCGCCAGCGTGCGCTCGACCTCGCGCTCCTCGGTGCACTCGCTCCAGCGCGAGCTCCGCGGGAACGAGGAGCAGCTCGAGCGCCTGTTCGCGCTGGCGAGCGATCTCAACGGCACCGCCGACCTGCGCTCCGTGCTGCGCCGGATCGCGGACGCGGTCTTCGAGATGCTCCCGATCGCCTCGCACTTCTCGATCTGCGTGCCCGACGACGAGGGCGGCTACACGCCGTTCTTCGGCGTGGTGCGCGGGGGCGAAGAGCTCGAGCTCGGGGCCGTGCAGGTCTCGCAGTCGATCCTGGGCTGGGTCGCGATGCGACAGGTCGCCATGCTCTTCCAGCCCGGCGAGGGAGAGTCGGCGCTCTCCGAGAGCATCGTGTCGGCGGGCATCGCCTCCTCGATGGCCGTGCCCCTGCAGAGCCCACGCGGCCCGGTGGGCGTGATGCAGGTCGACAACCGCCTGTCCGACGTGCCATTCGTGCAGCGCGATCTCAACCTGATGATCGTGCTCGCCAACGGCGCCGCGAGCGCGCTGGAGCGCGCCCGCTTCCAGGCGGACATCCAGAGGATGTTCGACGGCTTCGTCGAGGCCAGCGTGATCGCCATCGAGTCCCGGGACCCCACCACCAGCGGCCACTCGCGGCGCGTGGCCGACTACTCCGTGACGCTGGCCCGCGCGGTGAACCGCACGCAGAGCGGCCCACTGGCCGTCCACCGCTTCAGCGAGGCGCAGCTCACGGAGCTCTCGTACGCCGCCATGCTGCACGACTTCGGGAAAGTGGGCGTGCGCGAGTGTGTGCTGCTCAAGGCCGAGCGCCTGTACCCCGAGCAGATCGAGCGCATCGACGGCCGCTTCCGCGAGATCCGCGCCGCGCACCGCACGGCGCTGCTCTGCCAGGAGCTGGGTCTCGGTCGCGCCGATGCCCTGGAGCGCGTCGATCGCGGCATGGAGGAAGTCGACCGCGAGCTGGGGGAGGCGCAGCGATTGATCGCGCGCGTGAGCCGCCACGGCGTCCGCGACGCGCGCGACCTCGAGCATCTCGGCGCGCTGGCCCGGCGCTGGTTCGTCGACGAGGCCGGCGAGCGGCGACCGTTCCTGCTGGCCGACGAGCTGGCCGCGCTGTCGGTCCGCTACGGCACGCTCACCGTGGCCGAGCGGCGAGAGATCGAGAGCCACGTGGTCGAGTCGCATCGCATCCTCGAGCAGATCCCGTGGTCCGGCGAGCTCGAGCGCGTGCCCGAGATCGTGGTCGCGCACCACGAGAAGCTCGACGGCAGCGGCTATCCGCACGGGCTGTGCCGCGACGAGATCCCCGCGCAGGCGCGCCTGCTGAGCGTCTGCGACGTCTTCGACGCGGTCACGGCCTCGGACCGGCCCTACCGTTCGGCGCTGCCCGCGGATCGCGGCATCGCCATCCTGCGCAGCGACGCCGCCGAGGGGGCGCTGGACCCCGACTTCGTGGACCTCTTCGTCGAGGTCCGTCCCTGGCAGGACTGATGCGGCTGCCGGCGCCCTGCCGGTGGCGGTCGCGTCGCAGTCGTGGGTAGCCGACTGCCCACCCCGCTCCCGGGACGGCCGGCCCGGCCCCCCGGGCCTGGCACGCCATCTGCTTTCCCCCGGGGGCAGGAGGATCTTCCCCTGGGTGAACTCATCGACCTGCTGCCCTACCTCGAGCGCCGCCGCCCGGCGGCTCCGGTCCTGGCCGGGCCCCCGCCGGACGACGATCTCGACCACGAGATCGTGCTGGACCTGCTCGACGAGCTCGAGGCGACGCGGGACGAGGGCGTCTGCGAGAGCTGCCGGCGGCGCCCCGCGGTCGCCGAGGTGCATCGCTCCGACGCGATCGACGCCGGCCTGGGCGGGATGCTGCAGTGCCGGCGCTGCCTGGCCTCGGAGCTGAGCCACAATCGCTGCGGGCCCGAGGCGCGGCGCGCCGAGTGGGCCGTGGCCGCGGTGCTGCGCGAGGCCGACCAGGTGGTACGCATCGACATCGCCTGGGACACCGGACGCGAGCGCGCCCTCTCGGTGGACGGGATCCGCCTCGCCTGACCCGGGGCGCCGGCGTCGATAGACTGCGGCCGCACCCCAGCGAGGAGCGCGGCCGGTGGCGCCGAGAAGCAGCGAGGTCGTGCGCCTGGCGCACGTGGACGACATCCCGCCCGGGCGCGGGCTGCGCGTCAGCGCCGGCGAGCGACAGATCGGTCTGTACCGCGTCGGGAACGAGCTCTACGCCATGGACGACTGCTGCCCCCATGCGGGCTACCCGCTCAGCGACGGGCTCTTCGAGGACGGCGTGGTCACCTGCGCGGCCCACCACTGGCAGTTCGACGTGCGCACCGGCCTGCCGCCGGGCTCCGGCGGAGGACTGGCCCTGCCCTGCTTCCCCGTGAGCGTGGTCAACGACGAGGTCTGGGTCGAGCTGCCCGGCGAGGAGGACTGAGATGGATGCCAACCCCCGCATCGGCGTGATCGGCGCCGGGGTCATGGGCGCGGGAATCGCCCAGACCACGGCCAGCGCCGGACTCGAGACCCTCAGCTACGACATCTCCCCCGAGGCGCTGGAGGCGGCACGCAAGGAGATCACCAGCGGGCGCTTCGGACTCGACAGCGGCGTGGAGCGCGGCAAGCTGACGCGCGAGCAGGCCGACGCGGCGCTGGCCCGGCTGCGCTTCAGCGAGAGCCTCGAGGAGGCGGCGAACGTCGACGTGGTCATCGAGTGCGTGCCCGAGCGCCTCGACCTCAAGCTGCGCGTGTTCCGCGACCTCGACCGGCTGGCGCCCGCGGGGACGATCCTGGCGTCCAATAGCTCGGGCTTCCCCGTCGCCGCACTCTCCGCGGCCACCGACCGCCCGGAGCGGGTCATCGTCTGGCACTGGGCCTCGCCCGCGCCGGTCATGAAGCTCGCCGAGATCGTCGTGACCGACGGGACCGACGAGAAGGTGACGGAGAAGATCTGCGAGCTGGCCGGACGCTGCGGCAAGAACCCGGTGGTGGTGCGCGACAACCCCATGGCCTGGGGCTACGTGGCCAACCGCGTCTACCGCGCCATGCTCGAGGAGGCGGCCCGGGTCGTGGACGAGGGGGTCGCGACCAAGGAGCAGATCAACCAGCTCATGGTCGACTGCTTCCGCTGGCCCGCCGGACCCTACGGCATGGTCGAGGGCGCCACCAAGGGCTGGAAGAAGAAGTAGGCCGCCGTGGCTGCGTCCGACGCGAGGGAGGCAGCGCTGGACGAGCTGCTGGCGCGACGCGAGATCGAGGACGTGGTGCTGCGCTACTGCCGCGGGATCGACCGCATGGACCGCGAGCTGGTGCGTTCGTGCTACCACGACGGCGCCACGGACGAGCACGGCAGCTTCTCGGGCGATGCCGACGCGTTCATCGACTGGGCCTTCCGGCTGCTCGCGCGCTACTCGGTGACGATGCACTGCGTGGCGAACGTGCTGGTCGAGCTGCGCGGCGCGGCGGCGGTCTCGGAGAGCTACGGCGTGGCCTTTCATCGCAGCGACGACCCGCGGCCCGAGCTGAACCTGGTCACGGGCTTCCGCTTCGTCGACCGCTTCGAGCGCCGCGACGGCGCCTGGCGCATCGCGCGCCGCGTGGCGACGACGGAGTGGTCCCGGGTGGACGAGCGCGGGAGCTGGTGGCCGCTCGGCGAGGGCCTGCGCCGCGGGCAGCGCGACCGCGGCGACGTGCTCTACGCGCTCCTCGAGGAGCTCGACGCCTGAGGCATCGCCCGCCGGTTCAGGGCTCGATCGCGAGCGCGGCGACGTCGCGCAGCATCTCCGGCGTGGTCTCGTAGAGGATGAGCTCGTCGGTCGCGGCGATCTCCGCCGCGCGCTCGGCGAGCTTCTCGGGGGTGGGATCGCTCAGGGCGATGCCGCGGCCCTGCACCATCTTCGCGCGGCGGAACGCGCGCCCCCCCGCGACCACGATCGCGCCGCTGAGGGGGCAAGCATCGCTGGCCAGCCAGATCGCCGCGGCGGCGACCGCCGAGGGGGTCATTCGCCCGGCCGTGCCCGGGGGCAGCGACGCGTCGGCAAGCGCGGCGTGCGCCATCTCCGTGTCGGCGAAGGGCAGGATGGCGTTGATGCCCACGCCGCGGGGGCGCCCCTCCTCGGCCAGCGAGGCGACCAGCCCGTGCATGGCCGACTTGGTCGCGGCGTAGGCGGCGAAGCCGACCCCGCCGAAGGCGCCGGCGTTCGAGGTGTTGACCAGGATGCGTCCGCGTCCGGCGTCCCGCATCGGGCCCAGCGCGGCGTGCAGCGGCGCCAGGGTGCCCATGAGGTTCACGTCGACCAGCCTCCTCACCTCGTCGAGCGACATGCGGTGGAACATCCGGGCGGGACCGATGCCCGCGTTGCAGATCAGCACGTCGAGCCGACCCCAGAGGTCGAGCGCCTGCTCGACCATTCGCGCCCCGGCACCGTCGGCCTCGACCGCGTCGAGACTGGCGACCGCCTCGCCTCCGGAGTCGCGGATCGCCGCCGCCACGACCTCGGCCGGCTGCGGGCCGCTCTCGTGCGCGCGGCTGTTCACGACCACGCGCGCGCCGCGCGCCGCCAGGTCCTCGGCGTAGACGCGGCCCAGGCCGCGGCCCGCGCCGGTCACGATCGCCACCTGCCCGTCGAAGCGGATCGGCTGCATGCTCAGCTCGCGTCGGCGGGGTCGAGCTGGGCGCGCAGCTTCCGCTTGAGGAACTTGCCGTTGGCGTTTCGCGGCAGCGCCTGGTCGCGCAGCCAGATGTGGCGGGGGATCTTGTGCGCGGCCAGGCGCTCCGCGCAGTGCGCGCGCAGCGCGTCGGCCGTGAGCGAGTGGCCCCCGTGCGGCACGACGGCGGCGCCGATCTCCTCGCCGAGCCGCTCGTCGGGGACGCCGAAGACCGCGCACTCGGCCACGCCCGGGTGCTCGAAGATCGCGGCCTCCACCTCGGAGCAGTACACGTTCTCGCCCCCGCGCAGCACCATGTCCTTGATGCGATCCACGATGTAGACGAAGCCCTGCGCGTCGATCCGGGCGACGTCACCGGTGTGCAGCCAGCCATCGCGGATCGCCTCGGCGGTGGCTTCGGGGCGCTCCAGGTAGCCCGCGATCACCTGCGCACCGCGGACCAGGAGCTCGCCCGCAGCGCCCGGGGCCACGTCGCGGCCAGCGTCGTCGACCACGCGCGCCTCGAAGCAGGGCATCACCCTTCCCACGCTCTGCGGCCGGTCGACCAGGTAGTCCGCCGCGATGGTCGTGATGATCCCGGAGGTCTCGGTCAGGCCGTAGCCGGTGTTCGCACGCGCGGATCCGCGCCGACCCTCGACCTTGTCCACCAGGTCGGGCTGGAACGGCGCGCCGCCGCCACCCAGCATCTTCAGGCTCGAGGTGTCGTGCGCGTCGAGCTCCGGATGCGCCAGCAGCTCGCGCACCATGGTCGGCACGCCCGTCAGGTTGGTCACGCGCTCGCGCTCGATCAGCTCCAGCGCGCGGCCCGCGTCCCAGCGGTACATGAGGACCAGCTTGCCGCCCGAGAGCGTCATCATCTGCGCGACGCAGTTGTTCGCCGTGACGTGGAACAGCGGCGTGGTGACCAGGGAGACGAGCTGGGCACCTCCGCCCGGCGCGGGGGGCGGGGGCGAATCTCCGGCGAGCTCGCGCGCGCGCGCCTGGACCGCACCCCAGAACAGGATGCTCCACAGGTTGGCGACACAGCCCCGGTGCGTCAGCCGGGCGCCCTTGGGACCGCCGGTCGTCCCCGAGGTGTAGAAGATGCATGCGTCGGAGTCGGGATCGGGCCGCACATCCGGCAGGAGTGGCGCGTGCGCGCGCACCGCCGCGTACGGGACCACCCCGTCGGCGAGCGGCTCCGGCACGCGCACGCCCACGCGCTGCATTGCGGGCAGCTCGCCGAGGTGCGGCTCGAGCCGCTCCAGCCGCTCGCGATCGCTGAACAGGACCCGCGGCGCGGCCTCGGCCAGCGCCTGGACCATCTCGGGTCCCGTCCACCACGCGTTCATGCCCATCGCGGTCGCACCCATGGACACCGCGGCCCAGTAGACCAGCATCCACTCCGGGTAGTTGCGCATCGCCAGCGCCACGCGGTCGCCCGGACCGACGCCCTGGTCCGCGAGCCACGCCGCGATGGACGCGACCTCGCCGTGCGCCTGGTCGTAGCTCCAGCGGTCCTGCTCGTAGACCAGGTAGCCGCGCTCGCCGTGGGCACGCGACGCCAGCCAGACGTCGCGCATCGACCCGGGCGCGGTGCGGTAGCTGCGGATCTCCGTGCCGCGCAGCTTCACCTGCTCGATCTCGAAGCTGCCCCCCGGCCCGGTCAGCTCATTCCAGGCCTGCTCCAGGTATGCATGCGGGTCGTCGCTCATCCCCGCGATTGTACCGGTCACGGGGAAGCGGGTTCCCGGACCGCTGCCGGGCGTCGAGCGCGTCCGGACGCGCTATTCTGCGCGCCGCGGAGGTGCATTGGTCGGACGCAGAGCTCAGCCCGTGGGAGCCGGCGGGTGGCGCGCCGCCCTCAGCTCGCTGGAGATCCCGCGCTTCCGCTGGCTGTTCTTCGGCAACCTGACCTTCTTCTTCGCCATGCAGGGCATCTCCATGGTCCTGCGTCCGCTGCTCGCCTACGAGCTGGCCGGGAAGAGCCCGGCGGCGCTGGGCCTGGTCCAGGTCAGCGTCGCGATCCCGATGATCCTGATGGCCCCGCTCGGGGGCACCCTCTCGGATCGCTACGACCGGCGCCGGCTCATCGTGAGCTGCCAGATCGTGCTCCTGGTCAGCGAGATCGCGACGGCCAGCCTGCTCTACCTCGGCCATCTGCGCTTCTGGCACATCGTGGCGCTGGCCCTGGTCATCGGCGCGATGTTCGCGGTGATGATGCCCTCGCGACAGGCGATCGTCGCCAACGTGGTGGGGCGGGGCCGGCTGGGCAACGCCATCGCCCTGACGACCGCGGGCATGAACGTCAGCCGCGTCGGCGGTCCGCTGGTGCTCGGCGCGCTGATCCCGCTGCTCACCCCCGCGGGCGGCACGGAGGTCGACGGCATCGGCCGCGCGTACCTCCTGGCCACGGGGCTGTACGTGGTGGCGCTGCTCGCGATGATCCGGGTCGGTCCGGCGCTGCCGCCTCCCGAGGGGCGGGAACGCAGCATCGTGGGCAGCACGATCGACGGCTTCCGCTACCTGCGCTCGAACCGCCTGGTGCTGATGCTGCTGGTCTTCGGGCTGATGCCCATGTTCCTGATGATGCCGTTCCAGGCGCTGCTGCCGGTCTTCGCCGACACCGTCTACGGACGGGGCAGCGGCGCCCTGGGGCTGCTCAATGGCGTTGCGGGCGTGGGCGGATTCGCCGGCGCCGTGATCCTGGCCACGCGCGGGGAGCACGATCGCCGCGTGCGCACCATGCTGGGCAGCGTGTGCATGTTCGGCCTCTTCCTGGGGCTGTTCGCCTTCAGCGGCTCGTTCTGGCTCGCGCTGGCCTGGCTGCTGCTGGCCAACGTCTTCCAGAACATCTTCGGCGTGGTCAACAACACCGCGATCCAGCAGCTGATCCCGGACTCCGTCCGGGGGCGGATCTCGTCCTTCCTGATGATGTCCTTCTCGCTGCCGATGTTCGGCTCGCTGCCGGTGAGCCTGGCGGCAGAGCGCTGGGGCGCGCCCGCCGCCCTGGGCGGCGCCTCGGTGCTGGCCGTCGCCCTGGCGATCGCCTTCGTGGCGCTCAGCCCGGGTCTGCGGCACCTGGACGCCGCGGTGCGCCACGCGGTCCAGGGGGCCGAGTCTTCCGCAGACTGATCGGGCAGCGTAGACTCCACTCGACATGCACATCACCATCTCGCGACAGTTCGCTGCGTGCGCCTCGCTCATCGCCGAGCAGGTGGCCCGCGATCTCGGCTGGCAGGTGCTGGACGAGGAGCTGGTCCAGGAGGTCGCGGCTCGCTGCGGGCTCTCGCCCGACGACGTGCGCCTGCTCGACGAGCGCATCCCCACGTTCATCGAGCGCGTGGCGCAGACCAACGCCATGGCGTTCCCCGACATGATGATGCCCTCGACGGACCTCGTGAGCGAGCCCGAGCACGCCAAGATCTCGCGTCTGATGCGGGAGGTGATCGAGGAGCTGGGCGATCGGGACCGGCTGGTGCTGATCGGCCGCGCGGCGGCCGCGGTGCTCGGCAGCCGACCCAGCGCGCTGCACGTGCGCCTGGTCGCGCCGCGCGAGTGGCGGCTGCGCCAGGCGATCGAGCGCCTGGGGATCGCCGAGCGCGACGCCCCCGGGGTGCTGGACGACGCGGACCACAATCGCGAGCGCTACCACCGCGAGTTCTACGGGCGCGACTGGGACGACGCGCTGCTCTACGACATGGTGCTCAACACGCAGCGCCTCGGCTCCGAGGGCAGCGCGCAGGTGATCGTCGCGCGGGCCCGCGCCCTGGGCTGGTGAGCTCGCCCCCGGGGCCGGCCCGCGCCGGCCTCAGTCCAGCCGCTCGATGATCGTGCCGGTGCCGAGCCCGCCGCCGCAGCACATCGAGATCAGCCCGTGGCGGCCACCCGAGCGCTCGAGCTCGTGCAGCGCGGTGGTGATCAGCCGCGCGCCCGTCGCGCCCGTGGGATGGCCCAGCGCGATCGCGCCACCGTTGGGATTGACGCGCTCCGGATCGGGCTCGATCTCCTGCTGCCAGGCGAGCACCACGCTGGCGAAGGCCTCGTTGACCTCGAAGACGTCGATCTCGTGCGCCTTCAGGCCGGTCCAGTCCAGCAGGTTCCGCGTCGCCGGGATCGGGCCCTTGAGCATGGTGATCGGATCGACCCCGACCAGCGTCGCGTAGACGATGCGCGCGCGCGGGCGCAGCCGGTGCCGCTTGACCGCGTGGTCCGACGCGAGGATGACCGCGGCCGAGCCGTCGGTGACCTGCGAGGAGCTGCCCGCGGTGTGGACGCCGTCGGGCATCACGGGATCGAGGCCCGCGAGCTTCTCGAGGCTGCTGTCGCGCAGGCCCTCGTCGCGGGTCACGCGCAGGGTCTCGCCGGTGGGCTTGCCCGCCTCGTCGACCAGCGGGGCGTCGATCGGGATCACCTCGCGCTCGAAGCGGCCCTCGGACCAGGCACGGGCGGCGTTCTGCTGGCTGCGCAGGCCGAAGCGGTCGGTGTCCTGGCGCGTGATCCCGTACTCGCGCGCGATCATCTCGGCACCGTCGAACTGCGACGCGAAGGCGAAGCGCTCGAAGTAGCTCGGGGGCAGCGGCTGACCGAGCTTCGGATCGCCGAAGTTCGCCCCCAGCGGCAGCCGGCTCATCGACTCGACTCCGCAGGCCAGCACCAGGTCCTCGAGCCCGCCCGACACCAGCCCCGCCGCCAGGGTCGTGGCCTGCTGGCTCGAACCGCACTGGCTGTCGATCGAGGTCGCGGCCACCTCGATGGGCAGGCCCGCGGAGAGCCAGGCGGTGCGCGCGACGTTGTAGGCCTGCTCGCCCACCTGCGAGACGCAGCCGCCGATCACCTGGCCCATCGCGGCCGGATCCAGCCCCGCGCGGTCGAGCGCCGCCTTCTGGACCGCCGCCAGCAGGTCCACGGGATGAACGGTGGACAGTCCGCCGCGCCGCTTGCCCAGGGGGCTGCGCACGGCCTCCACGATGTACACGTCTCGCATCACACGCTCCGTTTCGCTCGGGGGCTCGCGGCGCGGAGGCTACCCGATGCGCGGCCGACGGGCACCCGTGCGCGCGCGCGACCCGCGGCCGCGCCCTCCCCCGCGCGCCACGGGAGGGGCAACGGAAGTAGAATCGGCGGCATGAGCCATCCCGTACCCGCGTCGCCCGCCTCCCGCTGGAAGCTGCGCCCGCCCGCCGAGCGCCTGCGCAAGCAGTACCTGGAGCAGGGACTGTGGCTCGAGCAGTCGCTGGGCGCGTTCGTGGACGAGGGCCTGCGCACCCACGCGTCGCAGACGGTGCGGATCTGGTCCGACGTCAACCCCCACCTCGGCACCCTGGCCGAGCTGCACGCCGCGGCGCGGCGCTTCGCCGCAGGCCTGGCCGCGCGCGGTATCGGCCCCGGCGACGTGGTGAGCTACCAGCTCCCGAACCGCGTCGAGGGCCTGGTCGCGTTCCACGGTGCCGCCATGCTGGGCGCGGTGCTGGTGCCGATCGTGCACTTCTACGGCGCGAAGGAGGTTCGCTTCATCCTCGAGCAGTCCGGAGCACGCGCACACGTGACCGACGCGGCGTTCCGCGGCATCGACTACGTGGCGGCGCTCGAGCCGTTCTGGCGCGACCTGCCCGAGCTCGAGACGCTCGTGGTCATCGGGGACGAGGCGCCCGCCGGCGCGCTGACCCAGTCCGAGCTGCTGGCCGCCCCGCCGCTCGAGCAGCTCCCCGAGGTGCCCTGCGACCAGCCGGTGCTGATCGCGTACACCTCGGGCACCACCTCGGACCCCAAGGGCGTCATCCACACCAGCTACTCGATCCTCTCCGAGGCCCGGCAGCTCGCCGCGATGAGCGCGACGGGCCGGCCTCACCTGGTCGGCGCACCGATCGCGCACGCCATGGGCATGCTCGGCGCGGTGCTGATGCCGCTGATCCACGGGCAGCCGATCCACCTGATCGACACCTGGAGCCCCGTGCGCGTGCTCGAGATCATGCTCGAGGCCGACGTGAGCGCGGGCAGCGGCTCGACCTACTTCCTGACAAGCCTGCTCGACGCGCCCGGGTTCGGGCCCGAGCACGTCGAGCGCATGCGGCAGATCGGCCTCGGCGGCTCGGCCGTGCCCGCCGCCGTCTGCGACCGCGCCGAGGCGCTGGGCATCTCGACCGTGCGCTCGTACGGATCGACCGAGCATCCCTCGATCACGGGCAACGAGCACGCCGCCCCGGCGGACAAGCGCAAGTACACCGACGGCGAGCCGCTGCCGGGCGTGGAGATCCGCCTGGTCGACGAGGACGGCGCCGACGTGCCCACCGGCCAGCCCGGCGAGATCCTCAGCCGCGGGCCGGAGCTCTTCTGGGGCTACACCGACGCAGAGATCAGCGCCGAGATGATCGACGCCGACGGCTGGTACCGGACCGAGGACGTCGGCGTGATCGACGCCGATGGCTACCTGACCATCACCGATCGCGTGAAGGACATCATCATCCGCGGCGGCGAGAACGTGAGCGCGGCCGAGGTCGAGGAGCTGCTCATGCGCATGCCCGGCGTGACCGAGATCGCCGTGGTCGCCGCGCCCGACGAGCGCCTGGGCGAGCACGCCTGCGCCTTCTTCCGCATGCAGCCCGGCCACGAGCCGCCCGATCTGCCCGCGGTCCGCGAGCACCTGGCCGCCGCCGGCCTGGCGCGCCAGAAGTGGCCCGAGGAGCTGCGCAGCGTGCGCGAGGACTTCGCCCGCACGCCCTCGGGCAAGATCAAGAAGTTCGTGCTGCGCCAGCAGCTGCGCGAGGAGGCGGGCGTCTAGCAGGCTGCCGAAAATCGACCGAGCGGCGGCGTCGGGTTCACTCTGCAGCTCCCGTTGCCAGCAATGAGCGCAAGCGGACCAAGTCGCAGGCGGTCGCCCCGAACACGAACATCCAGCCCACCCGTCGTCTCCCCCGATGGCGTGTCTTGCGCAGCCCACTCCTACGCGCTTGCGAGCCCGCGGGCTGATCGCGTAGCCCGGATGCCGGACCGTCCCGCGGCGGCCCCGGGCCGGGGCGCGCCGCGGTCAGGGCAGTGCGGGCGGAGGGAACCTCGAGCAGTAGGCCGGAGCCCCGAAGATCTTCGCGTTCACGCCGAGGATGTCCGCGACGTTGCAGAGCGCGTCGTTGTTGGTGTCGCAGAGCGGCGACGCTACCTGCAGATCGAAGATGACCTCGTTGATCGCCAGGATGTCCGAGACGTTGACGAAGCCGTCTCCGGTCTGGTCGCCGCACTCGCAGAGGTCCCCGATGCCGTTGCCGTCGGTGTCGGTCTGGTCCGCGCTGTCGAACTGCGGGCAGACGTCCTGCGAGTCGCCGACACCGTCGGTGTCCAGATCGAAGTCCGGGGTCGCCGCATCCAGGTCCGCCGGGCCCCAGCCCGCGTGCTCCGCGCCCGCGTCGAGGCTGAGACTCCAGCTTCCGGAGCCCGGGTCGAAGAAGACGAGGTCCTCGTCGTCGTACGAGACGCCGTCGACCGTGCCGCTGATGTCGAACGAGGCCGCGATCCCGCCCGTCGCCGCCACGAGGTGCAGCGCGTCGAGATCCGCCGCCGGCGCCACGCCCAGGCTCGAGGTGTCGGCGTAAAGGCTCAGATCGGCACCGTCCCAGCGCACCACGTCCTCGTCGGCAGCCACCTCGCCGCCTCCCAGGTCGACCGCGACGTCGAACGACAGGAAGAGCTCGTCACCGAGCGCGAAGACCGCGTCGACGTCGGCTCCGGCCGGGACACCGGCTGCGGCCGAGTCGAACGCGAGCTCGTAAGCGCCTCCGACGAGACGCAGAACGTCGGAGGCACGAGCGAACAGCGACCCGCCCCCGGACGCGGGGACGCTCGCCGCCGTGTCGAGCGAGATCAGGTCGTTGCCAAGGGCGTCGACGCCGTGGGCGTCGACGTCCGCCGCGCGATCCAGGCCGGGGAATGCGAGCGAAGCGACCGGCCCGGCAAGATCGTCGAGCCCCAGCTCCGCGTCGTCGACGACGACACCCGAGAGATCGGCAGTGATGTCCGGAGACCCGTCGAGCGCCACCGCGGGCTCGGCAGCCGCCGGACCCGCAAACCCGACGAGTGCAGCGGCGAGCCAGACGACGGCTGTGGTCAGCTTCATGGCGCGCACCTTAGGGGCAGACCAGGTCGCGATGGCAAACGTTCGCGCTGATCTGCACGTTGCAGCTCCCGCCGACCTGCGGATCGGTGGCCGTCGCGAGCACGGCGCCGTTGTTGTTCGAGATCACGTTCGCGCCGTAGGCAAGGGCGCCGATGCAGCCGAACGAGATGGTCGGCCCGGACAGGCCCACACTGGTGTTGCTGACGAGCTGGTTGTTGACCGCGACGCTGTTGCCGGTGGCGCTGAGCCCGATGTTGTTGCTGCTGGCGCTGTTGCCCCGGAAGGTTCCATTGCCCGTGATGCCGGTCCCGGTATTTCCGTTGGCGACGTTGCCCGTGAAGGTCGAATTGGTGGCGGAGATCCCGGTCGTGCCGTTGCCGCTGGCGATGTTCTCGGTGATCACGCTCGACCCGCCGGCGACGATCCCGGCCTGGGTGTTGTCGCTGGAGGAGCAGCCGTCGACGTGCGAGTTGTTGCCGACCCGGATCCCGACGCTGCCGTTCGTGCGCGCGATGACATCCTCGACGACGGAGTGCGTGTTGAGGTCGATGCCGTCTCCTCCGAAGTCCTGCACTGTCCCGTTCCGGACGCTGACGCGCTGGAGGTCGGCCTCGATGCCGTCATCGAGGCCACAGCCTCCCCCACCGACGTTGCACGAGACCGTGAAGCCGTTGAGATCGATCTTCACGTCCTGCGCGGTGACGCGGATGGCCTGGCCAGCCTGCGTGACCAGGGAACTCGTCAGCACGTAGCTGCCCGCGCGGCTGATCGTCACCGGGAAGTTCGGCGCATCCCCGGGCGTGACGTTCCCGGCGAGCGCACCGGCCTGGCTGATCTCGACGGCGCCGTCGTCCGCCCCCGCAAGCTGCGGGCAAAGCAGCACGCCCGAGAGCGCAGCAAGAGTTCCGAAACGCTGCCAAGCCGAGAAATTTCCCTGGATCATCCAACCGCTCCTTTTCTCGCAGATGCGAGATCAACCCCGTGATGGCCGCATCATAGGTCGAAACGCCCCCGCGGTGGGTCACTTTCTCGCATCGACACCGTCAGAGCTCGCGCGACCGGCAGCAGAAGCAGCAGCCACAGGAGCACGCCGCGAATCCCCAGCGGGACCGGCCGCGGCTCGGAGACGACGCGCACACTCCGCGGAGCCACGTCCTCGAGAAGCAAACTGTTGCCATTGGGCCACACGACCCGGACCCGGAGTGCCGGCGCGGGAGCGGGACCGAGACCGAAGTGAGCGGTGCGCTCGCTCTGCCCGAGGAAGCCGGTGTCGGCGCCGATCTGCCGGACCTGCGCGACGCCGCCGGCCGCGTCCAGCAGCTCGACGCGGGCACCGAGCGCGTCGCCGCCCGCGTGCCGCTCCAGCACGCGCACGCGGAGCCAGGCGTTCTCGCTGCCGCGCTCGTTGCGATACAGCCTCGCCCCCGAGACGTTGTTGACGATCAGCAGGTCGAGGTCACCGTCGGCGTCGTAGTCCCAGACCAGCAGACCCTTGCCCGAGCCGGTGTCGCCCAGCCCGAGCTCCGCCGCGCTCTCGGGCCAGGGTCCCGCACCGACGTTTCGCCAGAGCCGCACGGGATCGTCGTTGAAGGGCGTCTCGAAGCTGATCCCCGGGAAGTCGACGCCGTTGGTCATCACCAGGTCGAGATCCGCATCGTTGTCGAAATCGAGGAACGCCGCACCCCAGCCCCAGCGTCCGTCGCGCACACCGAAGGCGTCCGTCACGTCGGTGAAGCTCCGGTCTCCGTCGTTGCGGTACAGCCGGTTTCCGCTCCACGCCCAGCCGCAGGGCTCCGTGAGGCAGGTGCGCTGGGGATCGAGGATCGAGGTGACGAACCAGTCCAGGTCTCCGTCGCCGTCGAAGTCCCCGAGCGCCGAGCCCATGCCGTTCTCGTCCGTGCCGACGTTCGCCGCCGCGGTCCCGTCGAGGAACGTGCCGTCGCCCTGGTTCCAGAACAGACGGCTGCTCGAGAAGTCCGCGGCGACCACGAGGTCGGGCCAGAGGTCGCCGTCGAGGTCAGCGAAGCTCGAGGCGAAGCCGTGCACGGCGTCGAACGCCAGCCCCGCGTCGCCGGTCACGTCCTCGAAGTGGCCGGCCCCGGTATTGCGGAGCAGGCGGCTGTTCGAGGCGTCCAGCGGCAGCCACTCGGTGAAGTGCAGGTCGGTCCAGCCGTCGCGGTCGTAGTCGCCGACACCGATCGACCAGATGCGGCGGATGTCGTCTGCCGCGTCCGCCCCCCGGGCCACGGCCTGCTCGCTGAACCGGCCGGTCCCGTCGTTGATGAACAGGTAGTTGCGCTCGTTGATGCCGTCCCGCTCCCCGAGCGTGCCCACGTACAGGTCGAGATCGCCGTCGCGGTCGACGTCCGCGAATGCCGCGCCGTTGGACTGCAGCGCGAAGGCTTCGAGGCCCGAGCCCGGCGTGCAGTCGGCGAAGCGCGCCTTGCCCGTCTGCTCGAGCTGGTTGCACAGCAGCAGGTCGGGATCCCCGTAGCGGGTCACCAGGAGATCGAGGTCCCCGTCCCCATCGACGTCGCCCACCGCCGCGCCGCCGGTCATGCGCTCGGGCTCGCAGAAGCCGCCCAGGTCGAAGCTGCACGCAGGGGGCTCGCGGGGGACCTGCTGCACGTAGCCGACACCCGTCTGCTCGGTCACGTCGGTGAACCAGCGGTGGCCCCCGTCGGCGCGGGCGACGCCCGGGAGCGACGAGAGCAGCAGGAGCAGGGTCGTCGGCCGCAGCCAGGCGGATCGAGCACGCTCCGAGGCAAAGCCGCCGCCCATTCCAACCCTGCCCTCCCGGCGGACCATGCTACGCGCGAGCCGCCGCGTGCGTCAAAGACCTCGCGCGCGCGCGATGGATGCGGAAGACTCCGCCCGCGTGGGACTCCCGATCGATCGCGACAGCTTCGAGCCCGCGGCCTACGAGCGGTTCGCGGATCGGCTCGACGACTGCCTGGATGCGCTCGCCGACCTGCTTGCGACGCCGGGCTTCGGGCGCGGGGAGCGCACGGTCGGGGCCGAGCTCGAGGTCTCGGTGGTCGACGCCGGGGCGCGCGCGCTGCTCCTGGACCGCTCCGAGCTGCCGAGCCGCCTCGACGAGCACGTGACGCTCGAGGTCGACCGCTTCAACCTGGAATACAACCTGTCGCCGCTGCGCCTGGCGGGCCGCCCGTTCTCGGCGCTCGAGGCCCAGCTCGATCGCGCGCTGCGCGTGCTGGGCAATACCGTGGCGCCTCGCGGCGGCCGCGTCGCGCCGATCGGCATCCTGCCGACCCTGGATGCCCAGGATCTCCAGTCGCACGCGATGACCGACCTGCCGCGCTACCGGGCGCTGTCGAAGGCACTGCGCCAGCTCCGCGGCGAGCCCTTCGCCCTGGACATCGACGGGCCGGAGCCGCTGCGTCATCGCTGCGACGACGTGACGCTCGAGGGTGCGGCGACGTCCTTCCAGGTGCACCTGCGCGCGGAGCCCGACGAGTTCGGGCGCCTGTACAACGCGGCGCAGCTGATCACCCCGCCGGTGCTGGCCGCCTGCACGAACTCGCCCGTGTTCCTGGAGCACTTGCTCTGGGACGAGACGCGGATCGCGCTCTTCAAGCAGTCGATCGACGCGCGCTCCCCGGGGTCGAGCTGGCGCGCGCCCGCGCGCGTGTCGTTCGGGCACGGCTGGGTCCACGACGGGGCCTACGAGCTCTTTGCGGAGTCCGTCGCGCTGTTCCCGCCGCTGCTGCCCGTCACGTCGCGCGAGCAGCTGCCGCCGGCCGCGGGCGACGGCGTGCCGCGTCTCGAGGAGCTGCGGCTGCACCAGGGCACGGTCTGGCGCTGGAACCGCGCGATCTACGACCCCGCCGACGGCGGCCACCTGCGCATCGAGCTGCGGGCGCTCCCGTCCGGGCCCACGCCCGTCGACATGGCGGCCAACGCGGCCTTCCTGATCGGCGCCACGCTGGGTCTCGCCGACGAGCTGCCGCGGATGCTGCCGGGCTTCCCGTTCGAGTACGCGCAGTTGAACTTCTACCGGGCCGCTCGCTCGGGACTCGACGCGCGCCAGCTCTGGCCCGCGCCACGACCGCCCTCTCCGCGAGAGACCAGCGCGCGCGCGCTGGTCGACGAGCTGCTGCCGGTCGCGGAGCGCGGGCTGGCGAGCGGAGGAGTCGATGCGCAGGACATCTCGCGAATGCTCGGGATCGTCGCCGACCGCGCGGCGAGCGGCCTGACCGCGGCGCGCTGGCAGAGGACCGCCCTGGACCGGCTGTCGCCGGGGAGTACGCGCCCGCGCGCCCTGCGCGCCATGCTCGAGGCGTACCTCGAGGGGCTGGCGTCGCGACGGCCCGTGCACCAGTGGCCGCTGCCGTGAGCGACGCGCGGATTCGCGGCGTCGCGGCGCAGAGCGCGCGAGCGGCCGAGGACGTGACCGGGTGGCTCGCGGCGGCGGGGGGCCCGCTGCGCGTCGACGTGCCCGGCATCGACGACGCGCGCGTGCGCATCGTGACCACCCTGCTCCACGGCAACGAGCCGTCGGGCGTGCGCGCCCTGCACCGCTGGCTGCGGGCACGGCCGCGGCCCGCGACGCGGATGGTCGCGTTCGTGCTCTCGGTCGAGGCGGCGCTGGGGCCGCCCCCGTTCGCGCAGCGCGCGCGCCGCGGCGCGCGCGATCTCAACCGCTGCTTCGGCGGCGCCGCGGACGCGGACGCGGAGTCCGCGCTGGCCGCGGAGCTGCTGCGGCAGGTCCGCGAGCTGGAGCCCGAGGCGGTCGTCGACATCCACAACACCTCGGCGCGCGGCCCCGCCTACGCCGTGGTCACGCGCGACGATCCGGCGCGCCGGGCGCTGACCACGCAGTTCGCGTCGCGCATGGTCGTGACCGATCTGCGCCTGGGCGCGCTGATCGAGGCGCTCGAGGACGAGGTCCCCGCGGTCGTGATCGAGTGCGGCGGCGCCAGCGACCCCGACGCCGACTCCGTGGCCCTGGCCGGTCTCGAGCGGCTCGCATCCGCGCCGGCGATCGTTTCCGGGCCCGTCACGGTGCTGCACCACCCGCGACGCGTGGAGCTCGACCCCGGCGCCCGGCTCGCCTACGCGGCAGGCCCGGGCGGGAACGCCGACGTGACCCTGGACGCCGACATCGGGCGGCACAACTTCGGCCCCGCGCCCGCCGGCACACGGCTGGGCTGGCTGGGGCCGCGCGGACTGGCCCCGATCCGGGTGCGCGCGGGCGACGGCCGCGAGCTGCGCGACGAGCTGCTCGAGACGAGCGGCGGCGAGCTGCGCCTGCGCCGCGACACGCAGCTGCTGATGGCGACAGCCGACGTCGCGATCGCGACCTCCGACTGCCTGTTCTATGCGATCCCCATCGACGCGGGAGGAGAGCCATGAAGACGCCCAGCGACCGGGTGCGGGACCTGATGACCCGCGACGTCTCGACCCTGGAGCTCGACGAGGATCTGGCGCTGGCCGACCGGATCATGTCGCTGAGCCGGATCCGCCACATGCCCGTGGTCGACGGCGACGGACACCTGGCCGGGATCGTCAGCCAGCGGGACCTGTACCGCAGCGCGCTGGTGCGCGTGCTGGCACAGGGTCCGATCGCGGAGGCCCGGGCGCTCGGGACGCTGCGCGTCCGGGAGGTCATGTCGACCGACGTCGAGACCGCGCGGCCCGACGACACGCTGGGCTCGGCGGCGCGGCGCATGGCGGTCCGGAAGATCGGCTGCCTGCCCGTGGTCGAGGGCCGGCGCCTGGTCGGCATTCTCACCGAGTCCGACTTCGTCCTCGCCTTCGCCGCCGACGGGGACTGAGCTCCCCGCACGGCCGCAGCGCACGGGCAAGCGAGCGCGGATACAATCGCTCGCATGCGTGCAGCCATGGTTCGCGAGTACGGGCCTCCCGGGACGCTCCGGGTCGAGGAGGTGCCCGAGCCGAAGGCGATGGAGGGGCACGTCGTGATCGACGTGGAGGCCGCCGCGGTCAACTACCCCGACGTGCTGATCATGCAGGACCTCTACCAGATGTCCGCACCGCTCCCGTTCACGCCGGGCAGCGAGCTGGCCGGGACGGTGCGCGAGGTCGGGCCGGGCGTGGAGGGCCTGCGACCGGGCGACCGGGTGATGGGGGCCCTGTTCGTCGGGGCATTCGCGGAGCGCGTGATGCTGCGGGCGGCCGGGCTGACGCGGATCCCCGAGGGCGTGGATGCCCGGGCTGCGGCGGCGTTCGGGGTCGTCTACATGACGGGCCACGGGGCGCTGCGCGCGGGGCACGTCGCGCCGGGCAAGTGGGTCGCGGTGCTGGGAGCGGGCGGCGGCGTGGGCCTGGCCTCGGTGGACGTGGCCCGCGCGCTGGGGGCGCGGGTGATCGCGTGCGCCTCGAGCGAGGCCAAGCTGGCGGTCTGCCGCGAGTACGGCGCGGCACAGACCGTGGACTACACCCGCGAGAACCTCAAGGAGCGCCTCAAGGAGATCACGGAAGCTCGCGGCGTGGATCTGGTGATCGATCCCGTCGGGGGCGAGCTCGCGGAGCAGGCCATCCGGGCCACGGGCTGGCGCGGCCGCTTCGTCTGCGTGGGCTTCGCGTCCGGCGAGATCCCGCGCATCCCCCTCAACCTGCTGCTGCTCAAGGGCGCCGAGCTGACCTCGTACAACATGGCGCCGCTGGGGATCAACGCGCCGGAGGAGATGGCGCGCAACCGGGCCGAGCTGCTCGACCTGCTGGCGCGCGGCGAGATCCGGCCCCATGTGTCGGCGAGCTACCCGCTGGAGCAGGCCGCGCGGGCGCTGCTCGACGTGGCGGAGCGGCGCGCGATCGGCAAGGTCGTCATCGACATGACGGCGGGCTGAGGCGCCCCGCCCGGCCCGGGTCCCGGCCTACGCGCTGGCGTGGATGGTCTTGACCACGTCGAGGAAGACGTGGCGGACGCCCGTGAGCCGGAAGCCGGCCTGCTCCACGTTGCCCACGGTATCGCGGTTCATCTCGGGACCGAGCCGGCGCGACAGGGGGGTCATCACGTTCATCATCAGGTTGAACGGGAACCAGCGGCTCCCCGTGTGCTCGAACATGTGCAGCTCGCCGCCGGGGCGCAGCACGCGGCGCAGTGCCTCGAGCCCGGCGACCGGCCGCGGCACCGAGCAGAAGGTGCACGACGTGAAGATCTGGTCGAAGCTGGCGTCCTCGAACGGCATCTCGTGCACGTCCAGCTGGTGCAGCTCGACGTCGCCCGGGTAGGCATCCACCCGCGGGCGGGCCTGGTCGAGCATCTTCTGGCTGATGTCGATGCCGACGATCTGACGCCCGGCCGGGAAGAACGGGAAGTCCAGACCGGTGCCGACCGCGAGGAAGAGAATGCGCCCCTCGCCCATGCGCGAGAAGAACTCCCGCTTGAACGGGGCCCAGCGCTTCTCCGGGCCGCGACTCGCCATCAGGTCGAAGTTCGCGGCGGCGCGGTCCCACTTGCGTCGCGTGGCGTCGTCCACGCCCGTCTCCGGCTCAGCTCGCGCCCAGCTGGTCCCGGATCCCGCCGATCATCGATCCGTACATCCCGCCGATCAGCTGGCCGGCCTGCTCGTCGTCGATCCCGTCGGGGTTCGCGCGGCAGGTCCAGCGCAGCTTGCAGCGGCCCGGACCGGCCGGCTCGACGCGCATGGTCGAGTGGTAGTCGTTCAGCGGGAACGGCAGGCCCTCGGGAATCGTGTACGTCAGCGTCCGGCTCGCGGGATCGAGCGTCTCGAGCCGCTCGCGGATCTGGCCGTTCATGATCCGCACCATGCCGGGACCGTCGCCCTCGACCTCGACCTTCTCGAGCCCCTGGATCCAGGGCACGTTGCCGAAGTCCGCGATCAGCTCCCAGACCCGGTCGGCGTCGACCGCGATCTCCTCCTCGACCGTGTACTCACCCATCGTCTCTCCTCGGTAGATTGCGCCCGATCCGCGCCGTCAGGCGGCGGCGCGCGGCGCGCGCCGGTCGCCGCGGACGCGCAGCCAGGCGTTGAGTGCGTAGATCGCGGCCAGCACGACCAGCCCGATCAGCATACCGCCCCGCAGGCCCGCTCCGGGGCCGAGCGGCCGCATGGCCCCGGCCATGGCGACCCACATGCCCGAGAACATCCCGCAGGTCATCGCGGGGACCATCACCTCCATGGCCCCGAACAGCGGCAGGAAGGCGAAGGCCAGCGGCGTCGCGACCGCCATGCCGGCGACCATGCCGACCGCCATGGCGATCCACATGTTCCAGGCCGGCGAGACCAGCAGGGCGCCGACCACACCGGCAACGCCCCCGACCACGAGCGCGCAGACCACGTCGCCCAGCACGAAGTACAGCCGTCGCTCGATCATCCGGACCTCCGGTCCCGCCTGGCGGATCCGGCCGGGCTAGTTGTTCGAGACGTTGTGCTCGATGAACTCGGCGAACTTGGCCTTCGCCGCCGCCACCTTGTCGGGCAGGAACTCGTTCGGCCAGAGCCCCTCGTAGGGCTGGTACTGCTTGAGCACCTGCTTGGCCACCGTGACGATGTGCACCTCCGTCGGGCCGTCGGCGATGGCCATGACCGGCGACATCGCCCACATGCCCGAGAGCGGCATCTCGTTGGAGCAGCCCAGCGCGCCGTGCAGGTGCAGCGCGCGCCGCACCACGTCGTGCAGCACCTCGGCCATCTGCACCTTGACCGCGGCGATGTAGGTCCGCGCCTTGTCACGGTCGCCCTTGTCGCACCACCAGGCCGCGTAGAGCACGAGCAGCCGGAACTGCTCGATCTCGATGAACGTCTGGGCGATCTTCTCCTGGACCATCTGCTTCTTGGCCAGGATCTCCCCCTGCGTGTGACGGCTCAGGGCGCGCTCGCACATCATCTGCAGCGCCCTGCGCGTGGTCGCGATCGTGCGCATGGCGTGATGGATGCGCCCGCCGCCCAGGCGCGTCTGCGCCACGGCGAAGCCCTGGCCCGGCCCGCCCAGCAGGTTCTCCTCGGGCACGCGCACGTTGTTGTAGCGCAGGTGCGGGTGGTGCCCCTCTCCCAGCGGCTCGCCCGGCAGGCCCGCGCGGCGGATGATCTCGATGCCCGGCGTCTCGCGCGGGATCAGGATCATCGACGTGCCCTGGTAGACCGGCACGTCGGGGTCGGTCACGACCATGGCGATGATGAAGTCGGCGAACTCCGCGTGCGACGAGAAGTACTTGTCGCCGTTGATCACCCACTCGTTGCCTTCCTTGTGGCCCGAGCAGATGAACTCCTTGGGATCGGCGCCGGCGTGGGGCTCGGTCATCGAGAAGCACGAGACCATCTCGCCGTCGAGTAGCGGCTGCAGGTAGCGCTTCTTCTGCGCCTCGGTTCCGTAGTGGGCCAGGATCTCGGCGTTGCCCGTGTCGGGCGCGGCGGTGCCGAAGACGTTCGGGGCCCAGTTCGAGCGGCCCAGGATCTCGTTCATCAGCGCCAGGTTGACCTGGCCGAAGCCCTGGCCGCCCAGCTCGGGGCCCAGGTGACAGGCCCAGAGGCCGCGCTTGCGCACCTCCTCCTTGAGCGGGTCGGTGATCTTCTTGTAGACCGGGTTGCGCCGGTCGAACGGCGCGCCGGGCTCGCGGAACGCGTAGTCGAGGGGCTCGACCTCCTCGCGCACGAACTCGTCCACCCAGTCGAGCTTCTCCTGAAACTCGGGGTCGGTCTCGAAATCCCAGGCCATGGCTTGCTCCCGTGCAGGGCTGTGAAGACGTCCGGGTCGGCGCTGCCGTCGCGACGTGTGCGCGGGGACCCGGGTCCAGTCTCGGCGAGACCGGGCATGCGCCAGCGTCCCACGGGGGCCGGCCGGCGGTCAAGTCAGGGCGCCGATCTGGCCTACCCTGGCGGCCCGATGGCCCGTCCCGCAGCCCCCGCCGCGCCCTTCTTCACGCGCTACGGACTCACGCGCACGCGCGACGCCGACGCCCCGCTGCGCATCGAGCCCTACTCCTGGATCTGTCACCGCGGCGTGCTCCGGACATCGGTGATCGCGTCGGTGGTCGACATCGTCGGCAGCCTGTATGCGCGCGGGGTCCCCGCACGTCGTGACCGAGATCGACGTGCGCTACCTGGCAATGGCGCGTGTCGGGCCGATCGTCGCCGAGGCCGCGTGGATCGGCGAGCCCGGCGCCGGCATGCTGCGCGCCGAGCTGCGCGACCACGGCAACGACGCCCGCCGGACCGCGGTGGCCCTGCTGCGCGTCACCCCGGCGCCGGGCGCAGGGCGGTAGGCTGGTCGCGATGGACGGGCTCGAGGGACAGAGCGTGATCGTCACCGGGGGCACCCGGGGCATCGGTCTGGGCATCGTGCGCCGGCTGGCGCGCGCGGGCGTGCGGCTGACGATCAGCGGGCGCAAGCCCGAGCGGCTGGAGCGGGTGGCGCGCGAGCTCGAGGAAGCCGGCGCCGCTCACCTGATCGTGCAGGCCGACGTCGGCGACGCCGACGCGAGCGCGCACGTGGTCGAGCGCGCGCTCGAGGCGTTCGGGCAGGTCGACGGCCTGGTCGCCAACGCGCAGTCGCTGCGCCCGGTCACGCCGCTCGAGGAGGTGACCGCGCGCGACCTCGACGTGCTGCTCGACAGCGGGCCGCGCGGCACGCTCTGGCTGATGCAGGCCGTGCTGCCGGCCATGCGCGCGCGCGGCCGCGGGCGCATCATCACCATGGGCTCGGCGATGGGCCTGACCGGCCCGCCGGGCTACGGCGCCTACTCCGCGGCCAAGGAGGCGATCCGCTCGCTGACGCGCACGGCGGCGAACGAGTGGGGCAGGCACGGCATCACCGTCAACTGCATCTGCCCCGCGTCGGTCGCACACCGCCTGCCGCCCGGCGACGACGGCCCCCGCGCGGCGGCCTTTGCCGCGATGTACGCCGACCAGGCGCTGGGGCGCGACGGCGACCCCGAGGCCGACATCGCGCCGGTCGTCGCCTTCCTGCTCTCCGACGCCAGCCAGTACATGACCGGCCAGACGCTGATGGTCGACGGCGGCGGCATCATGCGCGCCTGAGCGCTCTCGAGACCAGAGGAGTCCCGAAGATGGAACCGTCCCGCAGCGAGCCCGCTGATACCCCGCCCGAGATCGCGGCCTGGCGCGACTTCTGCCGGCGCATCGAGATGCTCGGCGAGCGCATCCTGGGCGACGGGTTCCCGGGCGCGGTGGCGCGCCCCGAGGGCGTCGCGCATCTCGCGGACCAGGTCTCGTGCTGGCTGGGCTGGGTCGTCGGGCACTGCGACCCCGAGACGCCGTTCTTCCACCGCTCCAACGACCTGGTCACGCAGTGGGGCGGCCCCAACCAGGACAACGCGTACCACCACGCGCGCATCGACCCGGCGCGCCGCTACCGGATCCGCGGGCGCATGCACTCCTGCGAGGAGTTCGTGCTGACCCTGCGCGCGGGCTTCATGCACATGGAGACCTGGGGCACGAAGGCGACGGTCACGGCCTCGGAGCGCGGCATCGGCCCCGGGGACGACTTCGAGCTGCTGCTCGGGGGAGACGGGAGCGACCCGGCCTGGATCCCGATCCCCGACGGGGTGACGACGGCCTCGCTGCGCGAGTACTACCTGGACTGGCGCCCCGAGGAGCCGGCGGTGTTCACGATCGAGTGCCTCGACGAGATCGCGCCGCCGCCGCGCGCCGATGGCGCGCAGGTGGCGGCGCAGCTCGAGCATGCGATCACACAGATCGAGCGCTCGATCGTGCACTGGAACGACTACCTGAACGAGCACCGCGCCAGCGGCCGGGACAACGTCTTCGCGCTGCCGATGAAGGTCGCCAAGGGCCTGCCGGTGGCGCGCTACGCCTTCTGCTTCTGGTCGCTGGCGCCCGACGAGGCCCTGTACGTCGAGACCGATGTGCCCGACGCGCGCTACTGGAACCTGCAGCTGGCGACCCTGGGCTGGTTCGAGCAGGTCGATCCCGTGCACCGCATCACCTCGATCAACCAGCAGCAGGCCCACGTGAGCCGCGACGGCCGGGTCCGCCTCGTGCTGGCGCACGCCGACCCCGGCGCACCCAACTGGCTCGACGTGGGCGGTCACGAGGTCGGCCTGCTGACCTTCCGCTGGTTCTGGCCGCGGACCGATCCCTCGCCCACCACCCGGGTCGTGAAGCTCGACGAGGTTCGCGGCCTGCTGCCGCCCGACACGCCGGCGATCGACGCCGCCGCGCGCCGGGCCGAGCTGCGGGTGCGCCGCGAGCACCTGGCGTGGCGCTTCCGCACCTGAGCCCGGCCCGAGCCGGACCCCGCCACGGGCCGGTGCGCGTCGGCCCGCGCACGGCCGCTCCGGGCACGGCTCCGCCGGGACGACCGGCACGGATGCCGGACAGTACAATGCGGCCATGCCCGACCATCCGACGCACGCCGACATCCGCCTGATGGACCGCTTCTTCTACCTGGACCCGCACCCGCACTTCCGCTGGATGCGCGAGCACGCCCCCGTGTACTGGCAGGAGGACGTGGACGCGCAGGGCGGGCTCTGGGGCGTGACGCGCTACGACGACATCATGTTCTGCTCGAAGCACCCCGAGATCTTCTGCTCGGGCAAGAGCTCGCGCCCCGAGCCGGGATCCTGGATCCCGTCGATGATCAACCTGGACGACCCCCTGCACAAGCGGCGCCGGAACCTGGTCAACCGGGGCTTCACCCCGCGCCGCGTCGACGACCACGAGGCGGGCATCCGGCAGCTCTGCAAGGAGCTGATCGACGCCGTCAGCGAGCGCGGCGAGTGCGACTTCGTCAACGACGTGGCGCGCTGGGTGCCGATGGTGGTGATCGGCGACATGCTCGGCGTGGCGCCCGGGGACCGCGACATGCTGCTGCGCTGGTCCGACGAGATGCTCGGCGGAGGCGCCGCTGCCGAGATCGAGGACGACGCGGAGCGTCGCGCCTACACCCGCGGCGTGGTCGACGAGTACATGCGCTACGCGCACGACGTGGTCAGCGCGCGCCGCCAGAAGCCGACCGACGACCTGATGAGCGTGCTGGTCAGCTCGGAGCTCGGTGGCGACCGCCTCGACGACGAGGAGATCCTGCAGGAGAGCCTGCTGATCCTGATCGGTGGCGACGAGACCACGCGCCATGTGATGACCGGCGGCCTGCTGGAGCTGCTGCGGAACCCGGACCAGAAGCAGCGGCTCGTGGACGACCCGTCGTTGATCCCCACGGCGGTCGAGGAGATGCTGCGCTGGGTCTCGCCGATCCAGAACATGAACCGCACCCTCACCCGCGACCACGAGCTCGGCGGCCAGAAGCTGCGGGAGGGCGAGCGCGTGCTGCTGCTCTACCCCTCCGGGAATCGCGACGAGCGCGCCTTCGAGCGGGCCGACGCCTTCGACGTGGGCCGCACACCCAACGAGCACGTCGCCTTCGGCGGCTTCGGCACCCACTTCTGCCTGGGCGCCAGCCTGGCGCGGCTGGAGCTGCGGGTGCTCTTCGAGGAGCTGCTCCGGCGCCTGCCCGACATCGAGCTGGCCGGCGACGACGCCGGCCTGCC
Source organism: Deltaproteobacteria bacterium (assembly GCA_029261925.1). GTDB lineage: Bacteria > Myxococcota_A > UBA9160 > SZUA-336 > SZUA-336 > JAGWBS01. The sequence continues at coordinate 12,546 of JAJDAJ010000085.1, read as the reverse complement.
CCTGCGACCGAGCAACTTCATCGTCGGGCTGGAGGCGATGCCGGTTCGCTTCACGCCCGGCGGCTGAGGCCGGCTTCATGCCGCGAAAGGATGAGGGTATATTGCCTCACCCAAGCGGCCCTGCTTTCCGGGAGAGATCCGCGTGCAGCGCTCCATCGTCCTCGTCGCCGTCCTGCTGATCGCCGCCGGGGCCGTCTGGTGGCTGCGCCAGGCCCCCTCTACGGCCCCCCCGGCCGGCGAGCCCGCGGCCAGCGCCGCGGCAGCCCCGCAGGAGAATCCCCGCCCAGAAGCTGCCAGCGCCACCCGGCAAGTCCCGGACCTGGAGACGGCCGGGCCGGGCGCCCCCGCGCCCGCCGCGCGTCCCGACCCGGCGCGGGCGCCGGGAGCCGCGGAGCCCGGCTCGGCCGTGGGCCGGCTGCCCGACCCGCTGCGGCCCTGGCGCCCGGACCCCGATCCGCTGGCCCGGCCGGGCCCGCGCCGCCCGGAGGCGCAGAAGGTCTGGGACCGGCGCCTGGCCCCCCTGCTCCACCCCGCCGGGCATCCGCGGGCGGGTCGCTTCCGCGAGGGCGTCGCGCTCGAGCAGGCGGTCGAGGCGATCGAGGCGTACCAGCAGGAGATCCACGCCGACGACCCGCCGGCACACGTGCCGCTGCTGCAGGTGGAGCGACACCTGACCCTGAGCGACGCCCGCGACCTCACGCCCGGTCTGGACTGGCGTCTGAGCGAGGACCGCGTGCGCATCTACGAGATCCTGCGCGACACCAGCTTCGAGAATCCCGGTGCGCCCCTGCGCCCGTTCACCTTCCTGGCCCCTCCGGAGGGACATCCCGACGCGACCACGCGCGCCGAGCGCGAGCGCGCCCGCGCGCTCGACGCGGTCCGGGAGCAGCTCGGCGCGAACGGCGACGCCGGCCCGTCCGGTGAATAAGGCCGCACGCGCCACCCGACGCGTGCGCCGCGTACCTGGACACGCATCCGGGCCGGTGGGAGAATCGGCGGCTCCGATCGCGGTGGAGCGCTCGGGAGCTCCGGCCGCGGGCCGGCCGAGGGAGGGACGGATGCGGGCTCCTGCGCGATCGCTACACGCCGGCCTCGGGGCGCTGGCCGTCGCGCTGTGCATCGCCGGTGCCGGGACGGCGCAGGAGCCCGGCCCCGCCGACGCCGCCGCGGAGCCGCCCTCGCCGGCCGGCGTCGAGTCGATCGAGGTCACGGCGGAGCGCCTGGACGCAACCGACGTCCAGGACGAGGCGCAGGCGATCACGGCCTTCGACCTCGAGTCGCTCGACCGCGCCAACATCACCAACGTGGACGGCCTGGCCTTCAACGTGCCCAGCCTGCACGTGGGCGCCCAGGGCAACCAGGCGATCGTGACCCTGCGCGGCATCGGAACCGAGAACGCGTCGATCACCGGCGAGCCGGGCGTGCAGTTCCACGTGGACGGCGTCAACTACGCCCGACCCGCGGCAGCCCGCGTGACCTTCTTCGACCTCGAGGCGGTGCGCGTGGTCCGCGGGCCGCACGGCCTGACCGGGGGCAAGAACTCGACCGGCGGCGCCATCCACGTGATCACGCGCAAGCCCAGCGACGAGTTCGAGATCGAGGCCGATTTCGAGTGGGGCGCGTACGACCGCCGGCGCTGGCGCGGCGCCGTGAACATCCCGCTGCTGCCCGAGACGCTCTCGACGCGCTTCGCGTTCGTGAGCGAGGACCGCGATGGCTACCAGAAGAACCTGGCGGATCCGGGCAAGAGCAACCGCGCCGACGACGCCGACGATCTGGGCCTGCGCGCGCACCTGAGCTACCGGCCGACCGACTCGCTCGAGTGGCTGCTCTCGTACAACTACTACCAGGCCGGGGGCGTCGGGCCGGGGTCGAAGCTGGTCGGCAATCCGCGCGAGGTGGGCTGCCTGGGGCCCTCGCCCAGCGCTCTGATCGCCCAGATCTTCCGTGACGAGCGGCTCTTCCCCCTGGTCACGCCCCTGCCCGACGGGCGCGAGCTCTACAGCTGGACCAACGGCACCGAGTTCATCCGCGACTTCGCGCGCAAGGGCGTCACGCGGCACACTCAGCTGGCCTACTGCGCCGACATCAACGCCAGCCTGATCACCCAGCAGCCCACCGAGGATCCGGCCGACGCGCGCAAGGTCTACCTCGACCAGGTCCAGCAGCAGGACAACCAGATCTGGGGCTGGTCCTCGACGCTCACCTGGGAGCTGCCCGAGCTGCCCCTGCTCGGCCTCACGCAGCTGACCTCGATCGGGGGCTTCCAGAGCACCTCGCTGAGCGACCCGCGCGACTTCGACACCATCGACATCCCGCTGTTCGCGCTCACGACCGTCGACAACGACAGCTACCAGTACACCGGCGAGGTGCGGCTCGAGTCCGCCGACGCTGACGACTTCGAGTGGACGACCGGGCTGTTCTACCAGCGCGAGCACAGCGAGGCGTTCATCGACGGGCTGTCGTTCGGCGGGGTGGGCGTGCGCATCGAGCAGCTCAACCGCAACAAGAGCTACGGCGCATACGCCAGCGTCAAGCAGCACCTGGGCGACACCTTCACCGTCGGACTCGGCACGCGCTTCAGCCGGGACTTCAAGGACAACAAGCTCGCGCGCCAGAACGGCACGATCTTCCAGGATCAGGGGTCCGGGGCGTCCCTGTTCACGACCTGCGTCTCCGTCGAGGAGCAGGCCAGACTGGGCGTCGGGCTCGCGGACGGGGCCCTGCTGGCAAACCCGCCCCGCTGCGAGGCGGACTGGAGTGGCTGGAGCGCGGGCCTCTCGCTCGAGTGGCGACCCAGCGACGAACACCTGCTCTACGCGCAGGTGGACCGCGGCTACAAGGCGGGCGGCTTCATCGTCGCCGACCGCGGCGAGTTCGACCCCGAGAAGGTGCAGGCCTACACCCTGGGCTCGAAGAGCCGCCTGCTCGGCGACCGGCTGACTTTGAACCTCGAGGCGTTCTACTACGACTACGAGGACTACCAGGTCGTCGAGATCGACGGGCTCTCACTGCGCACCGAGAACGCGCCCGAGGCGCGCGTGTACGGGATCGAGGCCGAGTTCGACGCCGAGCCGCTGCCGGGGCTGCGCCTCAACGGGCAGGTCGGCTACCTGAACGCCGAGTACCGGGAGTTCCTGTCGATCGACCCGATCGACGCGGGGCGCGCCGGCCTGGCGCGCACCTTCCCCGATCGCGCGGATCTCCAGGCGAGCGCGCTGCTGGACGACCGCAGCGGCAACCAGATGTCGCGCGCGCCCGAGTGGAGCTACACGATCGGGGTCGAGTACAGCTTCCCGCTCGGAGAGTGGGGAACGCTCACACCGCGTGTCCAGTACTACTGGCAGGACGACACGTACTACCGCGCCTACAACGGCTGCGCTCAGCGGCTGGTGGATTCGGGGCGCTGCAGCGACCGAGATCTGGACCTGCAGGAGGCGTATCACAAGACCGACATCCGGCTGATCTGGCGCAGCCCGGAGGAGGCCTGGAGCTTCGAGGCCTTCGTGGACAACCTCGAGGACGAGGACTTCATCCACAACCTGCTGATCGGCTCCCAGGCGGTCGGATCACCGGCCCTGGGCCAGTACTCGGCGCCGCGGATCTACGGCTTCCGGATCGGCTATCGCTACTAGGCCCCGGCCCCGGGCCGGAGGGACCGGGTGCAAAACAACCCGGATCGGGCTTCCCTTCCAGTATCCGTCTGCAGTACAGTTGCCGCGCCGGTACGCTCGTGAGAGCCCTCTCCGGGGGACGAGGGTCCCGGTCGTTCCGGGCCCCGGAGGAAGCCAGCTCAGCATGTCCCTGCCTCTCGCCCCCCAAGCTGCGCGCCTGGCGCTGGCGCTCCTGCTGCTGACGCTCCCGGTCGGAGCCACCGCCCAGGTGGAGCCGGAGGCCGCGGCTCCCGCCGCAGCGGACGCACCGGCGGAGCAGACGGTCGCACCGGAGGGCATCGACTCGCTCCAGATCCTCGGCGAGCGCATCGACGCCGCCGACGTCCAGGACGAGGCGCAGGCCATCAGCGCGTTCGACCTCGAGGAGCTCGACCGGGCCAGCATCACCAACGTGGATGGCCTGGCGTTCAACGTTCCCAGCCTCCACGTCGGCCAGCAGGGCAACCAGGCCATCGTCACCCTGCGCGGGATCGGCACCGAGAACGCCTCGATCACCGGCGAGCCCGGCGTGCAGTTCCACGTCGACGGTGTGAACTACGCGCGGCCCGCCGCCGCCCGCGTCGCCTTCTTCGACCTCGAGGCGGTGCAGGTCCACCGCGGGCCGCACGGGCTGACCGGCGGCAAGAACGCCACCGGCGGCGCCATCCATGTGATCACGCGCAAGCCACACGACGAGCTGGAGATGAACGCCGACTTCGAGTGGGGCGCGTACGACATGCGCCGCTACCGCGCGGCAGTCAACATCCCGATCGTTCCCGAGCTGCTCGCCACCCGGCTCTCTTTTCTCCAGGAGGACCGCACCGGGTACCAGATCAACCTGACCGAGCCGTCGAAGAGCAATCGCGCCGACGACGCCGACAACCTCGGCCTGCGCGGCCAGCTCAGCTACCGGCCGACCGACGCGCTCGACGTCCTGCTGCAGTACAACTACTACCGCGCGACGGGCGTCGGCCCGGGCGCGAAGCTCATCGGGAAAGCGACCGAGAAGCGCTGTCTCGAGGACCTGAGGCCGTTCTTCACCGACCCGAACTTCCTGACGATCCTGGGACAGCCGCCCAACCAGACGATCCTGTTCCGCGACGGCACGCGCCGCCCGCGCGCTTTCTCACGCACGGGCATCACGCGCCACACCCAGACCGCTTTCTGCGCCGACATCAACGCGCAGCGCATCGAGACCCAGCCCACGGAGGATCCGGCGGATGCGCGGAAGGTCTACCTCGACCAGATCCAGCAGCAGGACAACCAGATCTGGGGCTGGGCGGGCACGCTCACCTGGGAGCTCCCCGAGCTGCCGCTGCTGGGGCTCACGCAGCTCACCTCCGTCACGGGCTTCGAGAACACGTCTCTGAGCGACCCGCGGGACTTCGACACCATCGACATCCCCTTCTTCTCGCTGACGACCGTCGACAACGACAGCTACCAGTACAGCTCGGAGCTGAAGCTGGAGTCCGCCGACGCCGACGCGCTGAGCTGGCTGACCGGCCTGTTCTACCAGCGCGAGAGCAGCGAGCTGCTCATCAACGGCTCGGTCTTCGGCGGCGGCGAGGACCTGGGCCTGAAGATCGACCAGCGCAACACGGTCAAGAGCTACGGCTGGTACGCGGAGACCCAGTGGCGACCGCGCGACGACCTCACGTTCGGGATCGGGGCGCGCTTCAGCCGGGACTTCAAGAGCAACCGCCTGCTGCGCCTCAACGGCGCGCTGACCAGCACCAGCACGGGCCTCGACGCGGTCGGGATCTGCCTCGGCCGCGCCGAGCGCAACGCGTTGCTCGGGAGCCTGGCCGAGGGCATGCTGATCACCGACGCGGTGCCCACCTGCGAGGACAGCTGGCGGCGCTGGACCGGCGGCCTCTCCGTGGAGTGGCGCCCGGCGGACGACCACCTGCTCTACGCGCAGATCGACAGCGGCTACAAGGCCGGCGGCTACATCGTCGCGGACACGGGGAAGTTCGACCCCGAGACGGTGCGCGCATACACCGTGGGGTCGAAGAGCCGCCTGCTCGACTCCCGGCTCACGCTCAACCTCGAGGCCTTCTACTACGACTACCGCGACTACCAGGTCGTGGAGATCGACGGGCTCTCGATCCGCACCGAGAACGCGCCCGAGGCGCGCGTGTACGGCGTCGAGCTGGAGTTCGACGCCGAGCCGCTGCCGGGGCTGCGCCTCAACGGGCAGGTCGGCTACCTGGACGCGGAGTTCCGCGAGTTCCGGTCCGTCGATCCGCTCGACAGTCTCGCCGGACGCGCGCGCCAGGACGCCCTGCCCCTGTCCGAGTTCGAGGACCTGAGCGGCAACCGGCTGGCCCGCGCGCCCGAGTGGAGCTACACGATCGCCGCGGAGTACAGCCTGCCGCTCGGAGACCTGGGCACGCTCACGCCGCGGGTCCAGTTCTACTGGCAGGACGACACCTTCTACCGCGCATATAATGGCTGCTCGGAGCGCGTACTGAGCCAGGGCGTGTGCACGGACCCGGATCTGGACCTGCAGCAGGCCTACCACCGCACGGACCTGCGGCTGACCTGGCGGGGCCCGGAGGAGGTCTGGTCGTTCGAGGCCTTCGTGCTCAACCTCGAGGACGACGACATTTTCCAGAACCTGCTGATCGGATCGCGCGCGGTGGGCTCGCCTGGCCTGGCACAGTACTCGCCGCCGCGCATCTACGGCTTTCGCGTGGGCTTTCGCTACTAGGCAAACACATCCGGCGCCCGGTGCCGGACCTTGGAGGGAGAAATCATGAGACCCATCACGCTGCTAGGCACGCTCGTTGCGTGCATCCTGCTGCTCCCGGGGATCGCGTCATCGCAGACGGTGACGCGCACCTACGGGCTCGGCAACGTCAACGAGCCGCTCTGCCCGGTACAGGCCGACGGCTGCGAGATCTACGTCAGCACGGACTCCGACCCTGGTGATCCGGCGGCCAACTGCCCCGAGCCGACGCCCACGGGCGAGTGCGCGGCGCGCAACGAGAACCTGATCTCCTCGGCACTGGTCATCCAGTCGGATCCGCTCTTCCCGATCTACCCGGTACCCGGCACGATCGTCGTCGAGGAGGACACCGTGGCCGGCACCGTGCTGATCCCGGTGGGCAGCCGCTCGGCGCATGCCAATATCTCGATCCTGCCGCTCGACCTGCCCTTCGTCGGGAACACCTTCGTGATCACGACCGGTGCGCAGTTCGTCTACGACGGCGCGACGGGCGTGGGCAGCCCCACGACCCAGATCAGCTGGAACAACCCGGTGCCCTACGCCATCGAGGGCTGCCTGGTCTGCGTCAGCGGCAGCGGCGACGGCTGCGACAGCATCGGGCTGGGCCCCGACGGCGCCGTGATCTGCGGTCCGAACATCCAGCCCGGTGATCCGCAGATGCGCGACATGCCGGACTGGATCTCGAACGACGGCGGGCGAACCTGGCAGATGCCCGACAACGGCGACGACCACTTCGACCAGGACGAGGGCATCCCCTCGAGCTCCTTCGACATCGGTCTGGAGCGAAACGGTGGCGCCTGGGTATTCAGGGGCTTCCTCGAGCGGGAGTGCGGCACGACCAACCCGCCGGACGAGCTGGATCCGAACGCCCCCTTCGACCCGCGCCACGGCCGCCCCGACCCGGACTGCGACGGGACCGCCGAGTACACCTACGGCCTGGGCAACGTCGACGTCCCCGCATGCGACGACCTGAGTGGCGACGGCGTCTGCCAGACCCTGCTGAACACCGACTCGGACGGCTCGCCGTTCGTTCCGGACTGCGCCAGCCCCACCCCCAACGGCTTCTGCGTGATCCGCAGCGGCTCGCTCGACGTGGCGCAGTGCACCGCGGATCGGACGCCCTTCGTCTGCTGCACGGGCCCCGGGACCGGCAACTGCATCGTGGAGCCGGTTCTCGCCTCGATCGACCAGATCCAGTCGGACCCGACCTTCCCCGTTCCTACCTCTCCGGGCACGATCCACATCGAGGAGGATCCGGTCGCGCAGACGGTCTCGGTCCCGCTGGGGAGCCGCTCGGGCTGGGTGGACAACAACATCTTCGACCTCGACCTGGGCTTCGCCCAGATCCTGCTGGTCGCGGCCAACGGCCACCTGATCGACGGCGCCACCGGCGTCGGCAGCCCGGTCAACCAGATCGACTGGGACCCGCCGTGCCCGGACCCCGGGCCCGGCAACTGCGCACCGTGGCAGGGCTACGGCTGCACCCAGTGCTTCGACGTGACCCCGGGCGTCTGCAGCCTCTTCGGGCTCGGCGAGAACGGCACGGTGCTCTGCGGAGATGAGATCCAGGTGGGCGATCCGCGCGAGCGGGACTACCCCCTCTGGATCGGCGGCATCCCGCTCGACGCCCTCACACCGCGCGGCGACACCTGGGAGTTCCCCGACGACGGGGACGAGTTCTTCGACGCAACGGAGTCGATCAAGGCGAATGCACCCGACCTGGGCAGCGCGACCAACGGCGCCGGGATCCGCTGGAAGGGCTTCCTGCGCCGCGAGTGCACCGTCACCGACGAGCCGGCGGTGCTCCCGGCACCCCCGGGCAACGGCCAGCCCGATCGCGACTGCGACACCCTGCACGACGGGGAGGACGTGTGTCCCGACTACGTGCAGACGGCCACGGGCACCCCGGGACCGGGCTCCGACGCGAACAGGGACACCGACGGCAACGGCCGCGGTGATCTCTGCGAGTGCGGCGATCAGACTGGTGACGGCTCGATCGACATCGGCGACATCCTCGCCGTGACTGCTGCGATCTTCGACCCGTCCCTGGTCACGCCGCTGTGCGATGCCAACCACGACGGTCGCTGCAACATCCAGGACATCCTGGCGATCAACGCCCAGATCTTCGCAGACGACATCATCACCACCTGCTATCGCTGGCCCGTCAACCGACTCTGAGGCCGGCACAGCGCGGACACGCCGGGCGGGGGCACGCTCCCCCGCCCGGCCCCGCTCCGGGAGCGCCCGAAGATGACCCGATGGATCGTCGCCGCGGCGGCCCTGGTCGCGCTCGCCTGCAGCGCGCCGGCCGAGCCGACCGCCGACGCCGCGCGCGAGACGCTGCTCGCCTACCTGGAGGCGTCGAGGGTCGAGGACTGGGACGCCGTGTACGCACTCGTCGCGCCGGAGTCGCTCGGCGAGCAGACGCGCGAGGCCTTCGTGGCCGAGCGGAGGCGCAGCGCCAGCCCACTCGGCCGGGTGATCCAGGAGCGGACGGAGATCCGCATCGGCGCCGTCGAGCTCGAGGACGACCGCGCGCGGGTCCAGCTGCAGCTGCGCATGCCCGAGCTCTCCGGCCTGTTCACGCCGGGCGGACGGCCCGGCCCGGAGGCCGTGGCGCAGGCACCGCTGCGTGACGCCGAGCAGACCATGGAGCTGGTCTGGCTGGCCGGCGGCTGGCGCGTGGTGCGGCCGCGACCGGTGCAGCCCGCGCCGGCCGACCTCGAGCGGCTCCGCGAGCGGCTCGAGCAGGAGACCGATCGCGTGGTCGAGGACCTGGTGCGGCGCGAGGCCGAGCAGCCCTGAGGCCGGTCAGCGGCGCGCCCCATCTGCGCGCGCCACTCGGGTACGCTGCGCGCATGAGCTACGAGACCCTGCGCCACGAGCGCTCGGCCACGGGCGTGGTCACGCTCACGCTGGACCGGCCGGCGCGCAAGAACGCCATGGACCTGACGATGTTCGACGAGCTGCGCGATGCGCTGCGGGACTTCGAGCACGCCCGGGACGACCGCGTGCTGGTGATCACGGGCGCGGGAGACGCGTTCTGCTCCGGTGCCGACATCGGCGGGAGCGGCGGCAGCGGGGAGAGCTCGGTGCTGACCGTGATCCGGCACATCCACGAGGCAGTGCTGGCCCTGCACCAGGTCTCCCGTCCGGTGATCGCCAAGGTCAACGGCGTGGCCGCCGGGGCCGGCCTGAACCTGGCGCTGGGCTGCGACCTGATCGTGGCCTCGGATCGCGCGCGCTTCTCCGAGATCTTCGCGAAGCGGGGCCTGAGCCTGGACTTCGGCGGCTCCTGGGTGCTGCCGCGGCTGGTCGGCCTGCACCGCGCCAAGGAGCTGGTGCTGCTGGCCGACATGCTCGACGCCGCCGAGGCCGAGCGCATCGGCCTGGTCAACCGCGTGGTGCCGCACGACGAGCTGGACGCCTTCGTGGACGACTGGGCCGAGCGGCTGGCGGCGGGCCCCCCGGTGGCGCTCTCGCTGAGCAAGCGCCTGCTCGAGACCGGCATGACCGCATCGCTGGCCGACGCGCTCGAGAACGAGAGCATGGCGGTCTCGATCAACAACTCCACCGAGGACATGAAGGAGGCCTTCCGGGCCTTCCGTGACAGGCGCGACCCGGTCTTCCGGGGGCGCTGAGGGCGCTCGACATCGCCTACGACCGCAGCGACCCGGGCGCGTTCGTGCCCTGGATCAACCAGTACCAGTTCAGCTTCGCGAGCACGATCGCGGGCGGCACCGCCGAGATCCAGCGCAGCATCATCGCGCAGCGCATCCTCGGCCTGCCGCGCGGCTGACGTCACATCAGGAGAGCAGAATGGCAGGCCGACTCGAGGGCAAGGTCGCGATCATCACCGGCTCGGGCCAGGGCATCGGCCGCGGCATCGCGCGCCGCTACGCGCGCGAAGGCGCACGCCTGGTGATCGCCGAGTGGAAGCAGCACCGCGCGGAGCGCGTCTGCGGGGAGCTCGCGGAGCTCGGCGCGGAGGCGATCCCGGTGCCCACCGACATCTCCGACCGGGGCGACGTGGGGCGCATGGTCGAGGAGGCGGTGAAGCACTTCGGCACCGTCGACATCCTGGTGAACAACGCCCAGACGTTCACGCCCAACGTCCCGTTCGAGGAGAAGACCGAGGAGATGTGGTGGGTCTCGCTCGTGACCGGGCCGATGGCCACCTTCCGCGCCATGCAGGCCGTGTACCCGGTCATGAAGCAGGCCGGCGAGGGGCGCATCGTGTGCTTCGCGTCGCTCAACGGCGAGGTCGGCCAGCGCCTGACGGTGGACTACAACGCCTCGAAGGAGGCGATCCGCTCGATCGTCAAGACCGCGGCGCGCGAGTGGGGGCCCGACGGCATCCTCGTGAACGCCATCGCGCCGGGTGCGGCCTCGCCGGTGTACGAGGCCTGGGCCGCGCGCCAGCCGGAGATGGCGGCGGCGAACCTGAAGACCAAGCCGATCCAGCGCATGGGGGATCCGGAGGAGGACATCGGGGGCGTGGCGCTCTTCCTCGCCTCCGACGACAGCCGCTACCTGACCGGCCACACGCTCTTCGTGGACGGGGGCGCCTGGCTCGGCCCCTCACGCGAGCGCGTCAAGGACGACCCGGAGACCTGGAAGCGACCCGACCGCTTCCGCAACGCCAGCTTCGACTAGACCATCAGACGGGAGACGACACCATGCCTGAAGAGACCCGAGCCAGCGAGCGCTTGACGCGCAGTCGCCTGGGCATCGACCGGGGAATGCCCCTCGAGGTGGGAGACGGGGGCATCGAGGATCTGCGCCGCGGCGTGCAGATGCTGATGGACATGGAGGCGGTCCGGCAGCTCAAGCACGCGTACTTCCGCTGCATCGACACCGCGAGCTTCGAGGAGCTCGCGACGCTCTTCCACGACGACGTCTCGGTGCACTTCATCGGGGGCAACTACGAGTGGAAGCTGCAGGGCAAGGCGGAGTACGTCGCGGCGATCCGCAGCTCCTTCCACCGCAGGAGCGTCGGCCACCACAACGGCCACCATCCCGAGATCCGCATCCAGAGCCCGACCGAGGCGACGGGCTGCTGGTACCTGGCCGACAACATGTGGATCCTCGACCAGAAGCTCTTCACCACGGGCACCGCCCTGTACTGGGACCGCTACCTGAAGGTGGACGGCCGCTGGCTGATCAAGGACACGCGCTACGAGCGCATCTACGAGATCAACCGCGGCCTCGACGAGGCGCCCCCGCTGGCGTCCCACTACCTGGCGACCCACGGCTCCGCCCCCCCGGAGTGAGCGGGGGCCCGGCTCGCGGCCCGGTCGCCCGGGAGCGGCCGGCCGTGCCAGATTCGAGGTTCACCCTGCGGCCCCGGTGTGGAGCCCGGCGCCGTCGAGAACAGAAGGAGGCACCGGAATGAGATTCGCACTTCTGGTCCCGCTCGCGGTCGGCCTGGCGGCCGCACACCCCACGGCGGCCGGGCCCGACGAGGCCACGGACGACGCTGCGGTCCGCGAGGCCGTGAAGACCTACCACGCCGCCAGCAACGCCGCGGACTGGCAGCGGATCTGGGACCTGGTCAGCGCGGACTCGCGCGCGATCTGGGGTGGCGAGCGCTCCCGCTTCATCGAGGGCCACGCGCGCGGGAGCGAGCAGCACGAGGCGATCGCGCGGCGCACCACGCGCAGCATCGATGCGGTGCGCATCGACGGTGACCGCGCCGAGGTCGACGTGCGGGTCCGCGCGCCCCTGCTGCGCAGCGTCACCGAGCTGCGCAAGGGCCTGCCGGTGCCGGACGTGGACGAGGCACGGCTGGTCGAGCGCAGGATCACCCGGGTGCTGCTGCGCGAGGACGGCGCCTGGAAGGTCGAGCACAGGGCCTCCCCTCCGCCGCGCGACGCGGAGACCCGCGCGGAGTAGGCGCCGCACGGGCTGCCGGAGGCCGGGCGGGCCTCCGGCCCGCCCGGCTCAGCCCTGGTACAGGATCAGGCTCGTGTACAGCAGCGAGGGTCGCTCGCTGCCGACCACATGTACCGCCGTCTCGCTCTTGACCAGGGTTCCGCTGCGGTGCTGGGTGGCGCCGCGCGGGCGCCCCCGCGCGGGGATGCGCGCGCCGGCCGGCACCGGCGCCCGGAAGCGCAGGCCGGGGGCGCCGGAGGTGAGCGCGAGGAGGGGGCCGGTGATCTG
>JAJDAJ010000084.1 GCA_029261925.1 Deltaproteobacteria bacterium | reverse complement strand
GCAGCAGGGGCGTGCGACCGGCGGAGTCGAGCGCGTCCACGTCGGCGCCCGCCTCGATCAGGGCGCCGGCCAGCGCGGCACTGCCGCGCTGCGCCGCGAACATCAGCGCCGTGGAACCGGACGCGTCGCGCGCGTCCGGTTCGGCCCCGGCCGCGAGCAGCTCGGCCCCCACGGCCTCGTGCCCGCGGCGCGCCGCGGCCAGCAGCGGTGTGGAGCCGTCGTCGGCGGCGATGCCGGGTGCCGCGCCGCGCGCCAGCAGGATCCGCACCAGCTCCCGGTGCCCGCCCGATGCCGCGTGGTGCAGCGCGGTGGCTCCGCCGTCGTCGCTGGCATCGACGTCGATCGACTGCGCCAGCAGCGCCTCGAGCACCTGACGTCGACCGCGCTGCGCCGCGCGGATCAGCGGGGTCTCGCCGCGCGGACCGGGCACGTCGGGATCGGCGCCGGCGGCGAGCAGCTCGCGGGCGATGCGCGCGTCCTCCTCGGCCGCGGCGAGCGCGAGCGCGTGGTTGCCCCGCGGCGCGACGAGGGTCGGCGAGGCGCCGAGCTCGAGCAGCGTCTCGACGGTGGCCAGGTCGCCGCGGCGCGACGCGTGCATCAGACCGGTCCAGCCGTCGGCATCGACCGCGTTCACGTCCGCCCCGCGCGCCACCAGGGCGCGCACGCCCTCGCGGTTGCCGCGCCGCGCCTGCTCGGGGACCGAGAGCGCGGTCTCGCCGGCCCCGCCGCTCGTCTGGCCGAGCACGTGCACCGGGGGCGCGCCGGGGGCGGCGGGCGCGCCGGCCAGCACGAGCAGAAGCATCAGGATCGGGGGGGGCGATCGCATGGAGTCTCGAGGGGCCCGTCGCCAGGGGTCAGCGGCCGGGGCGCCTGCGCGGTCGAGAATACCACCGCCCCGCGCCCGCAGAGCCGCCCGGGCCGCGTGACTTCCTGCTACAGGGCCTCCTCGACGTCGTCCCCGATGCGCCGCAGCGCCGCGTCGAGCGCCGTGCCCATGGCGCGGGCAATGGCGGCCGGATCACGCCCCTCCAGCGGCCGCTCGACCGCGTAGGTCCGCTCGTGCAGGGACACGCCCCGGGCGTCGGTCAGCCGGGCCAGGAGCTGCACACGAGCTGCGCGCTCCGGGTCGAGGACCTCGTCGAAGGCCTGGACCTCGACCTCGAGTGTCGGGTGGGGTCCGGCCAGCGCCCGGCGCAGGTCGCGCCGCTCGAAGAGCTCGCGCGCCAGCCAGCGCTCGACGAGCTGCGCCGGCGGCTGGGTCCAGCGGCGCAGCTCGTGGAAGCCGAACTCGACCTCGGAGCGGCGCCAGACGATGCGCTCGCGCAGGTGGGCGGCAGCGGTCACGCGTCGCACGCGCAGCAGCGGACCGCTGGTCTCGCGCAGTACCGCCGCGTCGACCCCCGAGCCGGCGGGCTGGAGCGGCGTGAAGTAGCGCGGCTCGGCCAGCCGCGCCTCGGGCAGGCAGGCGGCCAGCAGCAGCGCGCCGAGCAGCAGCAGCGCGGTGCGCCCGCTCATCGAACCGGCTCCCCGTCGGCGCGACCGCGTAGCAGGGCTCCGGGATCGCGTTCCAGGTAGTCGGCCAGCGCCCGGATCGCCTCGAGCATCTCGCCGAGGGCAACCAGGTCCAGCCGCAGGTCCTCGCTGAGACCGGCCACGTCGACCGAGAGCGAGCTGATCGACTGGCTCGCCGAGCCGACGGAGCGCGCGGCCAGCGCCACCGAGCCGGCGGCGTTGCGCACCGCGGCGGTGGTCTCGCTCAGCTCCGCATCCGCCACGCCCTCGCGCACGGCCCTCGCCGCGCCGCGGAAGTCCTCCAGTGCACCCACGATCGGGCCCTCGGGCGAGACCAGCGGCTCGAGGGTCATGCGCACCGAGTCCAGCGTGTGGCTGGTCACGCGCATGGCCTCGCCCGCCTCCTCGAGCAGCACCGGCAGGTCGGTGGTCAGGTCCGAGAGCGCTGCCTCGAGGGTGCGCAGGGTCGACGGTCGCGACGGCATGTAGTTGGGCGGGGGCTCGAAGGGCAGCTCGGGCGGCGGGCTCGCGCCGGGATCGGCGAAGTCCACCTGCAGGAACTTCACGCCGGTGATACCCGCCGACGCCAGCTCGACGCGCAGCTCCGCCGCGCGGCGGCTGGAGTCGAGGATCGGGGCGTCGTCGCCGAACTGCACGCCGCTCAGCCCGAGCGCCGCGAGCGTGTCGGTGTACACCTGGGCGCGCACCTCCACGTGGCGCCGGTCCGGCGCGATGCCGATGCGCGAGACCGAGCCGATGGGCACGCCGCGGAACTTGACCGACGATCCCACGTCGAGTCCCTGCACGGACTCGTCGAAGTACGTGACCGCCTCGACGCTGCCGCGCTGGAGCAGGGACGCCCCCAGCCAGATCGCGACGCCCACGCCCAGTCCCAGCGCGAGCAGCACGAAGAGGCCGAGCTTCCAGTGGTTGGTCGAACTGGCCATCGATCAGCTCCCCAGGGGCTTGCGGTTGAAGAAGGCGCGCACGCGCGGATCGTCGCTCGTGTCGCGCAGGACCCGCGGATCTCCCCGGGCGATGATCGAGCGCGTCGCCGCGTCGAGCATGATGCAGCTCGAGGCGATCTTGAAGATGCTGTCGAGCTCGTGCGTCACGATCACCAGCGTCGTGTGCAGGCTCTGCGAGAGGGTGAGCAGGAGCTCGTCGAGCTCGACCGCGGTCACCGGATCGAGCCCTGCCCCGGGCTCGTCGAGGCACAGGATGCCCGGCTCGAGCGCGAGGGCCCGGGCGATCGCCGCGCGCTTCTTCATACCGCCCGAGATGTCGGCAGGCAGGTGATTCTCGAAGCCGTCGAGACCGACCAGCGCGAGCTTGCTGCAGACCACGGTGTCGATCTGCGAGGCGTCGAGGTCGGTCCAGGCCTCCAGCGGCAGCGCCACGTTCTGGCCCAGCGTCATCGAGCCGAACAGCGCCCCCGACTGGAACATCACGCCGATCCCCGGCATCCCGCTCGCGCGTGCCGGATCTCCGATCCCCGCGATCCGCACCGAGCCGCGCATGGGGCGCTCCAGACCGATCAGATGGCGCAGCAGCGTGGACTTGCCGCAGCCGCTGCCGCCGAGGATGACGAAGACCTCCCCGCGCTGGATCTCGAAGTCGACGTCCTCGAGCAGGATCCGCTCGCCCCAGCCGATCGTCAGGCCGGCGGTCGCGATGATCGACTCAGAGCCCGAGGACATGGAAGACCACCGTGAATGCCGCGTCGATCGCGATCAGCGCGAACAGGATCGTGACCACCGACGAGGTGGTCGAGCGGCCCACGCCCTCGGCCCCGCCGCGCGTGGCCAGCCCGCGCTGGCACGCGATCACCCCGATCGCCAGCGCGAAGAAGACCGACTTGATCAGCCCCGAGCCCGCGTCCCACAGGCCGATCGCCGCGCGCGTCTCGACCAGGTAGGCCACGGGCGGGATGCCGGCGCTCAGCCCCACGCAGAGGCCGCCGAGCACGCCCACCACGTCGGCGATCAGGGTCAGCAGGGGCATCATGCAGACCAGCGCCAGGAGCCGCGGGAAGACCAGGAAGCGGTACTCGTCGAGCCCCAGCGTGTGCAGGGCGTCGATCTCCTCGGACACCCGCATGGTGCCGATCTCGGCCGCGAACGCGGCACCCGAGCGACCGGCGACGATGATCGCCGTCATCAGCGGGCCGAGCTCGCGCGTGATCGACAGGGCGACGGCGTCGGCGATGAAGATGTCGGCGCCGAACTGCCGCAGCTGGATGGAGGCCTGGAAGCCGGTGACCAGGCCGATCAGGAAGGTGATCAGCCCCACGATGGGCAGCGCGTCGGCGCCGGTGCGCTCCATCAGCCGCGTCACGTCTCGCCAGCGCAGCGAGCCCGGCGCGCGGATCGACGCGAGCCCGGCCACGAACAGGTCTCCGAGCATGGCGAGGATCTCGCGCAGCTCCGCGACCTGCTCCAGGCTGGCGCGGCCCAGCTGCTCGAGGATGCCCACGCGCTCCGGCGGCGGCCGGGCGGGCTCGCGACCCGTCCGCGTGTAGAGCTGCAGGATCTCCGCCACGCCCGCGCGCGCGCCGATCAGCTCGGCCGGCCGCCCGGCGCCGCGGAGCTCGTCGCGCAGACGCACCAGCAGCGCCGCGCTGGCCCCGTCGAGCTGGACGAGGCCCGACAGGTCCAGCCGGACCGGCAGCGGGTCGCTGCCGAGGAGTCCGCGCAGGCGCGCCAGCGCCGGAGCGGAGCCGCTCAGCGCCAGGATGCCCGACAGGCGCAGCTCCTCGGCTCCGTCGACCCGACCGTGGTCGACCTCGAAGTCGACGCCACCGCTCAAGCGCGTCGCCTCAGGCGTCGAGCAGGCGCCGCAGCACTTCCTGCACCGCCTGTGGACTCGCCTTGCCGCGCGTCGCCTTCATGATCTGCCCGACGAGGAAGTTGAAGACCTTCTTCTCGCCCGCGCGATACTGAGCGACCTGCTCCGGGCTCGCGCCCATCACGTCGCGCGCCAGGGCCTCGAGCTCGCCGCTGTCGCTGACCGCCTCGAGCCCGCGTGCCGACATGATCTGCGCCGGGTCGCCGCCGCGCTCCGCGAGCTCCGCGAAGATCTCGCGAGCGCTGGCCGGCGTCAGCTTGCCCGCGTCGATCAGGTCGAGCAGGGCGGCCAGCTCCCCGGGGCCGAAGGGCAGCTCCGCGACCGCACAGCCGCGCTCGCCCAGGACCTCGAGCAGGCTCCGCTGCACCCAGTTGGCCGCGCTGCGCGCGTTGCCGTGGTGCTCCGCGACGCGCTCGAAGAAGTCGGCGACGTCGCGCTCCTCGACCAGCACGCGCGCGTCCTGCTCCGACAGACCCAGCGCCTCGACGTAGCGGCGGCGGCGCTGCGCGGGCAGCTCGGGCAGCGCCTTGCGCACCTCCTCGAGCCAGGCGGGCTCGATGCGCAGCGGCGGCAGGTCGGGCTCGGGGAAGTAGCGGTAGTCGGCCGCCTGCTCCTTGCCACGCATCACCGTCGTGCGACCCGCCCGGTCGTCCCAGGCGCGCGTCTCCTGCACGACCGCACCGCCGTCCTCGAGCAGATCGACCTGGCGCTCGATCTCGGCGGCGATGGCCTTCTCGACGAAGCGGAAGGAGTTGAGGTTCTTGAGCTCGGTACGCGTACCCAGCTTCTCGTCGCCCGCGCGACGCACCGACACGTTGGCGTCGCAGCGGAAGTTTCCCTTCTCCATGTCGCCGTCGCTGACGTCGGCGTGGCGCAGGATCGAGCGCAGGCTGCGCAGGTACGCGCCGGCCTCGTCGGGCGTTTGCAGCTCCGGCTCCGAGACGATCTCGATCAGGCCGACCCCCGCGCGGTTGAGGTCGACGTGGGTGGCGCCCCCGCCGGTCACCGCCGGGTCGTGGATGCTCTTGCCCGCGTCCTCCTCCATGTGGATGCGCGTCAGCGGGATCCGGCGCTCGACGCCGTCGAGCTCGATCGGCACGCCCCCTCCCAGGGCCAGCGGCTGCTCGTACTGCGAGATCTGGTAGCCCTTGGGCAGGTCCGGATAGAAGTAGTGCTTGCGCGCGAAGATCGAGATCGGCTGCACCTCGCAGCCCAGCGCCAGGGCGGCGCGCACGGCGAGCTCCACCGCGCGCTCGTTGAGCACGGGCAGCACGCCGGGCAGGCCGAGATCGACCTCGGTGGTGCGGGTGTTCGGCTCCGCCCCGAAGTCGCGCGGCGCCGAGCTGAACAGCTTGGAATCGGTCTTGAGCTGGGCGTGGACCTCGAGACCGATCACGGCCTCCCAGCCCGCAGGCGGCGACCAGGACACGCAACCTCCGTGAGGACGGGAGGATACCAGTCCCGCCGCGGACCGCCGCCCTGCTCCCGGCGGCCTGCTAGAGCACGATGTTGATCAGCCGGCCCGGAACGTAGATCACACGGCGCGGGCTGCGCTCGCCCACGTGCCGCTGCACGGCCTCGTCCGCCAGGGCGAGGGCGCTGGCCGCGGCCTCGTCGGCATCGGCGGGCACGCGGACGCGGGCGCGCATCTTGCCCCCGACCTGGACGGAGATCTCCACCTCGTCCTCGACCAGCCAGCGCGCGTCGGCCTCGGGCCAGGCGGCGGCCGACACGCTGCCGGCGTGACCCAGCCGCTCCCAGAGCTCCTCGGCCAGGTGCGGGGCCAGCGGCGCCAGCATTCGCACCAGGGCGTCGGCGGCCGGGCGCGGGATCGGCGCCTCCTTCTCGATGTCGCGTGCGAGGACCATCAGCGCGGAGATCGCGGTGTTGAAGTCGAAGCCGTCGAGGTCCGCGGAGACCTTCTCGATCGTGCGCGCCAGCAGGCGCTGCTGCGCCTCGGTGCCGGGCCCGTCCGCCAGCTCGCGCACGGCGTCGCTGCGATCGTCGCAGACCAGGCGGTACACGCGCTGCAGGAAGCGGAAGCAGCCGGGGATGCCGTCGGTCGACCAGGGCGCGGCCTTGCCCAGGGGACCCATGAACATCTCGTACAGCCGCATGCTGTCGGCGCCGAACTCCGCGATCACGTCGTCCGGATTGACGACGTTGCCGCGGCTCTTCGACATCTTCTCGACCACCTCCTCGAGCTCGACGTCGACCTCGGGCGCGAGCATGCGCCCCGCGGCGCTGCGCACCTCGGCGGTCGGAACCCAGCGCTCGACCAGCTCGGCGCCGCTGGCGGCGTGCACGGGCGTCTCGCCCTCCCAGCGCACCTCGTCGGCGCCGCAGGAGCGGTCGGCCTCCGGATCGTGGAAGTAGCGGTAGCTCTTGCCCTGGACCATGCCGGGGTTGAGCAGCCTGCCGAACGGCTCGCGCGTCGACACCAGGTCCAGGTCGTACAGCACCTTGTGCCAGAAGCGCGAGTACAGCAGATGCAGCACCGCGTGCTCGGCCCCGCCCACGTACAGGTCCACCGGCATCCAGTAGCGCTCGGCCTCGGCGGACCAGGGCTGCTCGTCGTTGTCGGGATCGCAGAAGCGCAGGTAGTACCAGCAGCTCCCCGCCCACTGCGGCATGGTGTTCGGGTCGCGCCGTGCCGGCCCGCCGGTCACGGGATCGGTCGTCTCGATCCAGTCGGGCACGCGCTCGAGCGGCGCCTGGAAGTCGCCCGCGGGACGGAAGTCGTCGAGCTCGGGCAGCTCGACGGGCAGCTGCTCGTCGGGCAGCAGGCGGATCTCGCCGTCGGGCAGGTGCACCACCGGGAACGGCTCGCCCCAGTAGCGCTGCCGGCTGAACAGCCAGTCGCGCAGCTTGTAGCTGACGGAGGCGGAGCCCGCGCCGCGCTCCTCGAGCCAGGCGACGATCCGGCGCTTCGCCTCGGGCGTGCGCAGGCCGTCGATCGGGCCGGAGCGGACGCTCGTGCCCTCGCCCGTGAAGCAGCCCTCGACCGGCTCGTCGGGCTGGACGACCTCGACGATCGGCAGGTCGAAGCTGCGCGCGAACTCCCAGTCGCGCTCGTCGTGCGCGGGAACCGCCATGATCGCGCCGCTTCCGTAGGAGGCCAGCACGTAGTCGGCGACCCAGACGGGAACGCGCGCGTCGTTGACCGGGTTGATCGCGAAGGCTCCCGTGAACACCCCCGTCTTGGTGCGCGTGTCGGCCATGCGCGCGCGCTCGCTCTTGCGAGCCGCCTCCTCGACGTAGGCGCGCACGGCGTCGCGCTGCCCGGGCGTGGTGAGCTGCTCGACCAGCTCGTGCTCGGGCGCGAGCACCATGTAGGTCGCGCCGAAGAGCGTGTCGGGGCGGGTGGTGAAGACCTCGATGTGGCGCTCGGCGACATCCGCCAGGGGGAAACGCACGGTGGCGCCCTCGGAGCGCCCGATCCAGTCGCGCTGCATCTTCTTGATGTGCTCGGGCCAGTCGACCTCGTCGAGGTCCTCGAGCAGCCGGTCGGCGTAGGCCGTGATGCGCAGCATCCACTGCTTCATGGGCACGCGGATGACCGGGTGACCGCCGATCTCGCTCTTGCCGTCCTTGACCTCCTCGTTGGCCAGCACCGTGCCCAGCTCCGGGCACCAGTTGACCGGCACCTCCGCCAGGTAGGCCAGGCCGCGCTCGTACAGGCGTGCGAAGATCCACTGGGTCCAGCGCACGTAGCCCGGATCGGTGGTGTCGATCTCGCGCGACCAGTCGTAGCTCAGGCCCAGCGCCTGGAGCTGCTCGCGGAAGCGCGCCACGTTGCGGGCGGTGGTGTCCCGGGGGTGTCGCCCGGTGCGCACGGCGTGCTGCTCCGCGGGCAGCCCGAAGGCGTCCCAGCCCATCGGGTGCAGCACGTTGAAGCCGCGCATGCGCTTGTAGCGGCTGTACACGTCGGTGGCGACGTAGCCCTTGGGATGGCCCACGTGCAGACCGTCCCCGGAGGGGTACGGGAACATGTCGAGCACGTAGAGCTTGGGTCGCTCGTGGTCGATCGCGACCGCGAAGCTGCCGTTTTCCAGCCAGTAGCGCTGCCAGCGCGGCTCGATCTTCTGCGGCTCGTACCCCATCGGGCGCTAGGGTAGCCGGGGCCTCCGGAGCGCGCAGGAGCGGCGCAGCGCGCAGGCAGCGGCGCGCGTCAGATGCAGGCGATCAGCGCGAGCAGCGCGGCACCGCCGGCGCACAGGCGCAGCAGGGCGAGATCCTGGCGGCGCATCTCGCGCCAGCCCTCCTCGCCGATCGGCTCGATGCGCAGGCCGGGATCGAAGTCCACGCCGGGAAGTGGCGCGGCCCCGCCCCGGGGTGTCGGTGGCGGCGTGGGGCCCGGGGGTCAGCCCTGGTAGGTCGTGTGGCTGGGGCGCCCGGCGAGGATGTTCTCGCGGCCCCAGCTCGCCACCTTCCGGAAGCGATCCGAGGCGATGAACGCGTCGAAGGCCGCCTCGTCGGTCCAGCGCGAGACGATCAGGTAGTGCGCGGCATCCTGCTCACCCACCTCGCGATACAGGTGGGACTCGTCGTGGCCCTCCATCCCCTGCATGGCCTCGAGCACGCTCGTGAAGGCGTCCTCGAAGACCTTCTCCTTGCCGGCCAGCACGGCGTAGTTCATCCCGATCGTGACCAAGCTGCGTCCTCCCGCGCATCCCATTACCCTCCCCGGCCGGGAACGTCAAAAGGCCCCCTCGCTTGATTCCCCTGCGCGACGTCAATCCGACCCGGATCACACCCTTCGTCACCTGGGCGCTCATCGCGGCCTGCACCTGGGTCTTCGTGCAGGAGTGGCTCGCCGGTCCGGCGCTCGACGCCATGATCGACCGCCACGCGCTGATCCCCGCCCGCATGCTCGGCCTGGCGCGAAAGCTCGGGCCGCTGCACCCCGAGGTGTTCGCCCCGCTGCTCAGCTCGCAGTTCCTGCACGCCGGCCTGGGCCACTTCGCCGGCAACATGTGGTTCCTGTGGATCTTCGGGGACAACGTCGAGGAGCGGCTGGGGCACGTCGGCTTCCTGGCCTTCTACCTCGCGGGCGGCGTCTTCGCGGGGCTGGCGCACGCGTTCTCCGACGCGGGCTCGGTGGTGCCCACGCTCGGCGCGAGCGGCGCCATCGCGGCGGTCATGGGTGCGTACATCGTGCTGCATCCCCGCGCACGCGTGGAGTCGCTGGTGATCCTGGGCTTCGCGATCACCACGCTGTCGGTGCCGGCGTTCGTCTACCTCGGCATCTGGGCGGGCATGCAGCTGCTGCTGGGATTGATCAGCGACGCGTCCGGAGGCGGGGTGGCCTGGTGGGCGCACGCCGGCGGCTTCGCGTTCGGCGCGGGGGGGATGGTCGTGCTCGGGCGCCGCGGGAGGCGCCGCTGATGCTCTCCAGCCCGGGCTGGACCGGAGGCCAGCTCGCCCTGGCCCGCGGCCTGCTGGCGCTGTACCTGGCGCTGCGCGTCCCGGCGGCCTCGCTGCCCGCCGCGCTGCTGCTCTGGGCCCTGGCGGCCGCGTTCGCGCTCGGCTGGTGGATGCGGGCGAGCGCCGCGGCCCTGGCCGTGCTCGGCTGGGCCTGCAGTGCCGGCGTCGCGGGGGCCGATGCGGGCCTGCGCCTGGGCCTGCTGATGACGGCGCTGCTCGCGTGCGTCCCGCCCGCGCCCTGGGGCTCGCTGGACCGGCGCGGCGCGCCCGATCCCGGAACGGAGTGGCGCATGCCGGGCTGGGTCCCCGCCTGGATGTGGATCCTGGCCTCGGTGCTCTTCCTGATCGACCTGGGTCAGGGGCGCTGGCCGCTGGGGTGGCCGCACCTGCTGCTGCTCACGCCGGGCTGGATCCCGCCGCTCGCACCCGCGGCGCTCGACCGCGTGTTCTACGACGGGAGCTGCGCGCTGTGCCACGGCACCGTCCGCTTCCTGATCGCCGAGGATCCCGACGCCCGGCGTTTCCGCTATGCGCCGCTCGACAGCGAGGCGCTGCGCGCGCGCGTGGACGCGGCGACGCGCGCGAGCCTGCCCGACTCGGTCGTGATCCTGACCGGGGACGACGAGCTGCTGGTGCGCTCCGACGCAGCGCTGCACATGCTCGCGCGCATCGGCGGCTGGTGGCGCGCGCTCGCCTGGCTCGGCGAGCGCGTCCCGCGAGCCCTGCGCGATCCGCTCTACGACGCGATCGCGCGCACGCGCTACTCCGTCTTCGGCACCAAGGACGAGACCTGTCCGCTGCTCCCGCCCGGACTGCGGGAGCGCTTCGACCCGTGAGCGCGCCGGACGACCCGACCCGCACGGGCGAGCGGCCGCGGGGGCGCCGCCTCCGGTGAGGCGGGCGATCCCGGCCGCGCTGGCGCTGCTGCTCGTCGGCAGCGGCGCCGAGCCTCCCGGCGGTGAGGCCCCCGCCGCGGACCCGGCCGTGGCGGCGCTGTACGCGCCCCATCGCGACGCCCGCGGACGCTTCTTCAATCCCTGGGAGCCGATGCAGCGCTCCTTCTGGCGCGGCCTGCGCTGGTGGCTCAGCCCCAACCCGCATGACAAGAGCCGCGAGCCGCGCGTACCGCGGCTCGACAACGACGGCGCCTACCTGGCCGGTCCCGACCGGGGCCCCTCGCTGACCTGGGTGGGCCACGCGACGTTCGCGATCCACGACGCGGGCAGCGTCGCGCTGACGGATCCACACTTCACGCGGCGCGCCGTGTTCCCCGCGCGCCTGCACCCGCCGGGGATCCCGATCGAGTCGATTCCCGCCGGCGCGCTCGCGGTGATCTCGCACAGCCACTACGACCACCTGGATGAGGAGAGCGTGCGCGCGCTGCCCGACGACGTGCACTGGCTCGTTCCGCTGGGGCTCGCGCCCCTGCTGCGCGACTGGAAGCGCGAGCGCGTCACCGAGCTCGACTGGTGGCAGAGCGCGCGACACGGGGCCTGGACCGTCACCTGCCTGCCGTCGCAGCACTGGTCGCTGCGGCTGGGCATGGACACCAACGAGAGCCTCTGGTGCGCCTGGCTGCTGGACTCCGGCGAGCGGCGCTACCTGTTCGCGGGCGACACCGGGTACTTCGCCGGCTTCGCCGAGTTCGGGCGCCGCTTCGCGCCGATCGACGTCGCGCTGCTGCCGATCGGCGCCTACGAGCCGCGCTGGTTCATGCGCTACCAGCACATGAACCCCGCGGAGGCGTTCCGCGCCTGGTGCGACCTGCGCGCCCGCAGCATGCTCGGCATGCACTGGGGCACCTTCGATCTGACCGACGAGCCGCTGGACCTGCCGCCCCGCGTCCTCGCCGACATCGTCGCGGCGCGCGGCGCGGATCCGGCACGCGTGACCACGCTGGCGATCGGCGAGCGCTGGCGTCCACCGCCGGCCCGACACGACGACCCCGCTGCGCTAACACCTGCGGCATGTCTCGACTGATCGAGATCGCCGACGAGCTGCGCGCCCTGGCCACCACCGGGCTGCACTTCACCGAGGGCGAGTACGACCGCGAGCGCTACGCGCGCCTGCTCGAGCTGGCGGTCGAGCTGGCCGCGAGCGGCGTTGCGGGCGACCCGCTCGAGATCGAGCGCCTGTACCGCGCGGAGCGCGGCTACGTGACGCCGAAGCTCGACGTGCGCCTGGCGGTCTTTCGCGACGACGCGCTGCTGCTCGTGCGCGAGCGCTCGGACGGCTGCTGGGCCATGCCGGGCGGCTTCGTCGACGTCGGGGACAGCCCGCTCGACGCCGCCGCGCGCGAGACGCGCGAGGAGGCCGGCGTCGAGGCGCGGGTGCAGCGGCTCGCCGGCATCTTCGACAACCGCCTGCACCCCGAGTGCCCCCCGCACCTGTTTCAGATCCACAAGCTGGTCTTCTGCGGGGAGCTGCTGGACGCGGCCGCCCTGCCCCGTCCCGGCCACGAGGTCAGCGAGGCCGCCTTCTGCCCGCTGGACGCGCTGCCCGTGCTCTCGCTCGGCCGCACGCTGCCCGTGCACATCGAGCACGCGCGCCGCGTGGCGCGCGACCCCACAGCGCTTCCCCATCTCGAGTAGGCGCGGCCGGGCGCCGACCGGGCCGGGCGGTCTATGATGCTCTGGCCGCCCGCACCAGGAGCCCCCCCTTGAGCGAACCAGCGCCCGCACGCGTGCCGATCGAGCCCGGCTACTTCACGATCCCCGAGGGGCCCGGCCAGGCGCCGCGCCTGCTCGGCTCGCGCTGCGCGGCGTGCGCGGAGGTCTTCTTCCCCCGGCGCGTGGTCTGTGCGAAGTGCCTGCACCGCGGCACCGAGGACGTGGAGCTGGGGCCGCGCGGCACGCTGCACACCTGGACCTACTGCCACATCCCGCTGTTCGGCAAGCTCGACGCCGAGGTGCCGGGCTACGGCGTGGGCCAGATCGACCTGCCGGAGGGGCCGCGTGTGCAGTCGGTGCTCTCGGGCGCGCGTGACGAGCTGCGCATGGGCATGGAGCTCGAGCTCGACCTCGAGGTGCTGCGCACCGACGCCGAGGGGCGCGAGGTCGTGATCTATCGCTTCCGACCGCTGACGCCCGCCGAGGCCGGACGATGAAGCTCGACGACGTCGCCGTGATCGGCGTGGGCATGACACCGTTCGGCCAGCACCGCGACCGCACCCAGACCGAGCTGGCGCGCAGCGCCGGGCTCGAGGCGCTCGACGACGCGGGGATCGGCTTCGATCGCGTGGGCGAGGCCTTCGTGGGCTACATGCAGGCGTCGCCGATGACCGGCATCAAGATCATGAAGGAGTTCGGCCTGACCGGGCTCCCGGTGACGCACGTCGAGAACGCCTCGGCGACCGGCCTGATCGCGTTTCGCGAGGCGGCCAGCGCGGTCGCCAGCGGTCGCGCCGACGTGGCCATGGCGCTGGGCTTCGAGAAGATGACGGACCTGGCCAGCGGCGGAGGGGGCCGCGGGTCCGGGCGCGACCAGATCGACAGCCCCATCCTGCCGGCCGCGTACTTCGCGCTCTGGGCGATGCGACGCATGCACGAGCGCGGCACGCGACCCGAGCACTTCGCTCGCATCGCGGCCAAGAACTGGAACCACGGCGCGCCCAATCCGCGCTGCCACCGTCGCGCCGATCACGAGATCACGGTCGACGAGGTGCTCGCTGCCCCGATGGTCGCCGAGCCCCTGACCGCGATGATGGCCTGCCCGGTCTCCGACGGCGCGGCGTGTGCGATCCTGGCGCGCGCCGACCTGGCGCGCGAGCTCCAGCCCGGGCGGCCGCTGGTACGCGCGCTCTCGTCCGCGCTTCAGACCGAGACCTACTCCCCCGGCCACACCTTCGTGGGACCCGTGGTCGGCCCCGCGACGATGACGCGCGACACGGCCCTCGAGGCGTACGAGGCCGCGGGGCTCGGTCCCGACGACGTGGACCTGGCCCTGGTGCACGATGCCTTCTCGAACGAGGAGCTCGAGTACTACGAGCTGCTCGGCTTCTGTGCCGAGGGCGCGGCCGAGAAGCTGGTCGAGGAGGGGCAGACGTCACTGGGCGGCCGCATCCCGTTCAACACCGATGGCGGCCTGGTGGCGCGCGGCCACCCCGGGGGCCCGACGGGCCTGGCCCAGATCTTCGAGATCACGCAGCAGCTGCGCGGCGAGGCTGGCCCGCGCCAGGTCGAGGGCGCGCGGATCGCACTCGCGCACCTCGTCGGCGGCGGCAGCGTGTGCACCGTCAACCTGCTCGGTCGAGACTGAGCACAACGAGATCGAGGAGGATCCGATGTCGGACGAGCTGATGGAGCGAGGGACCGAGGTCACGCGCAAGCTCTGGGGCGAGCGCACGGGAGACGGCCCGGGCATGCCCGGACAGAAGCTCGCGCCCGAGTTCTTCGAGATGGTCACGCGCTTCTGCTTCGGCGGCTTCTGGTCGCGGCCGCAGCTCGACGTGCGCAGCCGCAGCCTGTGCACGGTCGCGCAGCTCGCGGCGCTCGGGAAGACCAACGAGCTCCAGGGGCACCTGGCGGGCGCGCTGAACCTCGGGATCTCGCGCGAGGAGCTGATCGAGGTGCTGATGCAGACCTCGCAGTACGCGGGCATCCCCGCCGCGGTCGGCGCCCTCAACGCCGCGGCTGCGGTGCTCGGCGACTAGCCCGCCCTCAGAGGCCCAGCGGGCGCGCACCGATGATGCCCTCGGCGCGCAGCTCCTCGAGATCCGCCTCGCTCAGCCCCAGCAGCGCGCCGAGAACCTCGGCGTTGTGCTCGCCGATGCGCGGCGCGGGGCGGGTCCAGGTGCGCTTCGCGCCGCGCTCGAAGCGCCAGGGCATGCCGGGCATCGGGTGCTCGCCGATGACCGGGTGCGCGACCGGCTCGAAGAAGCCGCGCGCGCGCAGCTGCTCGAGGTCGCCCGCGCGCCGCGAGCCGGTCACCGCCGCCGCGGGCACGCCGGCCTCGAGCAGCGCGGCCAGGGCGGCATCGGGCTCCAGCCCGCTGGACCACGCGGAGATGGCCGCGTCGAGCTCGTCGTGGCGCGCGGCCCGACCCGGCCGGTCGACCAGCCCCGGGTCGTCCGCCAGATCCTCCCGGCCGATGCACCGCGCCAGTGCGCGCCACTGGGCCCCGGTCTCGACCGAGAGTGCGACCCAGCGCGCCGCAGCGCCGGCGCCCGGCGCGCACGGGTAGACGCCCTGCGGGGCGGCGCGGCGCGAGCGGTTGCCGTCGCGCGTGAGCAGCTCGCCGCAGACGTCGTGCTCGAGCACTGGCTCCGCCACCACCGAGAGCGCGGTCTCGGCCATGATCGACTCGATCGCACCGCCCTCGCCCGTGCGGTCGCGGTGCTCGAGGCCCAGGAGCACCGCGAGCACGGCGTGCAGCCCGGCGAGCGGATCCATCGGGCCGCGGGCGTTCATGGGTCCGTCGTCGCGATAGCCCGTGAGCCAGGCGATGCCGGTCAGCTGCTCCATGGTCTGGGCGAAGCCCACGCGCTCGCGCCAGGGACCGTCGAGCCCGAAGGCCGGCATCCGGACCAGGATCGCGCGCGGGTTGGCCCGCGCGACACCGTCCGCGTCGAGGCCGAACTGCTCGACCACGCGCGGCGAGAAGTTCTCGATCACCACGTCCGAGACCGCGATCAACGCACGGGCCAGCTCCACGCCGCGCGGGCGCGACAGATCCAGCGTGATGCCCCGCTTGCCGAGGTTGGCGGCGTGGAACGTGGGCCCCCACTCCCACCAGTCGTCGCTGCCGGGCGGGCGCACGGAGCCGAAGCGCATCCCGTCGGGCCGCTGGATCGACTCCACGTGAATCACGTCGGCGCCCAGCGCCGCGAGCGTCAGCCCGGCGTGGGGTCCGGCCCAGAAGGCCGTCAGGTCCAGCACGCGCACGCCCGCCAGAGGACCGGCGTCGTCGGCGCACGGATCGCGCGGTGCGGGCGGGGGTACGGGGGGCGGATCGGTCGCACGGGCGTGTTCATCGAGCCGCGGCGCCGCGGCGGCGGGTAGCGGATCCCAGCGCTGCGGCAGATACGGCACGCGCGGCTGGAGGAAGCCACCGCGCGGATTGCGCACGAAGCTGCCGCGCCGCCCGAAGTGCTCCATGCGCGGCAGGCTCTCGCCGTTGCCGATGGGCGCCACCGGCACCCGCAGCAGCTCGGCGCGCTCCGCGAGCTCGTCGGTCGTGAAGCGCGCGCAGTAGGCGTCGATCAGACCGCGGATCTCGTCGCCGCGCGCGATGCGCCCCATCATGGTGTCGAGGTCGCGCTGCTCGCGCAGCTCGGGGTGCTCGATGAGCAGCGTGAAGTCGCTCCACTGCTGTCCCGTGAAGATGCAGAAGCCGATCCAGCCGTCGCGGGTCGGGTGTACCGAGGGGAACTCGTCGGCGAACGGCAGATCCCCGATCCCCGAGAGCGCGCCCCAGACCGTCGCCAGGTTCGTGAACGTGGGCGTCATGGCCTCGAGCAGCGACACGTCCAGCGCATCGCCGCGGCCGCAGCGATCCGCGCGCCGCAGCGCCGCCAGCGCAGCGACCGCGGCGCAGGTCCCGCCCACCCACTCCCCGAGGCCCCCGCCGATCTGCACGGGCTCGCGGCTGCCGCGTCCCCGGCAGGCGATGCAGCCGGACCAGGCCTGCAGCAGGAACTCGCTCGCCTGCCGCTGGCACCAGGGACCGGTCTGACCGAAGGGCGTGATCGAGATCAGCGACGCCGCGGGACTGCGCGCCTGCAGCGCGCCCGCGCCGAGGCCGAGCGCGTCGAGCCGCCCCGGCGCACCGCTCTCGAGCACCAGCCGGGCGCCGGCGTAGAGCTCGAACAGGCGCGCGCGATCCGCGCCTCGCTCGAGGTCGAGCACCAGCGAGCGCTTGCCGCCGTGCAGGTAGCGGAAGAGCACACCGTCCCCGTGCGCGTCGCGCGAGCGCTCCGATGCGGACCAGGCGCGCAGCGGATCGCCGCCTGGCGGCTCGACGTGCAGCACGTCGGCGCCCGCGTCGCGCAGCAGCTTGCCGGCGTAGCCGCCGGGGATGCCCGTCGTGAGATCGACGACGCGCACGCCCTCGAGCGGCGCGGCGCTCACGCCTTGCCGTCGTCCGCCGGCGGCAGCTCGAGCCGCAGGTTCGCCTGCCGCTCCATCAGGGCCGGCAGGTCCGACCAGTCGGCGTCGCCGAGCCCCGCACCGATCGCGCTGACCAGCACCTGCTCGATCTGCGCCAGCACGGGCGTCGGGACCCCCGTCTCCCGGCCGAGCTCGAGCATCAGGGCAGCGTCCTTCGCCGCCAGCCCGAGCGCGAACTGCGTCGGGGCACCGCGGTTGCCGATCCCGTCCACCATCCGGTCGAGGTAGAAGTTGCCCGCGCCGCCGGTGCGCAGCATGTCGACCAGCGTGCGCAGGTCGATTCCGGCCTTGCTGCCCAGTGCCAGCGCCTCGATCGACGCCCAGGTCGCGCTGAAGGCGACCGCGCTGTTGACCAGCTTGCCCGCCATGCCCTTGCCCTGATCGCCCAGGTGGAAGCTCGCCCGGCCGATCTTCTCGAGCACCGGCCGCACGCGCTCGTAGACCGCGACATCGCCGCCGACCATGAACATCAGGATCCGCATCTGCGCGCCCGGCGCACCACCGGTGAGCGGACAGTCGAGCAGCTCGCAGCCCGCCGCACGCACGCGCTCTCCCAGCGCCCGTGCGCGCGCCGGGGAGCCGGTGGACAGGTCGACCAGCACGCTGCCGGCGGCCGCGCCCTCGAGCCAGTTCGCCGCGACCGCGTCGACCACGTCGGGCGTGGGCAGCGACAGGAAGCTGATCTCGCTGTGTCGCGCCACATCGGCCGCGTCGATCGCGGCCTGCGCGCCGGCCTCGACCAGGTCCTCGACGCGCTCACGATCGGCGTCGTGCACGATCAGCTCGTGCGCGTCCTCGAGCAGGTTGCGCGCGATCGCCCCGCCGATGTTGCCCAGGCCGATGAATCCAAGTCGAGCCATGCTCCCGTCCCCGCCGTGCGTCAGTAGTAGATGGTGGTCATGTATCCCAGGCGCACGAGCTTGCCGTCCTGGTTGGTCCAGCGCGTCTCCGTGATCAGGAAGAGCATGGTGCCGAGCCGACCGTCCCGCTCGTAGGCGTCGGTCAGCGAGAGCTGCGCGGTGATCACGTCGCCGGGGCGGATGCGCTCGAAGTGCAGGCTGCGCTGACCGCCGTTGAGTATGCGCTCGCCCGGCTCGGTCCCCACGCCGCGCATCCAGGGCATGCGGTTCTGCACGCCCTGCATCCAGGCAAAGGGATTGAAGTCGCGCGGCGCGACCAGTCCGCCCCACGCGCCCTGCTTCGCGACCGCCTCATCGTAGTAGCGCGCCGGCGAGGGCTCGGGGTAGTGCACGGCCATCGACCAGCGCCGGATGTCATTGGCGCCCACGGGCAGCGATTGGTAGGGCTCGGTCGAGCGACCCAGCCAGGACAGGGTCTCGTCGTCGAGCCAGACGCCGCGCTCGCGCTTCTCGCCGCTGCCGCCCGCGGGCGCCGCCGCGGGCATCGCCGCCTTGCCGTCCCGGAACAGGACCAGGGTCGCCGTGCCCGGAGTGGTGTTCTCCTCGCGCTGGTTGTGGACCGCGAGGTCCACGTGCACGAGCTGGAGACCATCGCGTTGCTCGCTCCCGGTCACCGTGGCGGCGGCCTCGAGCTCGTCGCCCTTGAAGTTGAAGCCGCGGAACTGGCACTCGAACGCCGCGACGTCGCCCGCGTCGCCCAGCCAGTCGTCCAGCATGGCGTGCAGGTACGCGACGCGCAGGTTGCCCATGCCGAAGACGTCCGGCTGACCGACCGCGTGGGCAGCCGCCGGATCCATGTGGATCGGAATGAACTCGTCGTTGATCGCGGCGTAGCGGTTCCAGTGGGCGAGATCGGTCACTCGCACCAGCTCGGGAATGCGCTGCCCCGCCTCGATGCTCTCGAACACGGGCCTCGCGGCGTCTGGATTGCCGGCCATGGGCCTCCCCGGATGTGGCAGAATTGGCGATCGCAACTCTACCACGAGGACTTTCTTGGAATCCGGCCTCAACTCCTTCTGGCTGACCGCCGCCGCGCGACCGGGCGAGGTGGCGCTGGTCACTCCGGACCGCGGCGAGGTGCTTGCCGGCGATCTGCTGACCCGTTCCAACCAGCTGGTGCACGCCCTGCGCGCGCAGGGTCTCGGACGGGGGGCCACGCTGGCCATCGCGCTGCCCAACGGCGCCGAGGTCTTCGAGGCCTACCTGGCCGCGATGCAGGCCGGCTGGTACATCACCCCGCTGAACACGCACCTGACCGCGCCCGAGATGGCCCACGTGCTCGCGGACTCCAAGGCATCGGCGTTCATCGCGCACGCGCGCTTCGGCGAGCAGGTCGGCGCGGCCGCGCGCGAGGCCGGGCTCGCCCCCGCGACCTGCCTGGCGGTGGGTGAGATCCCCGGGTTCCGGGAGCTCGCGGCGTTCCGCTCGGGACAGCCCGCGAGCCGTCCGGACGATCGCTGTGCCGGTCAGATGCTCCAGTACACCTCCGGCACCACCGGCCGACCCAAGGGCGTGCGCCGCGCCATGGTCGAGATGGATCCCGACCAGCAGGCGCACCTCTACGGACAGCAGCTCGCGAAGTTCGACATCACTCCGGGTGGAGACGGCGTGCACCTCTGCGGCTCGCCGATGTACCACCTCGCCGCCCTCTCCTACGCCTGGTTCTCGCTGCACTACGGCCACCGGGTCGTGCTGATGGACGGCTGGTCGCCGCTGGAGACGCTCGAGCTGATCGAGCGCCACCGCGTGACCACCACGCAGATGGTGCCCACGCAGTTCCACCGCCTGCTCCAGCTACCCGACGCCGACCGGAAGCGCTTCGACCTGTCGTCGCTGCGCCAGGTACTGCACGCCGGAGCGCCCTGCCCCGTGGACGTGAAGCAGCGCATGCTCGAGTGGTGGGGCCCGGTCGTCTACGAGTACTACGGCGCCAGCGAGGGGGGCGGCACGCTCGCCAAGCCGCGCGAGTGGCTCGCCCGTCCGGGCACCGTGGGGCGCCCCTGGGGCGGCGGGGCCGACGTGCGCATCTACGACGACGACGGCAACCCGCTGGGTCCGAATCAGATCGGCAACGTCTACCTGAAGCTGCTCTCCGACTTCGAGTACGGCGGCGATCCCGGCAAGACGCGCTCGAGCCGGATCGACGACTATTTCACCGCGGGCGACGTCGGCTACCTCGACGAGGACGGCTGGCTGTTCCTGTGCGACCGCAAGATCGACATGATCATCTCGGGCGGGGTCAACATCTACCCCGCCGAGGTCGAGGCCACTCTGCTGGAGCACGCGGCCGTCGGTGATGCGGCGGTCTTCGGGATCCCCGACGCCGACTGGGGGGAGCAGGTCAAGGCCGTGATCGAGCCCGCGCCCGGCCACGTGGCCGACGAGGCTCTCGCGGCGGACCTGCTCGCGCACTGCGAGCAGCGGCTCGCCAAGTACAAGCGGCCGCGCAGCATCGATTTCGTCGACGCATTGCCGCGCGATCCGAACGGCAAGCTGTACAAGCGCAAGCTGCGGGAGCCCTACTGGCAGGACCGCGAGCGCGCGATCTAGGGGCGCGGCGTGGACTTCGACTACGGACCGGGGGCCGAGGCGTTCCGCGCCGAGCTCCGCACGTGGATCGAGGCCAACCTGGACCCGCAGCTGCGCGGCGAGGGACACGGCTCGGCCCTCGACGGCCCCCACCGGGAGCAGCTTCGCGACTGGAACCGCAGGCTGGCCGACGCCGGCTACGCGGCGCTGTCGTGGCCGCGCGAGTACGGCGGCCGCGAGGCCGGCGTCGTCGAGCAGCTCGTGTACGCGGAGGAGATGTCGCGCGCCGACGCTCCCGGGCCGCTGAACCCGATCGGCCTGTCGAACATCGCGCCGGCGATCATGGAGTACGGCACCGAGGAGCAGAAGCAGCGCTTCCTGCGCCCGATGCTGCGCGGCGACGAGATCTGGTCGCAGGGCTTCAGCGAGCCGCAGGCCGGCAGCGACCTCGCCGGCCTGCGAACGGCCGCCGTCGACGACGGCGATGCCTGGATCGTCAACGGCCAGAAGATCTGGAACACCTTCGGCCACCACGCGCAGTGGTGCGAGCTGCTGGTCCGCACCGATCCCGACGCCGGCAAGCACCGCGGCATCTCCTGCCTGCTCGTGGACCTGACTCTTCCCGGCATCGAGGCCCGGCCGCTGCGCACGATCGCGGGCACCGAGGAGTTCGCGGAGCTCTTCTTCACGGACGCGCGCGTGCCGAAGTCGGCGCTCCTGGGCCCGCTGCACGACGGCTGGCGCGTGGCGCTGACGACGCTCTCGCACGAGCGCGCGGGCGTGGCGTCGCTCCACCTGCGGGTCCGCAAGAAGGTCGCGCAGCTGATCGCGGACGCGCGCGCCACCCCACGCGGGGACGGCAGCGCCTTCGACGCGCCCGTGGCGCGCCACGAGATCATGCGCGCCTACGCCATGGCCGAGAACATGAAGGCGCTGGCCGATCGGGCGATCTCGCAGGCCGCGCACGGGCGACCACCGGGACCCGAGGGCTCGCTGATCAAGCTGATCTGGTCCGACGTCGAGAACCGCCTCGCCAGGGCCGCCGGCGAGGCACTGGGAGCGGCGGCGAACGGCGGCCGCTGGGGACACGATCGCGTGTACGTGCGCTCCACCTCGATCGCCGGGGGCACCTCGCAGGTCAACCGGAACATCATCGCCGGGCGCGTGCTCGGCCTGCCCCGGAGCTCCTGATGGACACCGAGCTCAGCAGCGAGCAGGAGGAGCTCCGCGACACCGTGCGGCGCCTGCTCACGGAGCAGGCGCCCATCGAGCGCACGGCCCAGCTCTGGGAGGACCCCGTCGGCCGGGATCCCGGGGTGTGGAAGCAGCTCGCGGAGCTGGGCCTGGTCGGGCTGCTGGTCCCCGAGGCACACGGCGGCGCCGGGGCCGGCATGATCGAGGCCGGCATCGTGCTCGAGGAGATGGGGCGGGTCGTCCTGCCCGCGCCCTACCTCTCATCCGCGGTCGGCGCGGTCTCGGCGGCGCTGGCGCTCGACGCCGCCGAGCTGCTGCCCGGCCTGGCCGACGGCAGCCGCATCGGGACCCTGGCGCTGATGGAGACCGGGGCCGACCCGCGTGCCTGGCGCACGCCCGGCTGCACCGCGAACGCGGGCCGCGTCACGGGCGAGAAGTCCGAGGTGATCGACGCCGCCTGGGCCGACGTGCTCCTGGTCACGACCGACGACGGCGTCTACGCCATCGACACCGCCGGGCCGGGCGTCGTGGTGCAGCCCACGCCCGACGTCGACGGCGCGCGACGCCTGGCCCGGGTGCGCCTCGACGGCGCGCCGGGGCAGCGACTCGGCGACGTCGGGGCGCTCGCGCCCGCGCTCGACCGCGTGCTGCTCGGGATCGCACTCGATGCGCTCGGCGCGGCCCGGGCGGCACACGAGCGCGCCGTCGAGTACGCCAAGACGCGCGAGCAGTTCGGCAAGCCGATCGGCGCTTTCCAGGCGGTCGCACACCTCTGTGCCGAGAGCCTGCAGACCGTCGAGCTCGGCCGGGCCGGCGCCTACCACGCGCTCTGGGCGGCCGATCACGCCGACGACACCGAGCGGCACCGCACGGCCGTGATGGCACGTGCCTGGGCCGCCGACGAGTATCCCCAGGTGGGCGCCAGCGCGATCCAGATCCACGGCGGCATCGGCTTCACCTGGGAGCTGGATCTGCACTACTTCTACAAGCGCCTGCTCGGCAGCGAGCAGCTCTGGGGCGGCGCGACCGTGTGGTACGACGAGCTCGCCACGCTGGTCGGACCGGCCGGCGCGTGACCACCGGAACGGACGTCCCCGGGATCGATCCCGCGCCCCTGACCGCGTGGCTCGAGGCACACGTCGCCGGGCTGCGCCCCCCGCTGCGCTTCGAGCTGATCACGGGCGGCCACTCGAACCTGACCTTCCGCGTGACCGACGACCGCGGCGAGCACTACGTGCTGCGCCGGCCGCCACTGGGCGCGGTGATCGCCACGGCGCACGACATGGCGCGCGAGCACCGGATCATCGCGGCGCTCGCCCCGACCCCGGTCCCGGTACCGCCCGCCCTGGCCCTGTGCGAGGACGACGCCGTCAACGGGGCACCGTTCTACGTGATGGCGTTCATCGACGGCCACGTCCTCGCATCCGCCGCCCAGGTCGAGTCCCACTTCGATCCCGGGGCGCGACAGCGGATCGGCCACGCCCTGGTCGAGGTTCTCGCCGCGCTGCACCAGGTGGACATCGACGCCGTCGGTCTCGGCGACCTCGGGCGGCGCGAGGCCTACCTGGCGCGGCAGCTGCGGCGCTGGCAGACCCAGTGGGAGAAGACCCGGACGCGCGAGCTGCCCCTGATGGACGAGGTTCACGGCCTGCTCGAGAAGATCGCGCCCGAGCAGGTCGGCGCGACGATCGTCCATGGCGACTACCGGCTCGGCAACACGCTCACCGCCGACGACGGTAGCGTGGCGGCGGTGCTCGACTGGGAGCTGTGCACGCTCGGCGATCCGCTCGCCGACATGGGCTACCTGCTCAATGGCTGGGCGCAGCCGGGCGAGGACGACCCCAGCGCCCAGCGAGGCGCCGCCATGGCGCCGAGCGTCGCCGGAGGCTTCCCCGACCGCGCCGAGCTGATGGCGCGCTACACCGAGCTCACCGGCCGCGACCTGTCGCGCATCGACTACTACCGCGCCTTCCAGTACTGGCGCTTCGCGGCCATCGTCGAGGGCGTGATGTCGCGATACATGAAGGGCGTGATGGGTGGGAACGCCGACGTCGACGC
Source organism: Deltaproteobacteria bacterium (assembly GCA_029261925.1). Lineage (GTDB taxonomy): Bacteria > Myxococcota_A > UBA9160 > SZUA-336 > SZUA-336 > JAGWBS01. The sequence continues at coordinate 32,355 of JAJDAJ010000084.1, read as the reverse complement.
CTTCCGCACCCAGATCGACGCCTTCGCCATCGCCGCCCGCGAGCAGCTCCAGCGCCTCGGCGTGTGAGCATGCGGGCAAGCGGCGGTGCTCGCCGGGCTGACCAGCGGTGCCAGGTAACCGGTCGAGTCACTATGACTTGTTCCGAGCTGGCTTGCGACTTGCTGTCGCGACTCAGTCGCGGTGCCAGGTAACCGAGCCGGACCGACATCCGGTGCCGGGCACCTGGCACCGGTTGTACGACGCCGGGGCCGGGTGTCAGGCCGCGTCCTCACGCCGGCGCGCCAGCTCGCGCTCGTAGGCTCGCATCATCTGGCGGTAGTCGAGCATTCCCACGATGGAGACGCCCCCGTTCTCGGAGGACGCCGGATCCAGGACGGGGATCTGAGGACACCCGGTCTGACGGAAGAGCTCGTGAGCCCGGTACAGGTCGTCGTCGGGGTAAACCGAGGCCGGGGGTGCGGCGATGTCGCCGGCCACGACGAAGTGCTCGAGCTGCCGGTCGTCCATGACCGGCCGCAGCTGCTCGGCCGTGACCAGGCCGACGAGCTCGCCATCGGTACCGATCACCGGGACGGTCGCCTCGCGGGCGACCAGAATCAGGGAGCGCAGGCGCTCGAACCCGGTGCCCGGTGAGACCGTGTGCACGTCGGCGGCCGTCTCGAAGACGTCGGAGACCTTCATCTTCTCCAGCACGTTGATCGTCAGATCGGCGACGTGGGCCGGCGAATGGAAGCGATCCTTGACCTGGTGCTCGTAGATCGACGTCTGGCGCATGAGCAGGATCGCGACCACCGACACCATCATCAGCGGCGGCAGGAGCGCGTAGCCGCCCGTCATCTCGGTGACCATGAGCATCGCGCCGATCGGCGCGCTGGCGACCCCCGAGAAGAAGCTCGCCATCCCGACCAGCACATACGCCTCCGGATGGGGGAACAGGGCGGGCGCGAGCTGAGCTCCGCCGTATCCGATCACGCCGCCCAGCATCCCCCCGATGAAGAGCGTGGGGCCGAAGACCCCGCCGCTGCCGCCGGAGCCGATCGTGAGCGAGGTCGCGAGGATCTTCGCGACCACGATCAGCGCCATCGTCTGCAGCAGCAACCGACCATCGAGGGCCTGCTGGATGTACCCCCAGCCGGCACCGTAGACCTCGGGGACCCAGAGCCCGATGATCCCGACGCCCAGACCTCCGAGCATCGGCCGCACCCACCTCGGCCCGGGTATGCGGCGGAACAGCTGGTTGCGGGTTCCATAGAAGATGCGGATGTAGGCGCGGCCGATCGGGACCGTGAGGAGCGCCAGGAGGAGGTAGCCCGGCATCTCGATGGGCGCGACGAGGGACAGGGCGGGCACAGCGAAGATGCGCTCGCCCCCGATGAGGAGCATGAACAGTACGTACGCCGTCACAGAGGAGATCACGCAGGGGATCAGGGCGTCGGACTCGAAGTCCTCCCGGTACAGGACCTCGATGGCCGTGATCGCACTTCCCAGAGGCGCCCGGAAGATCGCGCCGAGTCCGCCGGCCATGCCCGCCAGCAGCAGGATGCGGCGATCGCGCGAGCTGAGCTGGAGACGTGAGGCCAGCCATGAACCCACGCCCGCGCCGATCTGCGCGATCGGCCCCTCCTTGCCCGCGCTGCCGCCCGTGGACAGTGTGAGGATGGTCGCCAGGCCCTTGACCAGGGGCACGCGGCCCCGGATCTCCCCGCGCCGGGTGTGGAAAGCGGCCAGGACCGCGTCGGTGCCGTGGCCCTCCGCCTCGGGTGCGAACCGGTATACGACCAGCCCGGAGAGCAGGCCGCCGATCGCCGGGAGCGCGAAGAACAGCCACCGGCGCGGCTCATGCGCGCGCTCGTGGCTCTCGAAGAGCGCGTCGCCCGGGGGCTGCGGGAGCGGGCTGCCGGCCAGCAAGTCGAACGTCAGCCAGCTGGCCGACTCGAGCAGGACGAAGAACACGACCGCGACCAGGCCCGAGAGCAGGCCCACCGCGATGCCGAGGAGGATCCATCGCGTGCTCAGCTCCCGGAGGCGCTCGGCGAGTCCGGGTGGTCGTTGCGGCGCGGTCACGGCTCCTCCGGGCGGCGCAGTGTAGCAGCGTCGCTCACCGCGCCGCCTGGGCTAGGCTCGGGCCGTGGAGCGCCAGCCGATCCTCGAAGCGCTGACCCGCGTGCGGTCCCGGCTGCTGCGGGTCGAGACGGTGCCAGGTAACCGCCCCGCGGTCACGGAGGGCCTGGCGCTCACCTTCGAGCACGCGCGGCTGGAGGTGGTGCCCGGGTCGGGCGGCCTGCACATCGAGCTCGGTGCGGAGGCGGCCCCTACGGCTGCGGTCGGCGCGGCCGAGGATGAGCCCTGGTGGGCCGTGATCGGCGCCGCGCTCTGCGGGGCCTGGAGCCCCGGCGGCGCACACGATCGCGACGTACTCCCCGGCCTCGACCTGCAGCTGCGCGAGAACGACGAGAATCCGCGACTGATCTGCATCGATCGAATACCGGGCGGTCTGCGGGTGCGCTCCATGTCCCGCGCCGAGTGGCTGGACGGTACCCCGGGCCCGGAGGCCGGCTAGAGCGCCTTGAGGATCGTCTCCGCGTCGCTGACCTCGAACTTGCCCGGCGCCTCGACGTTGAGCAGAGAGATCTTCCCGTCGTCCACGATCATCGCGAAACGCTGCCCCCGCATCCCCAGGCCGGCGCCGCTGCCGTCCATGGTGAGGCCGAGCGCCTGGCTGAGCTCTCCGTTGCCATCGGAAAGCAGCCGGACGCGGTCGCCCGCTCCGCGATCCTTCGACCACGCGTCCATGACGAAGGGATCGTTGACCGCGATGCACACGATCTCATCCACGCCCTTGCCCTTGATCGAGGCGGCGTGCTCGATGAATCCGGGCAGGTGCTGTGCGGAGCAGAGGGGCGTGAAGGCACCTGGCACCGACAACACGACTACCTTGCGCCCCGCCAGGAGATCGTCGGTGGAGACGTCCTTGATGCCGTCACCCGTCAGCTCCTTGAGGTTGACGCTCGGGACCTTGTCGCCAGCCTTGACTGCCATGTGCTTCTCCTCGGGGGTTGTTTGGATCGGACGGCGAATCATAGCAGCCGCCTCCAGTCCGGGTTCCGCTGGCCCACGTCGGCGCCAGCGGTACCGCCCAGCTGGCTCGCGGCTCGGCGGGCGCCCTGGGCGGGTACCTGGCACCGGGCGGCCAGCCGGGGCGGTCGGTGCCGGAGCGTGCCCGTCAACCGTCGGCCTCTGGGAGCGGTGCCCGGAACCTGCTCGGAGCTAGGAGCGGTGCCAGATAACCACCGCCACCGACGGGTGACGACCGCCGGCCCATCAGTAGAGTGTGGCCAGGTGAGAGCACGGGCGCAGGCCGGGTGGTAGATTCGCGTGCCATGCATAGCCCCCGTCGCTTCTTCGAGCCCAAGGCCCTTGGCGCCCCCGCCCCAATCCGAGCGATTCCCGCTGTTCCGACCCGGATGATCCATTTCTTCGATCCGAGCAATCCGAAGATGGCTTCCAAGATCCCCGACATCGCCACGAAGGTCGACGTGCTTCTCGGCAATCTGGAAGACGCCGTCCCGACCGACCGCAAGGCACAGGCTCGCGAAGGGCTGATCGACATTGTCAGCACTCACGACCTCGGGGCCACGCAGCTGTGGACGCGCGTGAACAGTCTCGACAGCCCATGGTTCCTGGATGACATCACGCGGCTCGTGGGCGAGGTGGGAAACCGCCTCGATGTCATCATGATCCCGAAGGTCGAGGGCCCGTGGGACATCCACTTCGTCGACCAGCTCCTTGCGCAGCTCGAGGCCCGCGCCGGACTTGAACGCCCGATCCTGGTTCACGCGATTCTCGAGACGGCGCTCGGCGTGGCCAATGTCGAGGAGATCGTCATGGCGAGTCCACGGATGCAGGGGTTGAGCCTCGGGCCGGCGGATCTCGCGGCGTCTCGCCGGATGAAGACCACGCGCGTCGGCGGCGGCCACCCGGGCTACCTCGTGCGCTCGGATCCCGATCCGGCCGAGCCCGACGCGCAGAGGCCCACGTCCCAACAGGACCTCTGGCACTACACGCTGGCCCGGATGGTGGATGCCTGCGCCGCCAGCGGGGCGCGGCCCTACTACGGGCCGTTCGGTGCGATCGATGATCCGATCGCGTGCGAGGACCAGTTCCGCAACGCCTTCCTGCTCGGCTGCGTCGGCGCGTGGTCCCTGCACCCATCCCAGATCGAGATCGCCAAACGCGTCTTCAGTCCGGAGCCAGACGAGGTCGCCTGGGCGAAACGGGTGGTCGAGTCCATGCCAGACGGTAGCGGGACTGCGATGATCGACGGCAAGATGCAGGACGACGCGACGTTCAAGCAGTGCCAGGTAATGCTGGAAACCGCTCGCCAAATCGCCGCCCGCGATCCGGAGTACGCCGCTCTCTACGCGCTCTAGATCGGGCCCGGGCCCGCTTGGCGACTCGGATTCTCGATCGCGGTTCACGCTGCGCCCATCTGGACCACAAGACCCCGAGGGTCGGCGGTCCCGGGACTCCGGCACACGCCATTCCCCGCTGGCGGGCCTACGCACCCGTCGCCCTGGGCCTCGATCCCGGCTACGCGGTCGCCCCTGTGCGTACCAGCGGGCGTCCCGGGGGATAGGACCACGGAGGAAAGACGGCCCCGGCGAAGCCTTCTCGGAGCCGGGCTGACGCCTCGCGAAACGCTGCGACGAATGCCCGGTGGGCCTCGGCGAACGCCTCGCGGAGGGCCCGATCCGCCGCATGACACATGGGCCGTGGCGAACGCTTCGGCCTGGTCGGACGGTCTTGCCACCGCTGCGCCAGGATCCGAGCCACTCCCAGCACACCCAGCCCAGCGCGCGCGCGTGCCTCGCCCAACCCGCGCTCTCTCTCCCGGACCTCCGTCACGCCTCGCGATCCCATCCCGGGGAGGGGGTAGATGGCGAACACCCCGCGCTTCGTGACCCATCGCTCGATCTGCCCGCTACGCGACCAGAGGTTGATCCCCGGCCAGTCCGCCGCGCGGGCACAGAGGCCGGCTTGAACCGGATTGCAGACGATGTACGCGAACCGATCCAGCAGGGCCTCGGTGTCGAGTACCGGCTCGGCCGAGTAGCGCCGGGCAAACACCTGTCCCTCTCGCCCGCGAATACGGTTGACCGAACGCGCGAGATTGCCCAGCACGTACGCCGACCACGCAGCCAGGTCTCCAGCCACATCCTCGACGAGCACGTGGAGATGGTTCGACATCACGCAGATCGCGAAGACGCGGACGCCCGGCCAGCGCTCCTGCGCACGAGCCAGCCATACGAGAACGGCCCGATTGATCCGTGCATCAGGCCGGAAGAAGAACCTGGCCTGCTGGCAACGACTGGTGAGCAGGTGATACGTCCCCGGACGATGACAGCGAAGCGGCCGGCCCATCTGCTGCCAGAGAGCAATTCGCGTGCCCGCGCAGGACGAGCGATGCGAACTCCACGCGGCGCCTGTCAGATATCGTTCGCGCTAGCGTGAAATTGAGTCATTACCTGGCACCGAGCAGCCGCACCGAGCAGCCAGCAGCCAGCCGCACCGAGCCCAAACAAAGCGCGGAAGCGCACCACCCGCTCAGGTCACCTGCCGCCCGCGAGCCATCAGCAGCTTTCCGGACCGGATCACCTCCAGGATGCGGAACGATCGGAGCAGCTCGGTGAAGGCGTCGAGCTTCTCGCTCGGCCCGTAGACCTGGAGCATCAGCGAGTCGGGCCCGAAGTCGACGACCCTGGCCTTGTAGTGCTCCACGATCTGGAGCACCTCCGTGCGCTCGTCGGCGCGGCACTCGACCTTGATGAGCGCGATCTCTGTCTCGTAGGCCGCATCACTGGTGTGATCGACGGCGCGCACCACGTCCACGAGCTTGGCGAGCTGGCGGATCATCTGATCGAGCACCCGCGTCGCTCCCCGGCAGGTGATCGTGATGCGCGAGAAGCGCTCGTCCGCACCGTGGCTGACGACGAGGCTCTCGATGTTGAAGCCGCGCCGGGCGAAGGCGAGCGCTACCCGGACAAGGACGCCGGGCTTGTTGTTGACGAAGAGCGAGATCGTGTGGAGCGGCTCTGGCTGTGCGTCGTCGAGCGGGATCGGCTGTGCGCTCATCTCAGGTGCTCCCCTCGGGCTTCTCCATGCGGTGCTTGGGCGCCTCGATCAGCATCTCGCTCACGGCCGCACCGGCCGGAATCATGGGAAAGACGTTGTCCTCCGTGACGACCTCGGCAACCACCACGCCCGGGCCCTCGTGGTCGTGCGCCTCCTGCAGGATCCGGTCGACATCGCCAGCGCGTCGGATGCGCCATGCGCGGATGCCGTACGCCTGCACGAGCTTGACGAAGTCGGGGTTGCCGACCAGGTCCACGCCTGACTGGCGGTTGTCGTAGAACATCTCCTGCCACTGGCGCACCATGCCCAGGTAGTTGTTGTTGATGATCAGGCACTTGACGCCGAGATCGTTGATCGCGGCAGTCGCGAGCTCGGACTGGGTCATCTGGAAGCCGCCGTCCCCGACCACCGCCCACACCTTCTTGTCGGGATGCGCGAACTGCGCGCCGATCGCGGCGGGAAAGCCGAAGCCCATGGTCCCGGCTCCACCGCTGGACAGCCAGTGCCGATTCGACCGCGTCAGGCAGAACTGCGCAGCCCACATCTGGTGCTGGCCGACATCGGTGGTGATGATCGCCTGTCCGGCCGTGATGGCGTTGAGCCGATCGAGCACGTGCTGTGCACGCAGCCCCCCCTTCTTCGGGTACTTCAGCGGGAACTGGCGGCGCCACTGCGCACACTGCGCCAGCCACCGGTCGGTATCGAGCATTTCCACGAGAGGGATCAGCTCCTCGAGGGCCAGGCGAGCGTCGCCCTCGACGAAGACATCCGGCTCGATGATCTTCCCGCACTCTGCAGGATCGATGTCGATGTGGATCTTCGTGGCGCCGGTGCAGAAGTCGGACACGCGGCCGGTCACGCGATCGTCCCAGCGCGCGCCGATGGCCATGATCAGGTCGCAGTCCACCACCGCCTTGTTGGCGTAGGCAGTGCCGTGCATGCCCATCATGCCCAGGTGCAGCGGGTGCATCTCGTCCACTGCGCCCTTGCCAAGAAGCGTGGTGACGACCGGGGCCCGCAGCTTCTCCGCCAGGCTGGTGATCGCCTTGCCTGCGCCCGAGATCACGGCGCCGTGGCCCACGTAGAGCAGCGGACGCTCGGAGCGCGACAGCAGCTCCGCCGTGCGCCGGATCCTCTCCGGATCGGGCCGCGAGGGGACGGTGTACCCGGGCAGATCGAGCTCGTCGGTGAAGGGCGCGTCGCACGGGCCCTGGCTGATGTCCTTGGGAACATCGACCAGGACCGGGCCCGGCCGCCCCGTCGTGGCCAGGTGGAACGCCTCGCGCATGACCCGCGGGATCTGCGCGGCGTCCTTCACCAGGTAGGAGTGCTTGACGACCGGATAGGTGATGCCCGTGACGTCCGCCTCCTGGAACGCGTCCTTGCCGAGCATGGGCGAGATGGTCTGACCCGTGATGACGATGATGGGAGCCGAGTCCATCAGCGCGGTCAGCAGCCCGGTGACCGTGTTGGTCGCGCCCGGGCCCGAGGTCACGAGCACGATGCCCGGCTTGCCCGTCGAGCGGGCATAGCCGTCGGCCATGTGCGTTGCGCCCTGCTCATGGCGGACCAGGATCAGCTTGATGCTCGAATCGACCAGGGCGTCGAAGATCGGCATGGCGGCGCCGCCTGACAGCCCGAAGATGTATTCCACACCCTCGCGCTCGAGGCACTGGACCAGCTTCTCGGCTCCAGTGGGGATTTTCGCGTCCATATCCAGCCTCCAGGGGGCATCTTGGGGCCCGGAGCCGCAGGTTGAGTGCCACTCTACCTGCTAGAGAGGCAAGATCCAAGCCAATCCCGCCACTCCGGGGCGATCCGGCATGATCTCGACTCACTCCTCAGCCAGGTCTGGCATCAATGGCCCGAAGCTGCGCTCGAGTCCCGGCCCTCTGCTAGCGTAGGAGCCGATGACGAGCAGTCATGGCAGTTCGAAAGTCCGCCCGGGCCGCAAATGGGCCCCCGGAGAGGTCGCTTCGCTCGGAGCGGCCGTGGCCCGCCTTCTCGATACCCCGCTGACGTGCAAAGACGGCCGGACCCGCGGCCGGGCCCAGCCCGGCCGTGAGCTCGAGGGCCCTCCGGGAGCGATGCACGGCGGCTTCGTGGCGCTGCTGTTCGACCATGTTCTCGGCTGGCACCTGGTCGCCGAGGGCCGGGCCGGATTCACGGGCCGGCTGGAAGTGCGCTACCGCCGGCCGACGCCGCTCGAGGCGGACATCGACATCGAGGTCCGCACCGAGCGCGCCAGCAACCGGGGCGTGCTCGCGCGCGCCGAGCTGAGAGCCAGCGGCCTGCTGACCGCCGAGGCCCGGGGCTTGTTCGTGCGCCCGGGCCGTTAGGGACGGGGCGGCGATGGTGGCGGCTGCTTCGGCGCCGCCGCTGATTTCTGCCTGGGTGCCAGGTAACCGCCCGGCCGCCTGGGTGCCAGGTAACTGCCGGGCGGGCAGGTCCGCGGGCTGGTGCCGGGCCGGTGCCGCGGGCTGGTGCCAGGTAACCGCGGGCGCGGCAACATCACCGTACCCAGGGGCAACAGACTTGGCCCGGACATGTCCGCCACGATCGCGGGAGCCGGCCGGTGGCCCTGCTAACCTCCCCCGGCATGACGGACTTTCACTACCAGCCCATCTTCGAGCTCGCCCATACCGACGTACCGTGGCGCAAGCTCACGTCGGTCGGGGTGTCGACGACCCAGATCGACGGCCGCGAGATGCTCCGGGTCGAGCCCGAGGCCCTGCGCGCGCTCGCGCACGAGGCGATGGACGACGTCTCGCACCTGCTGCGCCCCGGACATCTAGGGCAGCTACGCGCGATCCTCGACGATCCCGAGGCCTCAGAGAACGACCGCTTCGTCGCCCTCGAGCTCCTGACCAACGCCAACATCGCGGCGGGTCGGGAGCTGCCCAGCTGTCAGGATACCGGCACGGCGATCGTCATGGGCCACAAGGGTGACCAGGTGCTCACGCGCGGTGACGATGCGGAGCACCTCGCCCACGGTATCTACGACGTGTACCAGCAGCGCAACCTGCGCTACTCGCAGATGGCTCCACTCGACATGTTCAGCGAGCAGAACACCGGATCGAACTTGCCCGCCCAGATCGAGCTGTACACGGAGCCGGGCGACGAGTACGAGCTGCTGTTCATGGCGAAGGGCGGCGGCTCGGCCAACAAGACGTTCCTGTACCAGGAGACCAAGGCGCTGCTGAATCCCGAGTCGCTGGTCGCCTTCTGCGAGGAGAAGATCCGCTCGATCGGCACCTCCGCGTGCCCTCCCTATCACCTGGCACTCGTGATTGGCGGTACCTCGGCGGAGTTCACGCTGAAGACGGTCAAGCTCGCGAGCGCTCGCTACCTCGACGGCCTGCCGACCACCGGCAACGCCCATGGCCGTGCGTTCCGGGACCCGGAGTGGGAGGAGAAGATCCATAAGCTCTGCAACGAGACCGGCATCGGCGCCCAGTTCGGAGGCAAGTACTTCGCCCACGACGTCCGCGTGATCCGCCTCCCGCGGCACGGCGCGTCGTGCCCGGTCGGCCTCGGGGTGTCCTGCTCCGCCGACCGGCAGATCCTCGCGAAGATCACCCGCGACGGGATCTTTCTGGAGCAGCTCGAGACCAATCCCGCTCGTTTTCTGCCCGACATCACGCCCGAGGAGCTGGGCGGCGACGTCCTGCACATCGACCTGCGACGGCCGATGCCGGAGATTCTCGCCGAGCTCTCAAGACACCCGGTGGCGACGCGCCTGTCCCTCAGCGGCCCCATGGTCGTGGCCCGCGACATCGCCCACGCCAAGCTCAAGGAGCGCCTCGACGCCGGCGACGATCTGCCCCGGTATTTCAAGGACCACATGGTCTACTACGCCGGGCCCGCCAAGAAGCCCGACGGGCGCGCATCGGGCTCGTTCGGGCCCACCACCGCTGGCCGGATGGACTCGTACGTGGATCTCTTCCAGTCGCGAGGCGGCTCGATGGTGATGCTCGCGAAGGGAAACCGCTCGAAGCAGGTCCGCGATGCGTGCGCGCGCCACGGGGGCTTCTACCTGGGCTCGATCGGCGGACCCGCCGCGCGCCTGGCCGACCACAGCATTCGCAGCGTCGAGGTGCAGGAGTACCCGGAGCTCGGCATGGAGGCCATCTGGCGAATCGAGGTCGAGGACTTCCCGGCCTTCATCGTGACGGACGACAAGGGCAACGACTTCTACGCGGGCCTCATGGAGCGCCGCCCCTCCCCGGTGGTCCAGATCTCGTAGCCCGCGCGCGTGACGCCCGGAGATGTGAACTTCTCGGTCGTTACCTGGCACCGCTCCGGCAGAGCACCGCTCCGGCAGACCGCCGCGGCACCCCCAGCATGCCAGCCGCCGAGATGTTGCCCGCGAGAGCGTTACCTGGCACCGATCCGGCAGCAGCCCGCGAGAGCGTTACCTGGCATCGATCCGGCAGCACCAGCCCCCAGACCCGCCACCCGGCTAGAAATCCGCGTAGCCTGGCACCCTCGGGAAGGGGATCACGTCGCGGATGTTGCCCATGCCCGTCATGAACTGGACGACGCGCTCGAAGCCGAGGCCGAAGCCGGCGTGGGGCACCGAGCCGTGGCGCCTCAGGTCGAGGTACCAGCGATACGCCTCGACGTCCAGGTTGCACTCGCGGAGGCGGCGCTCGAGCACGTCGTGGCGATCCTCCCGCTGCGAGCCGCCGATGATCTCGCCGACCTTGGGCACCAGCACGTCCATGGCGCGCACGGTCCGCTCGTCGTCGTTCAGATACATGTAGAAGGCCTTGATGTCCTTCGGGTAGTCGGTGACGACGACCGGACGGCGCACGTGCTCCTCGGTCAGGAACCTCTCGTGCTCGCTCTGCAGATCGATGCCCCACTTCACCGGGAACTCGAACTCGCGGCCGCTCGCCTCGAGGATCTCGACCGCCTCGGTGTAGGTCAGGCGCTCGAAGGGGCTGGCGATCACGTGCTCCAGCGTCTCGAGCACGGTGTCGTCGACTCGCTCATTGAAGAACGCCATGTCGTCGGGTGCGCCCGAGAGCACGGCCGCGAAGACGTGCTTGAGGAAGGCCTCAGCGACGTCGGCGTCGGTCCGCAGGTCGCAGAAGGCCATCTCGGGCTCGACCATCCAGAACTCGGACAGGTGGCGGCTGGTATTGGAGTTCTCGGCCCGGAAGGTGGGCCCGAACGTGTACACCTTGCTGAGCGCCAGGGCGCCGATCTCGGCCTCGAGCTGGCCCGAGACGGTCAGGTGTGCCTCGCGGCCGAAGAAGTCGTGCGAGAAGTCGACGGATCCGTCGTCGGCCAGCGGCGGCTGGGCGGCATCGAGCGTGGACACGCGGAACATCTCCCCCGCGCCCTCGCAGTCCGAGGCCGTGATGATCGGCGTGTGCAGATGAACGAAGCCCCGCTCCTGGAAGAACTCGTGGATGGCGCGCGAGGCCACGTTGCGCACCCGCAACACCGCCCCGATCGAGTTCGTACGCGGCCGCAGGTGGGCGATCTCGCGCAGGAACTCGAAGCTGTGGCGCTTCTTCTGGAGCGGGTAGTCGTCGCCCACCTGCCCCACGACCTCGACCGCCGTGGCCTGGATCTCGAAGCGCTGTCCCTTCGCGGGTGAGTCGACGAGCTGTCCGCGCGCAACGACCGCGCAGCCGGCGCGCAGATGGCGCACATCCTGCTCGTAGTTGTCGAGTTCGGGCGGCGCCACCACCTGGATGCCGCCGAAGCAGGAGCCATCGGACACGTCGAGGAACGAGACGGCCTTGGAGTGGCGCGCCGTGCGCAGCCAGCCGCGCACGCAGACCTCGCCGCCGGCGGCCTGCCGCGCCAGGAGCTCGCGGACGCTGCTGGCCTCCATCCCGCTACTCGGGCGCCGGGCCCGGGAACTGGTCCCTCAGCACCCGCTTGAGGATCTTGCCGGTGGGATTGCGCGGGATCGCCTCGACCAGCTCCACGACCTGGGGAACCTTGAAGCGCGCCAGCTTCTTGCCGGCGTACTCGATCACCTCGCCCGCGGTGAGTGCCTCACCCGGCATCGGCACCACGATCGCGGCGGGCGACTCACCCCAGCGCGCGCTCTTCATGCCGATGACCGCGACGTCGAAGACCTTCGGGTGACCGCGCAGGGCTTCCTCGATCTCGGCGGGATAGATGTTCTCACCACCCGAGATGATCATGTCCTTCTTGCGGTCCTGGATGTAGACGAAGCCCTCCTCGTCCTGACTGGCGAGGTCGCCGGTGTACAGCCAGCCGTCGCGCAGGGTCTCGGCGCTCGCGTCGGGACGGTTCCAGTACTCCTTCATCAGGTGCGGCCCGCGGATCAGGATCTCGCCGACCTCGCCTGCGCCGACGTCGGCGCCCTCCGGATCGACGATCCGGATGTCGGTGTGAACGAACGGCTGGCCCGTGGACCCGGCCTTCCGGATGGCGTCGGCCGAGCTGATCACACAGGCAGGGCCACAGGACTCGGTCAGGCCGTAGACCTGATGCACCGGGATGTCCATCCCCGCGTACTGCTCGATCGTGGGCACGGGCAGGGGCGCGGCGCCGGACATGATCCAGCGCAGGGTCGACAGGTCGGAGCTCTCGCGACCAGGTGTGATCCACATGAACTGGAGCATCGCGGGCACCGCGAACATGCAGTTGATGCGTTCCTCCTCGATGGTCCCGAAGATCCGACCAGGATCGAAGGCGCGCATCATCACGATGCTCCCACCACGATGCAGGCCCGCGGTCATCGGCGTGAGCGCACCGACGTGAAACAGCGGGAGCACCTGCAGGTAGCGATCATCGGCCCGCAGGTCGACGGTGGTGAGCGTCGTGAGGCTTGCCCAGAGCATCGAGGAGTGCGTGTGAACGACTCCCTTGGGCTGGCCGGTCGTTCCCGAGGTGTACATGATGAAGAGCTCGTCATCGCCCTCCGCGCCGATCTCGGGCTCCCGATCCGGGGCGGCCGCGCAGAGTGCCTGCCAGCTCCCGGCGTCACCCTCGAGCGAGGTCTCGATCCAGTGCTCGACGGGCAGCTCGCGCTCACGCAGGGCCCCGACCGTCTCGGCGAACTCCGGATCGTGCAGCAGGACGCGTGAGGTCGAGTCGTTCAGGATGAACTCGAGCTCGTCGGCAACCAGGCGCCAGTTCAGCGGCACGACGACCGCCCCGATCTTGGCACCCCCGAAGTAGGCCTCGACGAACTCGACGCCGTTCATCAGCAGCAGCGCCACCCGATCGCCACTGCCCACGCCCATCGCCAGCAGCGCGTTCGCGGCGCGGTTCACGCGGGCGTTGAGCTCGGCGTACGAGTAGCGCCGCGCGCGCTCGAGCTCGACGAGCGCCTCTTGGTTGCGGCTGATGCGGGCCCGCTTCGTCATGAGCAGGCCGAGGTTCTCGCGCATGATCAGGCTCCCCCCAGGCCACGAAATCATACCGCGCGTCGGCGCGCGCGCGACACGGCGACGCGGCCGGGCGCGTCAGATCAGGGCGAGCGCCAGCCGCTCGAACATCCAGAAGGAGGCGAGCGAACCGATGGCGTAGGCCGCCGCGGTCGTGCCCCAGGCCGGCAGCGGCACGCGCAGCGGGCGAAGGGCGGCGACGATCGCGACCAGCGCCGCCACGAAGGTCAGCTGCCCGAGCTCGATCCCGACGTTGAAGCTTCCCAGCGCCAGCGGGATGTCGCCGGGCGGCAGGCCGACCTCGGCCAGTGCCCCGGCGAAGCCGAAACCGTGCAGCAGGCCGAAGCCGGCGGCCAGGCTGCGCGGTCGGCGCCAGCCTCGGCGCTCGGGCCGCTCGCGCTCCCGGGCGATCTCCAGTGCCAGCCACACGATGCTGGCGGCGATCGCCACCTCGACCGGCCGCTCCGGCACACGCGCCAGCCCGAGGGCGGCGGCGCTGAGCGTGATGCTGTGCCCGATCGTGAACGCGGTGATGGTCTCGACGAGCATCCGGACGCCGCGCACCAGCAGCATCAGGCCGGCCACGAAGAGCAGGTGGTCGATCCCGCCCAGGATGTGACCGAATCCCAGTGCCACGTACTCGCCCGCGGTCTGCCAGGCCGTGGGCGCCCGCGGGATCACCAGGGTCGGCTGGCTCGCATCGACGACGCGGCGCACGACGTGACCGTCGGGTAGCTCGACACGTACGAGCCCGTTGGTGCGCGAATCGCCGAGCCCGCCAAAGCCGACCACCTGCCCGATCAATGCGCTCGCCTCACAGCTCAGGGTGAACTCGAAGACGGTGCCGGTCCCCTCCTCGGAGACCCCGGGATCGCCCACCTGCGCGCAGGCCGGGGGGAACACGGGCGAGATCTCGGTGCCCGTCGGCCGCAGCGACGGGGTCTTGAAACGCGCGGTGCCCTGGCCGTCCGCGCCCACGCGCAGGTCCAGGAGCGAGGGCGCGAGCGCGTGTGCCGCCGCCAGCGCGGGCAGCCCCAGCACCGCGATCAGCACGAACGCCGCGCGCCAAACGCGGCCCGTCACGAGCGCGCCTCCGGCGCCAGCACGACCTCGATGTCGTAGTGCTCGCGCAGGCGATCGAGGACCTCACGCAGGCGCTCCCGCTCGCGCCGCGCGTAGACCTCGTCGGCCACGCGGCGGCGCACCTCCTCGAGCGGTCGCTGACGCTCGGGCCGGACCTCGCGCACGAGCACCAGGTGCACGCCGTACGCGGACTCGACGGGACCCGACCACTCGCCCGCCGGCAGGTCGATGGCCGCCTCCGCGAACGCCGGCCCGAAGATACCCCCGAGCTCGCGACGCGAGCGCGCACCGAGCTCGTGGCCGCGCAGGAACGGGTCGCCCAGGCGCACGGCCTCGTCGGCTCCGAGCCCATCGGATCGGATCCGCTCGAGGGCCGCGACCGCCCGGGCCACGTGCGCGTCGGACTCCTCCCGGCCGAAGAAGGCGTGCGTGATCGCCACCGCGCGGGGCTCGATCCAGCGATCCAGGGTGGACGTGTAGTGGGCGACCACGTCCTCCTCGGGCAGCGCGCCCTCGCGAACGGCGCCCTCGATCATCATGCGCACCCGCTGCACCAGGCGCCGCCGCACTACCGGATCGCTCAGGTGGAGCTCGACCTCGAGCGCCTCCTCGAAGAGCGCCTGCTCGTCCTCGTGCTCCATGCCAATGAAGCGCGCGTTCTGGAGCACGCGCCGCCGCACCACGGCGTCGGTGTGGAGCAGGCCGAGCGCCAGCGCTTCGCGCAACATGATCTCCTCGTCCACCGCGTCGCGGATCAGGGCGGCGCGTTCGCGCTCGGTGGGAAGCGCGCGGATGCGCTGCGCGAAGTCCGACTCGATCTGCCGGACTCGCTCCGCGCCGATCACGATCCGCTGACGCTCGGGTGCGGCGGTCCAGCGAGCCAGGACGCGATCGCCCACGAAGAGCACCAGCCCGATCACCAGGAAGTGGAGCAGAGGCCTCAAATCCAGCGCTCCGTTCCGGACCACGGCCACTCCGCCGCCCTTCGACGCGACATCAACACCCTCCTGTCCCCACCGCGACCCCGGCGGGGCCGCGCATTGTAGAGGAGGTCGGGCGTGGCGGGTGCGCCGGTGCGGTGCTGTGCCGGTGCCAGTGCCCGGTGCCCGGTGCCCGGTGCCGGTGCCCGGTGCCAGGTAACGCTGCGGTGCGCCCGGTGCCGGTGCCGGTGCCCGGTGCCAGGTAACGCTGCGGTGCGCCCGGTGCCGGTGCCGGTGCGGTGCGCCGGTGCCAGGCAACCGGCGCATGCCCTCCCGGCGGCGGTGCAAGGTGACCGGGGCGCATCCCCTTCAGAGGGAAGAGCTCGATGTTGCTCCGGGAGAGGTTACCTGGCACCGCCTCCGGGTAGCACCAGCCCGATGTTGCGCCGAGAGCGGTTACCTGGCACCCGCCCGGGGCAGCACCCGCCCGGGGCCCGGCTTCCGAGCAGCCAGGGCTAGCGCGCGGCGGCGCGTCGGGTCGGATCGGGCAGCCAGGTCGCGAGGCCGGTCTCGGGCCAGTCGGCCTCGACGTCGAGGAGGCGTGCGATCAGCTCGGGAACGCCGCGCAGGTGCGGGCGGCCGGGGATGCGACCGTGCGGAATGCCGGGGCCGACCGCGACGAAGAAGGAGTCCTCATCGTGCTCGAGCGCGGTGCGGATGCCGTGGTCCGACATCACGACCAGGATGTCGTCGGCGTCCAGAGCGGCATAGACCTGCTGCAGGCGCGAGTCGATGTAGCGGTAGGGCCAGAGCAGGGTTGCCCGGCCGTCGTCCTGCATCGGTCGCATCAGCTCGGTGAAGAAGCCATGGGTGATGATGTCGAGCGGCTCGACGCGCAGCATCAGCAGGTCGACCTCGCCCGCCCGCGCGAGGTCGACCGCCGTATCCAGCTCGGCCGCCATCTTGTGGACCTCGGCGCGGTACTGGGGCATGGTCAGGCCGGGCGGCAGGTCGACCATCTCCTCACTGCGGAGCGCGCGCATGGCGCGCAGGTCTTCGAGCGCCCGACGGCGGCCGGCGGGGCCGATGAGCTCGGCATGACGGCCCGCTCGGACGTGGCCGTGCGAGAACAGCAGGTTCAGGGCCACGCGGTCGCCGGCGCCGATGCGCTCGAAGAGCGTCTCGCCCTCGGGCAGCAGCGGCTGCAGGAAGGCGAACGGATTCTCGCCCACCGAGGCGAGGCCGGCGAGCTCGAGGCCCAGCCGGTTGACGACGCCGACGAAGGTCGCGCGCTCGCCGCGATCGGGCCAGACCAGGCTCTCCATGGCCGCGCCGGTGAAGGCCGGCGAGCTCTCGACCACCGCGCTCTGGCCGCGGTCCAGCAGGAAGCGGTGCATCGGCAGCTCGCCGCGGGCGAGCAGGTACCGGGTGAGTCGCCAGTCCTGGCAGTCGTTGATCACCACGAAGACGCGGCGTCGCCCGTCTCCGGGCGCCTGTGTCGGGGCGCTGAAGGCACGCTCAGGGGCGGGCCGGATGCGCACGTCGATCGAGGTCAGGGCCCGGTCTGCCCAGGTGCTACCGGAGGCCCGGGGCGCACCGTCCCCGTCCATGTAGACCCAGCGGAACGGGTACTTTCCGCTCACCCGCCGGGCCTCGAGGGTGGCACCGGCCCCGCCGCCCGCGATGCGCTCGTAGGGCGCGTCGGCCGGAGCATCCTGGGGGGGCGAGAGCAGCAGGGTGCCCGTCGGCGCGTCGTCCGGGAGGCGGAAGACGATGCGACCGGCCTCGGCCGACCCGGTCAGGTCCGACATGCGGCCGGCGCGCGCGGTGCGCAGGATCTCCTCGCGAGAGATCAGGATGTGGTCAAAGCGCTCGACCGCACGGTCGTAGACCTCGAGCGCCCGGTCGATCTTCTGGTCGACCAGCAGGCGCCCGATCAGGCGCTCGTAGATGGTGCGGCGCAGACCCTCGTCGGCGATGTTCTCCTCGTCGAGCATGGCCCGGCGCAGCAGGGCCTCGCGCGAGTGCTCGGGATCCTCCAGCCCGAACTGGCTGAGGCGGATCGCGTAGCGCGCGCGGATCTCGTGCGGGTCCCCGCCGAGCTCCTCCCAGCGCCGGTACATGGCACGCAGCTCATCGGCGCGGCCCAGGGAGCCGAGCGCCGCCGCTCGCGCCTCGAACCAGGCGAGCTGCGCCGGATCCCCCGCCGGCGGCGGGACGTCACCCAGCACCTCGAGCGCGGTCGCATAGTCACCGAGCCGCTCGTAGCCGGCCGCCACCACGAGACGCACGTGCCGCTCCTCGTCGCCGCCCCTGCGCAGCCGCGCACGCATGTCCTCGAGGACCGCCTTCTCGCCCTCGATCGAGCCGCGGCTCATCAGCTCGAGCTCGAGCAACGCCACGTCACCCGGATGCTCCTGTGTCGCACGTCGCGCCAGCTCGGCTGCCTCGGGATAGCGCCCGGCCTCGATGCGCTTGCGCAGCAGCATGCGCGTCAGCGTCAGGTCGGGGACCCAGTCCTGCCCCCCGGGCTCGCTGATGACGCGGTCGAGCAGGGCGACGCAGGCGTCGAGCTGCTCGGTCGCCGCGTAGGCCCAGCACAGGCACTCGGCGGCGATGCGGCCGTCCTCGTCGGGCCCCGTGGGCCCCTCGCCGTGCGCGACCGCCGCGGCCCATTCACCGGCCTGCGCGGCGTCGCAGATCCCCGCGATCTCCAGCTGGCGTTCCAGCCGCTGCACCGCCACGTACCCGGTGCTCGCCAGCCCGGCCAGCAGCACCACCAGGATCCCGGCACCGAGCCCCCGGGCCCTCACGAGGCGTCTCCCACGACCAGGCGCACGCTGAGATGGAAGGCCCCGTCGCGGCGCTCCGGCCGCGCCTCGAGGCGCTCCCAGGCGTAGTCGAGCCGGCGCAGGGTCTCGCCGCCGCCGCGGCCGAGGCGCGCGTCGGCCTCGCCGAAGCGCTCCAGGTGCACGACCATGGCGCCATCGGGCGCATCCACCGAGCCGCGGGCGAGCGCGCGCTCGAGACTCCCGGGGTTCCAGCCCACGACCAGCGAGTCGCCGGTGGCCAGGTAGCAGGGCGCGAGGCCCGGCAGCACGCGCAGCTCGGTCAGGCACGCGCCCTGCCCCGCGCTGAAGGTGTGGGCGCTCTGCTGCACCGGCCAGTTCCGGCGCAGCTCGCCGACGAACTCGTCCGCCGCCGCGAGTGCCGCGTCGCGCATGCGGAAGCCGACGGCCAGCGCCATCGGCGGCAGCTCGGTGGGGCCGTCGGGCATGTAGACCGCGATCTCCCAGGTCCCGTCGAGGACCACACCCGAGAACAGCCGGCTCTTCAGGCGGAACAGGTCGGCGCCCTGGCTGCCGTCCGGGACCAGGCGCGCGATGTCGAGGCCCGCGGCCGGGCGCAGCCGGGCATGCAGGAGGGTGTCGTCCGCGTTGAGGACTCCGGGGCCGGGCGGTTGCTCGGCGGGCTCGAGCAGCTGGGCGATCGCCGAGCCGTCAGGCAGCGCGAGACGTGCGTCGAGCTCGACGCCTCCGGCCGCATCGACGCGAGCGGTGCCCTCGATCCGTCCCTGCGCGCCGACCGGGACCGCGAGCGCGAGGCCGGCGTCGCCGCGCAGCGCAGCCACTCCCGGATCGAACGACCCCGTACAGTCGGCAGCCGCCAGCGCGCCCGCGATCGAGCCCCCGGCGTCGTGCCCGTAGACCAGGCGGCAGC
Source organism: Deltaproteobacteria bacterium (assembly GCA_029261925.1). Taxonomy (GTDB): domain Bacteria; phylum Myxococcota_A; class UBA9160; order SZUA-336; family SZUA-336; genus JAGWBS01. The sequence continues at coordinate 13,117 of JAJDAJ010000084.1, read as the reverse complement.
CGCCGATGCGATGCCGCAGGGCCGTCGCGGCGCGGCCGATCGGCAGGTCATCGCGGTGCTCCACGCGCGCGAGCACGCGTGACAGGGAGCCGGCGTCCCCGGCGACCCAGGCGCCGGGCGGCAGCTCGGGTCCACGGTCGATCGGGCTGCAGGCGAGTGCCAGGAGGGCCGCCCACGCCAGGCGACCCCTGCGGTCGAAGAGCATCGGGGTCCTCCACGACCCGGGCGCAGGGCGCTCCGGAGCCGTGCGTCACCCTTCGGACTCTGCTGCGTGCGCTTGAGGGCGCAGCGCGTCGTGGGCGCCGGTCAGGAGCGACCGAGAAGCGCCTGCATCGCCATATCGAGATCCGGGCCGCCCCCGCCTCCCCAGCTGTGCGCCGACACCCAGGCGCAGATCGAGAAGACCACGACGGCCCACGCGAATCGAGTGAACATAGGATCGACCCCTCCGGCACTCCCCTGCGAGGATGTGGCCGCGGCGGCCGATGCGTGGCGCCCGGGGGCGCAGCGGGCTGGTGCCAGCGGGCTGGTGCCTGGCACCGGGAACGAGGCAGGTGCCCGAGGCAGGTGCCTGGCACCGAGAGGCGAGCTGAGCGTTACCTGGCACCACGCGCCGCACCGAGAGGCGAGCTGAGCGTTACCTGGCACCACGCGCCGCGCTGAGAGGCGAGCTGAGCGTTACCTGGCACCACGCGCTGCACCACGCGCTGGGGCACCACGCGCTGGCGCACCACGCGCTGGCCCTCTCTGGCGGTCTGCGAGACAATCGCGCCCCGCCAAGGAGACCCTCATGACACGTCTGCGCGACCGCGTCGCCCTCATCACCGGCGCCGCCTCGGGCATCGGGCTGGCCTGTGCCCGTCGGTTCGCCGATGAGGGGGCATCGATCGCGGGTGTGGACCTCCACGCTCCCGCCCCCGAGGCCTGGAAGGCCGTCGAGGCGGCGGCGCCCGGGGCCTGGATGGTGGACGGCGTCGACGTGCGCGACGAGGATCGACTGCGCGAGGTCGTCGACACCGCGGCCGGGCGCTTCGGGCGCATCGACGTGCTCGTCAATGCCGCCGGTGTGGGCGGCGGTGGCGTCGCCCACGAGCTCGACGTGGCCGAGTGGGACCGCGTGGTCGACATCAACCTCAAGGGGACGTTCCTGGCCTGCAAGCACGCGCTGCGCCACATGGTCGCGCAGGGGTCGGGCTGCATCGTCAACCTGGCGAGCGTCGAGGGGCTCGAGGGCATGAGCGGCACGCTGCCCTACAACGCGTCGAAGGGCGGCGTGGTGCTGCTGACGAAGAATCTCGCCCTCGACTACGCGCGCCACGGGATCCGCGTGAACTGCCTGTGCCCGGGCCTGATCGACACGCCGCTCACGGCAGGCCTGACGTCGGACGACTCGGCGCCGATCCGTGACCAGATGATCGCCTGGCACGCCATGAAGCGGCTCGGCCGGCCCGAGGAGATCGCCGGTCCCGCCCTGTTCCTCGCGTCGGACGATGCCAGCTTCGTGACCGGCAGCGCGCTCGTGGTCGACGGCGGCTGGACGGCCGGCCGCTCGATCGAGCTGCCGGGCCAGTAGCCGGCTGCGTCGGGACCCGGCCTCCGCCGGGCACGGGATCCGGTCCGGCCAGAGCCGCGACCTGCCAGCACGCCGCGCCCCAGCTGTGGTTGAATCCCGGGCATGGAGCCCAAGCTCAGCCTCGAGGAAGCGAACGCCCTGCTCGCCGGCCCCGGCGGGCCCTACGAGATCACCCGGGAGACGGTCGGCGGCGTGCCGCTGCAGGTCTTCCGCAACCGGCCGCACGATCTGCGCGAGATCCTCGCGCGCTCGGCGGAGCGCGGTGACCAGGACCTCTGGGTCTTCGACGACGGGCGCCGCCTGAGCTCCGCCGAGCACGTGCGCGTGGTGGCGTCGGTCGCGCGCGCCTTCCAGGAGCGGTACGACATCGGGCCCGGCGACCGGGTCGCGATCCTGGGCGCCAACAGCGCCGAGTGGATCGTGTCGCTCTGGGCCACGATCTCGCTCGACGCGATCGCCGTGGGCATGAACGGCTGGTGGACGGCCGACGAGATCCACTACGGCCTCGAGCTGACCGAGCCCAAGCTCCTGATCGCCGACCGGCGCCGCATCGACCGGCTCGAGGGCGCGGACCCGGGCTGCCCGACGGTCGTGATGGAGGACGGCTTCGCCGAGCTCTGGAATCACGACCTCGACGCGCCCCTGCCCGACGCCTCTATCGACGAGGACGACCCTGCGGTCATCCTGTTCACCAGCGGCACGACGGGGCGACCCAAGGGCGCGATCGCGACGCATCGCAACCTGATCGCCTTCCTGTGCATGATGGAGTTCACGCAGCGCCGGGTCGCGGTGATGTACGGCACGCCCGTCGACGTCGAGCCGCCGCGGCAGGTGTCGATCGCGACGGCCCCGCTCTTCCACGTGTCCGGCCTGCAGAGCTGCGCGCTCGGGGGACCGTACTCGGGCAACAAGTACGTCTGGACCAGCGGGCGCTTCGACCCGGAGAAGATCTTCCGGCTGACCCGCGAGGAGGGCATCACCCGCTGGGGCGGTGTGACCACGCAGATCTGGCTGCTGCTCGAGCACCCGGCCTTCGAGCAGGGCGACTGGTCGCAGGTGCAGTCGATCGGGGGCGGGGGCTCGACGTTCTCGCCGGAGCTCCAGAGACTGATCCGCAGGAAGCTGCCGCACTGCGCCCACGCGCTCTCGGTCGGCTACGGCCTGACCGAGTGCGGTGGCCTGGCGACGATCGCCACCGACGCCATGCTGCGCGAGCACCCGGACTGCGTGGGCGGGGTGATGCCGACGGTCGAGGTCGCGATCCTCGACGACGACGACGTCGAGCAGCCCGAGGGCGTGGACGCGAACATCTGCGTGCGCGGCGCCATGGTCATGCCCGGGTACTGGCGGAACCCCGAGGCCACCGCCGACGCGATCCGGCCGGGAGGCTGGCTCAAGACCGGCGACATCGGCCACCTGCGTGACGGACTGCTGTACCTGGCCTCGCGCAAGCGCGACATGATCATCCGCGGCGGCGAGAACGTGTACCCCGTCGAGATCGAGAACCGCCTCGAGGAGCACCCCGGGGTGCACGAGTCGGCCGTGGTCGGCGTCGATCACCGCACCCTCGGACAGGAGGTCAAGGCGATCGTCGTACCGGTGCCCGGCGCGTCCCCGGATCCCGGGCAGCTGCGGAAGTTCGTCGGCGAGACGCTGGCGTACTACAAGGTGCCCGCGTACATCGAGCTGCGCGACGAGCCGCTGCCCCGCAACGCGAGCGGCAAGCTGCTCAAGCAGGTGCTGACGGGCGAGTCGGAGAACCGCTTCATCGAGGAGTAGCAGGCCCGGGCAGCGCCTCGCCCGTCGCGCGCGCCACGACCACCTTCGACAGGAAGGCCGGCTCGACCGACTCGATCTCGAAGCCGGCGCCGGTCAGCAGCTCGCCGAGATCGTCGCGCGCGTAGCTGCGGAAGAAGGGCTCGTGGTACAGGCGCGGGAAGCCGTCCAGGAACGGCCGGAGCTCCGGGCTGTCGCTGATCTGCACCGAGTCGCAGACGACCAGGCGTCCGCCGGGTGCGAGCACGCGGCGCATCTCGGCCGCGACGCGCCGGCGAGCGGCCGGCGGAAGCTCGTGCATCACGAAGACACAGCTCACCGCGTCGAAGCGCCCGGTGTCGAAGGGCATGCACTCGGCGTTGTCGGCCACCAGGCTCACGGGGTGGCGCGGCCCGAGCATGCCGTGTGCCCGTGCCAGGTAGAAGGGACTCAGGTCCAGGCCGAAGACCCGGGCGCGCGGCAGCGCAGCGAGCACGTGGCGCAGGAAGCGGCCGGTACCGCAGCCCACGTCGAGCAGACGCGGGCCGCGGGCGTCGCGCAGGACCTCGACCAGCGGCGAGAGCGCCATGCGCCGCATCACGTCGCCGGTGCCGCCGAAGAGCGCCTCGACCTCGAGGTCGTACAGGGCGGCCGAGCGCTCCGAGAGCCAGCCGTCGCTCTGCCAGTGGAAGGTGCGCCGGTAGTAGCGCGGGAACCCCTCGAGCTCGACGTCGTCGGGCAGCTCGTCCCAGGCGCGACGCGCGATGCGCCACGCGATCCGCGGCAGATCACCGAGCAGCGCGGGCAGCTGGCGCAGGTCCTCGTACGCGGGCGTGCGGAAGAGCAGCTCGCGCGGGTAGATCCCCTGCTCGACGTTGTCGAGGTCGCGCGCGAACAGCGCCTCGAGCCGGCGCCGCAGCGCGCCGATCTGCGACGCGCCGGCGCGCGGCAGGCGCGGACCGAGCAGCCGGTGGAACGCGAGCATCGGCGGGCCCAGCAGGGCGAACAGCGCCCGGTGCTGGAGCCGGTAGCGCGCGCGATCGATCGTGCTCAGCGTGACGGACACGCTCCTACGGATAGGGATTCGCTCGCAGACCGACAAGCCGCGGCCGGCACGCGGGCCCGGCCGTCGACCTACTCGGCGACCGGCAGGAAGAAGAAATCGCCGCCCTCGTGGCCGGCCTTGCGGATGTCGGCCAGCTCGGGCGTCTGGTCGGCGTTGACCAGCACGCGCCGGCGAATGCCGGCGAACAGGGTGGTCGCGTCGAGCAGTCCCGGGTTGTCGCGCAGCGCGTCGAGAAAGGCCGCCGCGAACACCGAGTGGTCCCCTCCCCCGGAGTCGAGCACGGGCTCGAGCCCTCCCGACGAGATCACCAGGCGCGAGCGCTTCTGCGCGACGTGTGTAATCGAGCGCTGGGCCCGTGTGCTCATCTGCAGCCCACGCGTGAGCTTGCCCGAGTAGCAGCTGTCGGCCACGACCAGCAGCTGGCGTGCCCGCAGCGCCTTGAGGCTGCTGGTGATCGAGGCGTTGGAGATCCAGTGCACGTTGCTGTCCTGCGACGCGTCGATGGGCAGCCAGTAGCCCTCGTCGGCCTCGGGATCGAGCCAGCCGTGCCCCGCGTAGTAGATCAGCAGGTTGTCGTCCGGACCGAGATCGCGGCGCAGGTCGCCCAGGGCGACCAGGATGTCCTCGCGCGTGGCGTCGAGGAGCTCTCGAACCCGGAACCCGTAGCGCTCGCGCAGCAGCGCGCCGACGGCGCGCGCGTCGCGCCGCGCGGTGCGCAGCGACGGCAGGCCGCGATAGCTGTCGTTGCCGATCACCAGCGCGTGGTAGCGCCCGAAGCTGCCGGGCGTGAGACCCTGGAGCGGAAGCGCTGCGGGCTGAGGCGCGGGAGCCAGGCGGCCCGGGGCCGGCCCGGGCCGGCGCGTGTCGGCGACCGCGGCGCCCAGACCCGCGGGAGCGGCCACGATCTGCTCGCTGGCGGCCTGGGCCGCGAGCCAGCCGGGGTAGTCGAGCTCGACGCGCTCGGCGGTGATCTTCAACGGGAACCCGATCAGGGGCGTGACGGTCATGTCGAGCTTGCCGGCATCGTTGAGCACGGCCTCGAAGGGCCCGTTGGCGCCCATGTCGTGGCCCACCCAGGTCCGCGGACCGGTCTGGTGCAGGTCCCGGACGGTCACCTGATCCTTGGCGATCGCCACGGCGATCACCACGTAGGGCTCGTAGGCCCAGACCCGGCCCGCCTCGATGCGGATGCGCGCCTTGTACTCCTCGAGGCGCCAGATCCCGTCGATCGCCTGGGGCTCGGCGGGCGGGATGTCCGCGATCGAGGGCAGGATGGCGGGGATGGCGCAGCCCGCCAGGAGCGCGGCCAGGACGAGCAGCGCGGGCACGGCACCGATCGTCCTGCTTGCTCGCTGCGCATGCTCTTCCCGGCTCATGGAGCAGGGACGCCGCGGTGCCGCGGATCGGATCATGCGATGTCGCGTCCGATGTCCATGCCCTCGAGCCGGGCACGCGCAATGGGGGTCACGCGGGCACCATATGCGAGCGGGCGTATGATCGTCCACCGGGAGGATGGACCATGGCGGACGACGAGCGGCGACGGCGCGGCAAGGAGATCTTCACGCAGGTCACGCAGATGGATGCCTTCGAGCCGGCCGACGCGTTCACCGCGGTGACCCTCGATCAGGTCTTCGGCGGGGTGTGGAGCCGGTCCCGGCTCTCGTTTCGCGAGCGGCGGCTGCTGTGCCTGGGCGCCCTGATGGCGCAGGGCATGGACTCGGAGCTGCGCACGCACATGGCCGGGGCGCTGCGCAGCGGCGACGTGGGATCCGAGGACATGCTCGAGGTGATCATTCACCTGACGCACTACGCGGGCTGGCCGAAGGGCGCGGCCATGCACCGCAAGCTCCAGGAGCTCTGCCAGGAGCTCGGGCTCGATCCACCGACCGGATTCTGACGTCGCGTCAGCCGGCGCGCAGCGATGCCAGCGGCACGACCTCGGCGCGCGGCCGCTGGGGCCTCGCCGACGGCAGCACGAAGCGCCAGTCGATCTGCCCCTCGGGCCGGCCACCGGTGTCGAGCCAGTTCGGGTGCCCGGGGTCGGCGTGCGCCACGATGATCCGGTACGAGCCGTCGGACTCGAGCTGGGTCTGACGCGTGTTCAGCGAGACCCGGCGCTGCGTCCAGTCGAACGACTGCATCCAGCGGTTGACCAGCACGACGTTCGCCAGGACGCAGGGCGGGAGGCGGCCGCTGATCCGCAGCGCCTCGTGCGGGCCCAGGCGATAGCGCGCCGAGCTGTAGGCCACGTCCACCTCGCCCCATCCCCCGCCGTCGTCCCCCTGGCCCCAGAGATCCGGCCGCCCGAAGCGATTCCAGCCGCGCCCGAACCACTCCGGGAGCTTGTGCGGCGGCAGCGCGAAGAGCATGACGGTGTGGTCGCGTACGAAGTCGGTCATGGCGCGCAGCCGGCGCGCGACCTCCTGCTCACCGGGCTCCGGCCGCGGGCCGGGATCGACCAGCGGCTCGATCTCGACCGGGATCTTCCAGTCGCGCGCGGCCGGCGCGTAGTCCTCCTCCAGGAAGTAGTGCCGGGTGATCACGCCCCGCGCGTCAGGTGCCAGGGCGAGCCAGTTCACCGCGCCGGCCGGGCGCTCGCGCGCCAGCACCAGCTCGAAGGAACCGTCGGGCGCCCGGCTCCAGTCCCGGTCGTTGCCGTGCGCGATCACCGACTCGCTCCAGCCGCCCGCGCTCTCGCCGCCGTACACCGTGACCGAGCGGTGGACCTCACCGCGGTGGCCGCAGCGGAGCCGGTAGGCGCGATCGCCGCGCAGCGGGGCGAAGAAGCCGTAGGCGTCGGGGTTGCCGCCCATGAACTTGCGCGAGGGACTCTCGAGCCGCGCCAGCCGCGGGCGTTCGGGATCGTTTCCCAGGAACAGGTCGTGGCCCGCCGCGAGCAGGTGAATCAGGTAGCGGTGCGCCTCGGCGAGCTTCCAGGGCGCGTCCACGCCCTCGCCCGGGGTGACGTAGGTCTCGTCGAGCTGGCGCACGGTGTCGAGCAGCGCGAGCAGGGCGTCGCGCGTGGGGCCCGCCGCGGCGTCCTGCGCCCGGGCGAGCGAGGCGGACAGCGGCGACAGCCCGGCGGCGATGCCGGCGCCGGCGCCCAGGACGAACCCGCGTCGATCGACCCTGGCCACGCGCCCGGCTACGCGGCGGCGCGTACCGGCAGGTGCTGGATCGCCGGCACGTGCAGGAACGGCACGCGCGTCTCGCGACCGGCGAGCTCCATCTCCGGCAGGACCGGGATCAGCGCCCGGAGCGCGGCGCGCAGCTCCCAGCGCGCCAGGTTCGCACCCAGGCAGAAGTGCGCGCCGTAGCCTCCGAAGGCCAGGTGGCGGTTGGGCTCGCGTGCGACGTCGAAGCGGTACGGAGCCTCGAAGACCTCCTCGTCGCGGTTCGCCGAGGGATAGAACATGCCGACATCCTCGCCCGCGCGGATCGTCACGCCGCGGAGCTCGAAGTCGCGCACGGCCGTGCGCGCGAACAGCACCACCGGGGAGGTCCAGCGCAGCACCTCCACGGAGGCCGGCACCACCAGCTCCGGGCGCGCGCACAGGACATCGCGCTGCTCCGGGTGCTCGAGCAGGGCCTGCACGCCGCCGGAGATCGCGTTGCGCGTGGTCTCGTTGCCCGCGCCCAGGATCAGGGCCAGGTAGCCCACGAGCTGCTGCTCGGTCAGCGGCTCACCGTCGACGCGGGCGTGCACGAGCACGCTGGCCAGGTCATCGCCGTCGACCGCGGCGGCGCGCCGCTGCCGGATCACGTCGCGCATGTACTCGCGCATCTCGCTGCCGGCGCGCGCCTGCGCGCGGTGCTGGGGCTCGCCCGGCTGCAGGTACGTGGGCTCGGGCACGCCGATCATCACGTTGGTGAGCACCTTGAGCTGCATCCAGTCGTCCGCCGGAAGGCCGAGCATGCGCCCGATGATCGCCAGCGGGAGCTTCTCGGCAAAAGCCCGCACGAAATCGCACTGGCCGCCGGCGGCGGTGTCGCTCGCGAGCTGCTCCCGGAGCCCGAGGGCGAAGCCGTCGGCCATCTGCTCGAGATCGCGCTCCAGCTTGCGCAGCGCGGCGGGCGTGAAGAACTGTGCGCTCAGCAGACGCAGCTTGCGGTGCCGTGGATCGTCCATGAAGACCAGGTCGAGGGGCTCCTCGGTGTCCCAGCCGAGCTTCTCCGCCTGGCGGCGCAGGTTGCTGCTCATGCGCTCGTCCTCGGCGATCGTGGCCAGCCGCAGGCGGCGGCTGTTCACGAAGATCGAGCTGCGGCTCGAGATCGCCAGCACGTCGGCGTGCTTCGTGATCGCCCAGAACGGCTCGAAGCCGGGCCGCTCGTAGCGGTAGACCGGAGCCTCGCGCCGCAGCCGGTCCCAGGCCTCCCACGGGTAGCCGCGCTCGCAGTACAGCGCGACGTCGGTGATGTCCAGGCTCTCGAGCGATGCGGGGTCGGCAGTCATGCGCCCATTCTAGCCGCCCGGGGCGCGCGCCGCGGCGCCGCGGGCGCTCGTCAGATCGGCGACCACGTCGGCCCAGTGCCCGGGGTCCGGGGCACGGTTGTGGGTGAGGCTGACGCCGTCGGCGATGCCGTCGAGCCGCTCGCGAAGGCGGTCGGCGATCTCGTGCCGGGGACCGACCACGGCGATGGCGTGGAGGACCTCGTCGTCGATCAGCCCGGTCATCTCGTCCCAGCGCCCCTGCTTCGACATCCGGTTGAGCTCCAGGTGCAGCTCACCCCAGCCGTGGCAGTCCAGGGTCGGTCGATACGCCGGCGTCGAGCCGTAGAAGGCCAGCTGCTTGCGCGCGGCCAGGACCACGCGGTCCATGTCGGCGTCGTCGGCGGTCACGACCAGGGTGGCGCAGATCACGTCGAGATCGGCGCGGCTGCGGCCACTCTCCGCGAGGCCACGCTCGAGGGCCGGCAGCGTGTTGGCGAGCAGCGACTCGCGCGTGCTGAACGGATGGGCGAAGAAGCCGTCGGCAACCTCACCGGCGAGCTCGGTCATCAGCGGCCCGAAGCCGCCGGTGTAGATCGGCGGGGGCCCGAACGGGCTCGGGCCCGGGTCGAAGGCGGGGATCATCAGCGTGTGGCGGTAGAACTCGCCCCGGAAGTCGAGCTCGGCCAGCCCTTCCCAGCGCGCGAAGATGGCGCGGATGGCGAGCACCAGCTCGCGCATGCGCGCGGCGGGTCGCGACCAGGGCATGCTGAAGCGCTTCTCGATGTGGGGACGCACCTGCGAGCCCAGCCCGAGGATGAAGCGGCCGCCGCTGATCGACTGCAGGCCGTGGGCGATGTGGGCCAAGTTCATCGGGCTGCGCGCGAACGCGATCGCGATCGCCGTGCCCAGCGTCAGGCGCCGGGTGTGCTCCGAGGCCAGCACCAGGGGCAGGAACGGGTCGTGCTTCGCCTCGAAGCTGAATGCGCCGTCGTAGCCGATCTCCTCGAGGTGCGGGTAGAGCGTGCGCGCCTCGCGCGGATCCTCGAGCGGGGCCGTGGTGTAGACCTTCATGACGGCGCGGATCCGCGGACGTTCAGTCCGCCCTCGCCTGCGCCAGCGTGTCGAGCGCGATCTGCCGGAACATGCGCGCATCGACGCCGGCGAAGCGCGCCCGCCGGTCCGGCCCGCCCCAGAGCACCACGTCGTGGCGCGCCGCGGCCTGCTGGATGCGCTCGATGGCCTTCGCCAGCGGCGGCGGGATCACGCCACGATCGACGGCCTGGTGCGGATCGAAGCCCATGAGCTGCGAGAGGTCGTGCGTGCCGATCCAGAGGAAGTCGGGCCGCAGCTCGCAGATCTCGTCGATATCCTCGACGGCGCCGGGGTGCTCGATCAGGAAGCCCGCCAGCGGATCGGGCTGCGAGTACGCGTCCCAGATCGCGTCGTGCCGCTCGTTGCCCAGCGAGCGGCAGCCGTCGGGCGCCCACTTCGTCCGGCCCAGCGCGATCCGCGCCTCCTCGGCCGACGCGACGTTCGGCAGTACCACGCCCTCGATCGGCAGGTCGAGCGCCAGGTTCACCTCGTCCTCATCGACCGAGGCCGTGCGGATGAACGCCGACGCGCCCTCGCCGCGGATGCGAAAGCACAGGTTCTCCAGGTCCGGCCAGGTGTACGCCGCATGCTGCCGGTCGAGGATCAGGAAGTCGTAGCCCGCCGACGCCAGGATGTGCGAGGTGGCGAAGCCGTCGAGCGCGCAGAACGCGCCACACACCGGCCGTCCGGCCGCCAGTCCGTCTCGGTAGCGACCCATTTGCCCTCCCCGCGCATCGCGCGCACCGGGCCCCGTCCGTCGGCCCGGCCTGCGCCCGCGCGGCCCCATTGTCGGCGCCGGCCCGCGAGCGGGTCAAATGCCACGGAGTGAACTCGCGTTCTCGGTGTGTGAACGACCCGGAAGGTACATGGCACCGGGACCTCGCGACCTCGGTGCTCGAACTCGGGGGCCTAGGGGCTGTTTCGAGGCCTTCCAAGGCACGAGGGCCGAGTTACCTGGCACCGGTTCCACTCCCTCATGTGACACGCGATTCACGAGGTGAGCACCGGTTCCACACCCTTGGGTGACCCGCGATTCACGAGGTGAGGAACCCCTCGCTTGGCCCTCGTTCCACGGGGTGAGGACGAGCAGCCCCGTGAGTGGGCCCCCCGGCTCGGCGGGCCGCGTATGATTCCGGCGGATCGAGTGGGAGGACGGCGTGAAGATCGGCTACTTCGGACTCAACCACGGCGCGTTCTGGGAGCCGGACCCGATGGCGCGGCTGGTGCGGACGGCGGAGGGGCTGGGCTTCGAGTCGCTGTGGACGGGCGAGCACGTGGTGTTCATCGACCCCCAGGAGCCGCCCTCGCCCTCGAAGCCCGAGACGCCGATGCTCGACACGGTCGCGGCGCTGGCGTTTGCGGCGGCGCACGGCGAGCGGATCCTGCTGGGCTCGGGGATCATCCTGCTGGCGCAGCGCAACCCGGTGATCCTGGCCAAGGAGCTGGCGGGCGTGGACGTGCTCTCCAAGGGGCGGCTACTGGTCGGCGTCGGCGTGGGGTACGTGCCCGGGGAGTTCGAGGCGATCGGCGTGCCGTACGCGGAGCGCGGCGCGCGGACCAGCGAGCACATCGAGGCGATGCGCGCGCTGTGGACACAGGATCAGCCGCACTTCGAGGGGCGCTTCACGTCGTTCTCGGGCATCCAGTCGCGGCCCCGCCCGGTGCAGCAGCCTCACCCGCCGGTGCTCGTGGGCGGGATGTCGCCACCGGCGTACCGCCGCGCGGTGCGCCACGGCGACGGCTGGTACGGCTTCTTCCAGGACCTCGACGCGACGCGGGCGGCGCTGCGGGGACTGGAGACGGCGGCGCGCGAGGTCGAGCGACCGGCGCATCTGGGGCCGCTGGAGATCACGATCACGCCCCCGGCCGGCGGCGTCGATGGGGACACGGTCAAGCGCTACGAGGACCTGGGAGTGGCACGGCTGGTGCTGGTCCACAGCTTTCGCCACATGGCGGCGCCGCCGACCGGCGACGCGCAGGACGCGGTGCTCGCGTTCCTTGAGGAGACGGCGCGGGACCTGCGGCTCGGCTGAGCGGTCCGCCAGGCGAACCCCGCTGGCAGCGGACTTTCGCTCGATGTTCGGTTCCCGGTAGGCGGCAAGCGGGCCAGCAGGATGGGCAGCAGGATTCGGATGGGCAGCAGGATTTGAACTGGCACCGAGTGACGGGTCCGTGGGACACTACGCCATGGTCAGCCGCAGCCCACGTAGTGCGACATGACGTCACGCGGCTGCCAGGAGGGAGATCAAATGACACGCTTCACGGTACTGGCCCTCGGGCTCGTCCTGCTCGCAGGTTCTGCCCAGGCGCAGATCGACTGCGGGCCCGGCGGCAGCGACTGCACGACCACGGTCTACGGCCTGGGCGACCTGCCCGACTTCCGCAAGGACGAGATTCCGTTCAACCAGTTCCGCTGGTCGGATCCGTCCGCCTTCGGCACCAAGCTCGACGGTGTCACCTACATTCACCAGCGCACGTCGCTCAACGGCCTGGACAGCGCCAGCTGCGGTCCGGAGCGCAACTTCCTGCCGATTCCGGGCCAGATCGTGCTCCGCGAGGAGAACGACTGCGTGCCCACGGCGACGGGCCCCAGCTGCGTGGGCGGCGCCAACGACGGCCTGCCCTGCTCGCAGCAGAAGGATCCCGACGCCTGCCCCGGCGGCGGCGTCTGCAGCCCCGTCGGTGGTTGCCTCGCCGAGATCCCCATCAGTGACGGCGGCGTGAGTGACCCGGCGGTGGCCAGCGAGAGCTACGTGGCCACCGCGACCGGGGGCGTCATCCCGACGTTCGGGGAGTGGACGCTGACCGCCTCGACCGGCAACACCTGGGGTGGCTCGGGCGTCGACGGCAGCACGTGCACGGGCGGGCCCAACAAGTTCCAGCCCTGCGTGAGCGACACGGACTGCCCGGACGCCACCTGCCTGCCCTGCATCGAGAAGAACGTCCGCCGCAAGCCGTCCATGGCCGCCCGCTACCTGCTGCCTGCCACCCACGCGGAGTACGACGGCTCGGGCAACCAGACCTACCTGCGCTGGGACCACCACACCGTCGACCCCGGCGACGACTCGGTCGCGGCCAACAACGACACCGGCTTCCGCCTCAGCAACGACGACGCGCGCGTCTGCTGCGCCGAGTTCAACCCCACCAACAACCAGGCCTGCAGCCTGGTCCTGGGCGGCCCGCAGCCCGTGTATCCCGA
>JAJDAJ010000083.1 GCA_029261925.1 Deltaproteobacteria bacterium | reverse complement strand
GACCCAGGATGCCCGGGTCGCAGCCGGGTGCGTAGGCGCCGCGCCCACAAGGCGCGCGATTGAGGTCGAATCGGGCGATTCCCCGAGAGAGCGCAACAAAGTGGGCGCGGATGATTACGCGCCCGGATGCGGCGCGCGCGTCTTGGGTCAGGCTCCTAGGTGCGCTCGGCGCCCACCAGGATCGCGCCGAGCACCAGCGGCTCGTCGCCGACGATGCGCCAGGCGTGGCGCGTGCCGCGCTGCACGACGCAGTCGCCTGCCACGACCCGCTCCTTGCGACCGTCGTCGAGCTCCAGGTCGGCCTGCCCGCCGAGGATGATCACGTAGTCGATGGTGTCGGTGGTGTGCATCTGCGGGTCGTCGGCGTCGAACAGGTGCGCGATGTCGGCCGAGACCTGCGGGGTCTCGCCCTGCTGCGGCGTCACCGAGACGACCTTGAACGCCGTCTCGCCCGGGCCCGGGAAGTAGCCGATCTGCGCCGGCGCCTTCGGGTCGGAGCCGTCGGGCACGCGGATCGGGCCCTTCGTGGCCCAGAGCTCGTGGCTGCCGGGATTGCCCTGCGGCGGCGCTCCCACGTACGAGAACACGGCCTTTCCATTCGCGTCATGTCCGGTCACGCAGAGCTTCACGAGATTCCTCCGTTGCTCAGTCCTCGAGCGCGATGCCGCCGAGCGCGGCGCCGCCGTTGACCTCGATGGTCACGCCGTTGATGTAGCAGGCCGCGTCGCTGGCCAGGAACAGGATCGGGTAGGCCACGTCGGCCGGCGTGCCCACGCGCCCCAGCGCCGAGCCGCGCCCCAGCTCGTCGAGGTCGAGGCCCGCGGCCTGCCAGGCGCGCAGCGGGTTCTCGGACGCGATCGCCCCCACCGCCAGGCAGTTGCTGCGGATGCCGAAGCGTCCCCACTCCGCCGCCGTCACGCGCGTGAACATCTGCAGCCCGGCCTTGGCCGCGCTGTAGGGCGCCCCGCCCTTCACGCCGGTCACCCCCGCACCCGACGAGATGTTGATGATGGCGCCGCTGCGCCGCTCGACCATGTGCCGCCCGGCCTCGCGCACGCAGAAGTACGGGGCTCGCAGGTTCAGGTTGAACGCGCCGTCCCAGGCCCTGGTCGGCGTGTGCTCGAGCGGCTGCATGCGCGTGCCGCCGGCGTTGTTCACCAGCACATCGATGCGGCCGAAGACCCTGGCGGTCTCCTCGACCATCGCGACCACCTGCGCCTCGTCGCGGAGGTCGGCAGCGATCGGCAGGCTGCGCCGGCCCGTGTCGCGCTCGATCTCCGCCGCCACGCTCTCCAGGTTCTCGCGCGTGCGGCTGGTCAGCACCGTGTGCGCGCCGTGCCGTGCCAGCACGCGCGCCGCCTCCGCGCCGATACCGGTGCCGCCACCGGTCACGATGACCACGCGGGCGCTCAGGTCGAAGGGGGCCTCGGGCATCGGGATCTCCCGGGGCACCCTACGCCGGGAGGCGCCGGCAAATCCAGCCGGCCAGGTGGAGGACTTGCGGACCCCGGACCGGAAACGTCAGAAAGGGAGCGAAGCGGAGGGAGTGCCCGTGCCCAAGAAGGACCCGCAGCGGATCGCCCGCAAGCTGCGCCTCGGCCATCTGCGCGCCCACGTGCTCGTGTGCACCGGCGGGGACTGCGGCTCGCGCAGGCAGCAGAAGGACGCCCTCAAGGAGGCCCGCCGCCAGGTCAAGGAGCTCGGCCTCGACCGGGGCGACGGCCGCGTGGTCTGCACCGGCGTGGACTGCCTGAAGATCTGCCACGGCGGGCCCATCGCCGTCGTCTGGCCCGACGGCACCTTCTACCGCGACGCCACACCCGGGAACCTGCGACGCATCGTGCGCGAGCACGTCGGCGAGGGCCGCGTGGTCGAGGAGCTGTGCATCGCGCGGCCGGAGGGCTGAGCCGCTCCGCCTCCCCGGGTCAGGCTGGCTCAGTTCAGCGCCGGCAGCGCGGCGTCCTCCCACTGGAGGCAGATCGGGCAGAGCCAGCGCGGCTCCGGAGAGTCTGGTGTCGTGCTCGGTCGACCACGCTCGCCCGGCCGGGGCCTATTGCCGTCACGGGCAGGTCGGCAACACCGTGCCCGTACCCGCGCAGTAGTTGTCGCCCAGATTGGTACCGGTGCTGAGCACGCTCAGCGGCCGGATGGTGTTACCCGTCAACGTGTTCCCTCGGTACGTAGAGTCTGACTCGAGCAAGAGTCCGTTGCGGTTGAAGGAGATGGTGTTCCCGCGGACGGCACACCCAGTCCCGCACTGGATGCCCTCGGAGCTGTTGCCCCGGACCGTGTTGTCGATGATCGAGCTGGTCGTGAATATTCGGATCCCGTGACTCATGTTGTCGAGTACCGCATTGCCGATGATCGAGCAGCCGTCGGTACCACGAATTCCGACCGCCACGTTTCCGCGCGCGGTGTTCCCCCGCACCACAGAGCCGAACGAGACGCTCATCCCGTTACCTCCGTTCAGGCTGGCGCTATTTCCAGTCACCACGCATCCGTTTCCGCAGAACACGCCCGCGGTCCCGTTTGCGTCGGCGACGTTTCCGGTCAGCCGGCAGTTATCGGCGGCAGAGACGCCGCCGAAACCATTCTGGTGCGAGGTGTTTTCGGACGCCATGGAGCCAAGCGCGACAGACACTCCATCCTCGCCATTGGCGGAGCTGGCGCAACGATCGACAACGCCGAAGTCGCCGGTTCTAATCCCGTCTACCCCGTTCCGGAACACGATCGACTGGCTCACGATCGAGCGCGCACCCACCTCGATGCCGTTCCCGCCGTTGGACTCCACACGCACGTTTCGGATCTGGGCGCGCTCACCTGCAAGGATGCCCTGAGCTGCGAAGCCCCGAATCCTCCCGTCGTGCACCGTGAGGCCGATGTCATTGCTTGCCGCGATTCCTGCCCCGAGGCCGGGTGTGCAGCTCACAGTGGAGCCGGACCCCGTGCAGACCACCGGGCCCTTGAGCGTGAACCCGTTCAGATCAAGCGTCACATGGTCCACCGTGATGACGATCGGTGAGAGATCGACATCCGGCGAAGTGTCCAGGTCGCTGGTCAGGCGATAGTTGGTTCCGCCGCTGCCGCCAAGCGTGACAGGGAAGCCTGGAACGTCGCCGCCGTGGCACCCGGTGCCGACGCACGCCTGGTTGATCTCGACGACACCGTCGACCGCGTAGACCGGCAGCGCGAGGGCCAGGGGCAGGGGCAGGAGTACGAGCGCGAGTGACTTCATCGGCGTGAACCTTCGCCTCTCATGCCCCCCACATGACTCTATCAGATGGGTTCGGTCCACCCCGGGCCGCCGTCGCTGCCGTCAGCGCGGCTTCTTCCGCGCTGCGCAACGACTGGGCCACTCCAGGGTGTCGACAAGACCGACATCTACCCACATGCCCGGGATGGGATGCAAGACGGCGGGACTCTACGGGCAGATGGAAAGCATCACGCCCGTGCCCAGGCAGTAGTTGTCGCCCACATTGTTTGCGGCGCCGGCACCCGCGATCCCATTGGTCGTGTTGTTCGTCACGACGTTCTCCCGGTAGGCAGAGTCCGTCCCCAGGCGGATCCCGACACCGTCATTGTCGCGGACCGTGTTCCCGCGCACCGTACAGCCGACCGCGCATTCGATGCCGTCGTCGTTTCCCGGATCGACCGCATCCCCATTGTCAAAGCATGCGTTGTCGAGGATCGTGACGCCCGAGTTGCCCTCGATCCCGTCGTTCCCATTCAGATACGCCGCGTTGCCGCTGATCAAGGTGCCGCTGGAGGTCGTGATGCCATCTGCGCCGTTTTGATACGTGGTGTTGCCGATCACCGCAGAACCGTCGCCACCGGACACGCCATCGCCCCCGTTCAGATATGCGGTGTTTCCGGTGACTGTGGAGCCGAGGCCTGCGAAGATTCCGATCAACGCATTCTGGCTCGAGCTGTTTCCGGTAACCGTACCGTTGAAGGCGACATGTAGGCCGTTGACGCCGTTCAGGCCCGCAACATTGTCCCGGAGAATCGATCCGCGATCGCCGAAGATCCCGATATTTCCGTTCTGTACGGAAGTCACCTTCTCCACGACCCCGCGTTGCCCCACGACGACGCCGTGATTCCCCATCCCGATCACCGTGCCGTTCATGACGGTCACATGCCTGTCGAAGAAGGTATTGGCGACGGCCACGCCCTCGCTCGACCCCAGCGGAGCGCACACCAGCGGCGTCCCCGAGCACATGGTGGGGCCCCGGATCTCGAAGCCGCCCAGATTCACGGTCACGTTGCTCGTCCGAATCTCGATGCCACGGGTATTCACATCCGGCACCTGGAGGTTTCCGGTCAGCACGTAGCTCTTGCCGGCGCTGCCGTCGATCGTGACCGGGAATCCGGCAAGATCCCCCGAAAAGCAGCCGGTCGGGGCCAGTGCACAGCTCTGGTTGATCTCCAGTCGCCCGTCACCCGCCAGCACTGGCAGCGCGGGAACCAAGCTCAGCAGAATAACAACGAACAAGCGCATCAACCGATCCTCCGAGACCTCACGGGCAGTCGGCCAAGGTCACGCCCGTCCCCGCACAGTAGTTGTTGCCTCGATTTATACTGCTGAAGCCAAAGATTCCGCCCGTCGCATTATTGGTCACGACATTCTCTCGGTAGGCGGACGCTCCCACGTTGAGTCCGTAGCCCGAGTTGTCCCGGACCGTATTTCCACGCACGTCGCAACCTTCAAAGCAATCGATGCCATCGTCCAACTCGGGGGTGGTCGAGTCACCATTGTCATAGGACGTATTATTGACGATCGTGACGCCCTGGGTGGCAAAGATTCCGTCTTGCCCGTTCTGGTACGTCGTGTTGCCACGAACCAGCGAGCCATCGAAAGCGAAGATGCCGTTTCTCGCGTTCAAGTACGCGGTGTTCCCGGTCACGCTGCACCCCTGGTTCGTTTGAATACCGTCGCTGCCGTTCGAGTGGACCGTGTTCCCGGCCACCGTGGAGCCGGCGCCGACGGAGATGCCGGCGAGAACATTCCCGGACGCATTGTTTCCGGTGATCGTGGAGCCAGACTCAGCTTCGATCCCGTCGCCGCCATTCAGGTCCGCGATGCTGCGGACGACAGCCGATGAAGTGGAGCTGCGAATTCCCCAGAAGCGATTCTGTGTGGCATGCACGTTCTCCACGACCCCGCGCGGTCCTGCGAAGACGCCGGCGAGCCCCATCCCGATCACGGTGCCGTTCAGCACGCGCCCACCTTCCCCGATGACCAGCCCGGTACCGTTCCCACTGCTCGGGCTGCAGACCAGCGGCGTCCCCGAGCACGTGGTCACGCCCCGAATCTCGAAGCCGCCCAGATCCACGGTTGCGTTCGGGGTCTGCACAAAGATCCCGGACGTATTCTCATCCGGAACCTGGAGGTCACCGGTCAGCACGTAGCTGCCTGCCGCCGTGATCGTCACCGGGAAACCGGCGGAGTCGCCCGGAAAGCAGCCCGTGTCCACGGCACAGACCTGGCTGATTTCCCGTGCGCCCTCCCCCGCAAGCACGGGGAGCGAGAAGGCCACGCTCAAGAGCACAAGGACGAACGACCGCATCAACAGATTCCCCGCTCCCCCGATCCAACCGGATGATCCTACCAGAGGTGCCAGAGCAGGTCGTCTGGAAACACGAGGCGCTGCGCCCATGTGCAAGACCCGTGCGGATCTCCGCGGCGAGCCGGGGGCGCCGTGCCCGGCACAGAGTCGCGTCAGCTCGCACGCGGGCGGGCGGCAGGGCACCGGGGACGCGCTGGAGCCGCGCCCAGACCGCCATGCTGTCTCCGGCGTCGCGCTGCGGCCCGAGCATTGCCGCGGTCATCGCGCTTCCTCCCCGGCGCCGCCCAGCGTCGCGTGGTACAGGGCGACGCCGGCGTCGGTCACATCGGCAGCCAGCCGGTCCAGGTCGGGCACGAGCTGCGCATCGGCATGCAGCGTCAGCGAGAGCTGACCCGCATACGACAGGGCGGCGACGCCCAGCCCGAGGTCGTGATAGATGGGCACGACCGGGCGGATCTCGTGCACGGGACGACCGCAGAACGACCGCTTCTCACCCGGACCCGGAACGCTGGTCACGATCAGGTTGGCGATGCGCCCCACCCGGGCGACGCGCGCCAGCGGCGCGACGACCGCGGGCGGGAGCAGGTCGAGGAGCGCGAGCCAGTCCTCGCCGGCCTCCCAGGCACGTCGCGCCATCAGCGGCCGCGTCGTCTGGTGGATGCGCGCGAGACGGTCCGGCTCGTCCACGCCGTCGACCGGGACGGAGACCCGCAGTGCCGCGATGCGGTTGCCCGGGGTGCCGCCCGGCTCTGCGTGAGCGCGACGGCTCACCGGCACGAGCGCCTGGAGCGCGACGGGCGCTCCTGCCCCGCCCTGGCGCATCAGGTAGCGCGAGAGCCCCCCGCCGATCACGCAGAGCAGCACGTCGTTGAAGCTGCAGCCGCGAGCCCGGCGAATCTCGCGCAGGCGATCCAGCGGAAGGCTCGCGGTCGCCAGCTGCCGGTCGTGGCCCAGCCGCCGGTTCCAGCGCTGCTCCGGCACGCGCTGGCGCAGCCAGCCGGAGGTGCCGCGGGCGGTGCGCCACGCCCGGGCGGCCGCCCTGCCAGCGTGCGCGGGACTGCGCAGCGCTCGCGCCGCCCGGACCACGGCATTCCGGCGGCCCTGCGCCCGCTGCGCGAGCGCATCCGTGAGCCGCTCCCACGCGCTGTCGGGTCCGGTCGCCGCCTCTGGCGGCACCTCCACCCGGGGCGCATCCGGATCGCGGTCGAGCAGCTGGTCGAGGCAGGCGAGACCGCCGAGACCGTCGAGCATGCAGTGATGCGCGCGGAACAGCAGCGCCGTGCTGCGCGTGCTCGCGCTCTCGAACAGGTGAAGGTCCCAGAGCGGACGGCGCGCCGGCAGCGGATCCGCGAGCAGACGCCGCAGCTGGCGACACGCCGCAGGGTCGCCCTCGGAGGCCGGCACGGCCCATGCGAACACGTGGTCCGCCGGGTCGAAGTCCGCAGCCGGCTCCCAGCGGGGATACCCCGCGGACAGCGGCACCCGCCGCGGGAGCTGCCTGAACCGGGGCAGCTCGCGCAGGCGCTCGGCGAGCAGGGCGAGCGTGGCGTCGTGCAGGTCCGTCCCGTCGACGCACAGGACCGCGCCGATCTGGAGCGGAGCGTCCGGCCGGTCGAGGTACAGGAACCCCGCGTCGAGCAGCGAGAGCGCGGCCGCACCCGCGGGCTCGCGCCGCGCTTGCTCCCTCGATACGCCCGCGATCGGCATGCTGCCGCGCGCGCGACCTCCGTGACTGCGGATCAGGATCGACATCTCCTCTCCTCGCTGGCGCCGAGGCGCATTGCGTTGCCGTTGCCCGGACCCGCCTCGAGGCCCGGGGGATCGCCGGCCCGCTGTGCCGCGAACTCCTCGAGGCTCGCCGTGGACACGTGGCAGAGCTCGAAGCGCAGGCGCAGCCGGCGCGCGTACGCCGCCATGCGCAGCCGCAGGTCGACGGTCAGCGGGGGCAGCTCGCCGATGCGCCGGGTCGCCTCGGGTGCTTCCAGCGCCGCGAGACTCTCGAACGCGACCCTGCGCCGCTCGGGCGTCGAGTGCCCTGGGCCCGGCGGCTCAGCGAAGGCCCGCATGTCGTCCTCCGATCGCGGGGCGCGTGGCCCCGTCGGCGGTGCTGGACGCCGGCCCTGCGGCCGGCTCCCGGCCCACCGCCCGGGCGGCGCGCGCCAGCTCGCCGGTGTCGAGCTCGCGCAGCGCGAAGTGCAGCGACCAGAGCCGCGCCAGCCGCTCGGCCCGCTGCTCGAGGTCGGGCCGCGACGCGAGCCGCGCGTGCACGCCCGGCTCGAGCTGCCCCCCGGCCTCCAGGTGCCGGGCGAGATCGCGCTCGTAGGTCGCCCGGTAGTCGGCGGGCAGCGGGACGGCCGCCCAGGCCCGGGAGAGCTGCCGGATCACCCGGGAGCGCTCGGAATCGACCGGGGCCGCGTCGCGCGCCTCCAGGTAGCGGTCGAAGCCGCGCGCTCCCGCGCGCAGCGCCACGCGATAGGTGACGCGGACGCGCTCGAGCGCCGCATCCGGCGCATCGACCGCCGACGCGGCACGCGCCCGCGGCACGGACTTCCCACCGGAGCCGCCGGAGACCGCGCCCGGGGCGACCGCGGGACCCCCGGCCAGCGCGACCAGCGCGAGCAGGCCCAGCCGGCGTCTCGATCCACCTGGCCTCGCGCGCGTCATCGCCGGGCCTTTCCGTCCCCGATCAGGTGCAGCGGGATCGGGATCTCGCGCACCCCGGCAGCCGCCGCGTCGGGACCCGTGAACACGCCCGCGACGCGCACGATCTCGCGCACGCTCACCGGCCGGGCGAGGAACGCCGCGGCGCCCCCGGTCGCCGCGCGGATGCGCGCCTGCAGGTCGTCGCGGGCACCCACGAGGATCACCGGCACCCCGGGCGCGACGTCGCGCCGGAAGCCGAGCGTCGTCTCGTGGGCGGACTCCAGGATGACCCCGTCGATCGTGCCCCCCCGTGCCAGGATCTCGCAGGCGGCGCAGATCAGCGCCAGCGGATCGTCGAAGGCATGGACGCTGGCGCCCAGGCGCGCGCGCGCCTCGCGCGACAGCGACTCGTGCCAGCTGGCCCGGCACCCGGCCAGAACCGTGCGGCGGTGCAGCCCCGGCTGATCGGCCGGCAGCTCGAATACCTCCACCTGCTCGTCGAGCACGCGGCGCATCGCCCGCCTGGCTTCTGCGTCCGCGCGCCGTCTCGAGCGGCGCGCGTGAGGCGAGTCCGGCTCGCTGCTCGGGTTCCCGTTCGTCGCGATCTCTCGGTGCTCCATGTCGGCGTCTCCTGTGCTGGCCATCGGGTTCGAATCTGCGCACCGCGAGTGGCCGTCGCCAGGGGCAAGTAGTTGGAATCACGAGACATTACGGCCTTGTCACGTGCACGAACGGGAGCGCCGCGCGAGTATTACGGCGCTGTCACGGTGCGGGGGGAGCCGCCCGCCGGCCGACACCGTCCGGGGAGTGCATTGGAAGAGAGCGTGCGCGTCCTGTTCCTGGAAGACGACCGCGAGACGGCCGACGCGATCCGTGCGGGCCTGGAGCGCGCGCACTTCGAGGTCCACCACGCGGCCGACGTGCCGACGGCCGTCGGGCTGCTCGACCAGTACGTGTTCCAGGCGGCGATCCTCGATCTCATGGTGCCGGGCGGCAGCGGCTACGACGTGCTCGCGAAGCTCCGGGAGCTGGACCAGGGCACGCCCGTGCTCGTGCTCACTGCACGCCAGGAGATCGAGGACCGCGTGCTCGGACTCGAGCAAGGCGCCGACGACTACCTGGTCAAGCCGTTCGCGTTCGTCGAGCTCATGGCGCGGCTGCGCGCACTGCTGCGCCGCCCCAGCCAGCGAGTCGAGGCCATCCAGCTCGGCGACCTCGAGCTCGATCCGCTGCTGCGCCGCGCCCGCACGCCCGCGCGAATGGTCGATCTGTCGGCGACGGAGTTCGCGCTGCTGTACAGCCTCGCACAGCACCGGGGACACGCCGTCTCGCGCAGGACGCTGCTCGAGAGCGTCTGGGGCTACCGCTTCCACCCCGGGACCAACGTGGTCGACGTGCACGTGAACCGCCTGCGGCGCAAGCTGGAGGCCGCGGGCCTGAGCGATCTGGTCCGGACCGTCCGGGGGGCCGGCTATGTCGTGGACTAGGCTTCGCCGCTGGGTCGATCGCGTCGAGATCCAGCTCGCCGCGACGCTGCTGGTGCTCGCAGCGCCCGTCCTGGCGGGCGCGCTCTTCCTGTCGCTGGCCTACGCGGCGCACGAGATGCTCGAGGAGCGCTACGAGCAGGTGAAGGTCGTGACGGACGTGGCCGCGCGGGTCCTGGGCGAGTCCGCAACCGCGCAGCTGGAAGGACCGCTGTACGATCTCATCGAGCACGAACGGGTCTCGATGCGGATCCTCGACGGGGATCGCCCGGTCGTCGCGCGCGGACCCGATGCGCGCTTCGCCGGCCGGGCGCGCGACGCGGCCCCGTTCTGGGATGCCGTGCGAACGCGCCAGCACGACGTCCTGCTGCTCGAGCGGACCGTGGGGCCGCTGCGCCTGGAGATGGCGGCCAGCCTCGAGGATTTCGTCGAGGAGCGCGGCGAGCTGATGCGCGGCTTCTGGACCAGCCTGATCGTGGGGCTCCTCGGCAGTGCCCTGTTCGCGGTCGTCGCGACGCAGCGCGCCCTGCGCCCCCTGCACCGCGCGACGCAGGCGATCGGTGCCGTCAACGCCAGCCAGCTGCAGACGCGCCTTCCCCTGCGACACACCGGGGACGTGGTCGACCAGCACGCCGAGGCGCTGAACCGGGCCCTCGACCGGCTCGAGAAGGGGTTCGCGCGCATCCTGGCGTTCAGCTCCGACGTCGCGCACGAGCTGCGGACCCCGATCAACCGGCTGCTGAACCAGTCCGGTGCGCGCCTGCTCGCGGAGCACGGGGACGACGAGGCCCGGACGCTCCTGGAGGTCCAGGCCACCGCCGAGGAGATGCAGGAGATCGTCGAGGGACTGCTGCTGCTCGCCCAGGCCGACGAGGGTCGGCTGCGGACGCAGATGCGCGAGCTGCAGGTCGCGCGGCTCGTCGACGATCTCGGCGAGCTCTACCGACCGGCGTGCGAGGAGCACGGTGTCGCGCTCGAGCTCGAGACGCACGACGCCGGGGTCGTCGGCGACGAGGGACTGCTGGTGCGTCTGCTCAGCAACCTGTTCGACAACGCGCTCGGACACACGCCCGCCGGCGGTCGGATCGTGATCGACACCGCGCCGCGCGACGGCGGCGTGTCGATCCGTGTCTGCGACACGGGCTGCGGGCTGCCGGAGGCCGATCTCGAGCGCGTCTTCGACCGCTTCGTGCGCGCGGATGCCGCGGGCCCGCGGAGGGGCGCGGGCCTGGGCCTGCCGATCGCGCGGGCGATCGCCCGCGCCCACGGCGGCGAGCTGCGGGCCCGCAATGCACCCGGCGGCGGAGCCTGCTTCGACCTCTGGCTGCCGAGCGCCCCGGAGCGCTGACGGCGAAGAGCACCATGCGCCCGTTCACGCGAATCGCCATCGGTGGCCTGCTCTGCATCGCCTGCGCGGCGGTCGCGCTGTACGCGTCGCGCCTCTGGCTGTCGACGCTGCTGCTGCGCCAGCTGCTCGAGGGACAGGGTCTGAGCTCCCCGGAGCTGCGGGTGACGGCGCTGGGGCCGCGACACATCCGCGTGAGACACATCCGCCTCGGGGAGCCGCCCTGGCTCGAGGTCGCGCGGCTGCGCGCCGCCTACGAGCTGCGCCCGGGATCCGTGCGACTGGGGAGCCTGGCGGTCGAGGGCGCGCGGGCGACGCTCGACCTGCGCCCCCGTGACGCGACGGCGCCGCCGGCGGTCGAAGGCGAACGGGCCGGAGCGATCCCCACGGTACTCGACTGGCTGCCCGAGCGGCTGCAGCTGCACGACGCGAGCCTGCGCGTGCTGATGCCCGACGGCCCGCTCGACGTGGACGTCGCGCTCGAGCTCGAGCGCAGCGGCGACGCGGGCGTTCTCGGGGGGACGCTGCGGCTCGCACAGGCCGGGGCGACCCGCGGCAAGCTCCGCCTCGGGCCCGGACGCCTGGCGCTGTCGCTGCGCGTCGGCCTCGAGCCCGGCGTCGCGACCGTGCACTGGAGCGACGGCGTCCTCGAGCTGGGCGAGGTCCACAGCGATGCGCTCACGCTCGATGCGACCACCGTCGAGCTCCCCGCGGGCCAGCTGGTGCTCGACAGCGCCGCCTCCACGGCCGCGCTCGGCGGCGAGCTCCGCATCGAGACGGCGCGGCTGCGCACCGCGAGCCCACCCCGCGCCTTCGGGGTCCGGGGACTGGTCGCGCAGCTCGAGGCGCAGCGGCCCGCAGACGGCGCACCCGACGGGCGGCTCACGCTGGCCGTCGCCGCCCTCACGCTGCCCGACGAGAACGTCGAGATCCGCGACGCCCGCGTCGAGCTGCCGCTGCCGCCCGGGCGCGACCCGGTCGTGATCTCGCACGCGACGCTGGCCGACCTGCAGGCCGCCCCGCGCTTCCCCGTCACGCGCGTGTCCGGATCGATCACGCCCGGTCCCCGACCGTCCTGGCGGATCCACGCCGATGCGAGCGCGCTGTCCGCCGCGCTGCGCGCGAGCGTGGATGCGTCCGTGAATCCCGACAGCGGGGACGGAAGCGCGACCGTCGAGCTCGCGCCCGTGCGCTTCCGGCGCGGCGCGCTGCAGCCCGTCGCCCTGCACCGCGCACTTGGGCTGCTGCAGGAGGTCGAGGGTCAGCTCTCGGGACGCGCGCAGCTCGCCTGGGGGCCGGGAGGGCTCGTGCGCAGCGGTGCGTCGCTGCGGATCCCGGGCGCGAGCTTCCGCAGCGGCGCGCTGCGCATCGAGAACCTGCACAGCGCGGTGGAGCTCACGAGCCTGCTGCCCCTGCGCAGTGCCACAGGCCAGGAGCTCCGCGCCGACGCCCTGCTCACGGGGGGCGTGCGCTTCCAGGATCCCCGCGCGCGCTTCGAGGTCCGCCCCGCCCGGCCCGCCGGCGTGCAGCTCCAGCTGGACGAGGCGAGCATGCGGCTGGGCGAGGGCACGCTGCGGATGTCGAACGTGCTGCTCGATCCCGCCGCGGACACCCGCGACGTCACGATCCACGCCGAGCACTTCCAGCTCGAGGAGCTGTTCCGGCTGCTGGACGTCGAGGGGCTCTCGGGCACCGGGAGGATCTCCGGCTCGATTCCCGTGAGGATCGTCGGCGGCGCGGTCGAGATCCGCGACGGGACCCTGCAGTCCGAGGGATCCGGCCGGCTGCGCATTCCCCCGGGTCTGGAGAGCGACGTCGAGCCGTCGGCGGACGAGCCGCTGGCTCTGGTGCGCCGGGCGCTGGCGGACTTCCACTACGAGCGGCTCGGCCTCACGCTCAGCAAGCCGCTCGCGGGCACGTCCAGCCTCCGCATCGACCTGCTGGGGCAGAACCCCGCGGTGCTCCGGGGACAGCCGCTGGATCTCCACATCAATATCGAGACCGATCTCGAGCCGTTCCTCCGCGCCGCGAGCATCGGCCTGAGCGTCCCGGGCCAGTGGCAGCTGCGCTGAGCTGAAGGAAGATCCGGACGGCCCGTCTATACTCGGGCGAGCCGACCCGGGGGGTGAACGTTGAGCAGCTTGGTACGTCGATCGCACGGACTCGCGGCCGCCGCGCTCCTGGCGGCGCTGCTGGTGCAGGGCTGTCAGCCCACCGTCAGGCTCGAGGCGCCGCGCGAGCCGATCACCGTGAACCTGAACATCAAGCTCGATGCCGAGGTCCGTGTGGTGCTGCAGGAAAAGGCCCGCGAGGACATCGAGCGCAACCAGGACATCTTCTAGTGGCGACGGAGACTCCGATGCAGCACGTGAGCCCTGGCCGCCTGCGCGCAGCGCTGCTGGTCCTGTCGGCGGCGCTCGCGCTGGCACTGCCGGTCGCGTCGGCGTTCGCGGCCGACTGGAAGCAGCTGCGCGCCGACGGACAGCTCGGCGAGCGCTACGACGGCTTCCTCGAGGCGCGCGACGCCGCGGCCGCCGGGGCAGCGGCCGAGATCAACGCCGCGCGGCGCGAGCTCTACCAGCGCCGCGCCGCCGAGACCGGCGCCCCGATCGGACAGGTGGGACGCATCTACTTCCTGGAGAACCTGGAGCAGCTCCCGCCGGGGACCTGGCTGCGGCTCGAGGACGGCACGTGGACGCGCCGCTGATCCCGGCTGACTTGCCGGGCTGCACGGTCGCCCCGCGCTGACCCCGGGCAGCCACGCCAGCGCCACCGTGGGGCCGGACTCCGCGCGGGTCGCGATCGTCGGCGGGGGCTTCGGTGGCCTCGCGGCCGCCCGTGCGCTGCGTTCCGCGCCGGTCGAGGTCACGCTGATCGACCGGCGCAACTTCCACCTCTTCCAGCCGCTGCTGTACCAGGTCGCCACCGGCGGGCTCTCGCCCGCGAACATCGCCACCCCGTTTCGCTGGGCGCTTCGACGCCAGGCGAACGTGGACGTCGTGCTCGGCGAGGTCCGTGACTTCGACATCGCCGGCCAGAGGGTCCTGCTCGGCGACGGGTCCATCGCCTACGACCACCTGATCGTCGCGGCGGGCGCCACCCACAGCTACTTCGGCCACGACTGGCAGGCCCTGGCGCCGGGACTCAAGACCATCGAGGACGCGACGCGGATCCGCAGTCGCATCCTGGTCGCCTTCGAGCGGGCCGACCGGGAGCCCGATCCGGAGCGACGCGCTGCCCTGCTCACGTTCGTGATCGTGGGCGCGGGGCCCACCGGCGTGGAGCTCGCGGGCGCGCTGGCCGAGATCTCTCGACACACGCTGCGCCACGACTTCCGCCACATCGACCCCGGGTCGGCGCGCATCCTGCTGGTGGACGCCGTCGACCGCGTGCTGGCCGCCTACCCCGCGGACCTGTCCGCACGCGCGCAGGCGTCGCTCGAGGAGCTCGGCGTGTCGGTGCTGCTGAACACGAGCGTGAGCGCGGTCGCGGAGGGCGAGGTCACGCTCGAGACCAGGGGCGAGCCGCCGCGCGGGGTCCCCTGTGCGACCGTGCTCTGGGCGGCCGGCGTCCAGGCTTCCCCGCTGGGCGCCCTGCTGGCGAGCCGCACGGGGCTGTCCACCGATCGTGCCGGCCGGCTCGCGGTCGAGCCCGACCTCAGCCTGCCCGGCCACCCCGCGATCTCGGTGATCGGCGACCTGTCGAGCTACGCGCACGGGCTCGAGCGACCGCTGCCCGGCGTGGCGCCGGTCGCGATGCAGCAGGGGCGCCACGTGGCGCGACGCATCCGCGATCAGCTGCGCGGCGCGCCGGCCGCGCCGTTCACCTACCGAGACCGCGGCACGCTGGCGACGATCGGCCGCGCACGCGCCGTCGCCGACTTCGGGCGCTTCCACGTGAGCGGATTTCCCGCGTGGTTTCTCTGGCTCGTCGTTCACGTGATGAACCTGACCCAGGCCCAGAACCGCCTGCTCGTGCTCACCCAGTGGGCGTGGAGCTACGTCACGTACAACCGCTCGGCGCGCCTGATCACCGACGGGGCCCGCCCGTCCGCGGAGAGCGAGCCCGGGAGCGGCGGCTCGATGCACTAGCCACGTCCGCGTCGCGCGATACGCGCGGCCCGGACCGGCTCCTCGACGCCGCGAGCCCGGGTGGCCCGATCCTCGCCGCGCTCACGCCTGCCTATACTGCGTCGATGAGCGATTCCGGGGAGGCGTCCTGAACTGACCCAGTCCGCCGCGCTGACGATCCTGCGCGACCCGAACGTCTCCTGGTACATCACCAGCCGCTTCATCTCGTCCCTGGCGATGCTGCTCGTGCGCTCGTCGCTCCAGTGGCAGATCTACGATCAGACGGGATCGGCGTTTCATCTGGGGCTGATCGGCGCCGTGCAGTTCGTGCCCGTGCTGCTGCTGAGCCCGCTGGCAGGAGCCATCGCAGACGCGCACGATCGCAAGCGCATCGTGATGCTGGCGCTGCTCGGCGAGATGCTCTGCGGGGCCGGTCTGTGGCTGCTGAGCGGGGAGGGGCAGACCCCGCTGTGGGCCATGTACGCGGCCGTGGGAGCGCTCGCGTCGTGCCACACCTTCGAGGCCCCTGCGGCCTCCGCCCTGCTGCCCACGCTGGTGCGGCCCGATCGCTTCCAGAGCGCCGTGGCGGTGCAGTCCGCGGTGCGGGGACTGGGCTGGGTGAGCGGGCCCGTGCTGACCGGCTTCCTGATCGCGGCCCGCGGGATCGAGCTCTGCTACGTCGTCCAGATCGCCTGCGTGGGCATGGCTCTGGGGACCATGGCCGTCGTGCGCATGTCGATTGCCGGGTCGAGCCGCCAGACGGTCACCCTGAGCGCCATCCGCGAGGGCATCGGCTTCGTTCGCCGTCGACCGGTGATCTGGAGCGCGATGACGCTGGACATGTTCGCGGTGCTCTTCGCGAGCGTGACCGTGCTGCTGCCGATCTTCGCCAGGGAGATCCTCGAGGTGGGTCCGCGTGGGTACGGGGTGCTGGCTGGATCCCTGCAGGCCGGGCAGTACCTGATGGCCCTGTGGCTGATCCTCCGGCCTCCCCTCGCGCATCCGGGCCGCGCCCTGCTCCTGGCCGTCACCAGCTTCGGCGCCGCCACGATCGTCTTCGGGCTCTCGTCTGACTTCTACCTCTCGATCGGAGCGCTCGCGGTCGCGGGCATGGCCGATCAGATCAGCATGATCACGCGGCACACGCTGATCCAGCTCTCGACGCCCGACGAGCTCCGCGGCCGCGTCAGCTCCGTCAACATGGTCTTCATCGGCGCCTCCAACCAGCTCGGCGACGTCGAGTCGGGCTTTCTGGCGGCGCTGACGAGCGCGACCTTCACCGTGCTCTTCGGCGGCTTCGCCTGCCTCGTCGTCGTCGGACTGATCGCCTGGCGAATCCCGGAGCTGCGGGGCTGGCACGCACCGACGGTTCAGGGCGGCGAGCGGTAGCGGCCGGAAGCTACAGCGCGCTGCAGCGCGTGTGGATCGCCGGCGACACCGTCCGGGAAACGATGCGAGCGCGCGGTCGCCGTCCTCTCGCCCCCAGCCGCACGTCCCGCGGCGACGGTTGTTCGCCGAGGACCGGATCCCTGTAGACTAAGCACTACACCGCAATCATCCCGGAGAAGCCGCCATGAGACTCGCCTCCGCTCGAGCCCTTGTCTGGATCGCACTCGCCTGCGCGATCCCGGCTGCGGCAGCTCCACCGTTGATCGAGTACCAGGGTCTGGCGCTGGACAGCAGCGGAGCGCCGATCACGCTGCCCGTGGACGTGGACTTCACGATCTTCGATCAGCCGCAGGGCGGCAGCCCGATCTGGAGCGAGAGCCACCTGGCCGTCCAGCCCGTCGATGGCGTACTCGCGGTGGCGCTGGGCAGCTTCACCCCGATCACGCCCGAGGTCCTGGCACAGGACGAGCGCTGGCTCGAGGTCGTGATCGATGGTGAGTTCCTGGAGCCCCGGCAGCGACTCACCTCCGTGCCCTGGGCACTCCGGGCGGGGTGCACACCAGGTGACGTGCTGCTGTGCTACTCCGGCGCCGGCTCGACGCTCGGACAAGGGACGTGCCAGGCAGGGCGCCGTATCTGCGATGCATCGGGTGGCTGGGGAGCATGCACGGGCGAGGTCCTGCCGGTCCCGGAGATCTGCAGCGACGGTCTCGACAACGACTGCGATGGGGCGCCCGACGGCGGCTGTCCGCTATGCGGCGACGCGGTGATTTCTGCGGGCGAGGAGTGTGACGACGGGAACCTCGTCGGAGGGGACGGCTGCTCGCCGGCCTGCCTGCTCGAGATCTGCGGCAACGGCGTCTGGGACATCGGCGAGGAGTGCGACGACGGGAACCTGGTCGGTGGGGACGGCTGCAGCGCCGCGTGCCTCGTGGAGGCGGTGGGCCAGATCGCACCGCCCGACGCCAACTTCAACAATCCACTCGACGTCCCCCTGGACAGCACGGTCAGCGTTCTGGATTTCGTGTCCTTCCCGGCCGGAGACACGCAGGATCGTGTGCGCTACCAGGTGCTCGACATGAACCCGAACCCGTCTCTCCCCGGCGGACAGGCCCGTCTGGTGATCACCAGCACCTGCTTCGGTCAGAACACCAACCAGGTCGAGTTCTTCACCGGCGGCCAGACCCTGGGCTGCGGACAGACCCTGGTGGATCGCGTCGTCACTGCGGACACCGACACCGGGACGATCACGATCACCGCCATCGGGGGCACGGGCACATACGTGCAGTGGGTACTCACCGGGACCGCAACGCGCACGAACTGAGCTCCGCTCAGGGCTGCGCGCCCGACTCCCGCTTGCGTCCCGGGTGGGCCTCTCCGGAAACCCACCGAGACCGTTGCTCTCGACCGGCCCCCTAGGAGAGCAACACGAGCATCAGCAGGCCGGCGCCCGCACCGATCCAGCGGTTCCTTGCGAGCTTCGCGCGTGTGAAGCCGCGGAAGCTCTCCTGCGCTGAGGCGCCCGAGAAGGCGTTGCGGATGAAGGGGATCTCCGTGAGGCTCGCGGACAGGGCGAAGCCCACCGCGGCGCTCGGCAGGGCGATGCGGCCGAGCGTATCGAGCGGCGCGAGGCTCAGCAGGAGCAGGGCCATCGCCCAGTGTCCGACGTTGCCTCCGACCCCCATCGCCCGGAAGGCGCGCGGGGGACTGCGTTCCAGATCGAACGTGAAGAAGGTGAACACGGAGCCGATCGTGGTGACCGGCAGCGTAGGTGCCAGGCCGCCGGCCCAGCGAGCCCCGGCGAAGTGCCCCCACTCATGCGCCATCCGGGCCAGCACGTAGCCCGCCGCGATTCCGTCCAGCAGCGAGAGCCCCGCTGCAGAGGCAAGCCCTGTTGCAGCGCGCCACGCATCCGCCGCCGCCCACAGGGACAGGATCACCAGGACGATCGCGACGTCGCGCAACGCCAGGATGCGGACGGGCGTCGCGTCCTCCGCCTGGCGGTCCGGGGCATCCGGCGGCGTGCTGCTGGTGCTCATGCGCCCTGCTTACACCGCGGTGACGGGGTCAGGCAACCGGGCCTACCGATGGACGGGAGCGAGCCTCCGCTCCCCGACACCCGGCGGCACCTGGACGCCGCGGGGACCGGGAGGCGGAGGTCACCGGGGTCGACCGGGTGGCTGCCGCGGGCCCCCTGCTGTCCCGTGGGCCGAGAGCTGCGCACCCGCAGGGCCGGGCGGTCCGGTTGCTCCAGAATGGGTGAGTTGGAACACACTCATGGACTCTGCGACACGGTAGACTGGCCCATACATGTTGATAAAAACCCTCATTCTCGCGTTCCTGGTGACGGCAGCCGTCGCCCCGGGCGACTCGCGCGCCCAGCAGGTCCGTGCCGGGCTGGTGGCGACCGGGCTTACCCGGCCCGTGGCCGTGGTCGCGGCGCCGGGCCGCCCCGATCGCATCTACGTGGCCGAGCAGCACACGGGCCGGGTCCGCTCGGTCGATATCGCGACGGGCGCGCTGCTGCCCACGATCCTGCTCGAACTGGATGACCTCGCGCTCGGTGGCGAGCAGGGTCTGCTCGGGCTGGCATTCGATCCCGACTTTGCGGACAACGGCCTGCTCTACGTCAACTTCACCCGCGCCGACGGCGACACGGTCCTGCGGCGTTACCAGATCTCGCAGGAGGATCCCGACACGGTGGACGCGGCCTTCCTGGATCTGCTGGTCATCGGCCAGCCGTCGGTCGTCCACAATGCGGGCTGGATCGATTTCGGTCCCGAGGGATACCTGTACGTGGCCACCGGAGACGGCGGATCGTTCGATACGGCCCAGGACCTGAACAGTCTGCTCGGCAAGATCCTCCGTCTCGACGTGAGCGAGGGCGCCGACGACTTTCCCGCCGACCCCCAGCGGAACTACGCGATCCCGCCCGACAACCCGCTGGTGAGCCAGGCCGGCGCCCCCGAGCTCTGGGCCTGGGGTCTGCGCAATCCCTTCCGCTGTGGCTTCGACCGGGCGACCGGCGCGCTGTACTGCGGCGACGTCGGCGCGGGCGCCATCGAGGAGATCGACTACCAGCCCCCGGGGCTCGGTGGGGTCAACTACGGCTGGCCCCTGCGCGAGGGCACGTCCCAGGCAGCTGGCGCCGCGGGCGGCGCGCCCCCCCCCGGCGCGTTCAATCCCATCTTCGAGTACCCCCACAGCGGCCCGGGCCCGATCACGGGCAACGTCGTGACCGGGGGCATCGTCTATCGCGGACCGGCCGCGCAGCTGGACGGCCTCTACTTCTTCGCCGACTTCGCGACCGCGCGCATCTGGTCGTTCAGCTTCGACGGCAGCGCACCGGCCGCGTTCGACGGAGCCAACGTGCTGGAGTTCACCGACTGGGAGGACGAGCCGGGGTTCCCACCCCCTCCGCGTCAGGGCCGCAGGATCTCGACGTTCGGAGCGGATGCGGCGGGCAACGTGTACTTCGCCAGCTACAACCGCGGCGAGATCTTCGCGATCGGGCTCGACAGCGACGGGGACGGCCCGATCGACCTCAACGACACCTGCCCGTCCTACTCCGATCCGGCGCAGCTCGACAGCGATGGCAACGGGATCGGCGATCTCTGCGAGTGCGGAGATCAGACCGGGGACGGCAGCGTCAACGTCGCGGACAGCCTCGCGATCAACGCGGTGATCTTCGGGCATCAGGCCGCCAGCCCGCTCTGCGACACGAATGACGACGGGCTCTGCAACGTCATCGACATCCTGGGCGTGCAGGCGAAGATCTTCGGCGCCGAGGCATTCTGCGCGAGGGCTCCGGCCCCGTAGGCGTTCAGGCGAACCGAGTCTTGATCGCGCGGCCCCGGAGGCAGGCGTCTGCGCGATGCTAGGACGCCGGACGCCTCGGCGCGATCACGAGCAGCGTGTAGCCCCATGCGTCCTCGACGCGAACCCGGAATCGTCCCTGACCCAGGACCTGCACGACGGTGCCGACACCGTCTTCCGTCGCGAGGGAGACGGCATCACCGACGGAGAGATCGTCGCAGGTGCGGGCGGCCGCGCTGCCTGGAGCGGGTCGGGCGCTCAGCAACAGCCGCCCCGACTGCTCGCCGTTCCCGCGGCGGGGCCGCTCCAGACCGAGATGCTCCCGCCCAGGGGAGGCCGTGGGGGGTGGCCCCTGGGCGGGATCCCCGGTTCGGCCGCCGTCCCGCCCCGGGACGGGGCCTTGCCCGTGATCTCTGTCATCTGCGGCTCGCCAGCGCAGCATTCTTCTCGTCGAAGAACCCTGCGAGCACGTCGACCACACCGTCGCGCAGCGTCAGCCCACACCCGGTGATCGCGGTGGAGGCGGGCGCGCTCGCGCAAGACACGTCACCGAGGCTCGGGCGCGTCGACCCGGCGATCATCCTCGGGGCCACGGCCTGCAACCGGGTCCGCCTGCGCTCATCCGCCCGGCCACGAGATCTACCTCAGCCGGGTCTGCGCGGCCCTGTAGCGCCGCCTCCTGGATCTCGTAGACCTTGAGCTGGTTGTACAGTGTCTTGACGCTGATGCCGAGCATCTCGGCCGTCCTGGTCTTGTTTCCATCGAGCATGTCCAGCGTCGCGAGGGTCAGACGACGCTTGACCTCGGACAGGGCGGTCCCCACCCGGAACTGGAGCAGCGATCGCTGTCGATCGACCCCACCGCGCGGATCGGGGCGCGGCAGGACCTCGAGATCGATGGTCTCATCCGAGAGGATCGCTGCTCGTTCCACGACGTTCCTGAGCTCGCGAACGTTCCCCGGCCAGGCCAGGGTCTCCATGTGCTCCATGGCGCGCCTCGTGAAGCGCCTGGTCTCGCCGTCCCTCGCGTTCAGCTGCTCGAGAAAGTGCTCTGCAAGCAGCGCAATATCGCCGCTCCGGTGCCTCAGGGGCGGAAGCTCGATCGAGAACACGTTCAGGCGGTAGAAGAGATCGGTGCGCAACACCCCCTTCGCCATCGCGACGCCGGGATCCTGGTTCGAAGCGCTGATCACGCGGATGTTCACCTCATCGAGATCGGTGGATCCGACGCGCCGGACAGCGTGGGTATCGAGTGCCCGCAGGAGCTTGACCTGCATCTCCGGCGGCATCTCCGTGATCTCGTCCAGGAACAGCGTTCCGCCATTCGCGCGCTGGAAGTAGCCCGGGCGCCTGCGATGGGCCCCCGTGAAGCTGCCCTTCTCATGGCCGAACAGCTCGCTCTCGATCAGCGCTGGAGAGATCGCGCCGCAGTTCACCGCCACGAACGGTGCCGAGCTACGGCGGCTCAGCCGGTGGACGGCCTCGGCAACCAGCTCCTTGCCGGTGCCGCTCTCGCCGACGAGCAGAACACTCGCTCGTGTCGGTGCCACTCGCTCGATCTTCTCGTAGACCTCGCTCATCGCGCGGGAGCCGCCGACCAGAGCGGAGTCCAGGCCGCCCAGGCGTGCTGGCAAAGGGCTGCCAGGGACGGACAGGCTCAGGTCGGTGGGTTCCCCGAGGTCCGGCCTCTGACCGAGTCGCGCCCCCGCCCCTCGATCGGGAACGCAGGTGAGTGCGCTCGCGCTCATGCACGCACCCGTTCGGGGACGATGCGCCGTGCGCCTGTCGAGGGTCGAAGTCGGTAGGGGCAGCCGGCGCGAGCGGTCGCGCGGGCGGTGGCCGACTCGCGGATCCATCGAGCCGAGACGCCTCCGCCCGGTCCCGGAAAAAGCGGACCTGGACGGAAGCGCTCGATCTCGCATCCCGCGACGACGGGCGTCACGACAAGCGCGGGGGGGTGCCGCACCCGAGTTCTCGCTTCAGCTACTTCGCGGCCGGACGGCGGCGTCGACCAACGAAGGCCAGGCTGGTGAGGCCGAGCCCGATCAGGACCGCGGTGGAGGGCTCCGGGACATCCGTGCCCTTGCTGGTCGCGAACTCGAGCTGCGGGCGCGCGATCCCGAACTGAGCTCCGCCCACGAGCTTCTTCTCGACGCCGAAGAAGCTGCCCAGTGCATCTGCAGCTTCGTCTCGAAGGATCAGACCGAAGCCAGTGATGGCAATGGAGCCGTCGAGCTTCGGGCAGCCTGAGACACCGCACGCGCTGAGGTCGAACACCTCGATCGTGCTGGAGAACGAGCCCGCGTCCACGCCGGCCGAGGTCGTCCCGGCGTCGAAGTCGATGGCCAGATCCGTCAGAGCCGCGGTGAGGTCGCCCCTCGAGATACTGAGACCGCTTCCCTCATGCTCGATGCGCCCGATCAGTGGTTCTCCGAGCGTGACATCCCCACCGGAGATCGGGAGAACGAAGTGCCCGAGGGCATCCTGGCTCGCTGTCCCCACGGGCATGACCATCAGATCCAGGCCGTCGAGGTTCAGGGTGAGGTCGATCGACGTTGCATTTCCCGACAGGGGCACGGCAAGGGCGCGCTCCTGGGCAACGATCAGAGTGAGCGAGGCCACGGTGACCAGCGCGAGCAAGGGTACGGCTTTCAATTGTCCTCCTGGCCGCGGAACCGAATTGCTCTGCGACCTGGAGAGAATGGGGTCGGGGCTCGGGCCTGCCCATCCCGGGTGCGGCGCAAAGGGGCGGCGGGAACTACGACCCGGTCCGGACCGGGCCTCTGACCGACGGGTGCGCGCTCGACGGATGTAGTTCTGCCCGGCAATCGCCACCGCATTCCCCGGGCTCCACGCATCCGCTCGCCTCCGGCGGCCGACAGTGCGCTCCCGTCCGGGCTCTGCGGCGGGTCGCGGGCGGATGACTCCGATACTTTCCGCCCGGCGACCCGTGGCACACGGCTTGCGTATGCAGCCATTACCGCAGCATCGATCCCCGGTAGCTGCACGAGACAGAGGCCAGGATGCCGCGATTGGCAGGAGAGCGAGGGCGCCAGTGGAGCGAGCCGGGGTCGCGCACGAGCCCCAGAGGGGAAACCCCCATCCCGGTCGGCCGCTTCCCGCGTTCCGACTTGCGAGAACTACTCGATCCGGGAGCGGAGAATACGCAAATACGGCCGCGGAAGCGTGCGGGCCGTCACTTCCGCAAGCGCCCGAGTGCGATCGAATCCAGATCGATCTCGGGAGGATCTCTTGCGTCTACTGGGACTGGTCCTGCTGGCCCTCGCGTTCGGGGCCTCGAAGACGGCCGCGGCTCCTGGCGTACCCGGCGTCGCCTGGAGAATTCGCCATCACGAGGGGCTCTCGGTCCAGCCGGTGCCCGCGGATCCGGAGCCCGGGACCCGCGGTCCCTGGTCGGCTGCACCCCGGTCGCTGGACTTCGACGCCTTCGGCCAGCGCTTCGAGCTGCTCCTCCACCCCAACGCGAGCCTGATCCAGGACCTTCCCCCGTCTCGACGTGCCCGGATCGCCCACGACCTGCGTGCGTACCGCGGCTCCATCCTGGGTAACCCGGACTCCTGGGTGCGGCTCACGGAGGAGAACGGGGGCTGGTCCGGCGCGATCTGGGATGGACAGGAGCTCTACATGCTCGACCCCGTCGACCATGTGCGCCACCGGCTCATGGATGCGCCCGATGACCAGGCACGGAATGTGGTCTATCGCCTCGCAGATGTCGAAGGGCTCGAGGTGCGGCACTGTGGTCTCGTCGAGGACGGCGCTGCGGATGTTCCCGGAGGCGCATACGCCTACCTCGAGCCTCTGGCGGCGGCAGTGTCACCCGGGTCGACCCTGGCCATCGCTGCCGTGGCCGATGCCGAGATGGTCGCTGCGCACGGCGGCGAGGCCCCAGCGGCCATCGTGAGCCGCATCAACGTCGTCGATGGAATCTTCGCAGCGCAGCTGGGCATCGCCCTGAACATCGTGGAGATCGTCGAGCTCCAGTCGAACGGACCACTGACCTCCACCGATGCCTCCGATCTGCTCTACCAGTTCTCGCAGTTCTCCGTGAGCGGCGCCGTGCTCAACCCGGGCCACGCCCACCTGTTCACCGGTCGAGATCTGGACGCACGGACCGCGGGGATCGCCTTCGTCGGTGGCCTCTGCAGCTCCCGTCTAGGTGTAGGGCTGAGTGAGGCGAGCGGCCCGGGGACCGCCGGAGCGCTGACCGTCGCTCACGAGCTCGGGCACAACCTCGGGGCGCCTCATGACAATCAGGAGGGATCGCCCTGCGCAACCACCCCCGGTGACTTCCTCATGAATCCGCGTCTGAACGGCAGCGACATCTTCTCCGACTGCAGCGTGGCGCAGATGGGCCCCACGATCGCAGGTGCCAGCTGCCTCGCCCCGATCGCTGCGGCGGGCGACCTGGATGCCGATGGCGTCCCGGATGGCCAGGACCTGTGCCCGTTCTTCGCTGACGACCAGGCAGACACGGATGGCGACGGGCGCGGCGACGCATGCGAGTGCGGCGATCAGACAGGGGATGGACGCGTCGACATGCGAGACGTCCTGGCCATCAGCTCGGTCCTCAACGATGCGCAGGAGGCCCAGCCTCTCTGCGATACGGATGACGACGGGCGATGCAACGTTCTCGACATCCTGGGCGTGAACGCAAAGATCTTCGGGTCCGAAACGTACTGCGAGCGCTATCCACCGGCAGCCGAGTGAGGCATCCCGGTCGCAGGGATCCAGGCCGACGCCGGTGATGGCGTCGATCAGACCCCAGCCATCAAGGACCCGGAGTTCCGGCAAGGCTCGGACTCGAGCATGAAGAAGGGACGGGTCCTCCGTGTGGAGTGACCCGTCCCTTCCGCCTTCCCTCCAGAGGACTGCGGTACCTAGACCCTTCCCATGAGCACCAGAACCAGGACCAGCAGCACTGCCAGGCCGAGTCCTGTGCTCGGGAAATAGCCCCAGGTGTTGCTGTGCGGCCAGGCCGGGAGCACACCGATCAGGACCAGAACGAGCAGCACCAGCAGGATGGTTCCCAGCATCACGCGTCCCTGCGCCTCTCAGGTGAGGTCATCAACCTCATCCTCGATCTCGTCCATGGCGTCCTTGGCCTCGTCCTGGACCTCCTCGACCGCTTCCTCGAGGCGCCCGCCGTCGTCGCAGGCGACCAGCGAGAATGTGCTCAGTCCGAGGAGAACGGCTCCGAGGATCGGTCTTGCCACCTCGGCGACGGTTCCCGTGAGCCGCACCAGGCCGTTCAGGCCCGGCTCGGCGATCAGGAACACCCGGGCCTTCGTTGCGATCCACGCATCCGAGATGGCCCGGGTGGCCCCCCGGTCGGCGGCCGGGGTCACCTCGTCGTCGCGCCGGGTCTCCGCGTCGCCGGGCTCGTCGGCGCTGCGAATCTCGCTCGCGATCGCGCTCCCTGGAACGAGTCGCTTGATCGAGTTCATCCTGGTCCTCCCAGAGGAAGTGGTCGCGCTTCGCGCCCGGGCGACTGCGCGCGCGGGCCTCGCTGGCAGGAAGCTGCCATGCATTGAGTATTCCTCCCGACCCGTCCGCGCACAGACGTAGATCGGCGCAACGCGCGTCCAACAAGCACCTACGTGCGCGCTTCGCGTCGCCGGGAGCGCGCCCACGGCATGCGGCCGGCCGCTCAGCCAGCGCTGCCGGAGCCCGGCGAGGTCAGCCGGACGCGCCCGGTGGCGATCAGGTTCTCGATCACCAGGGCGGCCTCATGGCTGTCCGCCGAGAACTGGAGCACGGCATCCATGAGGGCGCCCAGCGTGTGCCGCTGCCGGTCGCCCCGCGGCGCGCACGTTCGCGCGCCGCCGCCCTGGCCCAC
>JAJDAJ010000082.1 GCA_029261925.1 Deltaproteobacteria bacterium | reverse complement strand
CGCAGCGCGCCGCCTCGAGCGAGCGCTCGGCCACGCGCACGTCGAGGCGGCGCGCGCGCGCCCAGCTGCGCCACAGGATGCGCCGCGCCGGGTCGCCGGGCGCCCAGGCGCGCAGCTCCAGCGGCTCGCCGCACGGTCGGGCGTCGGGATCCGGCAGCCCGTCACCGGGCTGGAGCACCGCGGGCCAGGGCACGCCGCGAAGCGCGCCGGGGTCCGGCAGGGCGATCAGCTCGACCGGCTCCACGCAGCGCGGCTGGAAGCGCCAGAGTCCGAGCACGTCACCGACCTCGAGCTGGCGCTCGATGCGCTCCGCTGCGAAGCGCAGCGTCGGCCGGGCCCGCTCGTGCAGGCGGCCGCGGCGCGCGTGAATGCTGCACGCCACCCCGCGTGGTCGTCGCCAGCGCCAGCTCCACTCGACCAGCGGCAGCGCACCCGGGCCCGTGGGCTCCAGGCCCGTGTCGCGCTCGACACCGCACTCCAGCACCAGACCGCGCGCGGTCCGCGCGCGGCGCAGCGCCGCGGCCGCGAGCGCGACTCCCGCGCTGCTCGCGATCCCGCAGAGCACCACCAGGCCGAGCCCCGAGAGGCCCAGCACCGCGGCGACCAGGTCGGCCCTGCCGCGACCCCAGTGCGTCACGGCGAGCAGCGACAGCGCGGCGAGCAGCGCGCCGCGTCCGGTCAACGGGCAGAGGCGTACGACAGCGGACCGCATGAGAGCACCAGCGCAGCGCGTGATTCTACGTCACGGGATTCGCACCCCCGTGCCCGTTCCCGCGCGATCGCAGGATGCGCGCGCGCTTGGGCGCGCGTCTGCGCGCGTGCTGCATGCGCAGCTCGGGCGGCTCACGCGGCGCGGCCTCAGTAGCGCTGCGTCCAGACGAGCTTGAGCACTGCCTCGGTACGCGTGGAGTCGAAGCTCAGCCGATCGTCGCGACGCAGCGACGGGTCGAGCACCAGCACGAGCTCGCGACCCGGCTCGACGATCCAGCGCACGCGCAGGCTCCAGGTCAGGTCCTCGGTCTCGTTGTCCCACTGGATCAGGTTCGTCCACGTCAGCCAGGGCGAGAAGGCCACGTCGGCGGTCAGGCGCGCGATGTGCGTCGTGAACCTCCCCTGTGGCAGGCGCACCTGGAAGCGTTCCCAGTCGGCCCCGAGTACCAGGTGGCGGCCCGGTCGCCAGTCGAGCGCCAGGCTGGTGTCCAGGCGCGTACCATCGAAGAACCCGCCCCACTCGACGCGCACCGCGGCCTCGAAGGGCCGGTTGCGAGACGAGTCGAAGTACAGCTGCACCCGCTCGAAGACGTAGCTGTCGCGCGGGATCACGATACCCGGCCGGATCTCGAAGTCGTCGAGCAGGTCCTCGCGCCGGTAGATGCCCCGGAGCCAGAACGTGTCGCTGATCTCGGTGTCGATCAGGAAGGGGTCGACCTCGATGGTCACCGACTGCAGGTCGCCGTCGGTCCCGGTGACGATCAGCGGGCGGACCTGCGCATTGAGTGTGCGGATCCCGCCGCCCGGTCGCCAGCGGCGCCGGAGCTGCCCGGCGTACTCGCGGATGTCGGTGCGGTTCGCGAAGCCGAGTGCGGGATCGAAGTTCTCCTGGATCTCGACCGCCGAGACGTCCCAGAACCAGCGGTCGTTGGGGTAGGTCAGGCGGGCTCCGAACGCGGCCTCGCGGTCTCCCGGTCCACTGGACGAGCTGCGCTGCGCCCAGAGGTTGCCCTCGAGGATGCGGTCCCCCAGGAAGCGGGAGGACTGGTAGTTGAAGTCCGCCCCGAAGAGCTTGCTGTGTGCGTCGCTGTCCGGATCGCCGTAGGTCGCGATCACCCCGAGCGTGGACTCCTCGAGCACGTTGACCGTGGCGCGTCCCACCGAGAGCCACTTGCCGTCCACGTCGTCGTGACTCTCGACGCGCGTGGTCAGCACGCCCAGGTTCACGCGCCCGACCCGGCCCGTGAGCTTGCCCCCGAAGCGAATGTCCAGCGGTCCGTCGGGCGCGAGCGCGATGCGGCGCGAGAAGAAGGGCTGCCCGTTCACTCGCTGGCGCCGGAACGTGGCCTGGCTGCCGAACTCGGCGAAGCGGAAGATCCCGCTGTCCTGCAGGAAGAAGTCGCGCTGCTCCGGGAAGAAGAGTGAGAAGCGCGTCAGGTTCGCGCGCCGCTCGTCCGGGGGCGCGTCAGAGAAGTCGGTGTTCGTGGTGAGGGTCGAGGTGAGCGAGGGCGTGATCTTGTAGAACACGTCCACGCTCGGGTCGCCCTTGCTGAAGCTGCGATCCTCGTCCCGCTCGCGCACGTGGCGCCCCGCCAGCGAGGCGACCACGTCGAGCCCGATGCCCTGCTCGAGCCCCACGAGACCCTCGAGGTCGCCGAAGTGCGACACGTCGTGATCGGGATGCGAGGGGTCGGGCGACGCCCAGCGGCCCTCCAGGTTCACGCGCGAGATGGTGCGGCTCACGTTCAGGCCCCAGGTCGTGCGCCGGGGATCGAAGTTCAGGGACTTGACGGGGATCGCCACCTCGGCGACCCAGCCGCGGGTGTCGATGCGGGCCCGCGCGTACCAGATGCCGTCCCACTCCTCGCTGAGGCCGCCGCCGTCCTCGATCAGCGCGTCGAAGCGCGCGCCGTTGGGATTGACCTGGAACAGGTAGCCGGTGCGCCGCTCGTGGAAGGTGTCGATCGAGATCGTGAAGCGGTCCTCGGTGCGCTGCGTGAAGTCCCGACGCATGATGCTCGCCGAGATCGCGTCGGGCTCGGTGTCGAAGGCCCGCAGCCCCAGATACAGGGTCCCCGCGTCGTACAGGACGCGGATCTCGGTGCGCTGTGGCAGGGGCGCACCCCGGACCGGCTCGGGCGTGCGCAGCTCGTCGATCAGGGCCGCGCGCTCCCAGTCGGGCTCGTCGAGGCGCGCGTCGATCTCGATCGGGCCGCTCGCGGCCACGGCGACCAGCCGGGGTCGCGTGCCGTCGGCGAGCGCCGACCACGCGAGCCCCAGCAGCAGCGCCTGACCGAGCAGGCGCCGCGCTCCGGTCAGCGCTCGGCGCCCCAGGCGAGTCATCGCGGGCAAGATACACCGGCGGGTGATGGGTAGGATCGGCGGGTCGCGCCGCCGCGCGAGGAGGTCCGGATTCGTGAGCGAGGACACCAGGGCCCGGGGCCAGCGGCTCTTCGAGGAGATCTGCGGTGCGCCGCCCGCGGCGCTCGAGGACGACTTCATCGACGTGACCATCGATCACCTCTTCGGCGACCTCTGGGCGCGCGAGGACCTCGCGGTCCGGGACCGGCGGCTGCTGACGATCGCGGTCCTGGTCACGTTGGGCGAGCGAGACGCCCTGCGCGTGCACATGGAGATGGCGCTGCGCAGCGGCGACGTCTCGGAGTCCGAGCTGCGTGGCGTGGTTCTGCATCTGGCCCACTACGCGGGCTGGCCGCGCGGCAGCCTGGCGTTCACGACCCTGGCCGCGGTGCTCGGGGCCGAAGGCAGCTAGCGCTGCG
Organism: Deltaproteobacteria bacterium; assembly: GCA_029261925.1. Taxonomy (GTDB): domain Bacteria; phylum Myxococcota_A; class UBA9160; order SZUA-336; family SZUA-336; genus JAGWBS01. The sequence goes on along the minus strand of JAJDAJ010000082.1, from coordinate 14,878 downwards.
AACGTACGGCGCCGCCGTCCACGACCACGTGCTCGGCGGTCATGTAGCTGGCGTCGTCGGAGAGCAGGAAGCGCACCACGCGGCCGATCTCTCCGGGCTGCGCCAGCCGTCCGAGCATGGCCTGGCGCTCCATGCTCTGCTGCAGCCGCGGGCTGGACTCGAAGGCCTGTGCGAGCATCGGCGTGTCGATGTAGCCCGGACAGACGGCGTTCGCTCGCACTCCGTCGCGCGCCAGGAAGTCCGCCAGCGAGCGCGTCAGGCCGAGCAGCCCGGCCTTCGAGGCGCCATAGGCGGGATTGATGCCGTTGCCCAGGATCGCGTTGATCGAGGCGATGCCGACGATCGCCGAGCCCGGGTTGGCGCGCAGGTCGGGCAGCAGGGCGCGCGTCAGGTGTGCGAAGGCGCCCAGGTTCACGTCGAGTACCGCCGACCAGCTCTGCTCGTCCAGGGCGTCGATCGGCACCGGCATCGAGACGCCGGCCGAGTGCACCAGGCCGCCGATCGTGCCGAGCTCCGCGCGCGCGGCGTCGATCAGCCCGGGGAACGCCGCGCTCTCGCGTACGTCGAGCCCGGCAGCGCAGGTCCGCACGCCGTGCTCCGACGCGAGCGCGTCGGCGGCCTTGCGCGCACCCGCGCCGTCCAGGTCCCAGAGCGCCACCGGCCGGCCGATCTCCGCCAGCGCCGTCGCGCAGGCGCGACCGATGCCCGAGGCGCCGCCCGTCACGAGCACGCCGCTGAGCGGCGTCGCGCACGCGCCGGCCATGCTCAGCCTCGCACCGGACGCTGGCCGCCCGGGTAGGGCTCGCGCCCGTCCAGCGTCATGACGGTGCGCCCGAGCTCGTCGAGCAGGTCGAGACTCAGGTACGACCGGCCGGTTCGCTCCGGCTCGCAGTCGCAAAGCGCCACCACGCCCTCGACCATGGCCTCGAGCGACTCGAGCAGGTCGTCCGTCAGCACGTGCGATGCCAGGACCTCGGCGCCGGGCGTCATCACGCCCGCCCGCGGTGCGATCGTGTTCAGGCGGATGCCGCTGCCCCAGAGCTCCGCGGCCATGCCGTTGGTGGCGCGGTTCAACGCTGCCTTCGTCGCGCCGTAGTACGCGGTGATCGTCGACAGCTCGCCCTGCGCGTAGGGCGGCCCCGGGCTGTGCTCCGAGGTGACGCTCGACACGTTGATGATCCAGCCCTCGCCGCGCTCGCGCATTCCCGGGATGACGGCCTGAGCCAGGTCGATCGGCGCCTGCAGGTTGACCTCCTGCATGATGCGCCGGCGCCTGAGCGGGTAGTCGGCCAGGTCCTGGTAGATCGCGGCCGCGGCGTTGCTCACCAGGATGTCGATCGGGCCGAGCGCCTCGACGGCCTCGGGGATGATGCGCGCGCGGTCCTCGCCATCGGCGAGGTCCGCGACGATCGCCACGTGCTGGCCGTCGCCGAGCTTGCGCATCTCGTCGAGTGTCTCGTTCAGGCTCCCGGGCAGGCTGGCGTGGGCGTCGCGCGTACGCGCGACGATCGCCACGCCGGCGCCCTCGGCCGCCAGCCGCAGCGCGATGCCCGTGCCGATGCCGCGGCTGGCCCCGGTCACCACGGCGTTCCGTCCCTCGAATCGATTCGCCACCATGGCCCGAGCCTACCACCGGGGGAGCTCATGGACGGTCTCGAGGCGCTGCGCATCGAGAGCCCCGAGCCGCCGGTCCATCCGGTGCGGGCAGCGTGGCGCGCAGCGACCTGCCCCCGAGCAGACCCTGGCTGCAGGACCCGGCGTCGGCCTGGCCCAGCTGCGCGACGAGGTCGCGTAGGATCGTCTCCCCGGTGAGGAGGATGCATGGCAGCGGACGGGGGACTGATCGTAGAGAAGGAGCGCGGGCGCGCGCGACTCATCCTGGACCGGCCGGAGCGGCACAACGCCGTGGACGGCCGGATGGCCAGCGCGCTGCACGAGGCGCTCTGGGACGCCGATCGCGACGACGCGATCCACGCCGTGGTCATCAAGGGCAACGGCCCGAGCTTCTGCGCGGGGGCCGACCTGCGCGGCTACGAGAGCTCGCCGGAGCAGACCGGCCGCTCGGGCACCCGGTACATCGATGACGACATCTGGCAGATCGAGTCGGGCCAGCGGCAGAACCTGGCGATCTTCGACATGCACAAGCCCGTGGTCGCGCAGGTGCACGGGCACTGCCTCGCGCTGGGGACGGTGATCGCGCTGTACTGCGACGTGGTGATCATCGCCGACGATGCGCGCTTCGGCTTTCCGCCATCGCGGAACCTCGGCACCACGCCGTCGATGATGTGGCTGCACCATGCCGGCCCGCAGTGGGCCAAGCGCCTGCTCCTGACCGGCGACACGGTGAGCGGGAGCGAGGCCGCGGAGCTCGGGCTGGCGCTCAAGTCCGTGCCCGCGGAGCTGCTCGAGGCCGAGGTCGAGGGCCTGCTCGACCGCCTCGCGCTCATCGATCACCACCTGCTCGCGGCCAACAAGCGGGTGATCAACCTGGGGCTCGAGCTGATGGGGGCGCGCACGCTGCAGCGCCTGGCGGCAGAGACCGACGCGCGTGCACACCGCGCACCCGGGACGGCCGCCTACTATGCCGAGGTGAAGGAGAAGGGTCTCACGCGCGCCCTGAAGGAGCGGGACCGGCCCTTCGGTGACGGTCGCGCGCGCGTGCGGGGACCGGAGGGCCGCGACGCGCAGGGCCGGCTGATCGACCCGTGAGCGCGCGGGGCGGCGCTCCGCTCAGATGCCCTCGCCGTCGATGTTGGCGGGCTCGGGGACGTGCAGGCCGCACTCGCGCCGCGTCTCGTCCTCCCACCACCAGCGCCCGGCGCGCTCGTGCTCGCCCGGATTGGTGGGACGCGTGCAGGGCTCGCAGCCGATCGAGATGAAGCCGCGATCGTGCAGCTCGTTGTACGGCACGTCGTGCTCGCGGATGTACGACCAGACCTGCGCCGACGTCCAGCCCGCCAGCGGGTTGAGCTTGACCAGGCGCCCGTCCGCGCCCGCGAAGCCCTCGTCGTCCTGCACCACGGGGATGTCGGCGCGCGTCGCGGGGCTCTGGTCCTTGCGCTGACCCGAGATCCAGCCGCGCAGGCCCGAGAGCATGCGCCGCAGCGGGGCCACCTTGCGGATGCCGCAGCACTCGCGGTGGCCGTCGTCGTAGAAGCTGAACAGGCCCTTCTCGCGCACGAAGGGCTCGAGCTCGGCGGGGTCCGGGCTGGGGAGCTGGATGTCGATTCCGTAGTGCTTGCGCACGCGGTCGATGAAGCGATAGGTCTCGGGGTGCAGGCGCCCCGTGTCGAGGCAGAACGTGGTGAACGGCAGCTCGGTGCGCGCGGCCATGTCCACCAGCACCACGTCCTCGGCACCACTGAAGGCGATGCCGCAGTCCGCGCCGAGCCGCTCGAGCCCCCAGCGGAGGATCCGCTGCGGTGGGGCGTCCGCGAGCTCGGCCGCGACGGCCTCGAGGTCGTCGGGCACCGCGGGACGAGACTCGCGCCGGGCGCCGCCGCGGGCCTGCGGGAAGTGGTCGCGCACCAGCCGCAGCGCGCTGGTGTACACGGAGCTGCCCTCGCCGTCCCGTACCACGAAGAACGGTGCCAGCTCCACGCCGAGCTCGCGGCCGAGTTTCATGCCCGGCGAGTCGGGATCGTCCTCGAGCGCCCAGAGCACCTCGTCCACGCGCTCCCAGAGCCCGCGGTCGCGCAGCATGGCCTCGGCCTGCTCGCACTTCTCGCACGGCTTCCCTGAGGCGAGGCGCTTCTTGACCATGGTGAGGTGCACGGGCGCTGGATTCTGTCGCAGTGCCGCCCCGGGGTCAAAGAAGGCCGGCTGCCGGCTGCCCTGCGGGGCGCAGCAGGCTTCCCGGGCCCGATCCGGAGCGGGAACGACGGCGGCGGACCGGGCCGGGCCCGATCCGCCGCTTTGGCTCGTACGCCGCCGGCCGGGTCCGGCGGGGCGTGGCTGTTCCGGGGGCTACTTCCCGTTCCCGTTGCTGTTCCCGTTGCTGTTCCCGTTGCTGTTCCCGTTGCTGTTGCTGTTGCCGTTGTTCGAGCTGTTGCCGTTCGATGCACTCATGACGCTGCCGCCGCCCGAGGACTCGTCGTCCACACAGGCCCCGCCGCCGTCACACGACTCGTCGACCGCGCCGTTCGGGCCGCCGCCGCCCTGGCCGGGGTTGCTCGAGTCCACACCGTCGGCGTTGTTGCCGTGGCCGTTGTTGCTCTTCCCGCTGGTCGACTCCGCGACGACGCTGTCGGCGTCGGCGCGCTCCACGTCCACGCTGCGGCCCCAGATCTCGTCGGAGACCACCAGGATCTCGCCACCGCTCGCGCTGCGATCGGCGAGCGCCGCGCCCGGGCCGGCCAGGGCGAGCCCGGCGACCAGGGCCAGGGACAGGGTTCGTAGCTGGGTCATGTCGTCTCCTTCCAGTGCGCCCGGGAGCTGACCCGTGCGCGAATTCCAGTCTTCCCGCTCGTACTCTACGGAGGCGGCGAGCGTGATCTGTAGCGTCGCGCCCGGACGCCCGTGGCGCGCGCTTCAGGAGCCGGCAGGAGCCCTTCGCGGCCGTGCAGACCGCGCCGCAGGTCCGCGCTCCCGCGGGCGAGCGCGCGATCCCGCGTCGGCCGGCGGCGGCCGCAGGCGAGTCCGTGCGGGTCGTCCCGGGGTTCGCGTGGGTTATGATGCGCCCGGGCACCCCGCCCGCGAGCGTGACACCTCGATGCCTCTCCTCTCCCTGCGAAGCGCCCTGCTTCTCGTGACCCTGCTCTGCGCCGGCCCCGCCCTGGCGGACGGATCCGTGAGCGGGGGCAGCACGCGGCTCTCGATCGATGCCGGGATCGCCGCCTCCCTGGGGATCGAGGTCGGGGGATCTCCCGGCGTGCTCGATGGCGGTGCCTGGTTCGCCGCTGATCCCGGCTCGACGCTCGGGGTCGACGCTCGTGGTGACGACGTGGAGGGCTTCACCTCGGGAGCGCTGCTGCACGACGGCGCGCTCGTGCTCCGGGCCGGCGGCACCACGGTCCCGCTCGGCGGGTTCGGCCTGGTGCGCGGCGGGGCGCCGCTCGACCTGGAGCTCCGCGACGGCGCCGGACGGCGCTGGCTCGACGTGCGCTCGCCTCACCTGCGCGCCGTCGGGGCGCAGCTGGTGATCCGCGAGGCGGACCTGCTGATCGCCCCGGAGCTCGCGGGGCTGCTCGACCGCCCCGAGCTCGCGGGTGCGTTCCTGGGCCGCCTGGATGCGGAGTGGCCACTGACGACGCCCGCGTCCCTGAGTGCGGGTGTCCTGGGCGGTGGCGGTCCGTGCGACCCGGACTTCGTCAGCCCGCCGGACGTGGCCCTGACCGGCCTGAGCGCGCTCTCGCAGAGCGACCGCGAGCCGGGCGGTCGGGTGTCCATGGCGCCTTCGGCCACGCTGACCAACGTGGGCGTCGGCTCGGTCGAGTGGTACCGCGCGATCGACCCCGACGGAACGCCGGGCCCGCATCCCTTCCTGGCGCTGCACTTCTACCGGCTCGCCGACGGGGTGCTCGAGCAGATCGGGCGCTCGGATCTCAAGCACGCCTTCTTCACGATCAACAGCGGCTGCCCGTGCGCCGGGGGCCAGGTCCTGTACGCGGGCTGCTCGGACGTGTACGGAGTCAACACCAATCTCAACCGGGACTACCTGGCGCCGCGCTCCGAGCTCGAGGTGGCGACGCGCAGCTGGCAGAGCTTCGGATCGCACTTCGACGGCACGCCGGTCGACGACTTCCGCAGCCACGGCGAGGCCTGGCACCTCGACGACTTCGAGCACCGGCTGGTCGTGCAGGAGCCCGAGCTCCAGACGCCCGACGCGCGCTACTTCATCGAGGCCTGGTACATCGTGGCCCGCGACGAGGTCCTGCTCAACAGCCTCGGCCACCGCGAGGTCGCGCCCAGCCTTTCGAGCGGCGTCTGGGCGTTCCCCTTCGTCGACAGCCTGGTCCAGGGCTCGATCGTCGACGAGCTCGTCGATCCGCTCGCGCCCGGACCCGGGCAGGCGAACGAGCTGGTCGACACCGGAGAGGGTCATCTCCACCTGGCTGCCGACGTCACGAACCTCGGCGGGGGCGTGCACCGGTACGAGTACGCGCTGATGAACTTCGACGTTGCGCGGCGGCTTCGCTCGGTATCGCTGCCGCTGGTCCCGGGTACCACGGTCTCGGGAGCCGTCTGGCGCGACGGCGACGCCGATCCGGCGAACGACTGGAGCGTCGCCGTCGATGCCACCCACATCACCTGGTCGGCGCCGGCGGGCGCCGCGCTGGACTGGGGCTCGCTGGTCAGCCTGGGCTTCGAGGCCGACGCCGCTCCGGTGGCGAGCGCGGTCCAGCTCGTGCCGGACGCGGCGGGGCCCCCGGCGCTGTTCATGGTCGCGACCCTGGGCCCGGCTCCCGGCGATCGCGACGCCGACGGCATCGACGACGTGGCCGATGCCTGTCCCTACTACCCCAGCGCGGACAATACCGACAGCAACGGCGACGGCCGCGGCGACGTGTGCGAGTGCGGCGACCAGAGCGGGGACGGCTCCATCGACGTGGTCGACATCCTCGCGATCAACGCCGCGATCTTCGACACCGCCCTGGTCACGCCGCTGTGCGATGCGGATGACGACGGCGCCTGCTCGGTGACCGACATCCTGGCGGTGAACGCGAAGATCTTCGGAGCGGAGACGTTCTGCGCCCGCTTCCCGCGCCCCTGAGCACGCTGCCGGCGGCTCAGCCGGCCGTGCTCTCGCGGATCGCCCGGATCACCTCGTCGCTGTCGGGGAACCGGCCCTGCTCGTCCTTCGAGAACACGAGCTTGCCGTCGGCGACGACGTCGAAGACCCCGCTGTCACCCTTGTCGAGCTCTGCGTCGACGCCCAGCTCTCTGGAGATCGTGGCCGCCAGACTGGTGGCCTGAGGCAGGTAGTTTCAGCGGACGCAGTACGTGATGGAGACGCGTGGCATGTCCCGGAGCTTGCCGGACCCGGAGGCCGCCGGCAACGGGGCCCGCGCGGAGCAGCCTGCTAGAGCGGCCGCGGGAAACGCGCGCAGAACGTCTCCGCTCCGAAGATCTTCGCGTTCACCGCCAGGATGTCGCCGACGTTGCACTGATCGTCGTCGTTGGCATCGCACAGCGGCGTGACCAGGGCGGTGTCGAAGATCGCGGCGTTGATCGCCAGGATGTCGCCGATGTTCAGGATCCCGTCGCCATTCTGATCGCCGCACTCGCAGGCGTCGCCGCGGCCGTCCATGTTCGTGTCGGCCTGGTCGTCGGCGAAGTCCGGGCACACATCGACCTCGTCGGGCACCCCGTCGCCGTCGCTGTCGGGGCGGGCCCCGGGGGTCGAGCGCAGGTACGAGAAGCCACCGCCGCCGACCCCGCCGGCCTGCGCGCCGCGGGCCCAGCTCGTGAAGCTCAGGTCGAGGTAGACGTCCGCGGAGATCAGGTGCACGACCGCCGGCATGCCCGGCAACAGCAGGTCGAGCTGCCCGCTCCCCGACAGGCCGTGGGCCTCGGCCCAGGGCGCGAAGGACAGCTGCGCGAAGTTCACGGCCTCGATCGGCTGGCCGGGGTTGTTCGCCAGGAAGGCCCACTCCGTGTCGGCTGGGCTGACGAGGGCGTCGAAGAAGTCCTCGAGCGCGGCGTTGTAGACGCCCCCGGTCTCGCCGCGAGTGATGGCCACGCCCGGCACGAGCAGGTCCTGGCTCGCCGGGTCGGTCGGATCCGCCCCGGAGGGCCGGACGAACTCGATCTCGGGACCCGTCCACACCGTCTGCGCGACCGCCCGCGTGCCGATCGCGGCGCCGCAGATCAGCACCGACAGCGGCAGCCAGGTCGCAAGACCCGCCCGCAGCCGCCCGCAGCCACGCGACGATTGCCCGAGCATCCATTCCCTCCAATAGACCCGGCCGGACTCTACCACGGGGCCAGATCGCCGCATAGGTCCGCCGGGTCGCGCCGGCCGTCCGGCGTAGAATGGTGCCCGCGGTCCGTGCGCCGGTGGCGGTCCGCGCAGGAGGAGCGCATGCGGCTGGAGGACATCGGGACCGTCGGGGTCATCGGGACGGGGCAGATGGGGCAGGGCATTGCCCAGGTCGCGGCCCGGGCGGACCTCGAGGTGGTCGCCCTGGTTCACCACCGAGGAGCTGGCCGCCCGGGGCGTGGCCCGCGTCGTCCAGGCGCTCGACGCCCTGGTCGAGCGCCAGAAGCTGACCGCCGCGGAGCGCGACGCGGCCAGCGCGCGCCTGACCGCCCGCTCGGACATCGAGGCGCTGCGGGACTGCGACTTCGTGATCGAGGCCACGCCTGAGAACGAGGCGCTCAAGCTCGACCTGTTCGCGCGCCTCTCGGACGTGACGCGGCCGCAGGCGATCCTGGCCTCGAACACATCGTCGATCTCGATCACCAAGCTCGGTGCGGCGACCCGGCGGCCGGAGCAGGTGATCGGCATGCACTTCATGAATCCGGTCCCCGTCATGAAGCTGGTCGAGGTCGTCCGCGGCCTGCCCACCGACGACGCGACCTACGAGACCACGGTGGCGCTGGCGCGGCGCTTCGGGAAGACCACGATCGCCGCGCGCGACATCCCGGGTTTCATCGTCAACCGCGTGCTGATCCCGCTGCTCAACGAGGCCTGCTTCGCGCTCTTCGAGCGCCTGGGCACGGTCGAGGACATCGACACCGGCGTGAAGCTCGGTCTCAACCACCCCATGGGCCCGCTGGAGCTCGCCGACCTGATCGGCCTCGACACCTGCCTGGCGATCGCCGAGGTGCTGCACGAGGAGCTCGGCGACGACAAGTACCGGCCGTGCCCGCTGCTCCGGCAGCACGTCGCCGCCGGCTGGGTGGGGCGCAAGTCGGGCCGCGGCTTCTACCGCTACGACGAGAAGGGCCGCCGGCTCTGAGGTCTGCCGGGAGCGGTCCGGCACGCCGCCGGTGCTAGATTGGCTCCATGAGCGATCCGGACGCGATCGAGCTGGACGACGTGCTGCGGCAGGCCGCGCGCTGGCGCGAGGCGGGCCGGGGAGTGGCGGTCGCGACCGTGGTGCGCACCTGGGGCTCGGCGCCGCGCCCCGCGGGCAGCCAGCTCGTGGCGACGGACTCCGGCGAGTTCGTGGGCTCGGTCTCGGGCGGCTGCGTCGAGGGCGCCGTGATCGAGGAGTCGCGCGAGGTCATCGAGACCGGGGCGCCGAAGCGGCTCCGCTACGGCGTCACCAACGAGATGGCCTGGGAGGTCGGTCTGGCCTGCGGCGGGCAGATCGAGATCTTCGTCGAGCGGGTAGAATGAGGCGCGCGCTGCTCGAGGAGCTGCTGGCCGAGCGCGCTGCGCGCCGCGCTGTCGTGCTCGTCACCGACGTCGACAGTGGCGAGCAGTGGCTGCTGCGCGCGGACGGAACGCCCGGCGCCGGGCTCGGGGCAGCCACCGCCGACGCCGTCCGCGACGCCCTGCGCCGCGATCGCTCGTCCAGCGTCGAGGACGGCGGGCGCACGCTCTTCCTGAACGTCTTCAACCCGCCGCTGCGCATGATCGTCGTCGGTGCGGTGCACATCGCGCAGCCGCTCGCGCGCATCGCGGAGATCGCGGGCTTCGACGTCACGGTGGTCGATCCGCGCGCGGCGTTCGCCGCCGGCGCGCGCTTCCCGGAGATCTCGGTGCGCCGCGAGTGGCCCGACGAGGCGATCGAGGCGCTCGCCCCCGACGCCCGCACCGCGATCGTCACGCTCACGCACGACCCCAAGCTCGACGATCCAGGACTCCAGGCGGCCCTGCGCTCTCCGGCGTTCTACGTCGGCTCGCTCGGCAGCAGCCGGACCCATGCCGCGCGTCTGGCGCGGCTGCGCGCCGCGGGCTTCGACGACGCGGCCGTGGCGCGCATCCACGGGCCGGTCGGCCTGTCGATCGGCGCCGCATCGCCGGCGGAGATCGCCGTGTCGATCGTCGCGCAGGTGATCGAGCGGATGCGGACCCGGGTTCCGTGAAGTTCGGGAGCGTGCCCGTCGACCGGGCCGCGGGCTCGGTCCTGGCACACACGCTGCGCGTGCCCGGCGGGCGCGTGCTCAAGAAGGGGCGCGTGCTCTCCGGGGCGGACGCCGCGGCGCTGGCCGCCGCCGGCCTCCGGGAGGTGACCGTCGCCACGCTGGAGCCGGACGACGTGGCAGAGGATGCCGCCGCCGCGGCGGTGGCGGCGGTCGCCGCGGGTGCCGGCGTGCGCGCCGATGCCGCCTCCACGGGTCGCTGCAACCTGCGCGCGACGCAGCGTGGCCTGCTGCGCATCGACCGCGCGCGCATCGACCGGCTCAACCTCGTCGACGAGTCGATGACGCTGGCCTGCCTCGAGCCCCACGCGCTGGTGGAGGCCGGGACCATGGTGGCCACGGTCAAGGTCATCCCGTTCTCGGTCCCGTCGGCCGTGCTCGAGCGCTGCCTCGCCATCTGCCGGGAGGAGCCGGCGCTGCTGCGGGTGGCAGCGCTGCGCCCGCGTCGCGCGGGCCTGATCCTCACCGAGCTGCCCGGCACGCGCGGCGCGGTCCTCGACCGGGCCGCCGCCAGCCAGCGCACGCGCCTGGCCGCCCTGGACTCCACGATCGCGCGCGAGATCCGCTGCGCCCACGAGCCCGGGCGCGTCGCCGCGGCGATCCGGGAGCTCGCCGACGAGGGCCATGATCCCATCCTCCTGCTCGGCGCGTCGGCCATGGTGGACCGCGGCGACGTGATCCCCGCCGCGCTCGAGGCGGCCGGCGGGCGCATCCTGCACATGGGCATGCCCGTCGACCCCGGCAACCTGCTGCTGCTGGGCGAGCTCGGCGACACGCCGGTGGTCGGGATCCCGGGCTGTGCGCGCTCGCTGCGGCCCAGCGGCTTCGACTGGGTACTGGAGCGGCTGGTGGCCGGCGTGCCGGTGTCGCGCGAGGACGTGACCGCCATGGGCGTGGGTGGCCTGCTCCAGGAGGCGCCGGGACGGCCGCAGCCGCGCGAGGGCGAGCGCCCGGGGTCCGCCCCGGCCGGACCGCAGGTCGGCGCGATCGTGCTCGCTGCGGGCCAGTCGCGCCGCATGGGCGCGCGGAACAAGCTCTGCGCCGAGGTCGAGGGCAAGCCCATGGTCGCCTGGGTCGTCGATCACGTGGCGGCCGCCGGCGTCGGCCCGGTCGTGGTGGTGACGGGCCACGAGGCGCACGCGGTGCGCGAGGCGCTGGCCGGCCGGGACGTCGTCTTCGCGCACAATCCGGACTTCGCCTCGGGCATGAGCACGTCCCTGCGCTCGGGTCTGGAGGCGCTCGAGGGTCCCGTCGACGCCGCGCTGGTCTGCCTCGGTGACATGCCCTGGGTGCTCCCGGAGCACATCGCTGCGGTGCTCGCGGCGTTCGATCCACGGGGCGAGCGGCCGATCTGCGCGCCGGTCCACGAGCGCAAGCGCGGCAACCCCGTGCTCTGGCCCGCGCGCTACTTTCCCGAGCTGCTGCGGCTCGAGGGCGATCGCGGCGCGCGCAGCCTGCTCGACCGGCACGCCGACGAGGTCACCTGGGTGGCGCTCGACGACGACGGCGTGAACCTCGACGCCGACACGCCGGACGCGCTCGAGGCCCTGCGGGCGTGTGGTCTGCGCGCGGGGCGAACGGAGGGCTGAGAACGGCTCAGCCGCGTGTGCGGGCGCGGCCCCGCGAGAGCGCCGCCAGACCCGCGAGCAGCAGCAGCGCCGCGGCGGTGGGCTCGGGAGCCGCGGTCGCGCGCGAGTAGGAGAACCCGCCGCCGCCCAGTCCACCGACGCGGGTTCCCCTGTTCCAGCTGAGGAACGTGACGTCGACGTAGATGTCCTGCGAGATGATGTGCAGCACGGCGTCCTCACCCACGCGGGCGGGCGGGTTGTTGCTCACCGCCGTCGCCCACGGCGCGAAGCTCAGCGCGGCGAAGTTCCCGGCACGGACGGTCTGCAGCGGGTTGCCGACCTCGAACGCCCACTCCGTGTCGGCCGGCGAGCTGCCCGTGTAGAAGTCCTCGGCCGCGAAATTGAACAGCCCCCCGCTGTCGCCGCGCGTGAGCTCGACCACCCCGGGGATGATGATGTCGCGGTTCGCCGCGTCGCTCACGTCGCCGAAGGCCTGCTTGGTGAACGTGATCGGGTCGCCCGTGTAGATCGTCTCGGCCGCTGCCGGCGGGGCGAGGGCGGCGGCGAGCAGCAGCATGAGCAGGGGTGCGCAGGGGCGGTTCATCGAGATCTCCTGGCGCCGATTATCCGCGGACCGCGACTGTGGGTCAATACCCTCTATTGTGTGAATTCTGAGTTTTGCCGGAGAGTTGCGCGATCTCAGGGGCCAGGGACCGGCGGCCTCGCGCAGATCGTCCGGTCGCTAGAGAACACCCTGAACAGGCCCGCACCGGCTGCGCGGGCCCGAGCTTCCGGAGCCGCGCACTCCGGTCGGGCGCGCGCTCCGGGCATGTCTGCTCCGGCAGCGCTGTCCGGAGCGCGCGCGCCCTGACGGGCAGGCACGGCGCTTGCTCATCCGGCGGCGATGAGCGGACTCGAGCAACGCGAACGGATCGAGGTCACGTCCTGGCTGCTGGGTCAGGAGATCGACCCGGGCAGCGTCGAGGCCGGGGTGCTGGCGCGCTCGCCCCTGACCGTCTCCCTGGGGGACGGAATCGCCGTGCTGTATCGCTACGGCGCGGTGGTGCTCTTCGGGGTGACCGGCGAGGAGGGGCGCGCCTTCCTGGAGCGACTGCGAGACGGCGCCCCCGCCCCCGTGGAAGCGCACGACGCCGCCGAGCTGCGGATGGCCGGCGCGGGAGAGCAGGACGGCGTGGACGCGGCCGGTGCCCTGGTCCTGCGGGCATTCGACCTGCCGCGCCTGCGGATCGTTGCCGAGGTGCTCGCCCGGAGCGCCGTGCTCAGCTTCTACGAGGCGCACCTCGCGGGCGTGCTCGCGGACCTCGAGCCACCGATCGCCCGGCTGCGGCAGCACGGCCGGCTGCCCGTGTGGACGCGCAAGCTGCTGCGCAGCGTCGGCGAGGTGCTCGAGACCGAGATGCGCATGATCGGTCGCGCCGAGGTGGCCGAGAAGCCCGAGGTGGTCTGGGACGAGCCCGATCTCGATCGCCTGTACACGCGGCTCGCCGACGAGTACGAGCTCGTCGATCGCGATCGCGCGCTCTCGCGCAAGCTCGACCTGGTCATGCGCTCGGTCGGCGTGCTCATGGAGGCGCTGGGCGCGCGCCGCAGCCTGCACGTCGAGTGGGCCATCTTCCTGCTGATCCTGGTCGAGATCGTCCTGCTGGTCTGAGCCTCAGCGTCGGGGCCGCGGCGGGGACTCGATCAGCGGGGCCGGGCGCCGCCGCGTGGGCCGCGCCGGTGTCGGGGGCCGGGCCGGGGGCGGCTTCTGATCCGGAGGTCCGGAACCCTCGCCGGGCTTCTCCCCGGCCGCGGCACGCTCACTGCTCGCCATTCGCCCGCTCCTGGATCGACCGATCGGGTGGGTTCAAGCGGCGTGCCAGGCCGGCGCGCCCCCGCGGCCCGCGTTCCGGCTGCGCGGGGCGCGCGCCGCGGCCTAGACTCCCCGATCGGAGGCGCTGGCTCCGGGCCGGGCCCGGCGCTCCCGCGGAGGCCGAGCGAGTCGATGTTCCTCAGAGCGCTGATCGCTGCCGCTCCCGCCGGGGCGGCGGAGCGCGTGTCGCGGGCGCTCGAGACCGTCGGCTCGATCACCGGCCTGGTGGACTCGGTCGCGGAGCTGCGCGAGCGGCTCGCCGTGGAGCCCCTGGACCTGGTGGTGCTGGACCACCGCCGCACTCCCGGGGTGGCCGCGCTGATCGCGGAGCTCTCCGAGCTCCCCGAGGCGCCCGAGGTGATCGTGCTGCTCGAGGAGGAGGACGCGGCGACCCGGGCGAGCCTGCTGGCCTGCGGCGCGTACGCGGTGCTGGCGTGCGGCGTACCCGCCGGGCCCTTCGAGCAGGAGCTCGTGGCACTGGCGGAGCGCCGCCTCCAGGAGAGCCGCGCGCGCCTGCAGCCGGTTCCCGACGAGGACTACCGACTGAGCGACTACGTCACGCGCAGCCCCACCATGCGCGGGCTGCTGCGCCTGGCCCGACGGATCGCCGAGCGCGACACGACCGTGCTTCTGCTCGGGGAGACCGGCGTGGGCAAGGGCCTGCTGGCGCGCTCGCTGCACAACGAGGGCCCCCGTGCCGCGGGACCCTTCGTCGCCATGAACTGCGGCGCGCTGACCGAGACACTGCTCGAGGCGGAGCTCTTCGGTCACGAGAGGGGCGCCTTCACGGGGGCCGACCGCGCGCGCCGCGGCTACATCGAGCTGTCGCACCGCGGCACGCTCTTCCTCGACGAGATCGCCGAGATGCCGCTGCACCTCCAGGTCAAGCTCCTCCAGGTGCTCGAGGATCGCCGCGTGCGTCCCGTCGGCGCCGAGCGCCGCATCGACGTGGACGTGCGGCTGATCGCCGCGACCAATCGCGACCTGATCGCCCGGGTCAGGGCGGGGCGCTTTCGCGAGGACCTGTACTACCGGCTCAACGTGGTCACGCTCACCCTGCCGCCCCTGCGCGAGCGCCGCGAGGACATCCCCGAGATCGCCGAGAGCTACGTCGAGCACTTCCGGGCGCAGACGGGCTCCAGCGCCCGCCGGCTGTCGGAGGCGGCGCTCGCGGCGATCGCCGCGTATCCGTGGCCGGGCAACGTGCGCGAGCTCTCGAACGCCATCGAGCGCGCGGTGATCATGACGAGCGGGCACGAGATCGCGGTCGAGGATCTCGCGGTCGACATCCAGAGCACGGCGCCCGAGCCGGCCGGCGACCTCTCCGCCGCTCGCTCGGCCCCACCCGGGCCGGGCTGGCTGACGCGACCCTGGACGGAGGTGCGCCGGCAGGTGCTCGAGG
>JAJDAJ010000081.1 GCA_029261925.1 Deltaproteobacteria bacterium | reverse complement strand
GCGTCGAAGCCGCGCAGCTGGCTGACCGCGGCGGGCTCGAACGCGGCCGGGCTGAACACGTGCAGCGGGTGCCGGAACTCGACCTCGCCGCGGGCGATGCCGTGGCCGCGCTCGAGCAGGTCGAGCAGCTCCTCGACGACCACCGAGGCCGGGCGCTCCTGGCCATCCGACGGGCTGATGCCGGGATACGTGACGATCAGCCGCTCGCGCGCGGAGAGCAACGCGTCGAGGAAGAGCTGGCGATCCTCGTCGCGGCGCACGCGATCGCCGCGCCGCGGGCTCGCCGCGATTCGGTCGAAGTCGGGGCGGATCTCGCGCCGGGGAAACGCCTCGTCGCCCAGGCCGAGCAGCGCGACCACGCGGAACGGGATGCTGCGCATCGGCAGCAGCTCGCAGAAGGTGATGCCCGCCGAGAGCAGCGCGCGCGTGGACGCGCGCTCGCGGCGCGAGACGGCTCGCTCCAGCTCCGGGCTCAGCGCCTCGAAGGCGAGTGGCTCGTCGCAGCCGGCGACCGCGGCGGAGCGCGCCACGCGCTCCAGGCCATCGCGCAGCGCGCCGAGCTCGTCGCCGGCGTCGGCCGGATCGATGAAGCGCGACAGGTCCGCGCCCAGCTGCTCGATCCAGCCCCGGACGCTGGCGGGCCGCGCCAGCCGCGCGTGCAGCTCGAACAGCGCCTCGCAGAAATCGATCAGCCGGCCCAGCAGATCCGCGGCCGGACCGTCCACGCCGCTCTCGGCCACGACCCCGCCGAATGGCCGCTCGTCGCCCGGCGGCAGCGCGTAGCCCAGCAGCAGGCGGTCGAGACCCCAGCGCCAGGTGTTCTGCACGAGCGCGGGCTGCCCCTGCGCGGCGCGATCCGCCGCGTCGGCGGCCCAGCGAATGCCCGAGCGCCCCACCCAGCGGCGCAGCTCAACGAGATCGGACGCATCGATGCGGAAGCGCCGCCGCACCGGCTCGCGCGCCAGCAGGTCCATGACGTCGGCCGCGCCGAGCCGGCCGCGCGCCACGTCGAGCAGCGCACCGAAGGCCTCGGCCAGGGGCGACGCCTGCCGCGGGTCGCGATCGGCGATGCCGACGGGCAGCCGGGGCCGGCCCTGCGCGAAGACCGCCTCGACCAGCGGCGCGTACGTCTCGACATCGGGGGTCAGGATCGCGATCTGGTCGGGGCGCAGGTCGGGGATCTCGTCGAGACAGGCGAGGATCCGGTCGCGCAGGACCTCGACCTCGCGCAGCGGACCGTGGCAGGCGTGCACCGAGATCGAGGCGTCGGCCGCGGCAGGCTCGCGGGGGCCGTCCACGGTGGGATCGTCGAGGTCGGCGATCCCCGACTGGACGCGGCACAGGACACTGCCCGACGGATCGACCGGCCCGGCGAAGCGATCGCGGAGCTCGGGATCCGCCTCGAGCAGCGCCTCGTTCAGGTGGCGGCTCGCCCGCCCGAGCGACGCCAGCAGCGGATGTCCGGCGTCGAGGTGGAGCCAGCTCGCATCGACGTCGGTCGCCGCCGCGACGCGCGCCGCCTCGCGCCGGTCGACCACGTGTCCCCAGGGATGCGGCGTCGGCGCGGGCACGAACACGTGCACGTCGATGCGCGTCGCCAGCGCGCAGAAGACCTCGAGGAACCGCGGCGGCAGGGCGGTCAGCCCGAACAGGCTCACGCGCCGCGGGAGCGGCTCGGTCGGCACGGCGCCGTCGCGCAGCGCGGCGATGGCGCCGGCCGAGAGCCGCGCCGGATGCTCGTGTCCGATGCGCGCGACCAGGGCGCGCCAGAGCGCCGGCTGCCAGTCGCCCTCTCCCTCGCCGCGCTCCCAGTCGTCGACCATCCCGGGGCGGTAGGTGGCGTAGTCGTCGAAGACGTCGGCGATGCGACGCGCGAGCTGCACCCGCCGCCTGCCGTCGGGGTCACCGACCAGGTAGCGCGCGACGGGTGCAAAGGCCGCCGAATCCAGCTGCCCGGGCAGCGCGTCCACGATCGACCAGACCAGGACGTCGCGCTCCCAGGGATCGACGGAGCGGCTCTCCACACCCAGCAGCGGCGCGTAGACGCGCTCGCGCAGGAAGTCGCGCGGAAACCAGAAGCCGGAACCGGCCCACACGCCGTGGTGTCGGGCCAGCTCCATCGCGAGCCAGCGCTCCATGCCGCGGCCCTGCACCACGATCTGCTCGGCCTCGAGCGGGTCGGCGGGTCCACCGGCCGTGACCGCGGCCAGATCCTCTGCGAGCCGCTCGACCTGATTGCTGCGGTGGACGACCAGCACCGTCGGCTAGCGAGGCTCCCAGGCAGGCGTGAACGCGGCGTCGAAGCGGGCCCGGAAGGGGATCTGCGCCGCCACCGGCCGCCCCGATCCGTACTGTGCGCAGAGCTCTCGCACCCAGTCGAGCTCGACCTCGAGCAGCTCGGCGGCCACGCGCGTGTGCCATTGCTTCGCGTCGGGATCCCAGCGGTAGCCGCGCGCGCGCAGGTCGTGGCGCGCGTCGTAGGGCGTGCCCGAGGCGGCCACGGCATACCAGTCGCGCGCGGCATCCGCGAGCAGCTCGGCCAGGTACGGGGGCGCATCCTTCACGTCGGGGCGCATGCCGAGCAGGCGGATCAGGGCCTCGACGTCGATCGTGGCGCGGTGCGCGTCGTAGAAGAAGCCGTGGTCCTTGCCGAGCGAGCCCAGGTCGGCGTGCCGGTGGCCGTAGCCCCGCCAGTCGATCTGGTCGAGCGAGCAGCCCCACGCAGGGGCGGTGTCGGACTCGAGCCAGGGGAAACGCGCCACGCACATGGCCCGGTCGAAGCGCGCGTTGTGCGCCACGATCAGCTCGACCCCGTCGACCAGGGCGCGCACGTCGTCGTCGGGGATGCGCTGGCCCGCGAGGTCGGCATCGCTGATCCCGGTCAGGCGCACGATCTCCGCTGGCAGCGGTCTCCCGGGATCCTCGAGCCAGCTCCGGGTGTGCGCATGTGCCACCACGCGCCCGCTCTCGCGCTCGACGGTGATGCGCGCCGCCGCCAGCTCGATCAGCCGGTCGCGACCGGGCTCGAGGCCGGTGCTCTCGACGTCGACCACGAGCACCTCGTTGCGCGGGCCGTCGCCGACGGGCGGCTCGACCCGGACACCGCCGTGGAACCGCTGCAGGACGATCAGCTCGCCGTTGCGCGTGAGTCCGTGCTGTCGCATCGAAACTCCCCCCCGGGGCCATGATACGCGATCGACCCCGGGGCGCCGCGGCCGGGAGTCCGGGCTACCCTGGTCGGATGGGACGCCGGACGGGCAGCGCCGACCTTCCTCTGCACGGCGGCCGGGTGCCGCGCTGGCTCTCGGCCCGCATGGAGCGGCTGGGCCGGGTGATCGTCGAGGCGATCGCCCACCACTACGGCCGCGATGAGGTGCTGCGGCGCCTGGCGCATCCCTTCTGGTTCCAGTCGCTCGGCGCGGTCATGGGAATGGACTGGCACTCGTCGGGGATCACCACCTCGGTGGTCGGCGCGCTCAAGCGCGGGCTCGAGCCCCTGGCGCCCGAGGTCGGGCTCCACGTCTGCGGGGGGCGCGGCCGCCACTCGCGACGCACGCCCGACGAGCTGCTCGCGGTGGGCGAGCGCACCGGGCTCGACGGCGAGGCGCTCGGACGCGCGAGCCGGCTGGTCGCCAAGGTGGACAGCGCCGCGGTCCAGGACGGCTACGCGCTCTACCTGCACGCCTTCGTGGTCAGCGACGCGGGCGACTGGGTCGTGGTGCAGCAGGGCATGAGCGACGCGCGGGGTCAGGCGCGGCGCTACCACTGGCTCTCCGAGGATCTGCACAGCTTCGTCGAGGAACCCCACAGCGCGATCGAGGGCCCGGGAGGCGGCGAGATCCTGAACCTGACCGACCGCCGCGCCGCAGCGGCGCGGCGCGCGCAGGTCGACTGGGTGGCGCGCGGACCCGACGCGGTGCTCGCCGCCCTGCCGCGTGCCGCGCGTGCGCCGCTGCCGCGCACGCTGCCCCTGCCGCACCTGCAGATGCCGGCCCACCACGACGTGCGGGGCGAGGACGTGGTGCTGCGCCGCCTGCACGGGGCGCTGCGCGCCGCCACCGAGGCGGGGCCGCGCGACTTCGCCGAGCTGCTCTCCACACCGGGTGTGGGTGCACGCACCATCGAGAGCCTGGCGCTGGTCGCCGAGGTCGTGCACGGCACACCGTCGCGCTTCAGCGATCCGGCACGCTTCTCCATGGCCCACGGCGGCAAGGACGGCCACCCGTTCCCGGTGCCGCTGCGCGTGTACGACGAGACCCTGCGCGTGCTGCGCGAGGCCCTGGACCGCGCGCGGCTGGGCAACGACGACCGCCTCGCCGCCGTGCGCCGCCTGGACGAGCAGGCGCGCTGGCTGGAGCGCACGGCGGAGGGCCCGCCCCTCGAGGTGCTGCTGGCGCGGGAGCGCCGGCGCTCGCCCGGCTACGGCGGCCGGACCGCCGGCGACGACCGCCGGCGCGCGCGTCCCGGGCCGCGCACGCCACGCGACGGCCAGCTCCCGCTGCCCGGCGTCTGAGCGGCTGGCGGGAGCAGGCTCGGCCCGAGAACGCCGCGGGGCGACGGGAGCGGGTTCTTCCGCAGCCTGCTAGCCCGCGCGGCGCGCGCGGTCGCCCAGCAGCTCCAGCGCGCGCTCGGTCGACCCCGGCTCACCGGGCACGCCGCAGACGACGGCGTGGAAGTCGGCCAGTCCCAGCGCCTCGAGCCGGTCGAGCTGCGCCTCGACGGCGCGCTCGTCTCCCATCACGCCCACGTCCTCGGGCGCGCTCGCGCCGCCGCGCTCCAGCACGCCCTGGTACGAGGGCAGTCCGGCGCTCGGCCCGACGGCCGCCGCGACGGCGGCGCGCGCGGCGGCCGCGTCGTCCGAGATGGCCAGCGGAAGGCCCGTGATCACGCGCGGGGGCGGCCGACCCGCCTCGCTCGCCGCGCCGCGCAGGATCGGCAGCGCGAACTCCTCGAGGTAGCGCGCCGAGCCCAGCCAGATCGCGGCCCCGTCGGCGAGCCGGCCGGTCAGACGCAGCATCTGCGGGCCCAGCGCCGCCACCAGCAGGGGCGGCGCGGGCACGCCGGGCAGCTCGACCTGCCAGCGAACGCGGAAGAGCTCGCCGGCATGCTTGACCGGCTCCCCTCGCAGCAGTGGAGCCAGCACTTGAAGATACTCGCGCATGTGCCCGACTGGACGGGAGTAGTCGAGACCGAGTCGCTTCTCGATCACCACCTTGTGGCTCAGCCCGATGCCCAGGGCCAGCCGGCCGTCGCTCGCCACCTGGGCCGTCATGGCCTGCTGGGCCAGCGCCGCAGGGTGGCGCGGGTAGCTCGGCAGCACCCAGGTGCCCAGCTCGAGCGTCGTGGTCTCGCGGCCGAGCAGCGCACACAGGGTGAGCGCGTCGTAGTCGTAGAGCTGCCCGGTCCACAGCGTGTGCACACCGGACGCCTCGATACGCCGGGCCTCGTCGACCAGGGTGTCGATGGACCTGCGGGGCTGGCCGGGAAGGAAGACGCCGATTCGCATGGGCGGGCATGCTACCCCGCGCGGCCGCGCGATTTCCGGGGCATCATGCCCGGCCGTGGCCGAGCCCCAGCACCGCATCCTGATCGCCGCGCTGCGTGCCCTGCCCCGCAACCTGCTCTCGCGGGCGGCGGGCAGGCTGGCCGGCGTGACCCTGCCGCGTGCGCTGCGCCCGGCGCTGCTCGGCGGCTTCGCACGGCTGGCGGGCGTGGATCGCGACGAGGTGGCGGCCCCGCTGTCGGACTACCCGAGCCTCCAGGCCTTCTTCACGCGCACCCTGCCCGAGGGCGCGCGGCCGCCGGACCCCGCGCCCGGGGCCCTGCTCTCGCCCTGCGACGGCGCGCTGGGCCAGGCCGGCCGCGTGAGCGAGGGCCTGGCGCTGCAGCTCAAGGGGCGCCCCTACGCGATCGCGGACCTGCTCTGCGACGCCGCCGCGGCCGCGCGCTTCGAGGGGGGGCGCTACGCCACGCTGTACCTCTCACCGCGCGACTACCACCGCTTCCACGCGCCCTGCGACCTGGAGATCGAGCGCGCGGTGCACGTGCCCGGAACGCTCTGGCCCGTGAACCGCGCCGGGCTGGAGTGCGTGGACGGGCTCTTCGCGCGCAACGAGCGCATCTGCGTGCACGCTCGCGGACCGGGCGGAGCGCTCTGCGTGGTCGCCGTGGGTGCGACCCTGGTCGGCAAGGTGCACCTGGCGTTCGACCCGGACCTGAGCACACAGACCGGGGCCCCGGGGCCGCGCGAGCGCGTGTACCCCGGCGTGCGCCTCGAGCGCGGCGCGGAGCTCGGGCACTTCGCATTCGGCTCCACCCTGGTGCTGCTGCTCGCACCGGGCTCGGGCGAGCTCGACGCGGCGGCAGCGGGCGCGGAGCTGCGCGTGGGCCGGCGACTGGGCTCGCTCGCGCTCGCCGCGAGCGAGCGATGAGCGCGGCCCGCGCGCTGCGCACACGCCGCTGCTGGATCTTCGACCTCGACGGCACACTGACGCTCGCCGCGCACGACTTCGACGCGATCCGCGCCGAGCTGGGGCTGCCCCCGGGGCGGCCGATCCTCGAGGAGCTGGCGCGAATGCCCCCCCGGCGCGCGGCACCGCTGCACGAGCGCCTCGACGCGCTCGAGCTGGAGCTGGCCCGGCAGGCGCGCCCGGCTCGCGGCGCGCACGCGCTGCTGGCGGCGCTGCGCGGGGCGGGCGCGCGGCTGGGCATCCTGACCCGCAACACCCGCGAGGCCGCACTGCTCACGCTGCGTGCCGTGGGTCTGCTGGAGTTCTTCGAGACCGCCAGCGTGCTGGGGCGCGCCGAGGCGGCGCCCAAGCCGAGCCCCGACGGCATCGCGCAGCTGCTCGAGCGCTGGGCCGCGGAGCCGGCACACGCCGTGACCGTGGGCGACTACCGCTTCGACATCGAGGCCGGGCGCGCCGCCGGGACCCTGACCGTGCAGGTCGATCCCGGCGACCCGCGTCGCCTGCACGCCGCGGCCGACGTGCACGTACCCGACCTCGAGGCGCTGCAGCGCCTGCTCTGAGACGACCTCAGTCGGCGAGCAGGCGCGGCCAGCTCTCGTCGGCGCGCCGGATGTACCCGGGGACGTCCTTGTCCCACTCCGCCTGGATGCTGCGGCTGTAGTTCAGGTAGAGCTTGCCATCGACGATGCGCCAGGCCTCGGGGTCGACGCTCGCGGTGCTGCCGCTGGCCACGGCGTAGGCGCAGTAGCCGCCGTACTGTGGCGCGTAGCGGCCGGGCTCCGCACGGAAGCGCTCCAGCCGCTCCGCGCTGGAGAAGCGCCAGGTCGCGCCCTTCCACTCCAGGCTGTGGTCGGCGCTGCCGGGCAGCGCGCGGGCCTCGTCGAAGTAGGCCACGGGATCGTGGCCGCGCAGCGCCAGGCCGCGCCAGTTCGACCAGACGGGATCGATCGCGAGCGCGGGCCAGGGCGCCAGCACGGCGAGCAGCAGGATGCCGGTCGGGAGAGCCAGACGTTCTCGCATGGGGATGCTCCTTCCGCCGGGGCAGATGCCCGCGACGCGGTCGCCGTTACGCGGCACCCCGGTTACCCTGCGGGAGCTGAAACGCGCGCCTGCCGGGCGGACTCCCAGCTCCGGAAGGCAGGAACCCCGGGGAGAGCATGAGCGCGGAGCTGGCCGGCACGATCGTGGGTGCACTGGGCGCGTACGCGGCCGTGGGCATCGTGTTCGCCCTGGTCTTCGCCTGGCGCGGCGCGGCGCGGATCGATCCCGCCGCGGTGGGCTCGACCCGCGGGTTTCGCCTGATCATCCTGCCCGGGAGCGCCGCGCTCTGGCCGCTGCTGCTGCTGCGCTGGCTGCGCGGCGCGGGCCGCCCGGAGGAGCCCGGCGCGCACCGCCGCGCAGCAGCGGACGCGCCGTGATCCGGCCGCTGCGCCGCGCGCACCGGGTGATCTGGACGCTGCTCGCGATCGCGCTGCCCGCGGGCTACCTGATCGCGCTGCAGGCGCGCCCCGGAGCGCCGCTCAGCGCCGCGCCCGCCGCCGCCGCGGGGCCCGGCGCGCCGGTCGGCGAGGTGCACGGACTGCTCGACGACGTCGGCGTGCGCGCGCGCGTCTGGACCGGAGACGACGGCCCCGTGCTCGAGCTCTGGCCCGCGCGCGACCTGCAGCGACCCGACGTGCTCGTGTACTGGTCGCCGATCGCGGCGCACGACGCGCTGCCGGAGCGCGCCCACCTGATCGGACGACTCGCGGGGACGCAGCGGCGGCGCATGTCGCTGCCGCGCAACGCGGCCGCGCGCGACGGCCACGTGTACCTGTACAGCCTGGGGCACCAGGCGCTCGTGGCGTCGGGACCGCTCCCGGCGACCGCGCCCTGAGGAGGCGCGCTTGGGTGAGGCGTACCGCGCGGTGCAGTGGACCCGGAGCAAGCGCGTCTACGACCGCTGGCTCTGGATCGGCATCGCCATCTACCTGGCGCTCTTCATCGGTCTGGGCGCCGCGCTGTATCCCGCGGCCACCGCCGAGACGCTGCTGATCCGGGCGCTGGGCACCGCGGCCCTGCTCCTGCTGCACGTGGTGCTCTCGATCGGCCCGCTGTGCCGGCTGGATCGCCGCTTCCTGCCGCTGCTGTACAACCGGCGGCACCTCGGCGTGAGCATGTTCGTGCTCGCGCTCGCGCACGGCGCGTTCTCGATCGTGCAGTTCCACGCGCTGGGCGACGTG
This sequence comes from Deltaproteobacteria bacterium, assembly GCA_029261925.1. GTDB lineage: Bacteria > Myxococcota_A > UBA9160 > SZUA-336 > SZUA-336 > JAGWBS01. The sequence continues at coordinate 54,510 of JAJDAJ010000081.1, read as the reverse complement.
AACCCCCTGGTCAGCGTGCTCAGCGCCAACCCGCGCCTGGACAGCGTGGCGCAGTTCCCCTTCCAGCCGCTCGGGCTCGGCGCGCTGGCGATCCTTTTCCTGATGGCGGCGACGAGCCACGACTTCTGGCTCGCAAACCTGACCGCCCCCGTCTGGAAGGCGCTGCACATGGGGGTGTACCTGGCCTACGCGCTGCTCGTGGGTCACGTGGCGCTCGGCGTCCTGCAGACGGAGACCCACCCGCTGCTCGCAGGAGCGCTGGGCGCGGGCCTGCTCTGGCTGGTGGCGCTGCACGTCGTCGCGGCCTGGCGAGAGCGCGAGCCGGGATCCGGCACCGCGGTCGACGACGGCTTCGTCGACGTCTGCGCCGTCGAGCAGATCGCCGAGGACCGCGCCCACGTGACCACCCTGGCCGGGGAGCGGGTGGCGGTGTTCCGCCACGCCGGCGGTATCTCGGCGCTCTCGAACGTCTGCCAGCACCAGAACGGACCGCTGGGCGAGGGCCGCATCGTGGACGGGCTGGTCACCTGTCCGTGGCACGGCTTCCAGTACCGACCCGAGGACGGCTGCGCGCCCGCGCCATTCACCGAGCGCCTGCCGACCTTCCGCGTGCGCGTGCGCGGTGGCCGGGTACTGGTACACCCGCGGCCCCTGCCCGCGGGAACGCGCGTGGAGCCGGCAGCCATCGCCGGAGCAGCCGGTGCCTGAGCGCGACGACGAGTTCTACGTGGGCTGGGCCCAGCGGGCTCCGGCCGGCATCGCGCGCTTCGTGCGCGCCCGCGTGAGCGCCCTGCTGCTGCTCGCGGCGGCGCTGGCCGCGCTCCTGGTCGTCTCGCAGCAGGACTTCGACGACGCGTACTTCGAGTTCGGAAAGACGCGCATCTTCGAGGGCTGGATCGCGACGGATCCCTACCCGCAGCTGCGCGTCGAGCGGCCGGGCTCGGTTGACTCCGGGCCGGGGGTGTCGCGCTACCTGCTCGTGGGCTTCGGCAAGGCCGGGGCGGGAGCGCGGGTGGCCGGCCTCGACGGCCGCCGCGTCCGCGTCGAGGGGACACTGGTCTACCGCGACGACGCGACCATGATCGAGCTCGTGGACGGGCCGCCCGAGGTCCTCGACGGGCCGGAGCCGCCGCCGGGCGCACCGGAGTCGCTGGGGCGGATGAGCTTCCGCGGCGAGATCGTGGACAGCAAGTGCTACCTCGGCGTGATGAAGCCCGGTCGGCTCAAGCCGCATCGCGCCTGTGCGGCCCGCTGCATCAGCGGTGGCGTGCCACCGGTGCTGCTCGTGCGCGACGCGCTGGGCAACGCCAGCTACCTGCTGCTCGCGGGCGCCGACGGAAGGCGGCTGAACGCGGAGCTCGACGCCTGGATCGCCGAGCCGCTGCGTGTCGAGGGTGAGGTGCTGCGCCACGACGACCTGCTGGTGCTGCGCGCGGAGCCCTCGACGTTCGTGCGCCTGGAGCGCGGCAGCGGATCATGACGCCGGTCGCACACGCACGCGCGCTGGCGCGCGGCCTGGGCCTCGCGCTGTGGACCGCTGCCCTCTACGCCGTGTTCTCCCTGACGCGCAGCCATCGCCTCCAGCACACGTGGGCGCGCGGGGTGCTGCGCGTGCTCGGCGGCCGCGCGCGCGTGCGGGGCGCACCGCCCGCCGCCCCGTTCGTCCTGGTCGCCAACCATGTGTCGTATGTGGACATCGTCGCGCTGCTCGCCTGCGCTCCGTGCACCTTCGTGGCCAAGTCCGAGGTCGCCGGCTGGCCGCTGATCGGGCGGCTGGCGCAGAGCACCGGTCACCTCTTCGTGCAGCGCGAGCGGCGCGGCGACCTGCCGCGCGTGGTGCGCGAGATCGAGACGCGCCTGGCCGCGGGCGAGGGCGTGGCCATCTTCGCCGAGGGCACGAGCAGCCCCGGCGAGCGCGTCCTTCCCTTCCACTCCTCGTTCTTCGCGGGGCCCGCCCGCAGCGGACGACCGGTGCACTGCGCCAGCCTGTGCTACACCACGCCGCCTGGAGCGGCACCCGCGCACCTGGCGATCGGCTGGTGGGGGGACATGACCCTCGGCGACCATCTTTACCGCCTGCTCGGGCTGCCGCGGTTCGAGGTCGCGGTGACGTTCGCCGAGAAGCCCGTGGAGGGCCCGGACCGCAAGGACCTGGCCCGGCGCGCGCGCGCCCGCGTCGAGTCCTGCTTCACACCCACGCTGAGTCGAGCATGAGACGAGCTGCCCACCTGATCCGAGACAACGTGGAGCTCCTGCGCCAGGGGCTCGAGGTGCTCGAGAAGCTTCCGGACGATCTCTATGCGTCCGAGGCCGAGGTGCTGACCTCGGGCAGCATCGGCGCTCACTTCCGACACTGCATCGACTTCTACGCCTGCCTGCTGCGCGACGCGGACACCGGTCGTGTGGACTTCGACCGGCGCGAGCGCAGCGACGTGGTCGAGCGCGACCGGCACCGGGCGATGGACCTGCTGCGAGAGCTGGCCGAGCGCCTGCCGGGGCTCGAGCGCCTGGGGGCGGACGCGGCGCTGCAGGTCCGCGTGGACGCCGACAGCGACGACGCGCCCTGGTGTGGCTCGTCGCTCGGGCGCGAGCTGCGGGCGCTGCTGAGCCACACGGTCCACCACTTCTCGGTGGTCCGGCTGCTGCTGGAGTCGCACCCCGACGCGCTGCCCGAGGGCTTCGGGATCGCGCCATCCACGCTGCGCCACCGTCGCGAGAACCGGCCCCGGTAGGCGTGAGCCGCCGCGGCCGCCGGGCGCTGCTGGCGCTCTGGATCGCGCTGCTCGCGATCTCCTGGGCGCGCCCCGAGCCCCCCCTGCCCGCGCCCGAGCCGGGGATCCGCCGCCTGTGGCTGGCCGACGCCGCTGCCCCGGACGACGCAGCGGCCACGGTGCACCTGGACCTGCGCGACACCGGACCGCGCGACGCACCGGCGCTGGTGCTGATCCACGGCAGCCCGGGCAGCGTCCAGGACTTCGACGCGCTGGCCGCGGAGCTGGACGGCAGCTGGCGGGTGCTGGTCCCCGACCTGCCGGGCTTCGGTGCTTCGCGGCAGCGACTCGACGACTACTCGGCGCGCGCGCACGCCGTCTGGCTGCGCCGGAGCCTCGACGCGCTGGGCGTGCGGCGGGCGCACCTGGTCGCGTTCAGCATGGGCGGCGCCGTCGCGCTCCACCTGGCCGACGAGGCGCCCGGACGCGTGGCGTCCATCGCGATGGTGGGGGCGATCGGCGTCCAGGAGCTCGAGCTGCTCGGGAGTCACCACCTGAACCGCGCGGTTCACGCGGCACAGCTCGCCGCGGTGAGCGCGGTGGACTGGCTGGTGCCCCACATGGGTGCGTTCGACCGCTTCCCGCTCGGCGTCGCCTACGCACGCAGCTTCGTCGACACGGACCAGCGCCCGCTGCGCCCGATCCTGGAGCGGCTCGAGGCGCCGGTGCTCATCGTGCACGGCGCTCGCGATCCGCTGGTTCCCGCCGCCGCCGCGCGCGAGCACCACCGCATCGTGCCGCAGAGCGAGCTGCGCATGCTCGACGACGCCAGCCACTTCCTGCTGTGGACGCGCACGGGCTGGCTGGCGCGGCAGCTCGACGCGTTCGTGCGCGACGTCGAGGCGGGCGACGCACCGCGCCGGGCCGACGCCCCGGCAGAGCGCCGGGCCCGCGCCGCAGCTCCCTTTGATCCGGCGAGCCTGCCGCCGGCGCGCGGCCTGGCCCTGCTCGTGCTCGGACTGCTGCTCGCGGCGGGCACGCTGGTGTCCGAGGACCTGACCTGCATCGGCGCGGGCCTGCTGGTCGCACAGGGACGCATCGGCTTCGTGGCGGCGACCGGCGCGTGTCTGGCGGGCATCGTCGCCGGCGACCTGCTGCTCTTCGCCGCGGGGCGCTGGCTGGGCCGGCCGGCGCTGCGGCGGGCGCCGCTGCGCTGGCTGGTCTCGCCCGCGGCCCTGGAGCGGGCATCAGCGTGGTTCCGCAGCAACGGGGCGCGCGCGATCCTGATCTCGCGCTTCACGCCGGGGCTGCGTCTGCCGACGTACGTGGCGGCCGGCGTGCTGCACACGCGGCTGCGCAGCTTCGCGCTCTGGTTCGGACTGGCAGCGCTGCTCTGGACGCCCCTGCTGGTCGGCTTCGCGGCCGCGGCGGGCGAGGTGGCGCGGACCTGGATCGAGCGCCTCGAGCGCGGCGCGCTGCCGGCGCTGATCGCGCTGGCGCTCGCCCTGATGATCGTGCAGCGCAACCTCGTCCCCTTGCTGACGCACCGCGGTCGGCGACTGCTGCTGGGCCGGTGGCGCCGCCTGCGGCACTTCGAGTACTGGCCGATCCCGGTGGTGTACGCACCGCTCGTGCCCTGGATGCTGGGACAGGCGCTGCGGCACCGCAGCCTGTCGGTCTTCACGGCGGTGAACCCGGCGATCCCGCACGGCGGACTGGTCGGCGAGAGCAAGAGTGCGATCCTCGCCGGCCTGCGCGACGGCGGAGCGCCCGTCGCGCCGTTCGCGGCGCTGCCCACGGACGAGCCGCTCGAGCGCCACCGCGAGCGCGTCCGCGCCTTCATGCGCGAGCGCGGCCTCGGCTTCCCGGTCGTGATCAAGCCCGACGCGGGCGAGCGCGGTGCCGGCGTGCACGTGGTGCGCGACGATGTCCGGCTCGAGGCGGCGCTGCGCGCCCAGCGCGGTGCGGCGATCGTGCAGGAATTCGTCGACGGCCCCGAGTTCGGCGTGTTCTGGATCCGCCACCCCGACGCTCCGACGGGACGCGTCTTCTCGATCACGCGCAAGCTCCTGCCCGAGGTGGTGGGCGACGGGCGGCGCACCCTCGAGCGCCTGATCCTCGACGATCGGCGGGCGGTGTGCATGGCGGCGGCCTACTTCGAGCGCAACGCCGCGCGGCTCGCCGAGGTGGTCCCCGACGGCGAGCGCGTGCAGCTCGTGGACATCGGCACGCACAGCCGCGGCGCGGTCTTCCTCGATGGTCGCGAGCACCTCACCCCCGCGCTCGAGGCGGCCGTCGAGCGCGCCAGCCGGGCGCTGGGCGGCTTCTTCTTCGGCCGTCACGACGTGCGCTCCCCGAGCGTCGAGGCCTTCGAGGCGGGCGAGTTCCGGATCGTGGAGCTCAACGGCCTGACCTCGGAGGCCACGCACATCTACGATCCGCGCCACGGTGCGGTCCACGGCTGGCGCACCCTGATGGCGCAGTGGCGGCTGGCCTGGGACATCGGGGCCGCGAACGCCGCCGCAGGAGCGCCGACCTCGGGACCGCTGGAGCTGCTGCGCGCGTGGCGGGAAGCGCGCCGGGCCTGAGGCGGCGTCAGAGGCTGGAGATCGCCCCCTCGAGCACCTCGAGGCAGGTGTCGAGTTCGCCGGGCTCGGCGATCAGCGCCGGGGCCAGGCGCACCACGTCGGGGCCGGCCACGATCACCAGCACGCCGCGCTCGCGCGCGGCCGCCACGACCTTGCCGGCCTCCCCGTGCACCTGGATGCCGCGCAGGAAGCCGCTGCCGCGGACCTCGACGATCCGCTCCCCCAGTCGCGCGGCCAGACGGGCGAGCCCGGTGTCGAGGTGCTGCGAGGTCCGGCGCGAGCGCTCGAGCACGCCGCCCTCGAGCAGCTCGTCGATCACCGCCACCCCGCAGGCACACGCCAGCAGATTGCCCCCGAACGTCGAGCCGTGCGTGCCGGGCACCAGCGAGCTGGCGATGCTCTCGCGGGTCAGCATCGCGCCGATCGGTGCGCCGTTGCCCAGCGCCTTGGCCAGCGTCATGACGTCGGGCGTCACGTCGTGGTGCTCGTGCGCGAACAGCCTTCCGGTGCGCCCCATCCCGGTCTGGATCTCGTCGAAGACCAGCAGGCAGCCGTTCGCGTCGGCGAGCTCACGCAGGCCGCGCAGGAACGCGGGATCGGCGGGGCGCACCCCTCCCTCGCCCTGCACCGGCTCCACCAGGATCGCCGCGGTCTGCGGGCCCAGGACCCGGCGCACCGAGTCGAGATCGCCGAAGCGCGCCTCTCGGATGCCCGGCACCATGGGCTCGAAGCCCTTCTGGTAGGCCGGGTTGGGCGTGGCGCTGAGCGTGAACAGCGTCCGCCCGTGGAACGCCTGGTCGAAGACGACGATCTCGAAGCGATCCTCGCCGCGGTCCCGGGCGTACCGCCGCACGAGCTTGAGCGCGGCCTCGTTGGCCTCGGCGCCCGAGTTGCAGAAGAACACGCGCTCCGCGAACGAGCTGGCGCAGAGCCGCTCGGCGAGCTCGACGGGGGGCCCCGTGTGGTACAGGTTCGAGACGTGCCAGAGCGCGCGCGCCTGCCGCTCGAGCGCCTCGACCACGCGGGGGTGACAGTGGCCGAGCACGGTCGTCGCGATGCCCCCCATCATGTCGAGGTAGCGACGCCCGTCCGCGTCCCAGAGATACATGCCCTCGCCCCGCACCAGGGCGAGCGGCTGCCGGCCGTAGTTCGCGACGATGCTGGCGTCGGTGCGGCGCGCGATGCTCTCGTTCGAGTCCACCTGGCTCTCCCCGGTTCCAGCGGCGCATTGTAACGGGGTGCCCCGGAAGCCGGGTCACGAGCGCTGCCCGGTCGAGCCGCTGGCGGCGCACGGGCGGCGTCCGGGCGGGCGCGGCTCGCCGGACGGCGCGTGGCGCTTGCGAGCAGCGCGGTCCCCGGCTGGTCGACGGTGACACGCCCGCACCCGAACGGGAGGCCGAGCCCCGAGGCGGCAGCCGCATCGGCGGCGAGCTAGCCTCTCGCGCGTGGCGAACGGATCGCAGGACTGGCGCGCACGCGCGCTGTACTTCGTGCAGCACGACCTCTGGGACGCAGAGGCCATGGCCGGACGGGGCTGGCGCGGCCTGCAGGGCCTGCTGCAGTTCGCCGTGGCCGTGGTCGAGGGCGTGCGCGCCGACAACCTGCCGCTGCGCGCGAGTGCCCTGACCTACTACACCATGCTCTCGATCGTGCCGTTGCTCGCCTTCGTCATCGCCATCACCGAGGCGCTCGGCATCAACCAGAACGTGGTGACCCCGGCGCTCGACTACCTCACGCAGGTCGCACCACAGATCAAGACCTGGATCGAGACCACGCTGTCCGGGATCAACTTCGGATCGATGGGCACGATCGGCGCGGTGACCCTGTTCGCGACCACACTGCTGGGGATCAGCAGCATCGAGCGCACCCTCAACGGCATCTGGGGCGTGACGAGGCAGCGTCCGTGGGACCGCCGCATTCCCGACTACCTCGCGGTGCTGGTCGTCGCGCCGGTGTTCATCGGATTCGCGCTCGCGCTCGGAGCGACGCTGCAGAGCCAGACCCTGCTGCTGCAGCTGCGCCAGACGGCGGCGATCGAGCTGATCTACACCACCGGGCTGCGCTTCGCGCCGGTGCTCTTCCTCTGGGCCGGCTTCTCGTTCCTGTACTGGTTCCTGCCCAACACGCGCGTCAGCATGTCGTCGTCGCTGCTCGGGGGTGCAGTGGCCGCCGTACTGTTCACGGCGGCCCAGTCGCTCTACGTGCAGTTCAACATCGGCGCGGGCCGCGCCAACGCCGTCTACGGCGCGCTGTCGTTCCTGCCGCTGTTCCTGGGCTTCGTGTACGTGGCCTGGCTGATCGTGCTGCTCGGGGCCGAGGTCGGGGCGGTCTGGGAGAACCTGGTGCACCTGCGGCGTGCGCGCCGCGGCGAGGAGCCGGGACCGGCCGCACGCGAGGCGCTCGGCCTCGCCATCGCCACGCGGATCGCGATCCGCTTCGATCGCGGTGACGATCCGGTGACGGCCGAGGGGCTGGCCGACGAGCTCCAGCTGCCGAGCCGCAGCATGCGCTCGATCCTCGACGATCTCGAGTCGGCCGGCGTTCTCACGCTCGCCGTCGATGGCGAGTCGGGAACCGGCTACCAGCTCGGCCGCGCGGCCGACCGGATCCGTGTGGCCGAGGTGCTGGGAGCCCTGCGTGGCGGCCGCGACGCCGGCCGGCCGCTGGCGGAGGTGAGCCCGACGGTTGCCGCGCTGGTGGCGGAGCTGGACGAGCGCGTGGACGAGCTCCTCGATCGGCGGCGCCTGAGCGACCTCGCGCGCCGTGTGGCGGGCGGGCCCGCGCAGAGCTGAGCACTCCTGTCGCCCGCGTGGCCGCGCCCGCGCGGACCACTACACTCCGCGCGGCACCGCTGCCGAAGACGAGACACGAGGAGTGATGGATACCGAGCCCGAGCACCAGGAGCACCGCAGCCAGCGCGCGCCGCGCCAGCGCGACCCGCTCGCGCGCCGGCGCTCGCTGCTCGAGGCCCAGGTGCCCTACCTGTCCTGCGTGCGCTCCCCGCGGATCCCGTCGCGGCCGGCCGGCCCCACGCGCGTGCTCGACGTGGCGACCTACAACGTGCACCGCTGGACCGGGTCGTCGGGCGGACGCCGCTGGGCCCCTGAGCTGGCGTGCGAGGTCGTGCGCGAGCTGCGCACGGACATCATTGCCCTTCAGGAGGTGCTCAATCCCTTCGAGCGGGCGAACCCGCTCGAGCGGCTGGCCGAGGAGCTACAGTACCACCTGGCGTTCGTGTCCACGCGGATCCACCGGCGCGGCGAGCTCGGCAACGCCATCCTCTCGCGCTGGCCGATGTCGGGCATCCTCACCGTCGACCTGACGTTCGGCCGCATCGAGAGACGCTCGGCCGTGGCCGCCCAGTTCCAGGACGCCGAGGACGCCGTGTCCATCGTCTCCACGCACCTGGCGCTGGTGGATCGCACGCGCAAGCGACAGGTCGAGTCGATTCTCGGCCATCCGCAGCTCCAGGGACCCGTCGTGCTGCTGGGCGACATGAACGCCTGGCGCCGCTGCAAGGCCACGCGCCAGCTCAACCGCGAATTCCTGGAGCGCCACGACAACCAGAAGTGGCCGGCGTCGTTCCCGGCGGCGCGCCCGGTGATGGCCCTGGACCGGATCTACGCGCGCGGCGCGACGGTCTCGCGGATCCAGGTCCACGAGAGCGCTACATCGCGCCGCGGCTCCGACCACCTGCCGGTGATCGCCACCGTCAAGCTCGACAAGTAGGGCCGCGGCGGGGCACCCTGCCGGGGTCCGCCGGGGGTGAGGATGGACGCGATCGAGATCGAGCGCAGGATCCAGACGATCTGCCTGCTGGTGATCAGCGCGGTGGCCGCGGCGTTCGCGCTGTACTGGCTCAAGCCCGTGATGATCCCGTTCGTGCTGGCCGTGTTCATCGCGATCTCGCTGTCGATGGTCTCGGATCTGCAGATGCGGCGCCTGCGCATGCCCCGCTGGGTCGCGATGCTGAGCACGCTGCTGCTGGCGGGTGTGCTCTTCGCGCTGCTCGGGGGACTGGTCACGACCTCGGTCGGACAGCTGGTGCAGAACGCCGACGTCTACCAGGCGCGCATCACCGAGCTCCTGCAGCGCCTGATCGCGGCCCTGCCCGTCGAGGTGCCGGCCCTCGACGACGCGCTGTCCGAGATCTCGGTCGGCGCGGTCGGCGGCGTGCTCGTGCGCACGGGCAACGCGATCCTCGACCTGCTCTCGAAGTCGTTTCTGGTGATGCTCTTCGCGGCGTACCTGCTGATCGGGCTCGGTGCGCGCAGCGAGCCGTCGACGGGGGTCTGGGCCGAGATCGAGTGGCGCGTGCAGCGCTACCTGGTCACCAAGGCGGCCCTCTCGATGGCGACCGGTCTGCTGGTCGGCCTGATCCTCACCGTGCTCGGCGTGGAGCTGGCGCTGGTCTTCGGCCTGCTGGCCTTCCTGCTCAACTTCATCCCGAGCATCGGGTCGATCATCGCCACGCTGCTGCCGCTGCCCGTGGTGCTCTTCAGCCCGGAGGCCGATGCCGCCACGATCGTGCTGGCCCTGGCGCTGCCCGGCGCGGTGCAGGTCGTGATCGGCAACGTGCTCGAGCCCAAGATCATGGGGGACTCGCTGGACCTGCACCCGATCGCGATCCTGATGGCCCTGATCGTCTGGGGCATGCTCTGGGGGATCGTGGGCATGCTGCTGGCCACCCCGATCACCGCGGTGCTGAAGATCCTGTTCGAGCGCCTCGAGATCACCCGGCCCCTGGCCGGGGCCCTGGCGGGCCGGGTCGGCTAGCCCGGACCGGGCCCAGGGGTTCCCTGATCCCCGGACCCCCGAGCGGGCGGGACGGCCGGGGAGGTCCCTGGAGCCCGTTTCAGCGGCCGCCGAAACGCCGCAACCCCCGGGTGGGCACGGCGGTTTCACGTCCAGCGAATGTCCCTGGAGACCGGCGCGTCCCAGCTTCCGGGGCCTGCTGCGGCAGAGGCCCCGGGCGGGAGGGAGGAAGACCCATGCAGAGCACGAGCCAGCCCGACGGCGTGGCCCACGAGACCCTGGCCCGGGTGGCCGAGGACGTCGCCCGCGAGATCCTTCCCCGCGGGGCGCAGCGCGACCGCCTCGGCGAGGTCTTCCTGGCCTGCGAGGCCATCGTGCGCGAGGAGGAAGGCGTCCTGGGAGACGCCCTGGACGCCGGCACCCTGACCGCCTTCCTCGCCCCCCGCGTCCGCGAGCGCCTGGCCGACGAGGGTAGCGAGCGCTTCCGCGGCGGCTGGATGGGCACGTACGTCGGCGCCGACGGCCGCGACGTCGAGCCCGACGCCCCGGCCACGGCCGATCCCGAGCAGCTCGACCTGGGTCACCGGGCCCTGCAGCGGGCGATCTCGGTCGCGAGCAGCGACGGCAACGAGACGCTGCAGCGCTACCTGCGCTGGTACGAGCAGCGCCTGGACCACAAGTCCTACGCGGCCATCGCGCGCCGCGAGGGCAAGCCGGCCGCGACCATCCGCACGGGCGTCGCGCGCGCCCGCAAGCACGTGCTGCGCATGGTTCACGAGCTGCAGCACGCCCAGCCGGCGCCGCTCAATGGCGATGCGCCCGCCGAGATCGAGCCGCTGCGCGACCTCTGGGTGGCGCAGGATCTCGACGCGCTGCAGGCGGGTCTCGAGCGCACGCGCGAGGCCTTCTGCGACGATCCGCACTGGCTGAACCTGTCGGCGCTGCTGCGCGCGGATCGCGGCGAGGACGACCGCGCCTTCGCGCTCTACGAGCGGGCGCTGGTCTTCGCCGATGCGCCCAGCGTGCGCGCACGCGTGCTCAACAACGTGGGCAACCTCTGCGAGGACCGCGGCCGCCCGGACGACGCGCACCACTACTGGCTGCGCGCGCACCAGCTCCTGCCCGACGCGCCGGCGCCGCTGATGAACCTGCTGGTCTGCGCGTCGCTGTCGCGCGACTACGCCAGCGCCCAGCACTACGTGGCCGAGCTCGGCGAGCGGCTCAGCAGCGGCCGCTACGACGGCGAGGATCGCGACTACGTTCTGCGGCGCCTGCGCGACAACCCGAAGCTCGCATGGCTGCGCGAGACCGACGCCTGGCGCCTGGGGCCGGCCCGCTGGCTGCGCAGTGCGCGCCGGCGCGCGCGGGGTCTGGTCGCCGGCGCGGCGCTGCTGCTCTCGCTGCTGCTGCCGCTGGCGTCCGAGGCCGCACCCGCCCCCGACGCGAGCGCCGCAGCCCCCCACACGCAGCTCGCGAGCCTCGGTACCGCACTGGTCCCCGAGCTCGAGCGCTCGCGCGGTGGCGACTCGATGGGCGGGCCGCGCCGCGGCGGACGCGGCCGGCGCGCGGTCGACGCGGCGCCCGAGCTGGTGGTCGCCGGTGACTCGATGGGGCTGCTGCCGCGTGGCGGCAAGCGACGCCACGGCAGCTGAGGCGCGGCGGGCTCAGGCGCTCGCGAGCTCGCGCGCGCGCTCGGCGTAGCGCGCCAGGCCCAGGTCACCGAAGAGGGCGAGTGCCTCGCTGGCGAGCTCCGACGCCGGATCACCGCGCAGTCGCGCAGCGTGCGCCAGACCGAGAAGCGCCCGGGCGCGCGTGGTGCGCGAGCCGTGGCCCTGCGCCCACGTCGAGGCGCTCTCGAGCAGGGCGCGGGCCCGGGCCACGTCGGGCCGCGGCTGCGCGAGCAGCGCCTGCGCGAGGATGATCGCCGTCTGGGTCTCGCGCATCCGTCCGCCCGCGCGGCTGGCGTTGATCTCGGCGTAGTGCAGCGCGGGCCCGGCCTCGCCGGCCTCGATCAGCGCCTCGACCACCAGGTCCAGGTTCGAGGCGAGGTTGTCACCGGCCCGCACGGCGCTCTCGAAGCTCTCGAGATCGCGCTTGGTCGCACCGAGGCCACGCGCGGCGCGCACCGCCAGACCGATCGCGCCGCCCGCCACCTCCGCCGGGTGACTGCCGGTCTGCTGTCCCACCTCACGCGCGATTCGCGCCCACTGCCGCGCCTCGTCGTCGATGCCGCGCAGCATCAGGACGTGCGCGATCAGGCCGGCCGCGCCGCCCTCCACGGTGCGATTGCCGCCCTCGCGTGCGCGCTCGAACGCCCAGCGTGCGAGCGCCTCGCCCTCCTCGAAGGCGTCGGCCAGGACCAGGATGCGCGCGTGGAAGAAGCAGCCCGCCAGGTACAGGTCGCTCAGCTCCTCCTTCTCGCCCAGCGCCTCGAGCCGCGCCAGGATGCGCTCGATCAGCTCGCGCGCGTCGGCGAGCCGGCCGTCGAGGGCGTAGGCCAGGGCGAGCGGGCGGCCCATGCCCAGCAGGATCCGCTCCATGCCGGCGCTCTCGGCGCGCTGCAGGGCGTCCTCGAGCATGACGATGCCCTCGGCGAAGCCCTCGGCGCCCATCGAGAGCAGGCCGCGCGAGGTCTGCAGCTCGACGATCAGCGTCTCGTCGCCGATCTCGCCCGCGAGGCCGGCAGCGGTCTCGGCGGCGCGATGGATGCCGGCGAGATCGTCGGCCCCGTTGATCACCGCGACCATGGCCATGCCCTGCGCCGCCTCGATCGCGGCCCGCTGCAGCTCCGCGTCGGGCTCCGCCGAGTGCGCGAGCAGCTCGTCGGCGAGGTCCCAGGCCTCCTGGAACAGCCGCAGCGCGTTGCGGTAGGCCGGTAGCTCCACCGCCTGGCGCGCCGCCTCGAGCAGCCGCACGACCCCGCGCTCGCGCTGGTCGCTGCGCGCCCAGTGGTGGGCGACCAGCGCCAGATCGAGGCCCTCTCCCGACTTCTCGAGCAGCTCGGCGATGCGAGCGTGCAGCGCTGCGCGCTCCGAGAGCAGCAGGCTCTCGTACGCGACCTCCTGCGTCAGGCTCTCGCCGAAGCGGTACACGAGCTCGCTCAGGCCGCCCTTGCGATGCACCACGCCCAGGGACTCGAGCTCCGAGAGCTCCGCCTCGGGATCGATCCACTCCTGCTCGAGCAGGCGCGCCAGCTGGTCGACCCGGAACTCGCGGCCGAGCACCGACGCGATCTGCGCGACGCGCTTGGCGGCCGGGCGCAGGCGGTCGAGCCGCGCCGCGAGCAGCTCCTGCACCGTGTCGGGGATCGCGATGTCCGAGACGGCGCGCGTCGAGCGCAGCCTGCCCTCGCCCTCGGGCTCGAGAGTGCCGTCGGACACCAGCATCCGCGTCAGCTCCTCGATGTAGAAGGGGTTGCCCTCGGCCTTCTCGAGGATGCGCCGCTCGAGCTCGGCGGGTGGATTGCCGCCGGCCGCGGCGCGCAGGATCTCGCGCCCCTCGCCCGCGCCCAGCGGGAACAGCCGCAGGCGCGTCTCGGCGGCTCGCGTGCGCAGCGGCGACTCGTACTCCGGCCGGTGGGTCACCAGCAGCATCACCCCGCCCAGGTGGATGCGCGCGGCCGCCATGCGCAGCATCGCCAGCGAGGCCTCGTCGATCCAGTGCAGCTCCTCGACCATCATGATCACGGGCCCGCTCCGCGCCGCCCGCAGCACGAGCTGCTCGAAGGCCTCGAACGCCTGCTCCCGGGCACCGTCCTCGCGCCCCTCTTCGAGCTCGGGCACCGCCAGCCCGAGCACGCGTCGCAGGTAGGGCAGCGTGGGCAGACCCTCCTCGCCGAGCGCCTCGGCCAGCTTGCGGCTCTTCTCCTCTGGAGAGTCCCCGGGCGACGCGCCCACGAAGCGCTCGAGCATGCGCACCCACGGGCCGTACGGAATGCGCTGGAGCAGCGCCGAGCAACGCGCCTCGAAGATCGTGGCGTTGTGCTCCTCGATGCGCCGGCGGAACTCGTAGACCAGACGCGACTTGCCGGAGCCGGCGTCGCCGATGATCGTGATCGCCTGGCCGACGCCACCCTGGGCGCGCCGGAAGCAGGCCTCGAGCTGCGCCAGCTCGTCGGCGCGGCCCACGAACGGCGTCAGACCTCGCTCCCGCGTGGCCGCCATGTGGCCGCTCCGCGGCGCCAGCCCCAGGACTCGGTGCGCCTGCACCGGGTCGACGCGGCCGCGGACCTCCAGCGGCCCCACCGGCTCGCTGCGCACCCGGCCGCGCAGCAGGCGCTCGGTGGTCTCGCTCACCAGGATCGTCCCGGGCTCCGCCAGGCTCTGCAGCCGCGCGGCGAGATTGGTGGTGTCGCCGATCGCGGTGTAGTCCATCTTCAGGTCGTTGCCGACGGTCCCGACCACGACCATCCCGGTGTGGATGCCGATGCGGGCGCTCAGCGTGAAGCCCCGCAAGCGACGCATGCGCTCCCCGAGCCGCCCCAGTGCCTCCTGCGCGGCCAGGGCGGCCCGGACCGCGCGGACCGGGTCGTCCTCGTGCGCGAGCGGCGCACCGAAGAGCGCCATGAAGCCGTCGCCGGCGAGCTGGTTGACGATGCCCTCCGTGCGATGGACCTCGGCGAACGCGATCTCGAGGTACTGGTCGAGCACGTCGCGGTAGACCTCCGGATCGAGCGACTCGGCCAGGCTGGTGGAGCCGACCAGGTCGCAGAAGAAGACCGTGACGCGCTTGCGCTCCCCGCGGGCAATCCCCTCGTTGCGGATGCGCTCGGCGAGAGCGGGCGGAACGCGCTCGACCGCGCCGTCGCCGGGATTCGCCTGGGCGGTGCCGCAGTCCGGGCAGAAGCGCCACTGGGACTCGATGACGGAGCCGCACGAGGGACAGCCGGCGCGCGCGGCGGTGCCGCACGCGTGGCAGTAGCGCCGGCCCTCGAGAAGGGGCGTGCCGCACTGGGCGCAGTGCATCGCCAGAGGCTGGGGGCCCCGCAATCGCCCGTCAAGTCCGGCGTCGCGCGCCGGGCTATGCTCCGCTCCAGGCCCTCAGCGCCGCAAGCACGGGAGACCTGACTTCATGGAGCTCGGCTCGCTCGCCGCCTGGTACTTCACCGATCAGCTCAGCGCCCCGCTGGCCGCGGACTTCGCGCGCCGCGTCGAGACGCTGGGCTACGATGCGCTCTGGCTGCCCGAGGCCGTGGGTCGCGACCCCTTCGCACACGCGGCCTGGCTGCTCGCGGGCACCGAGCGGCTCAGGATCGCGACGGGCATCGCGAACATCTACGCGCGCGACGCCAATGCCATGACGGCCGCACATCGCACCCTGGCGGAGCAGTCGGGCGGACGCTTCATCCTCGGCCTCGGGGTGTCGCACGCGCCCATGGTCGAGGACCTGCGCGGGCACAGCTACGGCAAGCCCGTGGCGACCATGCGGGCGTATCTCGAGCGCATGGCGCGGGCGCCGTACGCGGCCCCGCCGCCCGCCGTCGAGGCGCCGATCGTGCTCGCGGCGCTCGGGCCGCGGATGCTCGCGCTCGCCGCCGAGGCCACGCGCGGGGCGCACCCCTACAACAGCACGCCGGAGCACACCGCACGCGCGCGCGAGATCATGGGACCGGACGCGTGGATCTGCACCGAGCAGAAGGTCGTGCTCGAGCCCGACCCCTCTCGCGCCCGCGCGATCGCGCGCGCCGGGCTGGGCATGTACATGGAGCTGCCCAACTACCGCAACAACTGGCAGCGCCTGGGCTTCGGCGAGTCCGACCTGGCCGACGGCGGCAGCGACCGCTTCATCGACGCGATCGTCGCCTGGGGCGACGCGAAGGCGCTGCGCGCCCGCGTGCAGGAGCACCTCGACGCGGGTGCGACGCAGGTCTGCATCCAGCCGCTGGGCCCCGCGGACGCGACCGGCCCCGACATGGCGGCGCTCGAGGCGCTGGCGCCGGCGGGCGGCTGAGACCCGGCGTCAGTCCTCGCCAGCGGCGCGCAGCGGGGCGGGCTTGCCGAAGAGCCAGCCCTGCCCGAAGTGGATCCCGAGCTCGGCCAGGGTCTGCAGCTCCTCGAGCCGGTCGAGTCCCTCGCCGATGATGCGCGCGTTCATGTCGCGCGCGATGGCCTGGAAGGCGCGCACCATGTTCTGCCGCGCCGGGTCCTCGTCGATCCCGGCGACGAAAGCGCGGTCGACCTTGATGAACTCGGGGGCGAGCTCCATCACGGCCTCGAGGCTGGCATAGCCGGCGCCCGTATCGTCGAGCGCGAACTGGAAGCCCAGGTTCCCGTAGGCGTCACGCGCCTCGCGGAAGATCTCGTAGTTCTCGATCGACTCCTGCTCGGAGATCTCGAAGACCACGTCGCTCGGCCCCAGGCCGCAGTGATCGAGCGTGCGCCGCAGCGCGTCGGGCTGGAAGCTGGGATCGTGAATCGCGGTCGGGCGGATGTTGATGAAGAGCTTGGCGCCCGCCGGGAAGTCCCGGGCACCCTCGATGGCCTTGCGCCGGCACAGGCAGTCGAGCTCGAAGAGCAGGTCCTCCTGCTGGCCCAGCCCGAAGAGCTCCGCCGGGGACTCGAAGCGCGACCCGGACGGACCGCGCACGAGCGCCTCGTAGCCGAAGACGGTGTAGCCCGTCGCCTCGACGATCGGCTCGTAGACGGAGCTGACACGGCCCGCGACGATCAGCTCGGTGAACTCGCGGCGCAGCTCCCGGCGCGCCAGCTCGCCGTCGAGACGTGCGTCCCGGCGGGCCGTCTCGAGCGCCTCGCGCAGCTGCGACACCTCGCTGATCAGCGGATTGCGCATCACGTAGGACTGGCCGATCGACAGGCGGGGGATCTGCCGCATGTACGGGTAGACCACGCGATTGCCGTGGCGGATCAGCCGCTCGCGGATCTCCTGCGCCAGTCCCGGCAGACCGTCGGCGTAGAACGAGGCGTCGTCGGAGGGCCGCGCGACGAAGAGCGCCACCTCGGAGCGCCCGGTCTCGCCGCCCGAGACGATCTCCGGACCACCGAGCACGTGCTGGCAGGAGGCCTGCGCGATGTCGGCCAGCGCGCCGAGCGCGCGCGCGTGGGCCAGGTAGCCGTAGCGGCGCTCGATCTCCTGGAGCGGCGTGGCATCCACGAAGACGATTCCGACCGCGCCCTGCAGGTTGAAGCGCACGCCGAGCTCGTCGAGGATGTCCGCCAGCGGCGGGGCGCCGTGGCTCTTGTCGAGGCTCTCGCTCAAGGAAAATCCCGTGCGGTGGGCTGCTGATTGTTCGGCACCTTCCGGGCCCGCGTTGAGCGGCCCCGGGGCGCGTGGCGCTGCTGGCGCGCGTGGCGCAAGGAGTCCCGGCCGGCGCCGGATGCTCCCGGCCGCGCGCCGGCCGTGGATGCGAGCCTGCGAGTAGCTAGGAGCCTGACCCAGGATGCCCGGGTCGCAGCCGGGTGCGTAGGCGCCGCGCCCACAAGGCGCGCGATTGAGGTCGAATCGGGCGATTCCCCGAGAGAGCGCAACATGGTGGGCGCGGATGATTACGCGCCCGGATGCGGCGCGCGCGTCTTGGGTCAGGCTCCTAGTCGGCGGGGTAGCGGCTGCAGAAGGCCTCACCGCCGAAGATCTTGCCGTTGGCGCCCAGGATGTCCATGACGGTGCACTTGCCGTCGTCGTTGGTGTCACACAGCGGCGTCGCGGCCGACCTGTCGAACATGGCGGCGTGGATGGCGATCAGGTCCCAGACGTCCACGGTGCCGTCCCCGTTCTGGTCGCCGCACTCGCAGGGATCGCCGATGCCGTTGCCGTCGCGATCGAGCTGCTGCGGATCGGGGTACGCCGGGCAGGTGTCGCGCGGATCGACCGGACCGTCGCCGTCACTGTCCACGCCGACGACGAAGATCTCGCCGTCGGAGAGGTTGGCGAAGTACACGTTGCCGTCGGCGTCGCTGCCGAACGTCGAGATCGATCCGACCACGCCCTGCGCGGGCAGGAATCCCGGCTGCTCGTTCCAGTCGGTGAACTCGAGCACGTTGCTGCCGTCGAACTGCGCGGGTGCGCTGCCGTCGAAGCGGAACGACCAGATGTGCGCGGTGGAGAAGTCGGCGAAGAAGTACAGGCCGTCGAGCGCGGCCGCGGGACCGCGGTAGACCACACCGCCGGTCACGACGTTGCCCTCCAGCGGACCGCTGCCGTGGGGGTACTCGAAGATCGGATCGAGGGCACCCGGGGGAGCGTCGCCCCCGGCTGCCGCGTTGGGGGTGGCGATCGTGCCCTCGCGCAGGCGCCAGCCGTAGTTCACGCCGCCCTGACCCGGGGGCTGGTAGTCGATCTCCTCGATCGCGCGCTGGCCGACGTCGCCGCAGTACAGCGCACCGGTCAGCGCGTCGAAGCTGCAGCGGAACGGATTGCGCAGGCCCCAGGCCCAGATCTCGTCGTCGCCGGTCACGCCGACCAGCGGGTTGTCGGGCGGGATCGCGTAGTTGCGCTGCGGGTCACCCGGAAAGTCGTCGGCCCCCTCGCTGACGTCGAGGCGCAGGATCTTGCCCAGCAGGTTGTCGGTCAGGTCCTGGGCGTTGCCACCCGGTTCGGTGTGGCCGGTGCCCTGATCGAAGCCGGAGCCTCCGTCACCGACGGCCATGTAGAGGTAGCCGTCGGGGCCGAAGTCGATCCAGCCGCCGTTGTGGTTGGGCTGCGGCTGGGGGATCACCAGCAGGTCGAGGAAGTCGTCCGGATCCACCACGCCGGGATCAGCGGCCGAGATCCGGTAGCGCCGCAGCACCGTGTCCCCCCCGGCGCGGGTGAAGTTCACGAAGACCAGTCCGTTGCCGGCGAAGCCAGGATGGAAGGCCAGGCCGAGCAGGCCCTGCTCGACGCCGAGGGCGAGGTCGTCGAGGTCCAGGAGCGCACCCGGCAGGACCTGGCCCGTGTCGAGATCCACCGCGCGAACCCGGCCCAGGTGCTGCTCGGCCACGTACAGCAGCCAGGGCCGCCCGGGGGCCGCCGCGATCGCCACGGGCCGGATCAGGCCGCTGGCGACGCGCTCCGCGCGGACCTGCTGTGCCCCTGCCTCCGCGCTGGCCAGGGCCAGGCAGCCACAGATCGCACCGAGGGTTTGTCGCCACACCATGGCCCGAGTCTAGGCCGTGGCAGGCGGCTCCGGGGTGCGCGGGATCACGGGAACGGCTCGAAGAGCGCCTCCGGGAGCCCGGGACCCGGGTCGCAGGTGCCGCCGGAGCGCAGCCGGGCCGCAGCCGGACCGCAGCGGCTCCTACTCGACGGTGATCTCCGCCTTCTCGATGACCAGCAGCTCCTTGGGGCGCCCGCTGGGCGAGCCGGCGGCCTCGAGGGTCGCCAGGGTGTCCATGCCTCCCACGACCTCGCCGAAGATCGTGTGCCGGCCGTCGAGATGCGGCGTCTCGACGAAGGTCAGGAAGAACTGGCTGCCGTCGGTGCCGGGTCCGGCGTTGGCCATGCTGAGCAGGCCCTTGCGATCGTGCTTGACCGCGGGGTCGAACTCGCCGGCGTACTTGTAGCCAGGGCCGCCCGAGCCGGTCCCGGTCGGGTCGCCGCCCTGGGCCATGAAGCCGTCGATCACCCGGTGGAAGACCACGCCGTCGTAGAAGCCGAGGCGCGTCAGGTAGATCGTGCTGGTCGTGTGCATCGGGGCCACGTCGGGCATGAGCCGGATGCGGATCGGCCCCTTGGTGGTCTTCATCTCCCAGAAGTACTGCGCCCCGTTGCTGAACTCCTGCTGCGGCGGCCGCGGCAGGCGCAGCTTCCACTGGTCGCGCTCGGTATCGATCGCGGACTCCGCGATGAAGGCGTCGATCGCCTTCACGGCGGGATCGCTATCGGTCTTGCTCACGGCTTTCTCCTCTGCGCACGCGACGGCACCGTACGAGACGATGAGCATGGCCAGCGCAAGCGGCTTCACGGGTCGAGGCATCGACGGTCCCCCGGGAACGTGGATCGAGCGGCGGCCTGGCGCCGCCGTGGGGCGAGAGGGTAACGGCGCAATCGCGGACGGCCAGCGTCCGCGGTCCCTCGCCCCGTCTCTCGCCCGGGCTAGAATCGCCCCTTGGGCGAGCTCCAGGGATTCCAGAAGCGCTACCTGCGCGGCCTCGGCCACGCGCTGCGACCCGTCGTGGTCGTGGGATCGCGGGGCCTGACGGACGCGGTGATCGACAAGGCGCGGGCCGAGCTGGAGGCCCACGAGCTGATCAAGGTCCGGCTCAGTGAGGGCCGGCCGCAGCGCGACGCCCAGACCTCCGACCTGGCGGGAGCGACCGATAGCGAGGTGGCCGGGCGCGTCGGCAACACCGCCCTGCTCTACCGGGCGCAGCCCGACCCGCAGCGGCGCCGGATCCGCGTCCCCGCGCGCCCCGACGGGGGCCCCGCGTGAAGTTCGTCCTCTCCGGCGCGTTCATGGACCTGGCGGACCTGCGCGAGATCGCGATCGTCGCCGACGAGTGCGGCTACGAGGCCATCTCGTTCTCGGACCACGTGGTGCACCCGGAGAAGCTGGATACGCCCTACCCGTACACGCCGGACGGCTCGCGCCGCTGGTCCGAGTTCACGCCCTGGCCGGATCCCTGGGTGATGATCGGGCACCTGGCCGGCGTGACCCGGCGGCTCCGCTTCAACACGAACGTCTTCGTGCTGCCGATGCGCAACCCGTTCCTCGCCGCGAAGGCGATCGCCACCGCCGCGGTCCTGTCGGACGACCGGGTGACCCTGACCGTGGGCGTCGGCTGGTCGAAGATCGAGTACGAGCTGCTGGGCGAGGACTTCCACACCCGCGGACGTCGCTGCGACGAGATGATCGAGGTGCTGCGCAAGCTCTGGTCGGGCGACTGGGTCGAGCACCAGGGTCGGGACTACGCTTTCCCGCGGCTCGAGATGACCCCGGCCCCGCACGAGCGCATCCCGGTCTGGATCGGGGGCATCTCCGATCCGGCGCTGCGCCGCGCCGCGCGCCATGACGGCTGGCTCGGCGACCTGCAGACGAGCGCCGAGATCGAGACCTGCCTCGAGAAGCTGCACGCCTTCCGTGCGGAGCTCGGCCGCGAGGGCGAGCCGTTCGACGTGATGGCCAGCGCGACCGATGTCTTCGACCTCGACGGCTACCGCCGCCTCGCCGCGAAGGGAGTGACGCACGTGCTGACCATGCCCTGGGCGCTGTACCACGGCCTGACCCCCGAGCTCGACGAGAAGCTCGACGGCGTGCGGCGCTTCGCCGCCGACGTGATCGCGAAGCAGGACTGAGCGTGGACCTCGGGCTCGACGGAAGGGTGGTGCTGGTCACGGGCAGCTGGCGCGGCACGGGGGCGGGGATCGCCGGCGTGCTGGCCGCTGAGGGCGCGACCGTCCTGGTCCACGGGATGGAGCCGGGCCAGGCCGATCCGGTGATCGAGCGAATCCGGGCCGGCGGCGGCCGCGTGCACGGCGTCAGCGGCGACATCCGCAGCGACGCCGGCGCCGACCAGCTCGTGGCCGGGGCGCTCGAGGTCGCCGGGCGCGTGGACGCGCTGATCAACAACTACGGCGTGGCCGAGGGCGCGGGCTGGCTCGACACACCGACGGATGCGTGGGTCGACATCTACCAGAAGAACACGCTCTCGGGCGTGCGCCTGGTCCAGCGCCTGGTCGGCCCGATGCGCGAGCGCGGCTGGGGCCGCGTGATCTGGATCAGCACCATCGGCCACGTGCGTCCGCGCGCGCAGATGCCCGGCTACTACGCGTCGAAGGCGGCACTGCCGAACATGACCGTGAGCCTCGCGCGCGAGCTCGGGGGCAGCGGCATCACCGTCAACTGCGTCAGCCCGGGAATGATCGCCACGCCCGAGGTCCGCGCCAGCATGGAGCGTCGCGCGGCGCGCGACGGTGTCAGCGGCGACTGGGACGAGATCCAGCGCCACGCCGCCGCGAGCTTCCTGAACACCTCGGTGGGCCGCATCGCCAGCGTCGAGGAGATCGGGGCGCTGGTCGCGTTCCTGTGCAGCGACCACGCCGGATACATCCACGGCGCCGACATCCGCATCGACGGCGGCGCCGCCGACTGCACCTAGCGGCGCGCGGGCAGGCTGCTAGCGCGCGGCGCGGGCGATGCTGCGCGCGTGCAGCTCTCGCGGCGGGCAGAGCAGGCGCTCGAGCTGCACCAGGATCTCGTCGGCGACGGCGTCGCTGTCGGCGTCCGCTCCGGGCTCGACCAGGCGCATCATCTGCACCTGCAGGATGGCGGTGACCATCTCCGCGGCCCGGTCGGCATCGCCGGCGTAGAAGACGCCGCTCTCGATGCCCCGGCGCATCAGGCTCGTGAGCAGCGAGCGCGTGCGGCGCCAGCCCTCGACCTCGGGCAGCGGGCCCACGGCCCAGGCGCGCGGCTCCCGCAGGTTCAGCATCAGGAAGCTGCGATTCTCCGCGAAGAAGCGGACGTAGCCGCGGATCGAGCGCTTCAGCAGCTCGAGCGGCGCCTCGATGCCCTCGGTCTCGGCGGCCACGCTGCCCAGGAACTCGGCGCCGCGTACCTCGAGGATCGCGTCGAACAGGTCCTGCTTGCCGGGGAATGTGCTGTACAGCGTCTTGAGCGAGATCCCCGCCTCGTTGGCCACGTCCTGCATGGTGCCGGAGTCGAAGCCCTGCTCGGCGAAGACCCGCTCCGCGCACTCCAGGACGAGATCGCGATACATCTTCGCGCGGGCCGCCTCGAGGTGCTCCCGCTTCCTGGGTCTGGATGCCATCGGGTCGATCCTAGGCGTAATCCAGGTACTCCTCAAGCAGAGTTTCTTCTTGCCTGGAAAATGCATTGACCCGAACAGGCCTACTCTGGTATTGAGATGGATAATCCAGATTATCCACCGGCTGCGGCCGGTCCCTTCCCCTCAGGAATCGCCCCCCCATGCCCTCGGACCAGGCCCGACCCTCGCTCGCCCACCGCCTGCTGATCCTGTGGCGAATGATCCGCTTCCTGGCGGGAAGCCTGCGCAGCGGCCCGACCGGCCGCTTCACCGCCGCCGACCTGATCGAGCGCAGCGCGCGCCGCCGCGGCGAGCACGCGTTCGTGCGCTTCGAGGGCCGCAGCGTCAGCTACCGCGAGTACAACGAGGCCGCCAACCAGATCGCGCACTGGGCGCTGGGTCGCGGCCTGGGCCGGGGCGACATCGTCGCCCTGATGATGGAGAACCGGCCGGAGTTCCTGCAGGTTTGGGCCGGCCTGGCCAAGGTCGGGGCGACCACCGCCCTGATCAACACCAACCTGGCCGGCCGCGGTCTGGTGCACGCCCTCGAGGCGGCCGGCGCCGGGATCCTGATCCTGGGCGCCGAGTGCGCACACGCCTGGGCCGGCCTCGGCTCGGACGTGCCCGGCGGCATCGAGGTCCACGTGCTCCGCGACGGGCCGCAGCCCGCGCCCGCGCTCGGCGACGCACGCAGCCTCGACGAGGAGATCGCCGGCTGCAGCCGCTCGAACCCGCCCGCCAGCGTGCGCGAGGCGCTTCGCGCCGGTGACAGCCTGTTCTACATCTACACCTCCGGCACGACCGGGCTGCCCAAGGCCGCGCGCTTCAGCCACTCTCGCTTCATGGGCGGGGGCATCTACGCGCTGCTCGCCGGCTTCGGACGCCACGACGCCTTCTACTGCACGCTCCCGCTGTACCACACCGTCGGCGGCGTCATGTGCGTGAACGCCGTCCTGCGCGCGGGCGGAACGCTGGCGCTGCGTCGCAGGTTCAGCGCCAGCCAGTTCTGGCGCGACGTCGTCGACATGCGCGTCACCGCGTTCCAGTACATCGGCGAGATGTGCCGCTACCTGCTGAACCAGCCGACCACACCGCTCGAGCGCATGCACCAGCTGCGCTTCTGCGTGGGCAACGGACTGCGGCCCGACATCTGGGAGGAGTTCCAGGGGCGCTTCGCGATTCCCCGGATCGTCGAGTTCTACGGCGCGACCGAGTCCAACGTCTCGCTGATGAATCTCGACAATCGCACGGGCTCGGTGGGCAAGCTCCCGTTCGGGATGGACGGCCGGCTGATCCGCTACGACGTCGAGTCCGACACCCACCCCCGCGACGCGGACGGCCACTGCATCGAGTGCGCCGACGACGAGCCCGGGGAGCTGATCGGCAAGATCGCCACCGGAAAGACCGCCGCCGGCCGCTTCGAGGGCTACACCTCGGAGGAGGCCAGCGCACGCAAGACGCTGCGCGACGTCTTCGAGCAGGGCGACGCCTGGTTCCGCAGCGGCGACCTGCTGCGGCGCGATGCCGACGGCTACTTCTACTTCGTGGACCGCATCGGCGACACCTTCCGCTGGAAGGGCGAGAACGTGTCGACCCAGGAGGTGGCCGAGGCGATCTCGGTGCTCGACGGGATCGAGCTCTGCACCGTGTACGGGGTGGGGATCCCGGGCCAGGACGGCCGCGCCGGGATGGCCGCGCTGGTGCTCGCCGGCGACAAGCTCGACGGCGCCGCGCTCCACGCACACGTGACGCGCGAGCTGCCGGCGTATGCCCGGCCCGCGTTCGTGCGCGTACAGGACGAGCCGGATCTCACCGGCACCTTCAAGCTGCGCAAGGTCGACCTGCAGCGCGAGGGCTTCGATCCGGGCAGTATCGCAGACCCGATTCTCTATCGCGACGACGCCGGCGGCACCTACGCCCCGCTCGACGCCGCCGCGCACGCACGCATTCAGACCGGTAGCATCCGCTTCTAGCCCAGACGCGGGACCCGCGAGGGGCCCGCCCGAGGAGAGATCCGATGGAGCAGCTCGCGGGCACTGATGCCCTGTTCGTCGCAATGGAGAACTCGCGGATCCACGCGCACACCGGGGGTCTGACGATCCTCGACCCCAGCAGCTGCGACGACTTCAGCTTCGAGAAGCTCAAGCGCTACACCGACGAGCGCATCCGGCGCGCGCCGCGCTTCACCATGAAGCTGCGCGAGGTGCCGCTCGGGCTCGACCGCCCGTTCCTCGTGAACGATCCGGACTTCGACATCGACTCGCACATGCACCGCATCGCGGTCCCCTCCCCGGGCGGGATACGCGAGCTGGCAGAGCTCTGCGGGGCGCTGTTCAGCCACAAGCTCGACCAGCGGCTGCCGCTCTGGGAGATGTGGTACATCGAGGGCCTGCAGGACGGCAAGGTCGCCATGTTCTCCAAGACCCATCACTGCCTGATCGACGGCGTGTCGGGCGCGGGGCTCGGCGAGCTGCTCTGCGACCTGGAGCCGCACCCGCCCGAGCCCGCACCCCGACCCAAGGCGCCGCGCCGCCGCGCCGAGCGCGTGCCCGGCGATCTGGAGCTGGCCGTCCGCGGCCTCGGCAGCACCCTGATGACGCCGTTCCGCTTCGCGAACTGGGGCGTGCGCGCGCTGCAGCGCGGCGTCACGCTGCTTCGCGAGGCGCGCGAGGACGGCAGCTCGCCGATGATCGACGGGGCGCCGGTCGTGAGCTTCAACGAGAACATCGGCCCCCGCCGCGGCTTCGCCTGCTCGAGCGTCTCCTTCAGCGAGGTGCGCGAGGCGCGCAAGCACTTCGACGTGAAGATCAACGACATCGTGCTCGAGCTCACGGCCTCGGCGCTGCGCCGCTACCTCCGCGCCCAGGACGAGCTGCCCCGCGAGTCGCTCGTGGCGATGATTCCCGTGTCCACCCGCGCGGCCGGCGACGACGCCATGGGCAACCAGGTCGCCAACATGACCATCAGCCTGGCCACCGACATCGACGATCCGGCCGAGCGCCTGCAGCGGATCCACGAGAACGCCATGCGCTCCAAGGAGATCGACAAGGCGGTGCGCGCGCGCCGCATCCCGTCGATGGGCGAGATGGCGCCGCCGGCGCTGATCAACCTGGCCGTGCGGCTCTACGCCGGCACGTACTCCAGCACGGCCTTCCCGATGCCGGGCAACCTGGTGGTCTCGAACGTCCCCGGCCCACCGATGCCGCTGTACACGGCGGGAGCGCGGATCGAGTCGATGTACCCGATGTCGCTCCTGCTTCCGGGGCAGGGCCTGAACATCACCGTGATCAGCTACGGAGGCCGCATGGACTTCGGTTTCACCGTGGACCCCGACCTGATCCCCGATCCCTGGTACCTGGCCGACGGCATTCCCCTGGCGATGGAGGAGCTCCGCGCCACGATGGGCAGCCGGAGCGCGCCCGCGAAGTCCAACGGCAGCACCGCCCCGGAGGAGGTGCGCAGCCCCGACAGCGCGGCGCGGGCCTGAGCGTGGGGACCCGCGTCCACGGACAGGCGGAGCCCGGCTTCGAGGGCGTCACGCGGGCGTTCGAGCACTGCTTCGATGCGCTCGACGACGTGGGGGCGGCCGTCTGCGTCTGGCTCGACGGTCGCGTGGTCGTGGACCACTGGGGCGGCATCGCAGACGCCGCGGCGAACGCACCCTGGGAGCGCGACACGGTCGTACCGGTCTTCTCGGCGACCAAGGGCGTGACGGCGACCCTGGTGCTCCAGCTCGTCGAGGCCGGCGTGCTCGATCTCGACCGCGCGGTCGCGGCCGACTGGCCGGAGTTCGCCGCGCAGGGCAAGGGCGAGATCACCCTGCGCGACGTGCTCTGTCACCGCGCGGGGCTCGCGGCCGTGGACGGAACGCTGACGCTCGACGACGTGTACGCCTGGGATCCCGTCTGCGCCGCCATCGCGGCGCAGGCACCGAACTGGAAGCCCGGCACCCGGCACGGCTACCACGCGCGCTCCTACGGCTGGATCCTCGGAGAGCTGGTGCGCCGCACCACGGGAGAGAGCGCCGGACGCCGGATCTCGGCGCAGATCGCGCAGCCGCTGGGCCTGGATCTCTGGGTCGGGTTGCCCGCGGAGCTGGAATCGCGGGTCGCGCGCCTGATCGCACCGGAGCCGTCGCAGGATCCCGAGATGATCACCCTGCGCGAGCGCTTCATGGGCCCCGGCACGCTGCTCGCGCGCGTCCTGTCGGGTCCGTCGGACCTGTTCAGCTACGGCGAGATGTGGAACACGCGCGAGATGCACGCCGCCGAGCTGCCGTCGTCCAACGGGATCTGCGACGCGCGCTCGCTCGCCCGAATGTACGCGGCGCTGGTCGGGGAGGTGGACGGCGTGCGACTGCTCCGCGAGGAGACCCTCGAGCAGGCGCGCGAGACGCAGGTGGACGGCATGGACGCGGTGATCCCGATGCCCACCCGTTTCGGCCTGGGCTACATGCTGCCGCCCACGCTGAACCCGGAGTGCGGCCCCGCCTGCTTCGGTCACGCCGGCGCCGGAGGCTCGCTGGGCTTCGGAGATCCGGCGCGCGGCCTGGCGTTCTCCTACGTCATGAACCGGATGCGCGACGGCATCACCGGCGACGAGCGCGCCTCGTCCCTCGCGGCCGCCACCTACGCCGCGCTCGACGCCTGACGGAGGAAGGAATGCGGCAGCTATCCGGCTCCGACGCGATGTTCCTGTACCAGGAGACGCGGCGTCAGCACCAGCACACGATGAAGATCGTCGTTCTGGATCCCGGCACCGCGCCGCACGCGCCGGACTTCGCGACCTTCAAGGAGAGCTTCGCCAAGGGCGTACTCACGGTCCCGGTCTTCCACTGGAAGCTGGTCCGGAGTCCGCTGCGGCTGTCGCACCCGTTCTGGTTCTGGCAGGCCCGGCTCGATCTCGACTACCACATCCGCCGCATCGCGGCGCCCTCGCCCGGGCGCACCCGCGAGCTCTGCGAGGTGATCTCGGAGGTCGCCAGCATCGGGCTGGAGCGCGACCGCCCGCTCTGGCAGATGTGGTGGGTCGAGGGGCTCGAGGGCGGCCGCATCGCGCTGGTGGTCAAGCTCCACCACGCCGTGGCCGACGGCGTCTCCTCGGCCCAGATCCTGCTGGACTCCTGCTCGGAGAGCCCCGACGCGCAGCCCGCGCCCGCCGTGCCGCCGCCGTTCCCCGACGAGGTCCCCAGCCGCAGCCTGCTGCTGGGACTGGGCATCGCGGCACAGATCAAGCTCATGCTGCGCCTGCCGCGCTTCCTGGGCATGATCGCGCAGGGAGCGTGGGTGAAGCTGCAGCGGCGAGTGCAGGGCCGGCCGGGTCTCACCCCGCCGTTCCAGTGCGATGCGCTGCGCTTCAACCAGCGGCTGACGCCGCAGCGCTGGTACGCCAACGTCTCCGTACAGCTGCGCGAGATGCAGCGCGTGCG
Organism: Deltaproteobacteria bacterium; assembly: GCA_029261925.1. GTDB lineage: Bacteria > Myxococcota_A > UBA9160 > SZUA-336 > SZUA-336 > JAGWBS01. The sequence goes on along the minus strand of JAJDAJ010000081.1, from coordinate 26,327 downwards.
CAAGCTCCTGGGTGGCTCGCTCAACGACGTGTTCGCAGCGCTGGTCTCGGGCGCGCTCCGCGACTACCTGAGGTCCACCGGCGAGATGCCCGGAAGCTCGCTGACCGCCACGATGCCCGTGTCGATCCGGACACCGGAGGAGCAGCGCACCTACGGCAACCGGACCAGCACCTGGGGCGTCACCCTGGCGACCCACGTGGAGGATCCGGTCGAGCGCTTCCTGTCGATCATGGCCAGCACCCGGGCAGCGCGCGACGAGCGCGAGGCCAAGCACCCCGAGTTCTACGCGACCATGCAGGACTACTGGGCGCTGCACAATCTCTTCGCCAACCGCCTGGGGCGCTGGGTGCACCGCCTGACCGGGCGCCCGGGGTACAACCTCATCCTCTCGAACGTGCGGGGGCCCGGTCGGCCCATGTACGCGGGCGGCATGCGGATCTCGTCGCTGATGTCGATGGGGCCGCTGATCCACAACACCGGACTGAACGTGACGGGCTGGAGCTACGACGGCGTCATGAGCGTCGGGCTCGTCGCCTGCCGTGAGCAGGTGCCCGATCTCTGGGATCTGGCCGAACGGATCCCCGCGGCGCTGCAGGAGCTGCTGCTGGCCGCCGAGAAGCACGCCGCCCGCGAGGAAGGAGGCCGGGCGTGAAGGTGCTGGTCACGGGTGCCACGGGCCTGGTCGGCTGCCACAGCGTCGCGGCGCTGCAGGCCGCGGGCCACGAGGTGCGCCTGCTCGTGCGCAGCCCGGTGCGCGCGGTGCAGGCGCTCGAGCCGCTCGGGGTCCGTCCCGGCGACTACGTCGTGGGCGACCTTCTCGACCGCCCGGCGGTGGAGAAGGCGCTCGACGGCTGCGACGCGGTCCTGCACGCGGCCGGGCTGTTCTCGCTCGACCGCGAGCGCTCCGACGAGATCCTCCGGACGAACATCGAGGGCACCGAGCACGTCCTGAGCGCCGCGGTGCGCCGCGGCTGCGACCCGATCGTGCACGTCTCGAGCCTGTCGGCACTCTGGCCGCCGTCGGGCGACCGCTTCACCACGGAGGACCCGGTCAAGGAGCCCGCCGGACCCTACGCGCGTTCCAAGGCCGGCGCGGAGCGGCTCGCGCGCCACTTCCAGAAGCGCGGCGCGCCGGTGTCGATCGTCTACCCCGGAACCGTGTGGGGCCCGCACGATCCGACGCTCGGGGCGGGCGTGGACACCGTGCTGCAGTTCCTCCGGGCCGGCTTCCTGCCGCTGACGCCGGGCGGCATCCCGATCATCGACGTGCGCGACCTGGCCGCAGTGCACGCGGCGCTGATGGAGCCGGGACGCGGCCCGCGTCGCTTCATGGCCGCGGGCCATCTCTGCACGACCCGTGACCTCGCGGGGCTGCTGCGCGAGCTGACCGGACGCCGCATCTTCACCGTGCCCGTGCCCGGAGCCGTGATGCTGGGGCTGGGCCACCTGGGTGACGTCTTCGCCCCGCTCGGGCGCGGCGTGGGCATCACCAGCGAGGCCATGGAGACGCTCACGCGAATGGTGCCCGCCGACTGCTCCGCGCTCGGCCGAGAGCTGGGGGTGGAGCTGCGGCCCCTCCGGGACACGCTTCGCGAGACCATCCGCTGGCTGTATGCTGAGAATCACGTGGACCGCAAGCACGCGGGGGCCATCGCCGGGGAGACCGGCACGGAGAACAGAGCAGGATGAAGCAGATCTCGGGCACCGACGCGCTCTTCCTGGCGATCGACACCGCCGACTCGCCGGCCCAGATCGGCGGCATCGCGGTGATCGACCCGACCGACGCACCCGACTTCAGCTTCGAGCGCTTCCGCGCCGAGCTGGCGACGCGCATCGTGCAGGCGCCACCGTTCACGCGCAAGGTGCGCCACGTGCCGCTGCGCCTGGGTCGGCCGTACTGGGTGGACGACCCCGACTTCGACATCGACCGCCACCTGCGGCGCGTCGCCGTGCCGAGCCCGGGCCCGATGCGCGAGCTCGCCGAGCTCTGCGGGGCCCGCTTCGGCCAGCGCCTGAGCCGCTACCAGCCGCTCTGGGAGATCTGGTACATCGAGGGTCTCGAGAACGGGCGCGTGGCCACGCTGCAGATCAATCACCACTGCATGGTGGACGGGGGATCGGGACGCGGCCTGACCGAGCTGCTCTACGACGTCGAGCCGAGCCCCCCGCCTCCGGCGCCGAGGCCGCGCTCCCCGAAGGCGCCGCGCGGTCGCGAGCCCGGCGACCTGGAGCTGCTGGTGCGCGGGGTCGGCGCGACGCTGCTGACGCCGTTTCGCCTGAGCACCTACGTGTACCAGGCCGCGCGGCGCGGGATCGCCGCCCTGCCCTACCTGACCGACCCCGACCGCCCGCCGGCGATGCGCGCCGGCGTGCCGCGCGTGAGCTTCAACGATCGCATCGGCATGCGCCGCAGCTGGTCGTGCACCTCGGTGCCCTTCGAGCGGATCCGCGCGATCAAGAAGCACTTCGACGTGAAGGTCAACGACGTCGTGCTCGCGGTCACCGCATCGGCCGTGCGGCGCTACCTGAAGGCGCAGGGAGAGCTGCCGCGCGAGTCGCTGGCGGTCAGCGTGCCGGTGTCGACGCGCGCGGCGGGGGACGACACGCTGGGCAACCAGGTCGCGAGCATGATGCTGCCCTGGCACACCGACGTGGAGGATCCCGCGGAGCGCCTGCTGGCGATCCACGGATCGGCCATGCAGTCCAAGGAGATGACCCGCGCGGTGCGCGCGCGAGAGATCCAGTCCATGGGCGACACCGCGCCGCCCGCGCTGATCAACCTCGCCTACCGCCTGGCCGCGTCGGCCGCCGCCGACGCGCTTCCGCTGCCCGCCAACGCCATCGTCTCCAACGTACCGGGCCCGCCGATCCAGCTGTACATCGCCGGCGCGAAGCTCGAGGCCATGTACCCGCTGTCGATGGTGCAGGCGGGGATGGGGCTGAACATCACCGTGATGAGCTACCTGGGGCGCGTCGACTTCGGCTTCACGGTCGATGCGCTGCTGGTGCCCGATCCCTGGTACCTGGCGGACGGCATCGAGCTGGGCGTCGCGGAGCTCGAGAAGGCCATGACCCGCCGCGCGCCACGCCGCTCGAGCCGGAGCGACGCGCAGGCGGCCCCCGCGACGCCGGCTAGCTGACGACCAGGCCGCTCTTCGCGAGCGCGTCGCCGACGAACGCGCGGATGCTGTCGACCCACATGTAGCCGACGTGGCCGCCCGAGAACCAGTGGATCTCGGGCTCCTCCCAGTGGCGCCACAGCGCCCGGGGCTGGTCGGGCCGCACCACGCGGTCCGCAATGCCCGCGAAGATGAAGCGCCCCTCGCGCGGCACGCGCGAGGGCATCGCCAGCGGCGAGACCGGGTAGCTCACGCGGCGCATCAGCGCCCAGTCGACCTCCAGATCGCGCTGGTACTCGCGCATGAGCGTCGACATGTTCTCGCGCGCCACGCCGTGCACGTCGGCGAGCGGGATCCCCGCGATGATGGCGTCGATGCCCTCCTCGAGGCAGCTCGTGAGGGCCGACGTGTAGCCGCCCAGCGAGAGCCCGTAGAGCGCGATGCGTGGCGCTCCGCGCTGGCGCGCCCAGGCCACCGCGCGCCGCACGTCCCACGCGCCCTGCGCGAAGATCAGGATCAGGTTCATCAGGTTGGCGCTGAGCAGCTCGCCGCCGCTCACGCGCCCTCCGGCGCGCGGTCCGTGCAGCGGCAGCACCGGCATGATCACGTTGAGTCCCAGCTTCTCGTGCAGCCAGGTCGCCTCGAAGCCGCGCATGTTCGCCGCCGTGCCGCCCATCATGAAGCCGTGCACGCACACGACCCAGGGGCGCGCGGCACCGGGATGCTCGAGCACCCAGGCGTGCGCGGTGCGGTTGGGCTCGTAGCCGAGCCAGCGCTCGCGACCGGGGTGGTGCGGCTGGGGCTGGTAGCCGCTGGGCATGCTGAGCTGCTGCAGCTCGATCTTGCGCCGGCCCTCTCGCGCCGTGATCGGCCTCAGCTCGAAGTGGTCGGGCGCCGGAGGGTCGGCGTGGTAGCTGCGCGGATCGTCGAGCCAGCCCTCGGCCTCGAACATGCGCGCGGCATCCTCGATCTCGCGCTCCGCGCGGCGCACCTGGTTGGGCGCCGGAACGCCGGTGAGCAGGTTCACCGCCAGCGTGAAGGTGCGGTCGAGCACCGCGGATCCCAGCACGCTGGCCCTGGGATCCAGCGGGGGCACCTGGCTGTAGGGCGAGTGCCCGCGGCGCGCGCGATGCGCCTCGATGGCAAAAGTGGTCAGGGAGAGCCCGGGGAGGGCCATGAGGCGGAGGAGTCTCATGCGTCACCGCAGTGGAGCACGACGCCTGGCCGTGGTCAATTGCCCCCAGTCCGACGGCCGAGCCGCAACAGGATCGAGGCGTGGCTGTGTCGAGACAGGGTATAGCCCTGGCTGACCCAGAGCGCCCCCGCCAGGAAGAGCGTCGGGCCCAGGGCGGTGATGGCCCGGATCATCTGCCGGGCGCTCTCGGGCTGCTCGCCACCCCCGGGCAGGTAGCCCGCCACGTCCAGCAGTACCCCGCCCACCAGCACGCCCAGGGCGCCGCCGAGCTTGCGGATCCAGGTGAGGAGCCCGCCGTACAGGCCCTCTCGACGCTCCCCGGTGTTCAGCTCGTCCTCGTCCACGACGTCGGCGAGCATCGACCACGGCATCATGTCGATCACCCCGTAGCCCACCGCCGCGAGCGCGATCAGCGCGAAGGTGACCGAGCGCGAGGGTGCGTCGGGCGTGACCGTGAACAGGACCAGCATCCACAGCCCCCACCAGATGCAGCCGATCTGGAAGACGCGCCGCTTGTCGAGGCGCGCACCCAGCCGCAGCCACAGCGGCAGCGAGAGGGCCGCCGCCACGATGAACAGCGCCATCGCCGGCGCGAAGTCGGACTCGCGCCCCAGCCAGCTCGCGAAGTAGAGCACCAGGATCATCGAGGCCAGGTCCATGGCGATGCGCCCGCAGACGTACAGCCCCGCCAGGTGCAGGTAGTTGCGGTGGCGCAGGACCAGGCGCAGACCCTCGAGCAGAGATGTCGCCGGCCGGCGCTGGAAGCCCGCGGGCTCGCGCACGAGCGCGTAGATCAGCAGCCAGGGGATCGCGATCCAGATGCCCAGCAGCGTGCCAGTGAGCAGGTAGGCCGGCGCGCCGTCCGAGCCCAGCCAGCGTGTCAGCGGGATCAGCCCCGCGCCGGCGATCAGCGTTCCCGCGAGCGTGAGCACGGAGCGCCAGGCGTTGAGCGAGTTGCGCTCGTCGTAGCCGGGCGCGATCTCCGCCATCAGGGCCACGTACGGCACCGAGACCACCGTGGAGGCCAGGCTGTAGAAGACGTAGGTGCCGACGCAGAACGCGAAGGTGGACCCGGTGGACTCGAGGCCGGGGTCGACCCAGAGCAGCGCGAAGCTGAGCGCGAAGGGCAGCGCCCCGAACAGGAAGTACGGCCGACGCCGGCCCGCGGAGCTCTGCGTGGCGTCCGAGATGCGCCCCATCAGCGGATCGGTGAACGCGTCGACGAAGCGACCGACCAGCGGCACGGCGCTGGCCAGCGCCGGGCGCAGCCCGATCTGGTCGATGAGGAAGGCCACGTAGACCAGGGACAGCGACGACAGGGTGAGCGTCAGCGCGTGGTCGCCCGAGCCGAGCACGAGCTTCGTCCACGTGCTCAGCGGCGCGCGCCGCTCCCCCCCTTCCGGCGACATCGCACGCAGTGTAGCCTGAGTTCGTGACCGGCCCGCCCTCGCCTCCCGGTCCGGCGCCGCGCCACGAGCCGCCGGTCCCGCCCGTGGCGCCGCTGCTGGCGGTGGCCCTGCTGCTCGGCGCGGGCTGGATCCTGCGGGACGCGCTCGGTCTGGAGTGGAGCGCCACGTCGATCCGCGAGACCGTCGCGGGCTTCGGGGCCTGGGGTCCGCTGATCTACGTGGCGCTGTTCCCGCTGCGGCTGCTCGGCCTGGTGCCGGGCCCGCTGCTGCTGACGGCCGGAGGCCTCGCATTCCCGCCGCTGCTGGCAACGCTGTACGGGGGCGTCGGCCTGAGCCTGCCGTCGCTCGCGATCTGGGCCGTGGTGCGCCACATCGGACCGGAGCGCGTGCTGCCCCCGTCGATGCCCGGTCTGGAGACGGCCCTGAAGCTGGTGCGCTCGCCCGCGGGGGCCTGGGGCGTGGCGATCGGCAGCGCCTACCCGGTCGTGGTCGGCCCCACGTTACAGCTGGCCGCCGCACTCGCGGCCATGCCCCTGTTGCCCTTCGCGCTCGCCGTCGTGTCGGGCTCGCTGGTGCGCGCGGGTACCTACGCGCTCTTCGGGAACGCCATCGTCGAGGGTCGCGGCCTGCTGATCGCGGCGCTCGTGCTGCTGGCGGTGTGCTTGCTCCCGCTGGCGTTTCCGGCCACGCGCGCACACCTGCGCGAGATCCTGCGCGCCCGGGCGAAGCGCGAGCCGATGGGCTAAGTCCTGACCGATGCCGATCGTCGACGAGGTGAGTGCACAGCTGACCGCCGCCATGCGCGCCCGGGACCGGGAGCGCGTGAGCGCGCTGCGGAGCATCCGCGCCGCGTTCATCCTCAGGATGAAGGAGAGCGGCGCCGACTCCCTGCCCGACGAGGCCTGCATCGAGGTGCTGCGCCGCCTCGCCAAGCAGCGCCGCGAGAGCATCGAGGCGTTCAGCTCCGCGGGCCGCGACGCGCAGGCCGGGGCCGAGCGCGCGGAGCTCGAGCTGATCGAGACCTTCCTGCCGCGGCTCGCCGACGATGCGCAGACGCGCGCCTGGGTGAGCGAGGCGATCGAGTCCAGCGGCGCGAGCGGGCCCGGCGACGTGGGCCGGGTGATGGGCGCACTGATGAAGGCGCACCGGGGCGAGGTGGACGGCAGCCGGGCCCGCGAGATCGCGACCGAGCTGCTGGCCGGCTGACGCGGGGCGCTGCCCTGCCCCGGCGGGTCTGCGGCCTCAGGCGACCCAGTCGAGCCCGGGCGGGGCCTCGCCGTGCGGATCGATTCGCAGCGCCCAGATCCGCCGCAGCAGATCGGGAAACTGCCACTCCTCGCCGATCGCGGCGCAGAAGCCGTCGGCCATGTCGCGCGTCAGCTGCCAGAGCGTGTGCTCCTCGGCGGTCTCGGGGGCCTGCACGATGCCGAGGTGCAGGTCGAACTGCACGCCCGGCTGCAGACCGCCCTTGAAGATCTCCTCGTTGAGTCGCGCGAGATGCGGTGCCGGGGCGATCTCGCTCAGGCAGACCAGCGCCCGGAGCAGCAGGCTGTAGGGCGTGCCCTTGACGCCCGACTGCACGGCGCCGATCACCGGGACCTCGCCCGCCTCTCCCTGGATCAGCCCCACGTAGTCGGCGCCGTGTGCGCCGGCCTCGCCGAGCAGCGGCACGGGCGCGCGCAGCACGCGCATGGCCCCGCCACCGGTGCAGTCCAGGCTGACCTCGGTGCCGGGAGCGAACTGGCGGAACAGCGGGTTGTCGCGCGAGCGGGTCGAGAGATCCTCGAGGATCAGCTCGTCCGGATCCGCACAGCCGTCGATCGCGCAGTAGGCATCGACGAACTCCGCGACCAGCACCTCGGGATTCTCGAGGTAGTCGACGGCGTCGCGCAGCTGGTTGCCCACCCCCATGCGCCGCGTGCGGTCCCAGCGGCGCCGGAGCGAGCTGCTGAGTGAAGCCGCGCCGGGGTGCTCGAGATCTGCCATCAGAGGAGGCTCCTCATCGCGCCTCGTTACGGCCGGCGGCACCCGTGGCTTGAGCGGCCGGAGCGACCGGCTCGACCAGGAGCGTCAGCTCGCGCACCTCGCGCACGCGGACCGCGCTCCCCGCGGGAAGGGGCTCACCTCCCTCGGGGCCCCGCGCGCGCCAGAGCTCGCCTCCCACCTCGACCCAGCCCTCGGGCGCGACGCTCTCGCGCACCAGCGCCGTGGCGCCGCGGAGCTCGTCGACGCCGCCGCGACCGGGCAGATCCGAGAGCGAGCGCCGCACGAGCGGGTAGATCGCCACCTCCTTGGCGACCCAGGCGCCGAGCAGCGCCCAGGCGACCCAGGCCGGCCAGTCGAGGCGACCGGCCAGCCAGAAGGCCGCCCACGCCACCAGCCCCAGCTGCGGCAGCTGCAGCGCCACGTACCGCCCCAGAGCCCGCGACATGACCCGAGTCTAGCTCCGCCGCCGCCTACGGGAGCGCGAGGCGCGGACGGGGTCGCCGGCCCAGGCGCATCAGGTACAGGATCTCGCAGGCACCGTCGCCGTAGTCGTGGCGAATCAGCGAGGTCTTCCAGGTCGAGCCCCCGCGCTCGACGTCCACGAGCAGTCCCTCGAGGCGCACGACGTCGCCGCGGCGCAGCCTCGCCACCGCGCGCGAGACCTCGCGGGTGGCCGGGATGACGTGCACGTTGGTGAAGGTCAGCGACATCAGCCGACCCGGGATCGGCAGCCCGGGCTCGGTGCGGGTGTACGCGCGGCGGTGGGCCTGGTCCACGTACACGTGCTCCAACACGCGCTCGTCCGACATCGGCCCCCAGCCCAGCGCCAGGTCGTGCGGGGCCAGGTCGGCCATGGGGTCGATGCGGTAGCGCTCCGACGCCAGCACGCGCGCCTCTACCTGGTACAGGGCACGCGGCAGCAGGAGGGCATCGCCGTGCTCGATCGGCCGCCGGCCCTCCAGCGGCGCCTGGGCGGGCCGGCCGGGCGCGACCGGCCCGGGCCCGTGCCGCACCTCGAGCAGGCTCCAGACCCACAGCGCCGCGGGCAGCGCCAGGCCCCAGACCCACGGGCTGCGCCAGGCGGATCGATGCAAGGTGGACTCCTGCCGGGCCCATCGGGCGCCGCCCGGTGCCGCTTGACGCGAGCGGGCGTGCGTCGGGATTCCCGCGCCTGCGGGGGTCCGCCGTCAAACTTCCGACGGAACGGGTCCCGGGTGGCAGACCCGCGGCACCCCCCACCCGGACGGGAAACCCCTGACGCTCCGGTGTGTTGCGCGCTCCACGGGGCCGAATGCAGGGGACCCGCAGCTACCCGGCAGCGGCGGGCACCGGCCTTGCACTCCCGCCCGGCTGAACCCGGACGCTTGGAGGTAGTTGGCGCATGGAAGCTCGGATTCGCGAGGCCTGGGAGAGCCACGGCTGCATCCCCCCCGATCTCAAGGAACAGATCGTGCTCGAGCACACCCGGCTGATCCAGTACATCGTCAGCCGCATCGCCGTCAGGCTCCCCTCCCACGTGGATCTGGAGGACCTGCACAACACCGGGGTCATCGGACTGATGGACGCGGTCGAGAAGTACGACCCCGGCAAGGACTGCAAGTTCAAGACGTACGCCGAGTTCCGCATCCGCGGCGCCATCCTCGACCAGCTGCGCTCGCTCGACTGGGTGCCGCGCTCGGTGCGCCAGAAGGGCCGCCAGCTCGAGCAGGCCTACCTCGAGGCGGAGCAGGAGCTGGGCCGGCCGGCCACCGAGGACGAGATCGCCCGCCGCATGGGCCTGGGACTCGAGGACTTCCACCACCTGGTCAACCAGACCCGCGGCATCTCGATCGTCGCCCTGGACGACCTGCGGGGGAGCAACCAGGAGTCGGACCAGCCGCTGCCCAGCGGGAACCTCGAGGACGTCAACGCCGAGGACCCGTTCGCGAGTCTGAAGTCGCGCGAGCTCACGTCCACGCTGGCCGGCGGCATCGCCGCGCTGCCCGACAAGGAGCGCCTGGTGATCACGCTGTACTACTACGAGGACCTGAATCTCAAGGAGATCGGCGGGATCCTCGGCATCACCGAGTCCCGCGTCTGCCAGATCCACTCGAAGGCGGTGGGACGGCTGCGCGGCCGCATGCGGAGCAACTCGCTCAACTGACCGCATCCGGTGTAGGCTCGGTGTCATGGCCCTGGTCCGTCTTTCGATCGACTTCGAGAACACCGCCAAGCAGTGGTGGGAGTCCGGGGGCCGCGAGCTCTGGGAGAGCCTGCTCGACGAGCCCGACGCGGGCAACGTGGTCGTCGACGAGGCCATCGCGCAGTCGTGGCTGACCCAGGCCGCGGGGATCCCCGGCTGGGACGACGGCCCGGAGTTCGCGCCGCATCCCGTGCGCCCGTCGGACGTGGCCGACGACGAGGACGTCTGAGCCGTCGCCTCCGGCGCTACGCGCCCGCCGCCGCCTCGGCCGTCTCCGCCTCGGGCTCGTCCTCGCGGCGCACGCGCACCTGGGTGATGCGCGTGCCGGAGATGTCGGCCACCGTGAAGCTGTAGCCCGGCACCTCGACGGTGTCGCCCTTGCGCGGCGCACGGCCCAGCTCGTTGAACACGAGCCCGCTGAGCGTGTCGCCGCGCTCGGCGGGCACGTTCCAGCCCGTCTCGCGATTGAAGTCCAGCACCTTGACGCGTCCGAGCGCCTGGTGGCTGCCGTCGGGGAACCCGCGGATCGTCAGCAGCTCCTCGTGGTCGAACTCGTCGCGGATCTCGCCGACGATCTCCTCGAGGATGTCCTCCTGCGTGACCAGGCCCAGCGTCACGCCGAACTCGTCCTTGACCACGGCCACGTGCACGAACGCGCGCTGCATGTCGCCGAGCAGCGGCAGGATCGGCTTGCGCTCGGGCACGCGCAGCACCGGCTTGAGGATGCTGTTCATGTCCTCGCCCTCGCGGCGCACCAGCTGGATCAGGTCCTTGAGATGGACCACGCCGAGCACGTGGTCGATGTCCTCCTTGTAGATCAGCACGCGCGTGTAGCGCTCCTGGAGCACGCTCTCGAGCAGCTCGGCGGGATCGCTCTCGACCGGGAAGGCCACCACCTCGGTGCGCGGCACCATGATCTCGCTGACGGTCATGCCGGCGGCGCCGGCCGCGGCGCCCATGATCGCCAGCGGCGAGGTCTCGGACTCGATGCCGTCCTGGGCGCGACGCGCCAGGCGCAGCACCTCCTCGACCGAGGTCGGGTCCTCGCCCGGGTCCGAGCCGACCAGCCGCTGGACCAGCGGCTCGATGACCCGGTCGAAGAGCTTGTGGAACGGGCGCAGGAGGCCGTGGAGCAGGTACAGCGGCAGCGCCACGGCGTACGCCAGACCCCGCGGGTGGCGGGCGGCGACGGCCTTGGGCAGCACCTCGGCGAAGACCAGGATGATCGCGGTCATCACGAGGGTCGAGACGAGGATGCCGTACTGCTCGCCCAGCAGCGTCACGGCCAGCGCGGCGGCGACGCCGGAGCCCAGGATGTTGACCACGTTGTTGCCGAGCAGGATCGTGATCAGGAGGCGCGAGGTCGAGGAGATCAGGTCGCGCACGGCGACGGCGGCCGGCCCGTGGGCCGCCCGGACGTCCTCCTCGAGCTCGTGCGAGCGCAGCCGGAGCAGCGCCGTCTCGCTCCCGGAGAAGAAGGCCGAGGTCACCACGCACGCCACCACGATCAAGACCGATGTCGCAGGATCCATCTAGGGGTCCGTCTCCTCATGCCGCGGGATGCGGCTCACGTCGCCGGCGTCAGCGCCGCCAGCAGGCCCATTCTAGGGGATCGGGGCCCCGCGCCATGGCGGCCGCCGGCGCGCTCCGGGGCGGCAGGGGAACCCCACGCACACACGGCTATATTCCCGCCGCCGCCGGGGCGCGGCAGGGAGCGGAGACGTGGCCGAGTTCGTGTACGTGATGGAGGACCTGCGCAAGGTCGTACCGCCCGACCGGGTGCTCCTCGACCAGATCACCCTGGCCTTCTTCCCCGGCGCGAAGATCGGCGTCCTGGGCCACAACGGCGCCGGAAAGAGCACGCTGCTGCGCATCATGGCCGGTCTCGACACCGAGATCGTCGGCGAGGCCCGCCCCGCCCCGGGACTGCGCGTGGGCTACCTGCCCCAGGAGCCCGCCCTCGACGAGAGCAAGACGGTGCTGGGTAACGTCGAGGAGGGTGTCGAGGAGATCCGCGCGCTGCTGCGGGAGTTCGACGAGGTGAGCGCACGCTTCGCGGAGCCGCTGGACGACGACGAGATGAACGCCCTGCTCGAGAAGCAGGCGGCGCTGCAGGACCGGATCGACGCGGTGAACGCGTGGGAGCTCGATCGCACCCTCGAGATCGCCATGGACGCTCTGCGGCTGCCGCCGGGCGAGTCGGCGGTGGATCACCTTTCCGGTGGCGAGATCCGCCGCGTGGCGCTGTGCCGCCTGCTGCTGAGCAAGCCCGACCTGCTGCTGCTCGACGAGCCGACCAACCACCTCGACGCCGAGTCGGTCGCCTGGCTCGAGCGCTACCTGCAGGAGTACCCGGGCGCCGTCATCGCGGTGACGCACGACCGCTACTTCCTCGACAACGTGGCCGGCTGGATCCTCGAGCTCGATCGCGGTCGCGGCATCCCGTACAAGGGCAACTACTCGGGCTGGCTGGAGCAGAAGAGCCAGCGTCTCGCCGTCGAGGAGAAGAAGAGCGCCTCGCTGCAGCGCACGCTCCAGCGCGAGCTCGAGTGGATCAACATGGCCCCGCGTGCCCGTCACGCCAAGGGCAAGGCGCGCCTGAATGCCTTCGACGAGCTGCGCCATCAGGAGCAGGAGCGCCTGCGCGAGCCCGTCGAGATCGGAATCCCGCCCGGGCCCCGCCTGGGCGACGTGGTGATCCAGGCCTCGGAACTGACCAAGGGCTTCGACGACCGCGCGCTGATCGACCGGCTGAGCTTCTCGATCCCGCCGGGCGCGATCGTCGGCGTGATCGGCGGCAACGGCGCCGGCAAGACGACCCTGTTCCGGATGATCGTCGGGGACGACAAGCCCGACGCCGGCGAGCTGCGCCTCGGAGAGACCGTCGAGCTCGCCTACGTGGACCAGGCGCGCTCCGACCTCGACCCGGAGCTGCGCGTCTGGGAGGCGGTCGCCGCCGGCGACGAGACGATCAAGCTCGGGGCGCGCGAGGTCCCCGTGCGCGCCTACGTCGCGGGCTTCGGCTTCAAGGGCACCGAGCAGCAGAAGAAGGTCGGCATGCTCTCGGGGGGCGAGCGCAACCGCCTGCACCTGGCGCGGGTGCTGCGCAGCGGCGGCAACGTGCTGCTGCTCGACGAGCCCACCAACGACCTCGACGTGGACACGCTGCGCGCGCTCGAGGACGCGCTGCTGGGCTTCGCGGGCTGCGCGATCGTCATCTCGCACGATCGCTGGTTCCTGGACCGCATCGCCACGCACATCCTGGCGTTCGAGGGCGACAGCCACGTCGAGTTCTTCGAGGGCAACCACGCCGAGTACGCGGTCGACCTGCGCCGCCGCCGCGGCCAGGACGCCGACCAGCCCCACCGCATGAAGTTCCGGCGCCTGGAGCGCTGAGCGACCCCGGGGCACTCCCGGGCCAGGGCCCGGCCAGCCGGTCGGACGCAGATATTTACTTATGATACAGTCAATTCCGATGTCAGGGGCCACCAGCGGACACCGGCGACCCGGCCGCCCCGCGGCGAGCAGCGCCGTGAGCGGCCGGCAGGCCCTGCTCGACGCCACGCTCGAGCTTCTGGGCGAGTCCGGCGCGCAGCTCACGCTGCGCGAGGTGGCCGAGCGGGCCGGCGTCCGCTCCACGCTGGTGCACTACCACTTCGGGTCCCGCGACGAGCTGCTCAGCGCGGCGCTCGAGCGGATCTCGGGGCAGGTCCGGGAGCAGCTCGGAGCCGCGGCCGCGCTCGAGGGCGGTGCCGAGACCCGGCTCAAGGCCATCGTACGCCAGGTCGTGCGGATCTTCGGCGCCCACCCGTACCTGCCGCGCCTGGCCATCGAGCAGGTGCTGGCGCCCGACCACCGCAGCGCCGACCGCTTCGCGGCCGAGATCGCGGGCCCCAACGTGCGCCTGCTCGCCGACGTGCTCGCGCGGGGCAGCGCGTCGGGCGAGCTGCGCCGCGTGGATCCGCATCACTGCATCCCGATGATCATGGGCACCTGCGCCTGGTTCTTCCTGGCGGCGCCCCTGGTCGAGCGCCTGTTCGGCCTGAGCCCGGGCGACCCGGACACCGCCGAGGCCTTCGCGGAGCACGCGGCCGACTTCGTCTGGAGGGCCCTGAGCACGGAGGCCGAGGCGTGAGCACACCGGCATCGAGCCGGCAGCGTCCGCCGCTGCGGCGGCGGATCGAGGCGGGCCTCGGCCGCTGGGCGCTCTGGGTGGCGCGGCGGCCTCACGCGGTGATCGCGGCGGTCCTGCTGCTCACGGGGCTGCTGCTTCCCGGTCTCGGCGGGCTCGAGATCGACACGCATCCCGAACGCTTCCTGCAGCCCGATCACCCTTCGCGCGTGTCGTACACCGCGTTCAAGCGCCAGTTCGGCCTCGATGACGGCATCGTCGTCCTGCTGCACACGCGCGACGTCTTCGACGCGGACTTCCTGGCCTGGCTTCGCGACGTGCACGAGGCGCTCGAGGACCGGGTCCCGCACCTCGACGAGGTCACCAGCCTGGTCAACGCGCGCTCGACCCGGGGCGAGGGCGACGTCCTGCTCGTCGAGGACCTGATGGAGGACTGGCCGGCGACGCCCCGGGAGATCGCGGCGATCCGCGAGCGGGCACACGCCAGCCCCACCTACCGCGACCTGCTGCTGTCGAGCGACGATCGCTACACCAGCATCAACGTGCTGCTCACGGCCTGGACGACCTCCGTGGGCGACGACGCCGCGCTCGGCGGCTTCGACGAGGCCGGGCCCGGCGGCGCTCCCGCCCCGGAGGCCGGCTTCGCGTCGGGCCGGGACACGACCGAGGCAGTCCTGGCGGTGCAGGCCGTCCTCGACGAGCGGGCGCGCCCCGACGTCGAGGTCTTCATGGCGGGGAACCCCGTCATGAACGTGCGCCTGTCGAAGGACATGGGCGAGAACCTGACCGTCTTCGTCAGCCTCTCGCTGGTGGCGGTCGTGATCGTGCTCGCGCTGCTCTTCCGGCGCGCCTCCGGCGTGCTCCTGCCGGTGTCGATCATCGTGCTGACCGTCCTAATCACGTTCTGCGTCGCCGGGCTCAGCGGGCGCCCGCTCAACGTGACCGTGCAGATCCTGCCGACGTTCCTGCTCGCCGTCTCGGCCAGCGCCGCGATCCACGTCCTGGTGATCTTCTACCAGCGCTTCGATGCCGGCGCCCCGGCGAGCGAGGCGACCGCAGCGGCCCTCGGGCACAGCGGCCTGGCGATCATCATGGCCGGGCTCACGACGGCCGGAGGCCTGATGTCGTTCAACGCGGCAGGGATCGAGCCGGTGCGCGACCTGGGTCGCTTCGCACCGGTCGGCATCCTGATCGGGCTCCTGCTCTGCCTCGTGCTGCTGCCGGCCCTGCTCTGCGCCCTGCCCCTGCGGCGTCGCCCGCCGCGCACCCACGCGGGCCCGGGCCAGATCTCGCGCTGGCTGCTGCGCGCCGGCGACTTCGCGGTCTCGCACCCGGTGGGCGTGGTCGCGGCCACGCTGGCGATCTGCGCGCTGGCGGGCCTCGGGGTCGCGCAGCTCCAGTACCAGCACGACCCCATGTCCTGGTTCCCCGAGGACGATCCCATGCGGGTCAGCACGCGCGTGGCCGACGAGCACATGGGCGGCGCCACCTCGGTCGAGGTCGTGATCGACACGGGCCGCGACAACGGCCTGCACGAGCCCGCCTTCATGCGCGCGCTGGCCGGGTTCCACGAGAGCGTGCCCACGATCCCGATCGACGAGGGCGGGGTGCGCAAGACCCTCTCGCTCGCGGACATCCTCAGGGAGATCCACCAGGCACTCAACGAGAATCGCCGCGAGTTCTACACGATCCCCGACGACCGCCAGCTGATCGCCCAGGAGCTCTTGCTGTTCGAGAACAGCGGCTCGGACGACATGGAGGACTTCGTCGACAGCCGCTTCTCGAAGACCCGCTTCACCGCGAGGATGCGCTGGGCGCCCGGAACCGCCTACGAGGCGTTCCTCTTCGAGATCCAGAGCCTCGCCGATGCAACGTTTCCCGGCGCCCGCGTCGAGGTCACGGGCCTGACCCCGCTGATCGTGACGGCCGTGGAGGAGGTCCGCTGGGGCATGATCCGCAGCTACGTCCTGGCGCTGCTGATCATCACGCCCCTGATGATGATCCTGATCGGGACGCTGCGTGGCGGGCTCGCCAGCATGCTCCCGAATCTCGCACCCATCTTCTGCGTCATGGGGTTCATGGGCCTGCTCGGGATCCCGCTCGACATCTTCACCATGCTGATCGGCAGCATCGCCATCGGCCTGGCAGTGGACGACACGATCCACTTCATGCACGTGTTCTACCGGCGCTTCGGCGAGACCGGCGATACCCGCACCGCGGTCCGCGACACCCTGGCGACCACCGGGAACGCGCTGCTGACGACCTCGATCGTGCTCTCGTCGGGCTTCATGGTCTTCGCGTTCGCCAGCATGCAGAACCTGGTGCTGCTCGGCGTGCTGACATCGATGGCCATCATCCTGGCCTTCCTGGCGGACGTGATCGTCGCCCCAGCACTGGTCACGCTCGCGACCCGCGGAAAGTCGGTGGCCCCGGCCACCGGCGAGGAGGAGGTGCTCCATGAAGCTTCCTGAGCTCGGCGCGGCCCTGGCCATGCTCGCCATCCTGCTGCCCGGCGCCAGCCCCGCGGCGCCGGACACGCCGGAGGCGAGAGAGATCATGCAGCGGGTAGAGGACCGCGACGACGGGGACCGGGCGACATCGGACCTCGAGATGATCCTGATCGACAAGAACCAGAACACCCGCGTGCGCCAGATCCGCTCGTTCAGCCGCGACGTGGGCGAGGACGAGCAGTCCATCATGTTCTTCCTGGCGCCCGCCGACGTGCGCGACACGGGCTTCCTGACCTACGACTACGACGACGGCGAGCGCGACGACGACCAGTGGCTCTACCTGCCCGCGCTGAAGAAGACCAAGCGCATCGCGTCGGACGACAAGAGCGGCAGCTTCATGGGCTCCGATTTCAACTACGCCGACATGACCGAGCGGGAGCTCGAGCGCTACGACTACGAGGTCCTGCGCGAGGACGAGGTCGGCGGACATCCGGTCTGGCTGATCCAGCAGGTCCCCCGCACCCGCGAGGAGATCGACCGCACCGGCTACGAGAAGTCCGTCCTGTTCGTGCGTCAGGACAACTACGTGGTGGTGCGCGCGGTCCACTGGCTCAAGAAGGGCAGCCGGCTGCGCTACCTCGACGTGCAGAAGCTGGAGCAGATCGACGGCATCTGGGTCGCGACCGAGATGACCATGACCACCAAGAAGGGCCAGCGCACGCTGCACAAGACGATCCTTCGCTCGAGCAATATTCGCTTCAACCAGGACCTGGCCGAGGATCTCTTCTCGGTGCGCACGCTCGAGCGCGGCCTCTAGCCCGCGACAGGCGACCCGTGAGCCGGCGGCTGTCCCTCGCACTCCTGCTGGCGCTGTCGCCCGCGCCCGCTGCCGCCCAGGATCTCGACGAGGTCCTCGGCGGCTTCGAGCCCGACGCGACCGAGCGCGAGATGGAGGACGTGCTCGGGGGCTTCGACGACGAGGACCCCGATCTCGAGCACCGGGCCGAGCCGCCCGTGGATCGCTGGTGGGACCTGAGCGGCAGCCTCACGCTCGGGCTCTCGCACGCCTATGCACACGATCCTCCCGTGCCGATCGACGGGCCCGACTACCGAGGCCTGTCGCGCGCGCAGGCCCAGCTCGCGCTCGAGCTCGACCTGGACCTGCCCCGTGGCTGGAAGGCACGCATCGCCGGCCGCGGATTTCGCGACTGGTTCTACGCGCAGGAGGGGCGCCGGCAGTTCCCCGACCCCGTGCTCGAGAACCACGAGCGCGAGCTGGAGTTCCAGGAAGTCTGGCTGCAGGGCCGCCTGCTGCCCAGCCTCGATCTCAAGGTGGGCCGTCAGATCCTCAGCTGGGGGCGCTCGGACAACCTGCGCGTGCTCGACGTGCTCAACCCGATCGACTCGCGCGAGCCCGGCATGGTCAACGTGGAGGATCTCAAGCTTCCCGTCGCCATGACCCGCCTCGACGCCTACTGGCGCGAGTGGACGCTGACCGGTGTAGCGGTTCACGAGACCCGCTTCGACACCGGGCCCGTGCCGGGCAGCGACTTCTTCCCACCGGGCGTCCCCGGGCTGCCCGAGCAGCGCCCCGGCAACGGCGGTAACGACACCGAGTGGGCGCTGCGCCTGCGCGGCATCTTCAGCGGCTGGGACGTCTCGTTCCACTGGGCGCGCTACTTCGACGACCGGCCGCACAGCGTCGGCGCCCCCACGATCGTACCGCCGTTTCCCTCGCCCCTGTTCGTGCCGGTCCGGCTCGAGCACGCGCGCCTCACGCTCTGGGGCGCCTCCGGGCAGATCGCGCGCGGGAACTGGCTGCTGAAGTCCGAGGTCGGCTGGATCCGCGGCCTGCGCTTCCTCGAGGCCGACCCGGCCACGGGCGCGCAGCTGCGCTCGCGCGACCGCTCCCGCATCGACGCCATGGTCGGCGTGGAGTACCAGGGCATCACCGATGTGTCGATCGCGCTCGAGCTGGTCAACCGCCACCTCCGCGGCTTCGATTCCCGCCTGGAGCTGGCCCCCAGCTTCACCGAGCGCAATCGCGTCGAGATGTCGCTGCTGACCACGGCCGACTTCCTGCACGACCGGCTGCACGCCACCCTGGTCGCCATCGTCTTCGGCGCCCACGCCGAGGACGGCGCCATCCTGCGGGGGCAGCTCGCCTACGACCTGCGCGACGCCCTCAGCGTCGAGCTCGGCGTGGTGCTGTTCCAGAAGGGCGAGCGTCCGCCGCTCGACTTCCTGGGCCACCACGACCGCCTCTTCGCCAAGCTGCAGTACAGCTTCTAGCGCCGCGTGCTTCGAGGGTGGGTGCCGCGGTCAGCGGCGCTTGCTCCAGAATCGCGGGTCCCCTCCTTCGCTCGCTTTGCTCGCTTCGTCGACCCACGATTCAGGAGCAAGCGCCGCTGACCGCTCCGCCGTGCTGGTGCGACCGCGCGCTCGTTCGCTTCGGGTGGGATGAAGAGGGGGACGGCGCAGGGGTATGGGGTAGCTGGGCTCGCAAGGGGCCCGCGGCGTGTCGAGCGGATTCGCTCGCAGCGGCTCGTCGCGATTCCACCCGAGCGCGGGCCGGGGTCCGGGGCCCCGTTCAGACCGCGACATGGGCAGCTCCTCCACCCGCAAGGAGGCACGGAGGAGCGGCGGGGGCGAACTTCCGACGGATTCATCGGGTCGACCAGAGCGAGCGAAGCGAGCGGCGGGAGGGGACCCGGGAATCCGGCGGAAGTCTCGCCCCCGCCGCGGCCCCCCGACCGGAAGCATCAGTTCATGGCGTAAGGCTGAGCCAGCCGGAAAGGAGCGATCTCGGCATCGAAGAGGGACTCGTCCGCGCGGACCATCTGATACGTCCCCCGCATCGAGCCGAACGGGGTCGGCAGTGGACAGGCCGACGTGTACTCGAACGACTGTCCGGGATCGAGAACGGGTTGCTCACCGACGACCCCGGGCCCGCGGACCTCCTCCTGCTTGCCCTCGGCGTCGGTGATGATCCAGTGGCGACTCAGCAGCTGCACGCGCTGATCGCTGCGGTTCTCGATCGTGATCGTGTAGACGAAGAAGTACTCCTGCAGGTGCGGCCGCGAGCGCTCGGCCACGTACTGCGAGCGCACGGAGACGCGCACGCCGTCGGTGATCGCCTCGGAGGTCTCCATCCGCGGAATGCTAGCTCACATCGGGGGTCCCGTGGTCCTGCGCGGCGCGCGCCCCGGCGAGCCCCACGCCGATGGCGAGCAGCGCCAGCAGCGCGCCCAGTACGTAGGCGGTCCACGGCCGGGTCGAGTACAGGGCCATGAAGATCGTCGGTGCGACCACGCGCGCCGCTGCCTGGGCGCTGTTGTTCAGGCCCTGCGTCACGCCCTGCATCTGCTCGCCGGCACGGCTGAGCAGGCTGGTCAGGGTCGGCGCGTGCAGCGCGAAGCCCACCGCGATCGCCAGGCCCGCGAGGATCACGCCGGACCAGCTGGCCACCCAGCCGGCTGCGAGCAGACCCACCGCCATGATGGCGCTACCCAGCGCGAAGAGCGCCGCCTCGCCGCTGCGCGCGACGAGCGGCCGGATCGCACCGCCCTGCACCCCGATGATGATCACGCCCATGCCGAACATCAGCCAGCCGACCTGCATGGCGCTGCCACCGAGCCGCTCGTCCACCAGGAAGCGCAGCGTCACGTCGATGGAGAGTCGTGCCGCGGTGAGCAGGAAGCTCGCGGCCAGCAGCGGCCAGAGGAGGCGGGCGATCCGGGAACGCGTGAGGCCACGTCGCGCCAGCTGCGCCTGCTCCTCGAGGAGCTGCGCGCGGCGCCCCGCGGTCAGGCTCTCCGGCAGCGCGCGCCAGACGATCAGCGCGCCGAGCGCGCCGATCCCGGCCGACGCGAAGTACGGCGCACGCAGGCCCAGGCTCATCAGGCTGCCGCCGATCGCCGGCCCGACGGTCACGCCCAGGCCGACCGCCGCCCCCATCAGCCCCATGGCGTGGCTGCGCTGCTCGCTGCTGGTGACGTCGGCCGCGTAGGCGAACGCCGCGGGCAGTGCCGCCGAGGAGAGCAGTCCGCCGACGATGCGCGCCGCGATCAGGGTCTCGAAGCTCGAGCCGAGCCCGAAGGCCGCGAAGCTGATCGCGAAGCCGACGAGCCCCACCACGATCGCCGGACGCCGGCCGTGGCGGTCCGAGAAGCGCCCCCACAGGGGCGCCGCGACGATGCCGGCCGCGGGCCAGGCGCTCAGGATGAGCCCGTACTGCAGCTTGCTCAGGCCCAGAGCGGTGGTGAAGTCCGCCAGGACCGGGAACAGGACGCCGAAGCCGAGCATGACCAGGAAGGCGGCGAGCGCCGCGGGTCCGAGCGATGCGAGCACGGGCGAGTTCATACACGAGCGCGCGCAGCGCGGCCAGCGGGCGGTAGAATGGGCCGATGGCGACGGATCGCGAGGAGCTCGAGGCACTGGTGCGCGCCGTGCGCGAGGCGCGCGACGAGGGCGCCCTGCGCGGGCTGCTCGCACCACTGCTCGAGCGCGCGACCCACGACGGCCTGACCGGGCTGCTCAACCGGGCGCGCCTCGACCAGGCACTCGAGGTCGAGGTGGCGCGCGCGCGGCGCCACTCGCGCCGCCTCGCGCTGGTGCTGCTCGACCTCGACGACCTCAAGCAGCTCAACGATCGCGAGGGACACGCGGCCGGCGACTCCGCCCTGCGGGCCGCCGCACGCGCGCTGCACGAGCGCGCGCGGCGCAGCGACTGCGTCGCGCGCTGGGGCGGCGACGAGCTGGCCGCGCTCCTGCCCGAGACCGGCCCCGAGGGGGCGCTCAGCTTCGCCCGGGACGTGGTGGCGCGCCTGCGCGAGCGCGACGGCGTGGCCCTGTGCGCCGGCGTCGCCACCCTGCCCGACGACGCCAGCGACGCCAAGACCCTCGTCGGCGTCGCCGACCGGCGCCTCTACGCCGCCAAGCGCGCGGCGGTGTCCGTGGTCGGGCGCGACTGAGCGCTCAGGGCCGGCGCCAGAGCGTGGCGAGCCACGGCTGCTGCGCACGGGGCAGGCCGGGCGGCCGGTAGTAGTGGTCGAGTTCCATGAAGCCGGCTCCGGTCACGAACGCGCGCCACGGCTCCAGGTCGTGCCAGACCCCGTAGCGCTCGCCGTTCCAGCCCTCCTCTCCACCCCCGCGTGGATTGGAGCTGAACAGCGCGCCGCCCGGACGCAGCGCGGCGAAGAGCTCGCGCAGCACGCGCGGCAGCGCGCGCAGCGGCACGTGGAAGAGCGACGCGTTGGCGAAGACGCCGTCGAACGAGGCGTCGGGGAGGTCGAGCTCGAGCAGGTCCTGCTGCAGGACCTCGCAGCCCGAGTGCGCCCGCGCCATGCGCACGAAGCTCGGCGAGCCGTCCAGTCCCACCGCCTCGTGCCCCAGGTCGCGCAGGCGTCGCAGGTCGCGTCCGGGACCGCAGCCCAGGTCCAGGATGCGCTGCGGCCGGTCGGAGCCCAGGGCGCCGAGCAACGCGACGATGTTCTGGCTCACGTCGTGGTCACGCGTTCCCTCCCAGAACGCGTCGGCCCGCGACTCGTAGTGCGCCAGCGTCCGCCGCGCGATCTGCTCGAGATCCTCGTCGCTCACCGGGATGCCCCTCCCCGGAGCTGCCCTGCCCCGCCTACGGCTCCCGCCCACCCGGCGCGCGCCACGGATGTAGACTGCGCAGCACGACGCTGGAGGACCCGATGACCCAGAACGCGCTCGCGGACCGTGTTGCCGTGGTGACCGGTGCCAGTCGAGGTGCCGGCAAGGGGATCGCCCTGGCGCTGGGTGCGCTGGGCGCCCGCGTCTACGTCACCGGGAGAACGCGCCGCGAGGGCGACGCCTCCCTGCCCGGGACCATCGACGCGACCGCAGAGGCGATCAGCGACGCGGGAGGACAGGGAATCGCCGTGCCGTGC
The DNA here is from genome assembly GCA_029261925.1 of Deltaproteobacteria bacterium. Classification (GTDB taxonomy): domain Bacteria; phylum Myxococcota_A; class UBA9160; order SZUA-336; family SZUA-336; genus JAGWBS01. Next base: position 3,939 of record JAJDAJ010000081.1, on the reverse strand, counting down.
GACCACCGCGACGACGGCGCGGTGGCGGCGCTGTTCGAGCGCGTCGAGAGCGAGGCCGGCCGGCTGGACATCCTGGTGAACAACGCGACGTTCCTGCACGATCAGCTGATCGAGGACGGGGCGTTCTGGGAGAAGCCGCTGGAGCTGGTCGACATCCTCGACGTGGGCCTCCGCTCCGCGTACGTGGCCAGCCACCATGCCGCGCCGCTGATGGTCCGGCAGCGAGGGGGCCTGATCGCCAACACGTCGTCGTTCGGCGCTCAGTGCTACATGCACGGGCCCGCGTACGGCGCGCAGAAGGCGGGCCTGGACAAGATGGCCTGGGACATGGCGGTCGATCTGCGTCCGCACGACGTCGCGGCGGTGTCGATCTGGATGGGATTCCTGGCGACCGAGCGCACGGCCGCCGCCATCGCGCGCCGGCCCGATCGCTTCGCAGCGCTGGCCGACTCGGCCGAGACGCCGCAGCTCAGCGGGCACGTGATCGCCGCGCTCTGGGCGGATCCCGAGTGCATGAAGCGCTCCGGACACACCTGGATCGTCGCCGAGCTGGCGCGCGAGTACGGCATCGAGGACGTGGGGGGCAAGCAGCCGCCCTCGTTCCGCAAGGCGCTGGGCTCGCCCATCGCGTTCAACCCGGCGATCGTCGAGTAGGCCCGGGAGCGCGGGAGCGCGGGGCGCCTCGCGCGGTCGGTGCGGGAGCGCGTGGTGCCCGGGGCTCACCGGTGCAGGGCGCCCAGCGCCGCCGTCTGCCCGCCGTCCACCAGCACGTCGCTGCCAGAGATGTACGCACCCTCGGGCGAGCAGAGAAACTCGACCACCGCGGCGATGTCGTCGGGCGTGCCGTCGCGTCCAGCGGGGGTGAGCTTCGCCATCTCGTGCATCGCCGGCTGATGCTCGTACTCCTGGCGGCCCATGGGCGTGTCCGTGATCCCCGGCGAGAGCGAGACCACGCGCGCGCCGCGCTGGCCCCAGGGCGCGGCCAGGCGCGACACGAGCTCGCGCACGCCGCGCTTCGAGAGCGCGTAGGCCAGGGCCGGGCTCCACTCCTCGACCTCGTCGAGCACCGCCAGCCGGTCGAGCAGGTCCGGCGCGAGCGCGTCGCGCAGGACCTCGCTCACCGCCGGTATGCCCTCGAGGAGGTAGCTCGAGTTCGAGCCGATGCAGACCGCCACGCCGCCGGGCCGCACCTGCGGCTCGAGCGCGTCGAGCAGCCGGGCGGTGCCCACGTAGTTCACGTCCATGATGCGGCGCCAGTCGGCCATGGTCGGCGACAGGCCGGCGAAGTTGACGATCACGTCGACGCCGCCGCCGTCCCCGACCACAGCCGCCAGCTTCGCCAGCTGGTCCGGGCTCGCGACGTCGCAGACCAGGCCCTGCGCCGAGATGGCGTCGCCGGCCAGCTCGGCACGCAGGGCGTCCAGCTGCGCCTGGCCCAGGTCCACCAGGATCAGCGAGTCGCCCGCGGCGCCCAGACGGCGCGCACAGGCCAGGCCCATGCCGCCGGTAGCGCCGGTGATCAGGCTGCGGCGCGGCCGGCTCATGCGTCCTCCCTGCCGAGCTTCGCGTGGGCCGGCTCGCCGAACCCGCTGGCGTCGATCCGCCACGGCAGCCAGACCAGTGCCAGATCCTCGACCTCCAGGTCGCCCTTGCGCGGCGCGACGCGCAGCGCCTCGATCTCGACCGCGTCCACGTCGATCGGCTCGCGCAGCTCGGCGACCTCCTCCTCGAACTCCGCCTCCAGCTCGACCAGCCGCTCCTGCAGCACCTCGAGCCGTTCCTCGGCGCGACCGATGTCGCCGTGCTCGCGCGCCGAGCGGCTCACGCCGCGCACGGCGGTGGTCGCGCGCCCCACGTTGCCCACGCTGCCGACCTTGCGCCCGAAGAGCGCGCCGAGCACCGTCGCGCCGAACGAGATCGCGGTCTGGGTACGGCTGGTCTTGTACTGCGCCTCCTCGCGCTCCACGCGGTCCTCGGCGCGCGCCACCTGGTCCTGCAGTCGCTTGAGCTTCGGGGCGTACTTCTTGCGCAGCTTGTCGAGCCCGACGTCGCGCTTCTCGCGCAGGGCGTCGCGCACGCGACCGCGGAAGGCACCCTCGTCCTCGCCGGGCGCCGAGACCAGCTTGGGCGCACGCGACTTCCAGAGCTCGAGCGGCCGCTCGCGGTACATCCAGGTGCGCAGCATCTTCGACCAGCGCGTGTAGGAGCTGGCCCTGGCCGCGATCGCGGGGAGCTCGGCGAAGCCCGCGCCTTCCAGCGGCGCCTCCTCGAGCTCGGGGAGCGCCGCACCGAGCACGAGGGTCTCGTCCCAGGGGCTGTCCCGGCCGTCGTCGGGCAGCGGCGCGCTCACGGCCACGCGTTCCCAGTGGTCCACACCGGCGCTCGCGCTCGCGTGGTGCAGCACGGCGCGCGCCATGAGCACGGGCCGGTAGACCAGCCGGTCCGCGGCGCCGGGTGCGCGGATGGCGGGCACGAAGCGCTCGGTCACGGCTGCCGGCAGCAGCGGGCGCTCACCGCCGGGCGGCGCGGCCGGAGCGGCGGCGCGCCGCGCCGGCGCCGTCGGGGCCTGCGCCGCCGGAGCCGCCGGCGCGATCGGGGTCGGGCTCGACGTGCCCTCCAGGCGACGGATCTGCTCGCGCGTGAGCGGTCCCGCCAGGTACGAGAGCACCCAGCGCGTCTGGAAGAGCACCGGCTCGTCCTCGTGCACGTTGTGCATCAGGAAGGTGCGCTTGGGCAAGGTCGACAGCAGGTCGTCGATCTTCGCGCGGTCCAGCCCGCGTCCCGACGCTCTCTCCAGCCCGTCGAGAACGCGCGCCTTGTCGCGCTCGGTCTGCAGTCGGCCCAGGAACCAGGTCCCACAGTTCGACAGGCCCTTGTAGTCGAGATCGACGGGGTTCTGCGTCGCCAACACGATTCCCAGGCCATAGGCGCGCGCCTGCTTGAGCAGCGTCAGCATGGGCGTCTTCGACGGCGGGTTGGCACTCGGCGGGAAGTAGCCGAAGACCTCGTCCATGTAGACCAGCGCGCGCAGCGTGCGGCTGCCGGGCTGCGTGCGCACCCAGGCCAGGATCTCGCCGAGGAGCAGCGTGACCACGAACATGCGCTCGGCGTCGCTCAGGTGCGCGATCGAGATGATCGACAGTCGCGGCTTGCCCTCGGCCGTGTACAGCAGGCGCTGCACGTCGAGCGGCTCGCCCTGCATCCACACGTCGAATCCGGGCGAGGCCAGCAGGTTGTTCAGGGCCATGGCGAGCTCGAAGCGGTCCTTCGAGGGGAAGAAGCCGTCGAGATCCATCACGCCCACGCGCTCGAACGGCGGGCTCTGCACCTGACGGATCAGCTCCCCGAGCTCCACGTCGCGGCCCTCGCGCCAGGCGCGATCGAGGATCGTGGACAGCAGGATGTGCTCGCGGCTGCGCAGCGGGTCGCCCTCGATGCCGACCAGGCCGAGCAGGCCGGAGACCGCGCCGCTCACCCGGTCGCGCAGGCCCTCGTCGTCGAGGCCCGCGGCCGGCGCGCGCAGGGACCCCAGCACGCTCAGCGGCCGGCCCGCGCTGCTACCGGGCGTGTAGATCGCCCGGTCGACCGAGTCCGCGAAGCGCGCGATCCGCTCGGGCGGCTGGTCCCAGTCGGCCAGGCCCTTGCGCCAGAGCTGCGCCGTGCGCCGCGCCTCGTCCTCGAGCGAGGCGTCGTCGCTGCCGGCCACTCCCGTCTGGATCCAGGGCAGGAAGTCGGCGGGACGCAGCTCGGGGAAGGTCAGCAGCAGGTTGCCCAGGTCGCCCTTGGGGTCGATCGCGATCACGGGGATCCCGTCGATCGCGGCCTCCTCGAGCAGCCCCACGGCCAGGCCGGTCTTGCCGCTGCCCGTCCTGCCCACGCACAGGGCGTGCGTGGTCAGGTCGGCCATGTCGTAGAGCAGGGGCTCGCGGGCCGAGCCCT
>JAJDAJ010000080.1 GCA_029261925.1 Deltaproteobacteria bacterium | reverse complement strand
AACGACACGGTGTCGAAACCCTGTGCCAGGCGCGCGGCGGGGATGCCGCTGGCGACCTCGGCGTTGAACAGGCGCGCCCCGTCGAGGTGCCGGGCCAGGCCCAGCTCGGCGGCGCGCGCGCAGATCGCGCGGACCTCGTCGAAGGGAAACACGCGCCCGCCGCTGCGGTTGTGCGTGTTCTCCACGCACACCAGCGCGCTGTGCGGGTGGTGGGCATCGGGCGGGAACACCGCCGCCTCCATGGCGTCGGCGTCGAAGAGCCCGCCGCTGCCGGCGACCACCAGCTGCACGCCCGAGAGCGCGGCCGCGCCGCCGCTCTCGTACAGGTCCACGTGCGCGTGCTCACCCACGATGGCCGCGTCGCCGGGACGCGTGTGCACGCGCAGCGCGATCTGGTTGGCCATCGTCCCCGAGGGCACGAACAGGGCCGCCTGCTTGCCCAGACGCTCCGCGGCGACATCCTGCAGGCGACGGACCGTGGGGTCCTCGCCGTAGACGTCGTCGCCGACCTCGGCGCGGGCCATGGCCTCGCGCATGGCGGGCCCGGGCCTCGTGACGGTGTCGCTGCGCAGGTCGATCTCGCGCATGCCGCGTCAGACTATAGCGGTCGGGCCGGCGGGGGCCGGATCTCGAGCACGCGCCTGCCGGCGTCGAGCTGCAGCTCCTCGCGACCCGAGGGGAAGCGAACGCTGCGCGCCTCGCCGGCACGGGCGTCGTACACGCGGTAGCGGATCCGGCAGCGCCCGGAGGTCAGGCGCGCCAGCACCGCCGCCGGCTCGAGCGGCGCGGCCGGACAGTGCATCTGGATCGCCCGGAAGAGCGGCTCGTAGGGGTCGAGCCGCAGGCCGGCCCAGCCCACGTTGCGGTGCGCGTCGGCCCCCGCCAGGGCCACGACCGGCCGGCCCTCTGCCAGCAGGGCCTCCCAGCGCTCGAGCTCGCGCGCGGGGCGACGCCAGGCGCGCTCGCGCAGCCCGGCGGGGTCGAGGAGCAGCCGCAGCAGGTGCAGCGGCAGCGCCGGGCCGAGCAGGGCGCGGAAGTCCGAGGCGTTGTTCTGCACCTCGAGCCCGTCGAACGGGGCCTCCCAGTCGCGCCAGCCGCCGTAGGCGAACGGGTGCGGCACCACGGCGAAGCCTCCGAGCGCGTGGATCTCGTCGATCACCTCGCGCCCCGTCCGGCCGTCGGCCGCCGGCGTGTGCGGCACGCCCAGCGCGATCAGGTGGCCGTCGCTCGTGCCCACCTCCACACCGACCAGGACCAGGACGCGCCGGCCGCTCGCGTCGGCGTGGACGCCCGCGTGCTCGATCGCGGGCAGCGGGCCGGGCGCGCCCGGCTCCGCGTGCTCGGTCAGCACCACGAAGTCGAGCTCTGCTGCGAGCGCGGCGGCGAGCAGCTCCTCGAAGGGAGCGTCACTGTCGTGCGACGGCGCGTGGTGGACGTGGAAGACGCCCACCAGCGTCGCCAGCGCGAGCAGCCCGCTCAGCGCTGCAGGCGCGAGGCCTCGGCGGCTGCCGCCTCGGCCTCGGGGATCTTGCCCTGGCGCTGCAGGAACCGCGACAGGCTGGTGTGGTACAGCGACTCGTCGGGATCCGCGTCGATCGCCTTGTGGATCGCGGCGATCGCATCATCGAGGCGGCCCATGCGCCCGTAGACCTCGGCCAGGCCCTGGTAGGCCAGTGCGAAGGAGGGATCCGCCTCGACCACCACGAGGTAGCGCTCGACCGAGGTGTCGTAGTCCTGACGCACGAATGCGTCGAACGCCTCCTGGTAGATCGCCTTCAGGTCCGCCATACACCGCGAGTCTAACAGCCGGGCGCCGGGACCGCCGATACGGACGCGCGGCCACGGGGGCTGAGCCCGGCGTGCCTGGCGCCGGAGGCAGGGGGCCAGTATGAGTACGGTGGAGGGGCCGATGGGTCGATTGCGGATCGCGGAACTCTGGGGCGATGGCATCGGGCCGGAGCTGCGCGAGGCGGTGCACGCGGTGGCCGCGGCGCTGCCCATCGACCTGGAGTTCGTGCCCGTCGATCTCTCGCTCGAGAGGCGCCGGCGCGAGGCCGAGACCGTCTACGACGAGGCCGTGGCGGCGCTTCGCGAGACGCGCCTGGCCCTGAAGTACCCCACGGTCACCGAGGCCGAGAGCCCCAACGCCGTGCTGAGGCGGCGCCTCGGCTTCAGCGTGATCCACCGACCGGTGATCTCGATTCGCGGCGTGTCCTCGAACTTCAAGGAGGACGTGTCGCTGCAGATCGTGCGCATCGCCACCGGCGGCACCTACGACGATCCGGGTCAGCTGGTCAGCGACGACGTCGCGGTCTCGCTGCGCATCGTCGAGCGGCGACCCTGTCGCGAGGCGGCGCGCTTCGCGTTCAACCTGGCGCAGCGCAAGGGCTGGTCGGTCACCTCCTCGTCGAAGCACACGATCCAGCGGGTGACCGACGGGCTCTTCGAGTCCGCGGTCCGCGAGATCGCGGCCGAGTACCCGGGTGTGCACCATCAGACAGAGCTCTTCGACGCGCTGCTGGCCAAGATCATCCTGCGCCCCCAGGACTACGACGTGGTGCTGGTGCTCAACGAGTACGGCGACTTCCTGAGCGACATGGCCTGCGGCCTGGTCGGCAGCCTCGGCACCGGCGCCAGCGGCAACTACAGCTTCACGCCCGACGGCGAGATCGACGTGGCCATGTTCGACCCCGCCGGCGGCACGGCGCCCGACATCGCCGGACAGGACCGCGCCAATCCCTCGGCGGTGCTGCTCGCCCTGGGCCTGCTCCTGGACCACGTGGATCGCTACGACCTCGGGCATGCGCTGCGCCTGGCCCTGCTGGACTCGATCGCCGGCGGCAAGTCCACCGGCGACATCGGCGGCGACCTGGGCACGCGCGCGTTCACCTCCGTCGTGACCGACGCGCTCGCGCAGCGCCTGGCCGGCGCGCAGGGCTGACCCGGGGCCCGTCTGGCGAAAGCGGGCTAGTCTCTCCCCGACCCGCCCGGGGAGGGGGGATGGAGATTCGCAGCCTGCGGCAGGACGAGCGCGGCGCCGTGCAGGAGCTGCTGCGCGGCGCGTTCGGGCCCGCTACCGGGCAACCGCTAGACACGCCGCCACCGCTCGGGCCCGACAGGACGCTCGTCGCGGTGGACGATGTGCCGCTGGGCTGCGCGCTGACCTTCACGCGAACGGTGCGTCTGCGGCGCACCGAGGTGCGACTCGGCGGCGTGGGGGGCGTGGCCGTCCGCGCGGACCGGCGCCGCAACGGCATCGGCAGCGCGCTGCTGCAGGCCGCGATGGACGAGCTGCGCAAGTCGGGCAGTCCGATCGGGCTGCTGTTCACGGACGGCTTCGGCTTCTACGAGCGCGCGGGCTGGCGGCAGCTCTCACAGCGGCTGTTCAAGCTGCGTCCCCACGGTGCCGCGGTCGAGGATGGCGCCGCGCTGCGCGAGCTCGCACCCGCGGACCTCGGGGCCGTGTGCGAGCTCTACGACGCCTACACCGCGACGCTCTCGGGCGTGACGCTCCGCGACGCGCCGTACTGGGGCGCACTCGCGCGGCGCCTCGAGGCCGGGAACCAGCGGCTGCGGATCGCCGAGCAGGACGGCCGCGTCGTCGCGTACGTGTGGAGCGAGGCCCGCGCCGACGACCAGGTCGCGGTCCTCGAGTACGCGCGCGAGCGCGGCGCTGCCCCGGCGCTGGTCGACCTGCTCCTGAGCGAGCTCGAGGGCAGGAGCGTGCTGCGCGCGCCGATCGTTCCGGACCCCGAGCTCGGCCACGCGCTGCGCGAGCGCGGCTGCGCACCCGATCCGGGCGAAGACCCGAGCCCGATGTGGACCGTGCTCGACCCCGAGCAGCTCGCGGCGATCGCGGGCCTGCCCCAGGACGTGTCGCAGCGCGCCCTGCTCGACGCGCTGGTCGGCGGCCCCTCGGCCACCTACTTCGAGTCGGATCGCTTTTGAGCGGAACCGAGCCCCTGCTGATCCTGGGCCTGGCGGCCCTGGCCACCTCGATGCTCTCGGCGGTGATCGGCATGGCCGGCGGCATCACGCTGCTCTCGGTGATGCTGCTCTTCTACGACCCGGTGGTGGCGATCCCGCTGCACGGCGTGATCCAGCTGGTGTCCAACGGCTCGCGCTCGGTCATCCAGCGCCGCTGGATCGACTGGCGCATCACGGGCAGCCACGCACTCCTGCTGCTGCCGACGGGCCTGATCGGCGTGCACGTGGCGCTGGCGACGCCGGCGCCGCTGGGCAAGGCGCTGATCGGCGCCTTCGTGCTGGTCGCCACCTGGCGCCCCGGCTGGCTGCGCATCCGGCCGCCCGGGGCCGGCGGACACCCGCTGCGGCGCTTCGTGCTGCTCGGCGGCGCGGTCGGCTTCCTCAACAGCCTGCTCGGTGCGACGGGTCCGCTGATCGCGCCGTTCTTCCTGGACCTGGGTCTGAGCCGCCAGGCGCTGGTCGGCACCAAGGCCGCGTGCCAGACGCTGGCGCACCTGTCGAAGATCGTCGTCTTCGGGCTCGTCGGCTTCGTCTATGGCGAGTACCTGACCGTGCTGGTGGCGATGTCCGCACTGGTGGTGGTCGGTACCTGGCTGGGAAGCCGGCTGCTGGAACGCGTGAACGAGACGGTCTTCACCTGGCTCTACCGGAGCGTCCTGACGCTGGTGGCGCTGCGCCTGCTGCTCTGGGAGCTCGCGGTCCTGGTCCGCTCCTGAGCCTGTCCGCGCGCGCGCGGCACCCGCGCTAAAGGCCCCGGACCCTGCGCGCCGATCGTGAGGCCGTGGGGGTTCGTCACCAGTGAAGCTGCTCGTCGGATGGATGGTCGTGATCGGCTGCACGCTGGGCGGCTTCCTCATGCATCACGGCCAGATGATCCTGCTCTTCGTCCCGACGGAGTACCTGATCATCTGTGGCATGGCCACGGGCATCCTGATCGCGAGCAACCCCGTGCGCGTGATCAAGGGCGTGGTCACGCAGGGCGGGGCGCTGTTCGCGAGCGGCGGCCCCGGCCGCAAGCAGTACGTCGAGATGCTGCAGATGATCTACGAGCTCATGCAGCTCGCCCGCAAGGAGGGCGTGCTCGCGCTCGAGGGCCACGTGGAGAAGCCGAGGGAGTCGTCGATCATCGGCAAGTACCCGTCGTTCGCGAAGGACCCCTCGGCGCTGGCGTTTCTCTGCGACACGCTCAAGGTCTTCGTCGCCGGCGTGCTCGACACGCACGCCATCGACGAGCTGATGGAGACCGACCTCGAGCGCATGCACGAGGAGGAGCTGGAGCCGTCGAAGGCGATGCAGGCGGTCGCCGACGCGCTCCCCGCGATCGGCATCGTGGCCGCGGTCCTCGGCATCATCTTGACCATGCAGGCGATCGACGAGGGTGCCGCGGTCGTGGGAGTCAAGGTCGCCGGCGCGCTCGTGGGAACGTTCCTCGGCGTGTTCCTGGCCTACGGGATCGTCGGCCCCGTGGCCGGATCCATGTCGGCGCTGGCCAACGAGCGCGACCGCTACCGCCACTGCATGCGCCACGTGCTCACGGCGTCGGTCTCGGGCGTGGCCCCGCCGATGGCGGTGGAGATCGGGCGTCGCTCGATCTTCATGTCCCAGCGCCCGAGCTTCGAGGAGCTCGAGGAGGCGCTGCGCGAGGCCAAGGGCTAGCGCGGCGAGAGCACCCGACGTGTCCGAGAACGCCACCCAGCCGATCATCATCAAGAAGGTCGGCAAGCACGCGCACGAGCACCACGGCGGCGCCTGGAAGGTCGCCTACGCCGACATGGTCACGGCGCTGATGGCGCTGTTCATCGTGCTGTGGATCCTGGGCCAGGACGACACGACCGTGGGCTACGTGGCGGGATACTTCCAGAACCCCGCCGGCTTCCTGGGCAGCGCCGCCTCGGCCAGCCCGACCGGCGGTGCGGTCGCCAACGACATGAACGTGGACGACCGCGAGCGCCCGCCCCCACCGCCGCCCGCCAAGGAGGAGATCGACCCCGAGCAGGCGCCGGGCTCGGGCGAGGGACGCAGCGCCGACCGGCGGCTGCTCGAGGCCGCCGAGGCGATCCGCGACGCGCTCCGCTCGACGCCGAGCTACTCGAAGTACCGCGACCAGATCGAGCTCTCGGTGACGCCCGAGGGCCTGCGCATCAGCCTCACCGAGTCATCGGACACGCCGCTGTTCCAGGCCGGCGACACGGAGCTGCGCGGTGACGCGCGCAAGCTCTTCCGGGCGCTGGGCGAGCAGCTGGCGCGGCTGCCGAACCACATCGCGATCGAGGGCCACACCGACGCCCGGCCAGCCGCGAACGAGGCGGCCGGCGGAAACTGGGAGCTCTCCACCGAGCGCGCGCATGCCGCGCGCCGCGCGCTGGTCGAGGGCGGAACCCACACCGAGCGCGTGGTCCAGGTAGTGGGGTACGCCGACCGCCAGCTCTACAACCCGCTCGACCCCGCGGACAGCCGCAACCGCCGCGTCTCGGTCACCCTTCTCTCCGAGGAGGCGGTGCGCGCGCGAGAGAAGCTGGCGCAGGAGAAGCTGCTGCGCTGACACACACTGCCGCTTCTCCGGGCCCGCGAGCGGGCGGACGGGCGAGCCGCGTCGTGTAGAATCCTGGCCCGCCCTGGCCATGCCGGCCGCGGGCGCCCGGCAGGAGATCCGCATGGCCAGCTTCGACATCGCCATCCGTGGCGGCACCGTGGTGGACGGTGCGCGCAACCCCCGGTACCGCGCCGACGTGGGCGTGCGCGACGGCGTCATCGCGAAGATCGGGCGCATCGGCCCGGGCGAGGCCAGCCGCGAGATCGACGCCGGCGGGCTCGTGGTCGCCCCGGGCTTCATCGACCTGCACACCCACTACGACGCCCAGGTCTTCTGGGATCCGTACCTGACGACCTCCGGCTGGAACGGCGTGACCTCGGTGGTGATCGGCAACTGTGGCTTCGGCTTCGCGCCGACGCGCCCCGGGCTGCGCGAGCGGGCCATGCAGTCGATGACCAAGGTCGAGGCCATCCCGATGGCGACCATGGAGGCGGCGATCCCCTGGGACTGGGAGACCTACCCCGAGATGCTCGACAGCATCGACCGGGTGCCCAAGTCCGTGAACCTGCTGCCGTACGTGGGAGTGAACCCGCTCCTGATCTGGGTCCTGGGGCTGGACGACGCCAAGGCGGGTCGCAAGCCGACCGACGCCGAGCACGCGCAGATGGCGCGGCTGCTGCACGAGGCCATGGACGCGGGTGCCTGCGGCTGGTCGTCGCAGACGCTCGGCGCTCCGGGCGACCCCAGCGCGGTGACCGCCGGCGGCTCGGCCCAGTCCGACTTCGACGGCACGCCCATGCCGTCCGACGTGATGTGGCCCGAGACGCAGCTGGTGCTGGCGCAGGTGCTCGGCGAGCGCGGCGAGGGCTTCATCGAGCTCTCGGGCGCGCACATGGGAAACGAGCACTGGGAGAAGCTCGCGGAGGTCAGCGGCGCGCCGGTCATCTGGCAGGCGGTTCCTCCCTCGGGCAACGGCTTCGAGTTCCGCGAGGCCCTCTTCGGCTGGTTCCGCAGCTGCCGCGAGCGCGGCCTGCGCATCTACGGACAGGGCATCACGCAGAACCCGCCGCTGCTGTTCACCTTCGACTACTGGGACCTCTGGGGCCCGGTGTGGAAGGAGTACGCGGGCCCCGACGTCGACACCGCCACCAAGCTCGCGAACCTGGCCGACCCCGCGGTGCGCGAGAAGCTGCGCGCGCAGCCGCTGAAGTTCCCGCTGATCGCCGGCGTGGACGAGGCCGTGGTCGTCTCGACGCGCGGTGCGACATCCCTGGTCGGCCAGTCGATCGCGGAGATCGCGGCCGCGCAGGGCAAGCACCCCGTGGACGCGATCTGCGACCTGGTCGTGGAGGACAAGCTCGAGACCTCGTTCCAGGTGCGCCAGTTCGACACCACGCTCGAGGGCATCAAGCACCTGATCGACGACCCGTACATCATCCCGGGCCTCTCCGACGGCGGAGCGCACCTGAAGTACCTGGCGGCCGGCAGCTACGCGACCGAGTACATCTCGAAGTACGTGCGCGAGCACGGCTTCAGCACGCTCGAGGACGCGCACTGGCGACTCAGCGCCCTGCCCGCCTTCTGCGCCGGCTTCCGCGACCGCGGGATCCTGCGCGAGGGCGCGGCGGCCGACGTCATCGTCTACGACTACGAGAACCTCGACTACGAGTTCCCGCACTTCCAGCACGACCTGCCCGGCAACGAGTACCGGGTGGCCTCCTCGGGCAGCGGCTACCGCCACGTTCTGGTCAACGGCGACGTGACGATCGAGGACGATCGCCAGACCGACGTGCACTCGGGCACGCTGCTGCGCCGCGGACGGAGCGGTGAGTAGCGGCAGCTGCGAGGGGCGCGTGGCCCTGGTGACCGGGGCGAGCCGCGGCATCGGCCGCGCGATCGCGGTGCGCCTCGCGTCGGAGGGCGCCGACGTCGCGATCGTCGCCCGGCCCGCCGGCGCGGCCGGAGCCCCGGAGCTCGGCACGCTCGACGCCGCGGTCGAGCAGATCCGCGGCCTGGGCCGGCGCGCGCACGCGATCGAACGCGACCTGGCCCGGCCCGCGGCCGATCCCGGCGCCCTGATCGACGAGGTCGAGCAGGCGCTCGGACCGGTGGACATCCTGGTGAACAACGCCGCGGGAGGCGGCTTCCAGGACTTCATGGACTGGACCGACGAGCGGATCGCGGGGGTCCTCGAGCTCAACTTCTGGCTGCCCTGGC
>JAJDAJ010000079.1 GCA_029261925.1 Deltaproteobacteria bacterium | reverse complement strand
ACCGCCCGGGCCAGCCTGGCGCGCGCCGAGAGCGAGCACACGCGCGCGCGCAAGGAGCTGGAGCGCGGCCGCGGGCTGGCCGCCCGCGACGCGGCCAGCGCCGCCCAGCTCGACGACGCCGTCCTGCGCGAGCGGGTGGCCACGGCCGTGCGCCGCGCGGCCCGCGCCGAGCTTGCGCGCGCCGAGCGGGACCTCGCGCGCACGGAGATCCGCGCGCCCTTCGCGGGTCGCGTCCGCGCGACCCAGGTCGACGTGGGCGAGTTCGTGAGTCGCGGCACCGTGATCGCCAGCGTCTACGCGGTGGACTACGCGGAGATCCGGCTGCCCGTCTCGAGCCGCGACATCACCGCGCTGGGACTGCCCGCGTACTACCGCGGCGAGGGCCAGGGGGACGGGCCCCCGGTGGTGCTCAGCGCGGAGCTCGGGGGCGCCCGCCGCACCTGGCACGGGCACGTGGTCCGCACCGAGGGCGAGATCGATCCGCGCAGCCGCATGCTCAACGTGGTCGCACGCATCGAGGATCCCTACGTGCTCGACGCTGATCCCGCGCGCACGCCCCTGCCCATGGGACTCTTCGTGGACGCGCGCATCCTGGGCCGCGAGGTCGACGGCGTGGTCGTCCTGCCCCGGCCGGCACTGCGCGACGGCGATCGCGTGCTGGTCGTCGGCGCGGAGGATCGCCTGAGCATTCGTGACGTCGAGGTGCTGCGCATCGCCGGTGACCAGGTGGTGGTGGCGTCGGGCCTGGCCGCGGGCGAGCGGGTCTGCACCTCGATGCTCGACGTGGTGATCGAGGGCATGCGGGTACGGGTCGCAGATCCCGTACCGGCGCCGGGGCCGGCTGCGGCGGCGAGTCCGGTGCCTTGACCGGGATCGTCTCCTGGTTCGCGCGCAACCGCATCGCGGCGAACCTGCTGATGCTGATGATCCTCCTGGGCGGGCTGCTGACCTTCCCGACGATCACGCAGCGGACCTTCCCCGAGGTCGACAGCAACGTGATCCAGATCAGCGTCGAGTATCTCGGCGCCGCTCCCGAGGAGGTCGAGCACGGGGTGTGCTCGCGGGTCGAGGAGGCCATCGAGGGCGTCGAGGGCATCGAGGAGGTCCGCTCCACGGCCAGCGAGGGCCGCTGCTCGGTGCTCGCCGAGCTGATCCAGGGCGCCGACGTCGCGCGCGTGCTCGACGACGTGAAGAGCCGCGTCGACGCCATCGACACCTTCCCGGAGGAGACCGAGAAGCCGGTCGTCGCGCTGGTCGAGCCGCGCAGCTCGGTGATGGACCTGGCGATCGCCGGCGCGACCGACGAGCGCAGCCTCAAGACGGTCGGCGAGCGCGTGCGCGACGAGCTCCTGGCGCTGCCCGGCGTGACCCAGGTGGATCTCGCCAGCGTGCGGCCCGACGAGATCTCGATCGAGCTCTCCGAGAGCGCACTGCAGCGCCACGGCCTGAGCTTCGACGACGTCGTGGCTGCCGTGCGCCGCGGCTCCGTGGACATTCCGGGTGGAGCGCTGAAGACCCCGGGCGGCGAGATCCTGCTGCGCACGCAGGGCCAGGCCTATCACGGACCGGAGTTCGAGCGCATCGTGGTGCTGACGCGGGAGGACGGCACGCGCCTGACGCTCGGCGAGATCGCCCGGGTCCGCGACGGCTTCCGCGAGACCGATCAGGCCTCGCAGCTCGACGGCGAGCCTGCGGTGATGGTGCGCGTGTTCCGCGTCGGCGATCAGGACGGCATCGAGATCGCGGACCGGGTCGCGCGCTACGTGGCGCAGGCCGGCCCGACGCTCCCCGAGGGCATCCGGATCCACGTCTGGCGCGACAACATGGTCAGCCTGCGGCAGCGCGTGGGCATCCTGGTGCGCAGCGGCCTGGCGGGCTTCGTGCTCGTGCTCTCCATGCTCGCGCTCTTCCTGCGCCCGCGCGTCGCGGCCTGGGTGAGCCTGGGCGTGCCCATCTCCCTGCTGGGCGCGATGTGGACCATGCCGGCCCTGGGCATGACCATCAACGTGATGTCGTCGTTCGCGTTCATCCTGGTGATCGGCATCCTGGTGGACGACGCGGTCGTCGTCGGTGAGAACGTGTACACCCACCAGCAGCGCGGGGCCGACCCGCTGCAGGCGGCCATCCGCGGCACCTCGGAGGTCATCGCCCCGGTCGTCTTCGGCGTGCTCACCACCGTGTGCGCGTTCGTGCCTCTGGCCGCGGCGGGCGACGAGCGCAGCCAGATCTTCGGCGTGCTCGCCACGGTGGTGATCAGCGCGCTCGCCTTCTCCCTGGTCGAATCGCTGCTGATCCTGCCCGCGCACCTGGCCGGCGTGCCGCTGGAGCGCGAGCGCCCCACGGGCGGGCTGATGCGGCGCTGGGTGGACGCCCAGGACCGCATCGCGCTCGGCTTCGAGCGCCTCGCGAACGGCCGCTACCGGCGCCTGCTGGAGCGAGCCCTGGACTGGCGCTGGGCCACTGCCGCCGGAGGGGTCTGCCTGCTGCTGTGGACGCTGGGCCTGATCGCCAGTGGCCGGATGCGCTTCGCCTACTTCCCCTACATCGAGGACAGCTACATCTCGGCGCGGCTGAGCATGCCCACCGGCTCGCCGATCGAGACCACCCAGGCTGCGGCCCAGCAGCTCGCCCGGGCCGCCAGTGCCCTGATGGAGGAGCTGGAACGCGACCTCGGGGAGGAGGGCCGCGACGTGATCCGGCACGTGCTCAACGCGGTCGGGGATCAGCCGCTGGCGGCCGCACAGCGGAATGCGCCGGGCAGCGACCCGGGCAGCTTCGCGGCGTCCCACCTGGCCGAGGTCACGCTGCAGCTGGCGCCGTCCGAGCAACGCTCGGTGCGCACGCGCGACCTGGCGGCGCGCTGGCGCGAGCTCACCGGGCCGATTCCCGAGGCCGTGGAGCTGGTGTACAGCTCGTCGTTCCTGGACTTCGGGGCGCCGATCGCGATCCAGCTGCGCGGGTCCGACCTGGACGTGCTGCGCGCCGCCGCCGATCACCTCAAGGCCGCACTGTCGGACTACCCGGGCGTGTTCGATATCCGCGACTCGTTTCGCGCCGGCAAGCGGGAGCTGCGCATCGAGGTGCTGCCCGAGGCCGAGTCGCTGGGCCTCGCGCTCGCCGACGTGGGCCGCCAGGTGCGCCAGGCCTTCTACGGTGACGAGGTCCAGCGCATCCAGCGGGGTCGCGAGGACGTGCGCGTGATGGTCCGCTACCCGGAGTCCGAGCGGCGCTCGCGGACCGATCTCGAGCGCCTGCGCCTGCGCACCCCCGACGGGCTCGAGGTGCCGTTCGCGAGCGTCGCCCGCGCGGAGCCGGGTCGCGGCTTCGCCAGCATCCGCCGGGCCAACCGCCAGCGCGTGGTCGAGGTGCTCGCCGACGTGGACGAGGAAGCCGTGACCGGCAACGAGGTGATCGCGGTGCTCCAGGCCGGCCTGCTCGGCACGATCCCCGTCGACTTCCCGGGCGTAACCTGGGGCTTCGAGGGCCAGCAGCGCGATCAGAACGAGACGCTGGGCGCGCTGGCGCGCGCCTTCGTGATCGCGCTCTTCGCGATCTATGCCCTGCTGGCGATCCCGCTGCGCTCGCACGGGCAGGCGCTGCTCATCATGTCGATCATCCCCTTCGGGCTGGTCGGCGCGATCGTCGGCCACCTGATCATGGGCCAGAACCTGAGCATCCTGTCGGTCATGGGCGTGATCGCGGCGTCGGGGGTGGTCGTGAACTCGAGCCTGGTGATGATGCACCGGACCAACCAGCTGCGGGCCGAGGGCCGGGATGCCGTGGAGGCCGTACGCGATGCCGCGCTCTCGCGCATCCGACCGATCGTGCTGACCTCGCTGACGACCTTCGCCGGGCTGACCCCGATCCTGCTCAATCGCAGCTTCACGGCGCAGTTCCTGATCCCGATGGCGACCTCGCTCGCGTTCGGTGTGGTCTTTGCCACGCTGATCACGCTCTTCCTGGTCCCCGCCGGCTACCTCCTCCTGGAGGACCTCAGCGCGCGGGTCCGGAACCGCGGCGCTCCCTGAACGCCTGCCCGGGCGCGCCCGGCGCCGCCGGGCGCACCAGCAGCAGGGCGGCGGCGGCGAGCGCCGAGCCACAGAGCAGGACCTGCAGCACGCGGTCGTAGCCGTGAGCCTCGGAGTACAGGAAGCCCGAGACCGTCAGCGCGGCGATGATCATCGGCGTCATGACCGGGCCCATCAGGCCCATGACCGAGGCGAACGAGACCGGCCCGAACGCGGCCGCGACCAGGATTCCGTTCATCGGCAGGAGTCCCCCGAGCGAGAGCCCACCGAGGAAGCCCGCCGCGAAGATCGTCACGTGGGAGGGCTCGCCGAGCAGCAGGACCAGGAAGAGCGCCTGCAGCCCGATCCCGGTCCAGGTCAGGGTGCGCGGGGCGATGCGGTCGGCGAGCGCCCCGAAGCCGAGCTTGCCGATCACGCCCCCGGCCGAGAGCAGCGACAGCATCCAGGCTGCGGCCGTCGCGGACAGGCCGTGGTCGGTGCCGTAGGCGTGGAGGAACGTCGTCACGGCAGTGCTCACCGCGAACGGCGCGCCGAAGCCCAGCGCCAGGCCCCAGTACGACGGGTGGCGCAGCACGCGCCGGACGCTCCAGAGCTCGGCGGGCGGCGCACCGGCGCGAGGGTCCGTGTCGGCGACGCGGGGCCCACCGTCGGGCACCAGGCCCATGTCCTCGGGACGGTTGACGATCACGGCCAGCGCGGCCGGCACGACGACGATCACGCTGATGACGCCGAGCAGCACGAGCGCACCGCGCCAGCCCCAGGTGGCGATGGCGCCCGCGATCAGCGGGGGCGCGAGGAAGCCCCCGGCCGAGGTGCCGACCGCGGAGATGCCCAGCGCGATCCCGCGCCGCCGTTCGAACCAGCCCGCGACCAGCTTCGACGCCGTGGCCGGACCCGCGACCATGTGGCCGAGACCCACCGGGATCCAGAAGCAGAGCGCGAGCGTGAGCAGCGAGGGCGCGACTGACATCAGCGCGAGTCCCGCCCCCATCAGGGCGCCCCCGCCCGCGACGATCCAGCGAATCGAGTAGCGGTCGAGGGCCCGTCCGACGAACGGCCCGACCAGCATCATCACGAGCATCAGGCCGATCATGCCCAGGGAGAGCTGTGCCCGGCTGGCGCCGAGGTCCGCACCGATCGGCTTGATGAACAGGCTGTAGCCGTAGGTCACGCTGCCGACCGCGACCATCTGCGTCACGAACATCACCCCGACGATGCGCCAGCCGTGGAACGGGCCCGTTCCGGCTGGCCCCGGTGCTGCAATCGTGGTCACTGGGATCGACTCGAGGCGGTGCGCCGGGGCATGGGCCATGCTACCGCGCCCGCATCGGGGGTACACTCCCGTCACATGCAGCCCCTGATCATCGAGGCAGCGACCAACGAGCTGATGGACAAGTCCGCGAACCCGCACGTCCCCTACGGACCCGCGGAGGTCGCGGCCGACGCCGCCGCCTGCGTCGCGGCCGGCGCCTCGATGCTGCACTTCCATGCGCGCGACGCCGAGACGGGCGAGCAGCTCTGGACCAGCGCCAGCACGTACGCCGACGCCATGAAGCGGATCCACGGTCTCGGTGTCGATCGCGACGTGGTCTTCTACCCGACCTACGAGTGGCTCACGCCCGACCGGCTCACGCACGTGGTCGCCCTCGTGCGCGATCCCGTGGTGCGCCTGCGGCTCGCGGCGCTCGACGTCGGCGCCGTGCTGCTCAATCGCTACGACCCGGTCACGCGCAGCTTCGAGCGACCCGACTGGGGCAAGGTCTTCACGCACGAGATGACGCTCGACTTCCTGGCGCTCTGCCGCGCCAGTGGTCTGCGCGTCTACGCGGGCTGCGCCGAGCCCGGCCACCTGAGACACCTGCTCGCGTACCGCGACATGGGTGCGCTCGACGACCCGATCGTGCTCAAGTTCTTCACCACCCAGGAGGCGCCCTACGGAATGCCCACCGACCGCCGGGGTGTGCGCATGTATGCGGAGCTGCTCGACGCCTGGATGTCCGACGTGGATCACGTCTGGCTGATCCACTGCTACGGCCCGGCGATCCTCGAGATGGCGGCCGAGGCGATCGAGCGTGGAGGCCACGTGCGCATCGGACTCGGCGATGAGACCTTCCCGGACACGCAGCCGACCAACGCCGAGCTGGTCGGGCGGATCGCGGAGATGGCGCGTGCCGCGGGCCGGCCGCTCGCCAGCCCGGCGCAGGCGCGCGAGCTGCTCGGGCTGCGCCCCTGGGAGGCCGGGGTCGACTGATCCCGGCCGCCGTCCGGGCACGCTGACCCGCGCCCGGCTCTGGTACGATCGAGGCATGAGTGCGCGCGACGACCGCTGCAGCCCCCGGGTCGCGCTGGACGAGGCCTCCGCGCCCGGCGACGTCGAGTAGAGCGAGCATGCGCACCGCCATCTGCGACCGCCTGGGAATCGAGTTCCCCATCTTCGCCTTCTCGCACTGCCGCGACGTGGTCGCGGCCGTCAGCCGCGCCGGGGGCTTCGGCGTGCTCGGCGCCCTGGCCTTCTCGCCCGAGGAGCTCGAGGTCGAGCTGAGCTGGATCGACGCCCACTGCGGTGACCGCCCGTACGGCATCGACATCGTGATCCCGCGCCACGATCCGGGACGTGCGTCGGAGGACCCGGCGGCGCTGGCCGCGCGCCTGCGCGAGCAGGTTCCCGAGGGTCACCGTGCCTTCGCGCGCGAGATCCTCGACGCACACGGTGTGCCCGGTCTCCCCCCCGAAGCGCGTGCGCGCGAGCTCGTCGGCTGGACGCAGACGATCGCCCGCCCGCAGATCGCCACCGCCCTGCGCCACGAACGGGTGCGCCTGGTCGCCAACGCGCTGGGCACGCCGCCGGTCGACCTGGTGCGCGAGATCCAGGCCAGCGGGCGGCTGGTCGCGGCGCTGGCCGGCAGCGTCCGCCACGCGCTCGCCCACGTGGAGGCCGGCGTCGACGTGGTGATCGCCCAGGGTCACGAGAGTGCGGCCCACACGGGCGAGATCACGAGCCTGATCCTCTGGCCCCAGGTCGTCGACGCGATCGCGCCGGTCCCGGTGCTGGCCGCCGGCGGCGTGGGCACGGGGCGTCACGTTCTGGCCGCGCTCGGCATGGGGGCGCAGGGTGTCTGGACCGGATCGATCTGGCTCACGGTCGAGGAGGCCCAGGCCGAGCCCGCCGAGCGCGAATCATACCTGCGTGCCACCAGCCACGACACGGTGCGCACGCGCTCGTTCACGGGCAAGCCCAACCGCATGCTGCGCAACGCGTGGACGGAGGCCTGGGAGCGTCCCGACACGCCCGATCCACTTCCGATGCCGCTGCAGGGCATGGCGGTCTCCGAGGCCATGGCGCGCATCCAGAGGCACCCGGCACTCGCCCAGGACGTGGCCCCGAGCTCGGTCGGACAGGTCGTGGGGATGATGAACGAGGTGCGCTCCTGCCGCGAGGAGGTCTACCGGCTCGTCGAGGAGTACCTCGAGGCCACCGAGCGGATCGAGAAGCTCGTGCCCCGCGAGACCTGACCGCGCCGCATCACGCCCTGGCCGTTCCGGATCCGGGAAGATGCACCCTGGGGTATTCCCCCGGAGACCGGGCCTGGTATGGTCCGACCCGTGACGACCCTGGAGGGAGCCGGCTCCGAGCCGGGACCGGCAGCCGTCCGCGCCATGGAGCGGGCGATCGGGCGGGGCCTGGCCTGGGCCGCCGCCGGATGCGGGGGCGCGTTCACGCTCTGGCAGCTGCTGGGAGGCATCGCCCCGGGCCCGATCGGCTATGGCCTTTCCGGACTGGCCACAGCGGGCGGCGTCGCCGCCCTGCTGCTGATCGAACGCCGTCCCCGGCTGGCCGTCTGGCTGCTGAGCGGCCTGCTCTGGAGCCTGATGAGCGTGACCCTGCTGTACCGGGGCACGATCTTCAGCTCGGCCCTGGCCGGCTACATCATCGTGATCCTCACGGCAGGTCTGCTGGTCGGCATCCGCGCGGCGCTGCTGGCGACCGCGGCATCGGTCGGCGTGGCGACGCTGATGGTCGTCACCGGATCGGCCGCGCTGCCCCGTCCGGGCAGCCCGATCGCGAATCCCTGGTACCACCTCGGCTCGTACGCCGCCCTGTTCATCGCCTCGGGAGTGATGGTGTCCGTGGCGCGCCGCCAGATCTGGTCGGCGCTGACGGCGCTCGCGCGCCGCGAGCAGGCGATCGGCATGCTGGCCCGGCGGCTGCGCGCGAGTGACGCGCGGCTGAACGCGATCGCGCGCAGTGGCTTCGACCTGGTCGTGGAGCTGGACCGGACGGACCGCATCTCCTGGGCCAGCCCCAACCACCTGCAGGTCGTCGGCCGCCGGGCCGAGGATCTCGTGGGCCGGGCTCCGGCAGAGTGGCTCGACTCGCCCGAGATGCATCGTGCGGCAGCGGCACTCCGGGATCCGCAGGAGGACGCCGTGAGCCACCCGTTCCGGCTGCGCGCGGCCGATGGATCCTGGCACTGGTTCGACATGCGCGTGGCCCCGTTCCGCGACGCCGAGGGAGAACAGCGCCTGCTGGTGGTCTCGCGCGACGTCACCGCGGTCCGGGAGGCCGAGGAGCAGCTGCGCCACGCACAGCGCATGGAGTCCGTGGGCCAGCTCGCGGGCGGGATCGCCCACGACTTCAACAACCTCCTGACCGCGATCGGGCTCAACCTCGAGCTGATCCGCGACGAGGTGGCCGACCGGCCGGAGACGCAGGGCGCCGTGGACGTGGCCATGCAGGCAGCCGACCGGGCCGCGAGCCTGACGCGCGCCCTGCTGGCGTTCTCGCGCCGCCAGGAGATGCGGCCCGAGGTGCTCGACCTGCGCGAGGTGGTCGAGGGGCTGCGACCGCTGCTCCAGAGCTCGCTGCCCGACACGGTCAAGGTGGAGCTGAGCGCCCCGCCCGACCTCTGGTCCTGTGAGCTCGATCGCGGCCACCTCGAGAACGCGCTGCTCAACCTGGCGATCAACGCGCGCGACGCCATGACCGGGCAGGGCCTGCTGACGATCGTGCTGGAGAACGTGACGCTCGACGTCGAGGATCCCGCGCGCCCGGTCGAGCTCGCTCCCGGCGATCACGTGCGGATCTCCGTCCGCGACACCGGTCAGGGAATGGACGCGGCCGTGGCGGCCCGTGCCTTCGATCCGTTCTTCACGACCAAGGAGCAGGGCCGCGGAACCGGGCTCGGCCTGGCCATGGTCTACGGCTTCGCCCGCCAGTCGGGAGGACACGCATCGATCCACAGCGATCAGGGACGCGGAACGACGGTGCGGCTGCACCTGCCCCGATCGCGCGAGCCGGCGGCGCGCGGCGAGCGCTGACGCAGGCTCCGCGGCGCGAGAGATTTCCGAGCGCCGCCGCGACTTTCCTGTTTCGCCCGGCGCCGCGAGCGAAGTAGGATCGTCGGGCGACGCGCGTGACCGTCGCTCCGCCCGGCGGTCGCGCGCAGCGCGGTCTTCCCCAGCCAGGGGTCTATCCAGATGCGTCCACTGCTCGGGGCCGTCGCCCTTCCCGTCACCCTCTCGGCCGCGATCGCCGCGGCGATCCTGCTGGATGCGCGCGGTGTGCCATCGAGCAGCCTCATGCTGCCGCTGTTCCTCGTGTGCGTCCTGCTCGCGGCGCTCCTGGAGCGGGTGATCCCGCATCGCACGGCGTGGAACCGCCCGCGGGGAGACGTCTGGACGGACGCCGCCTACGTCCCGACCAGCTGGGCCGTCGGTGGGCTGGCGCAGCCGCTCGCGAGCGTGCTGGCCGTCTGGCTCGGGACGGCGGCAGCGGGCCTGCTCGGCCCCGGGCCCTGGCCAGCGCACTGGCCGATCCTGGCACAGCTGCCGCTCGCCTGGGCGCTCGTCGAGCTGGTCGACTACTGGGCGCACCGTGCCCTGCACCAGGTCCCCCTGCTCTGGCGCCTGCACGCCGTCCACCACAGCGCCCAGCGGCTGTACTGGCTCAACACCACCCGCAGTCACCCGCTCGAGATGCTCGGGCGCGGCGTCGGGAACCTGATCCCGCTGGCCCTCCTGGGTGCCCCGGAGCTGCTGATCGCGCTCTCGGGCATCACCAACCTGGTCGTCGGGCTCTTCCAGCATGCGAACGTCGATCTGCGCCTGGGCCCCCTGAACCACGTCTTCAGCGCCCTGCCCGTGCACCGCTGGCACCACTCCCGGGAGCGCGCCGAGGCGGACTCCAACTACGGCAACAGCTTCATCTTCTGGGATCACGTCTTCGGCACGTTCCTGCTGCCGCGCGACCACGAGGTCGACGAGCTGGGCATCGAGGGCCTCGACGCCTACCCGCGCGGCTACCTCGCGCAGCTCGTCGCCCCGCTGCACTGGAACGAGATCCTGGCGCGTAGCGCCGGGGCCGGATGCGACCCGGTCCGCGCGGCTTCCCGATCCACCACGAGCCCGGAGGTGAGCCCATGATGCTCGCGCATCCCTTCTGCTTCATGATCTCGCCGCGCGAGAGCGGGCGCGCCATTCGCAGCTTCCAGCAGCGGGACCTGGCCGCGATGATGGAGCTGCTGGGAGCCCTGTCCGACGAGGGCTTCACGCTGGGTGAGAGCATCCTGAACTTCCCGCCGGGCGACGGTCGCGAGCCGGCCGAGCGCACGCAGGTGGACCCGAGCCACCTCAATCCCGGTGACCTGATCCTCAGCTGCACGCGGCCGCCCATCCACGACGCCGAGCACGGCAACAAGAAGCAGGTGCTGCGTGGCTACACGGATCTGGAGGACGAGATCTTCGGCGCCTGGAAGCGCTATCTCAGGGTGCTCGCGCGCACGCACGTGCGTCTCTCCGAGCGACTCTGGCCGCAGCTCGAAGGTCCGTACAGGACGCGCCGCGACATGTCGTTCTACAGCACCGGTCAGGGCGCGTTCTACAGGGACTGGAACGACTGCGAGGAGTCCGGCTGGCAGCCCGCGCCGCGACTGCCGCACACCGCCGGGTTCGTGCTGCGGCTCGGCGAGCTGTACCCGGGCGGACCCGGGTACTGCGGCGTGTTCGGCATGGACGGCGTGGTCACGTACATCCTCTGCTGGCTGCTGCGCCACCGTCGCGGGGATCTGCTGCGCGATCCCGGCTTCCGGATGCTGGAGCTGCGCGGCGGGGACATTCCGGAGCGGCCGACCGACCTGGACTGGATCGATCGCTGGAAGATTCACGAGCTGCTGCGCGCGGGCTAGATGAACCGCGGCTCGCGCTCGGCCCGGAGCGCGCAGCCGTGCGCGGCTCGCTTTGGCCCGAAACCCGGGCTGGCGGGTAACGGACTGAGGTTCGTTCTCGCGACGCTGGCTTCCGGCCTCATGCTTCGCCCGCACCCGAACAAGGAGGAAGCGCGATGGCGAGGCGATCTGCGAGGCATGAGACGGACCCGGGCCAGGAGCAGTCCGGCGAGCGGGCGGCGCGCGTGGGCTGGGAGATGGCCGCGCGGGCGCTCGCCTGCCCCGATCTCAACAGCATCCTGCTCCACGGACCTCCCGGCCTCGGCAAGACCTACGTGGCCTTCAACACGGGCCGCATCGCACGCGGCGTCCACGCGATCACCCTGACCGAGGAGCAGCCCTGCAGCGAGCTGCGCGGCACGTGGGTCCCGCGGGGCGACACGCTGGTCTGGCACGACGGACCGGTCTCGACGGCGATGCGGGCGGGGGCGCGCCTGGTCATCAACGAGCTCACACACGCCTCCCCCGACGTCCTCGACTTCCTGCACCCCATCATCGAGTCGCCGGAGACCGCGCGCTTCGTGCTGCCCACGAACGAGGAGCTCCGGCCCGCGCCCGGCTTCAACGTCGTCGCCACGGACAACCAGCCGCCCGAGAGCCTGCCCCCGGCGCTCCGCGATCGCTTCGAGTGCCGGATCGAGATCACGGAGGCGCACCCCGACGCACTCGCGCGCCTGCGGCCCGCGCTGCGCGAGGCAGCCCTGCGCAGCGTTCACCTGGAAGAGGAGCGCCGCGTCTCCCTGCGCGGCTGGCTGGTGCTGCAGCGCCTGCTGGGCTCGTTCGAACTCGAGGAGGCCTGCCTGCTCGTGTTCGGAGCGGAACGCGGCTCGCAGATCTTCGACGCGCTCGTGCTTGCCGGGGGGGTGGACTGATGCCCGGCCCGACGCTCCCGATCCGCTGTGCGCCCTACCCCGAGCTGGTCGAGGCGGTCCGGAGCTCCGCTCGATGGCGGGTTCGCGACTCGAATCACGAGCTGCTGCCGAGCAACGGCGTGGTCAGCCTGGTGGAGCGGTGGATCGCCGTGCCACTCGATCCGTACGGTCGCCCGGTCGCGCGCCACGAGCTCGGCCACGTGGCGTTCTCTCCGCCGCGGCTGCCGCGCGTGCGCTTCGACCCGCGGATCCTGGCCGCGGTCGAGGACGCGCGCATCAACCTGGCGCTGGGGCAGCGGGGCGTCCCCATGCGCCTCGATGCGGACGCGGTCGCGCGCGTGCTCGGGCTGCTCGAGGCCGACGCGGCCCGGGGGGACGTCTTCGCCATGCTCATGCGCTCGATCGCCTCGATCGGGAGCAGCGCCCGGCCCGCGCTCGAGGACCTGCTGGCCCGGGAGGCCGGCACCGGACGCTTCGTGGCGCAGCGCGGGGCGCGCGTGGCGCAGGGCCTCGAGACCTCGCGGCGCCGGCACGGGGGCGACGTCGCACCCTTCCGCGCCGGGCTGCGGCTGGCGCGGGAGCTGGCCCGCGAGCTGAGGCGGGTCCGGCTCCTCGATGCCCGGGGCCTCGCGCGCAGCGAGTTCGGCAGGGAGATCGACGGGATCCTGATCGACGGCCACGCCGGCCCCGCGGGAAGCAGCGCGCCGGGGGACCGTGGCGGCGGCCGCGGAGAGCCCGGCCAGATGCACGTCGTGCGCGCGCCGCTGGGCGTATCGCTGCACCGCAGTGGCGGGCAGGCCGGTCGCGGTGCGGGCTCGCGCCGCGAGGGGAGCGTCGTGCGCCACGTGCACCGCTGGAGCAGCGACCGGGCCATCTTCCGGGGCACCCGTCGCGGTGGCGCGGCGACCCTGCTGGTGGACACCAGCGGCAGCATGTCGCTCACGGCGGAGGACGTCGATCGTCTGCTGCTGGCCACGCCGCGCGGGGCGACCGTGGCGATCTACTCGGGCCGCGACAGCGTGGGGGAGCTGCGCATCGTGGCGTCGGGCACGCGCCGGGCCGCGGCGCGCTTCCTCGAGGCCTTCGGGCCCGGCAACATCGTGGACGCGCCGGCCCTGGAGTGGCTGGCACGCCGACCCGGTCCCCGCCTCTGGATCTCCGACGGGCGCGTGACCGGGATCGGGGACACGGGCTCGGCGGCCCTGCGCCGGCGCTGCGAGCGCATCTGCGAGCGCGCCTCGATCGAGCGACTGGAGTCCATCGCGGGTGCCATCGAGCACCTCTCGGGCGGCCGGCCACCGTGCGCGTGAGCCGTCTCGCGCGCGTACCCCGGCTCAGTACTCGATCATGAGCCGCGAGAAGCCGCGGTTGGTGTCCGAGGGCAGGCGCTCGACGCCCCCGGGCACGACGCGGTAGCCGGGCACGCGGGCGAGCAGCTCCTCGAGGCCGATCCGCAGCTCCATGCGCGCCAGGCTGGCGCCCAGGCAGAAGTGGACGCCCCAGCCAAACGACACGTGGTGGTTCTGGGCGCGGGCCGGATCGAAGCGCTCGGGCTCCGGGAACGCACGCGGATCGCGGTTCGCGGCGGCGAAGAGCATGTGCGCGCGCTCGCCCTTCGCGATCTTCACACCCCGCAGCTCCGTGTCGCTGCTGGCGACCCGCGAGAGCCCGTGAACGGGCGGGTCGAAGCGCAGCAGCTCCTCGGCCGCCGCGGGCACCCGGGCCGGGTCGGCGGCAATCCAGTCGCGCTCCTCGCGGTAGCGGTCGAGCAGCAGCATCGAGTTCCCCAGCGCGCTGGTCGTCGTCTCCGTGCCCGCCACGAGCAGCAGGAAGCACAGGCCGAGCATCTCCTCCTCGTCGAGGGCCTGGCCGTCGGGCGAGTCCGACAGCAGCACGCTGATCAGATCGTCCTTCGGCGCGCGCCGCCGCTCCTCGAAGACCACGGCCAGGTAGTCGGTCAGCTCCGCCTGGGCGGCGTCGAGCAGCTCGGGCGGGCTCTCCTGCGCGTAGACGATGGCGTCGCCACAGCGCTTGAACATGGCCCGCTGCTCGCGTCCGACCCCCAGCAGCGCCGCCATCACGTACATCGGCAGGGGATCGGTGAACGCATGGAACACGTCGAGCTCGCCGCTGGCGGGGAACTCCGCGATCAGCTCCCGGGCGATCTCGCGGATCCGGGCCGAGAGGATCTCGATGCGCCGCGGCGTGAAGGCGCGGTTGACCGAGTGCCGCAGCAGCGTGTGCCGCGGCGGGTCCATGGCGATGATCGTGGGCTTCTCCGGCTTGAAGCCGTTGGGCAGCACGCCGTGTGCCGAGGACCAGGTCTGTGGGTCCTTGAGCATGGCCTGCACGTCGGCGTGACGCGACAGGATCCACAGGTCGCGCTCCTCGAGGCGGTGCAGCGGGTGCTTCTCGCGCAGCACCTCGTAGACCGGGAACGGATCGTCGGTCGATACGCCAGGCAGGGGATCGAGCTTCAAGGTTCCGTCCTCCCGAGGTCCCGCGCCAGGGTGCGCGCTGCCAGGAGGTTGTGCGCGCTGCCCCAGAACGAGGTCAATCCTACCAGTAGCAGCGAGTAGCGTACGGCCTCGGCGCCGAAGCGCGGTTCCAGGGCATCGTTGAGCAGGCCCACGATCCAGGGCCCCAGCCCGAAGCCGATCAGGTTGAAGCTGAGCAGCATCAGGGCCGACGCGGTGGCGCGCATGTGGAGCGGAGCCAGGGTCTGGACCATGGCGTGGCCCGGGGCGGCCCACCAGCCTCCGAGCAGGGCTCCGGGAATCAGGAACCAGATCGCCACCGAGGCCTCGGGCCAGAGCAGGAAGCCGAAGGCGAACGGGATGTGCGCCAGGGCTCCGATCGCGGGCAGCCACTGGTACCAGCGGACGTCGCGACGGCCGAGCGCGTCGGCCATGCGCCCGCCGGCGTACACCGCCACCGCGGCCGCCAGCGAGCTGTAGACGGCGAGCTGCACGCCGGCCTGTCCCACGCTGTAGTCATGCACGCGCATCAGGAAGACGGCATTCCAGCTGGCGCCGCCATAGCCGGCGAACGAGTGCAGGCTCCCGGCGAGCGAGATGTGGACCAGCGAGCGAATCCCGACGAGCTGGCGGACGGCCTGGAGCATGGGCACCTGGGCGACCTCGCCCCGGGCGCCGTCGTAGCGGCCGCGCTCGGGCTCGCGCAGCGTCAGCCGGATCACCACGGCCAGCACCACGCCGGGCAGACCCATCGCGAAGAACGCCGCCCGCCAGCCCCAGGTCTCCGCGATCAGCCCGCCCAGCAGCAGCGAGATGGTGACTCCGACGGCTCCGCCCATCGACGTGAGGCCCATGGCGCGGCCGCGCTCCTCGAGCGGGAAGTAGTCGGCGACCAGTGCGTGCGCCGGCGGCGATCCGCCCGCCTCGCCGATGCCCACGGCGATGCGAGCCGCCAGCATCTGGGGCACGGTGCGCGCCAGCCCGCAGGCCGCGGTCATGGCGCTCCAGAGGAACAGGCTCAGCGCCATCACGTTGCGGCGCACGCTGCGATCGGCCCAGCGGGCGACGGGCAGGCCGACGATGCTGTAGAAGGCCGCGAACGCGAAGCCGGCCATGAAGCCCATGACCGAGTCGGAGACCTGTAGCTCCTCCTTGATCGGCTGGATCAGCAGGCCGAACAGGTGCCGGTCCACGATGTTCAGCGCCTGCACGCAGAACAGCAGGAAGATCACGTACCGGAGGTAGGCGCGGCTCTCGGGCGGGTTCGCGACGGGCACTGGCTTCACGTGGCGCCGCACTCTCGGCCAGGCACGGGACCTGCGTCAAGCGGACCCGTCAGGCCGTCGCGCCGCGGGAGGGTCGGGGCCGGGCAGCGCGGGAGCGTGCCCTCGACCCTGGCCCGATTCCGCTCGCGTGGCTCGGTCCGGGGCTCTCGAGCCGCCAGCTAGGTCCGCGGGAGGTCGCGGTCGAGCACCGTCTTGCGCTCGTCGCGCCGCGCACTCTCGATCGCCCGGTCCGCGATGCGGCGCACCAGCTCGGAGAGCGGCTCGAGCACGCGGTCCGAGGTGTTCATGCCGCTGCGCGCCTTGATGTAGGCCTTCAGCTTCGAGGCCACGATGAGCACCTCGCGGGGCAGGTCGGCGTCGCGGCTCGGGGCGGGCCCGCCGCGGTCCTCGACCACGATCCGTCGGGCCGGACGCCGCGACTCCGCGGCCGCCCGGGCCGGCGGGCTCGCCGCAGACTCCGCGGTCGCCGGGGCCCGCCGCTCCTCGGCCCAGGACTCGCGGTGGTTCACGTAGCCCAGGTGCGCGTCCCAGCAGTCGGTCGAGCAGAACACCAGCCCCGTGCGCTTGCGGTTGCAGGTCGACACGCTGCAGACCCAGTACACCGCGCCCAGCGCGATGTCGCTCTTGCAGCTGCTGCAGCGCCGCCAGCTCTCGCTCATCGATCCCCCCTGCCCCGTCGTCACAGGGTGACCTGCCCGCGGCATCGAGACAAGCCCGCGGGAGCCCCGCGGCGGGGCGGACTGGTAGGATCGGCGCCTGGAGGGGAGCCCACCGATGTCCAGGTTCAGCCGCGAGGAGGTCGATCGCGCCTTCCAGGAGTTCTTCTACGTGGGCTGCGTCGCCGAGGACTGGGTCCGCTGGGCCCGGATGTTCACCGACGACTGTCGCTACGTCGAGCACTTCTGGGGCACGCTGCACGGTCGCGCGCAGGTCGAGGC
>JAJDAJ010000078.1 GCA_029261925.1 Deltaproteobacteria bacterium | reverse complement strand
CCTACCCCCGCCGCGTGTCGCGCCTGTTTCAGGGGTCCTCCCACCTCCACCCGCCCCCGCGGCGGGGCGTCCCCGAGTCCGGGCTCGCGCAGCTTCTCGCGAAGGTCCACGGCGGGCAGCCCGGGCACCACCGCGATGCTGCGCACCAGCGCACCCCGGCAGCGCTCCTCGCCGACGGCCAGGGGCTGCGGCGCGTCGAAGCCGCGCTCGCGCACGCGGCGCGCCACGTCGGCCTCGGCGCGGGCCTTCGAGCGCCGCGCCAGGTAGCGCAGGCGGCCCGGCCCGGGCGGCAGGTTGAAGACCTTCACGAAGTAGGCCGGGTGCTGCTCGTCGCCCTCGACGCGGTAGAAGCGTTTGCGACCTCCCTGCTCGCGGGCCACACTCCGGGAGCTCGCCAGCACGCGGTCGGGCGCGTCCATGAGAGCGCGCAGCAGCGGCGTGGGCTCGCCGTCGACCCACCAGCGAAGTCGTCGACCGGGCCCGGGCATTCGCCCACGGTAGCCCCCCGGTCCCGCCGGGGCACCCGGAGGGGGCAGCCGCAGGAGGCCGCGATCGAGACCTTGCGAGACGCCGAGGCCTGGCTCGAGGGCCTGATCGACCACGAGCGTCGCGCCCAGTTCGACTACGCGGCGCTCGGTCTGCGCCGCGTCGAGGCCCTGCTCGACGCGCTCGATCACCCGGAGCGGGGCCTGCCCTGCGTGCACGTGGCGGGCTCCAAGGGCAAGGGCGTGGTGACGCTTGCCGCCGAGTGCCTGCTGCGCGCGACCGGCCGGCGCAGCGCTGCGTTCACCTCGCCGCATCTCGAGACCTGGCGCGAGCGCTTCCGCATCGACGCCGCGCCCGTGTCGGAGCCAGTGCTGCTCGAGGCCCTGGGCCGCGTGCGCCCGGCCGTCGAGCGGCTGCGCGCCGACCCTGCACTGCGGCCCAGCTTCTTCGACGTCTCCACGGCGCTCGGGCTGCTGCTGTTCCGCGAGGCCGGCGTCGAGGCCGCGGCGATCGAGGTGGGCCTGGGGGGGCGTCTCGACTCGACCCGCTGCGTCGAGTCCGCGGTCTCGGTGATCACCTCGATCCAGCTGGAGCACACCGACAAGCTCGGCTCGACCCACGCCGCGATCGCCGCCGAGAAGGCGGGTATCCTGCGCCCGGGGGTACCGGTGGTCTGCGGTCCGCTGCCGCCGCAGGCCGAGGCGGTGGTGCGCGTCCGCGCCTCCCGGATCGGAGCGCCGCTGCTCGCGCCGCGCGCCCACGACGTGCGGCTCACGCCCGACGGGGTCCGCTTCCGCCTCGACGACGGCCGCGCGCTGCGCGCGCCCCTGCTGGGCGCGCACCAGGCGCTCAACCTGGCGCTCGCGGTGTGCGCGGTCGAGTGCCTCGCGGGTCGGGCGCTGTCGGAGCGGGAGCTCGGCGCGCTGTCGGATCTGCGCGTGCCGGCGCGCATCGAGCTGATCGGCGACGTGGTGCTCGACTGCGCGCACACGCCCGAGTCGGTGGCGGCCCTGACCGCGACGCTGGAGCAGCTCTGGCCGGGGCGCGCCTGGGGCGTGCTGATCTCGGTGTCCCGGGACAAGGACGCCGCGCGCATCGCGGCCGCGCTGCCGCCGGGCACGCTCCGCTGCGTCGCGACCCGGGCCGAGCCGGTGCGCTCCCTGCCGCCCCGGGAGCTGGCGGCGGCCCTGGCCGGCGCGGGGATCGAGTCGGTAGAGTGCGAGCCCGATCCGCTCGAGGCGCTGGCGCGCCTGCGTGCTGCGGCGCGGCCGGGCGAGGGCATCGTCGTGACCGGGTCCGTCTACCTCGCCGGCGCGGTGCGCCGGGAGCTCACGGGCGAGCCGGTCGCGCCCTGACGCGGAGCGAGCAAGGAGCGAGCAGCAGTGGCCATCATCCGCAAGCAGTCGGGGAACTTCCTCGAGGACTTCAGGCTCGGTCAGGTGTTCCGGCACCGCGGCGGCCGCACGATCACCGAGGGCCTGACCGCGCATTACACCGACTTCTCGTTCACCGCGAGCCCGCTGCACCGCAACCTGGAGCACGCGCGCGCCAGCGGCTACGCGGGCATCCCCGTGCCCCCGGGTCTGGTGATGGCGGTGGCCTTCAGCCAGACCGTCGAGGACGTCTCCGAGAACGCGCGCGCGAACCTGGAGTACGTCGACATGCGCTTCGGGGCGATCGTCTACCCCGGGGACACGATCGAGACCGAGACCACGGTGCTGGGCGTGCGGGGCTCGCGCTCGCGCCCCGATCTAGGCGTCGTTCACGTGCAGAGCGTGGCGCGCAAGCAGACCGGCGACGTGGTGCTCGCCTACGAGCGCAAGGTGCAGGTGTTCCGGTCGGATCCCGACGCGGCACTCGACGAGGGCTCGATCGACGCGAGCCCCGTCGAGGTCTCGCTCGAGATCCCCGCGTACGACGCGTCGGCGCCGCACGCCCGGCGCGCGCACCTCTCGAGCCCGGACACCTACCTGGAGGACTTCGAGGCGCTCGCGGCCGGCGACGTGATCGAGCACGCGCGCGGCCGCACGGTGACCGACGAGCACATCTTCCTGACCGGGATGCTCGACAACACCGCGCAGGTGCACTGCAACCGGACCCTGATCGAGCGCGACCCGGAGCGCTATCTGGGCGGACAGCTCGTCGTCTACGGCGGGCTCCCGTTCGCGCTCTGCCTGGGCCTGTCGAGCCCCGACGTGGCGGACAACAGCCCGGGAGACCTGCGCTACGCGACCGGTCGCCACACGGCGCCGCTGTTCGCGGGCGAGACGGTCTTCGCGAGCACCGAGATTCGCGGCACCCGCGCCTATCCGGGCCGGCCCGACCTCGGGATCCTCGACGTGATCCTGCGCGGTCACAAGATCGAGAACCCGGGCCCGGACGAGAAGCCGGTGGAGATCTTCTACCTGGAGCGCGAGCTCGCGCTGCGGCGCCGCAGTCATTACGCATGAGGCGTGCTGGCTTGAAGCGCCCCCTCGTTAGCGCTCTAATGGGCCGCGTCCGCGCTCGCCGCGGCGGCACTGGAGGCCCCCCGTGAACTTCGACTTCTCCGAGGAGCAGAAGCTGCTCCAGAAGACCGTCCGCGACTTCCTCGCGGAGCGCTCGCCGCTGGCGAACTGTCGCCGCGTGCTCGAGGCGCCCGATCTCGCGCTGGATGCGGAGCTCTGGAGCGGCGCAGCGGAGATGGGCTGGCAGGGTGCGGTCATCCCCGAGGAGCACGGCGGAGCCGGCTTCGGCTACCTCGAGCTGGCGCTGCTGGCCGAGGAGATCGGCTACGCGCTGGCGCCGCTTCCCTTCGGCAGCTCGGTGTACCTCGCCACCGAGGCCGTGCTGCGTGCCGGCAGCGAGACGCAGCAGAAGGAGTGGCTGCCCGGCCTGGCGAACGGTGAGCTGATCGGCGCCTTCGCGATCGCGGAGCGACCCGGACGCCCGTCGCCCGCGAGCATCGAGACGCGCCTGGTCGACGGCCGCCTGCAGGGGCAGAAGCGGGCGGTGCTCGACGCCGCCGCCGCGAATCGCGCCGTGGTGCTCGCGCGCGAGGGCGATGGCCTCTCGCTGGCGTGGGTCGATCTCGCGGCCGGGGGCGTCTCGCGCCAGTCGCGCGAGTCGCTCGACGGGTCGCGTCCGGTCGCCGACCTGAGCTTCAGCGACGCCCCGGCCGAGCGCATCGGTCGCGGCGGCGAGGGCGCGGCACTCGTCGAGCAGCTGCTGCACCGCGCGGCCGTGCTGCAGGCATTCGAGGAGGTCGGCGGCGCGCGTCGCGCGCTGGAGATGACCCGCGACTACACCATGGGGCGCTACGCCTTCGGGCGGCCGATCGCGTCATTCCAGGCACTCAAGCACCGCATGGCCGACGTGTACACCGCGATCGAGCTGGCGCGCTCCAACGCGTTCTTCGGTGCGTGGGCCCTGTCCGAGGACGCGCCGGAGCTGGGCGAGGCTGCGTGCAGCGCGCGCATCAGCGCGGTGGACGCGTTCGAGCTGGCCACCCAGGAGATGATCCAGATGCACGGCGGCGTCGGCTACACCTGGGAGTATGACTGCCACCTGCTCTACCGCCGGGCGAAGAGCCTGGCTGCATCGCTGGGCGGCGCCGCCGAGTGGAAGGACCGCCTGGTCGACCACCTGACCGGCGCGGCGAGCTGAGGAGCGATCGATGGACTTCAACGACACTCCCGAGGAGGCGGCGTTCCGCGCCGAGGCCTGCGCGTTCCTGGCGCAGCACTGGGAGCCGCTGGCGCCCGGCGAACGCGCGGCGGGCGGCGAGCCGGACACGGGCAGCGCGCTCGAGGCCGCCCAGAGCTGGCAGGCCCTGAAGTACGACAACGGCTGGGCGGTCCTGACCTGGCCGGAGGAGTACGGCGGCCGCGGTGCGCGTGCGATCGAGTCGGTGATCTGGCGCCAGGAGGAGTCGAGCTTCAGGACGCCGTCGACGATGGTCTTCGGCATCGGGCTCGGGATGCTGGGGCCGACCCTGATGGCGCACGGCAGCGACGCTCAGAAGAAGGCGCATCTCGAGCGCATGGCCCGGGGCGACGACATCTGGTGCCAGCTCTTCAGCGAGCCGTCGGCCGGCTCCGATCTCGCGGGCCTGCGCACATCCGCGGTGCGCGACGGCAGCGACTGGGTGATCAACGGCCAGAAGATCTGGACGAGCGGCGCGCACTACAGCCGCTACGGGATGCTGGTCGCACGCACGGATCCGAGCGTCGCCAAGCACGACGGCCTGACGTACTTCATCATCGACATGGAGGCGGCGGGGATCGAGATCCGCCCGATCAAGCAGATCAGCGGCAGCTCGAACTTCAACGAGGTCTTCTTCACCGACGTTCGCGTGCCCGACTCCAGTCGCGTGGGGGGCGTGGGCGAGGGCTGGCGGGTGTCGATCACGACGCTGATGAACGAGCGCGCCTCGCTCGGCGGTGGCAGCAGCTACGGCCTGAGCGTGGACGACCTGATTCGCCTGGCGCGCGGGCTCGAGATCGGCGGCCGGCCGGCGATCGAGGACTCCGCCGTGCGGCAGCGCATCGCCGAGTTCCACGTGCGCCTGCGCGGCGTGGAGCACACCGGAAATCGCACGCTGACCGCGCTCTCGCGCGGCGCGACGCCGGGGCCCGAGTCATCGATCGGCAAGCTCGTCACCGCACCGCTGGGGCAGCAGCTGGCCAGCTTCGCGATCGAGCTGCAGAGCATGGCGGGCGCGGCCATCGACGACCTGGGCGCACAGCACGCGTACCTCAACGCGCCCGGCATCCGGCTCGCGGGTGGCACCGACGAGATCATGCGCAACATCCTGGCGGAGCGCGTTCTCGGGCTGCCGCCCGAGCCCCGCGCCGACAAGGGCATGCCCTTCCGGGATATCCCCACGGGCGCCGCCACGGGCTAGCGGCGGGGATCTGGCGTGCGCCACGCGCTGCTCGCGACTCTCGCGGGGCTGGTCCTGCTCGGCCTGCTCCTGGCCGGCTGGGCCTTCTGGTGGGAGCCGGCCTCGCTGCGCGTGGTCGAGCACCGGGTTGCCCTCGGCGAGCGCGGCGCCGCACTCCGCGGGCTGCGCGTCGCCGTGCTGACCGACCTTCACGTGGGCTCGCCTTTCAACGGGCTCGAGCGCGTGCGCGAGGTCGTCGAGCGCACCCGGGCCGCGCGGCCCGATCTGGTGCTGATCTGCGGCGACCTCTTCATCCAGGGCGTGCGCGGCGGTCGCTTCGTGCCACCCGAGGAGTTCGCGCCGCTGCTCGGGGAGCTGCGCCCGCCGCTCGGGATCTACGCGGTGCTGGGCAATCACGACTGGTGGGTCGACGGGCCCCGCATGGCGCGCGCGCTGCAGGCCGCGCGCATCCCCACGCTGGAGAACCGGGCGGTGCCCGTCGAGCATCCGGCCGGTCGGATCTGGATCGCCGGCATCGGCGATCTCTGGGAGGGCAAGAGCAACATCGAGGGCGCGCTGGCGTCCGTCGATGACGACGCGCCCGTGCTCGCCTTCACCCACAACCCCGATCTCTTTCCCGGCATCCCCGAGCGCGTGGCGCTGACCGTGGCCGGGCACACGCACGGCGGCCAGGTGAACCTGCCGCTGCTCGGCCGCCTGATCGTCCCGTCGCGCTTCGGCGAGCGCTACGCGATCGGTCACATCGTGGAGGACGGGCGGCACCTCTTCGTCAGCCCCGGGATCGGCACGAGCATCCTGCCCGTGCGCTTCCGGGTGCCGCCCGAGATCTCGATCCTGGTTCTGGAGTAGCCCCGTCCCGGCGCCCCGGAGCCGCCGTCCCAAGCGCCACGGGATCTGCGAGAATGCCTGTGGCCGCGGCGCGGCGGGGACGGAGGAAGCGGATGAAGCTCTACGACGGAATGGGTCCGAACCCGAGGCTGGTGCGGCTGTTTCTCGCGGAGAAGGGCATCGACGTCCCGCTCGTCAAGGTGGACCTGCTGGCGGGCGAGAACCGCCAGCCGCCGTACACCGAGCGCAATCCCTTCGGGCAGCTCCCCGCGCTGGAGCTCGACGACGGGCGCGTGATCTCGGAGACGGTCGTGATCTGCGAGTACCTCGAGGAGCTGCACCCGCAGCCGGCGCTGGTCGGCAGCACGCCCGAGGAGCGGGCCAGCACGCGGATGTGGCTGCGACGCCTGGAGCTGAGCTGCACCGGGCCGATGGCCGACGGCTTCCGCTTCTCCGAGGGTCTGCCGCTCTTCCAGGACCGGATCCGCACGCTCCCCGAGGCGGCCGATGGCCTCAAGGCGATCGCCCGCGACGGCCTGATGCGTCTCGACGGCCTGATGGGCGATCGCCCGTTCGTTGCGGGCGACCGCATCTCGCTGGCCGACGTCGTGCTCTTCGCCTTCCTGGACTTCGGCAAGGACGTGGGCCAGCCGCTGGATCCCGCGAACAAGAAGCTCACGGCCTGGTTCGAGCGCATGCGGGCGCGCCCGAGCGCGGCGGCGAGCGCCTAGGGTCCTCGCCCGGCGATGGTCCGGGAGCTGCTCGCTGCCGACACCGCCGATGCGCGCCTGCTGCTGCGCGCGCGCCCGATCCACAACGTCTTCCTGGACTACGTGGTGTCGTCGGGCGTGCTCGGGCGCGTGCCCGGCTTCTGGGGCTGGGTACCGCACGGGCGCCTCGAGGCGCTGATGATGATCGGTCCGCTCGGGGGCGTGACGCTCGAGTCGCGCAGCACCGAGGCCTATGCGCCGCTGGCTGCTGCCGCCGCGAGCGCCCCGGTCCGGCCGCGCCACATCGTGGGCAACGAGGAGGTGACGACGCCCTTCTTCGAGGCCTACCGCGCCCACGGGGCGACACCCCTGTGGGAGCGTCGCGAGCCCTACTACGTGGTCGACCGCGAGGGGCGCCGGGGGCTGGGCGGTACGCCGTGCGAGGCGCGCGTCGAGCGGGCGAGCGAGTGCGATCTCGACGAGACGCTCGCCAACAGCGCGCTGCAGCACCTCGAGGACCTGGCGGACGATCGCCGCGGCGCGGATCCCGACGGCTTCGAGCGCCGCCACCGCAAGGACCTGGCCGACGGACGCTGGTGGGTGATGCGCGAGGGCAAGCGCATCGTCTTCCAGGTGCACGTGGGCGCCGAGAACGCGCACATCGTGCAGCTCGGGGGCGTCATGGTCCCGCCCGACCTGCGCAATCGCGGATACGCCACGCTCGGCATGGAGGCGATCATCGAGCGGCTGCTGGACTGGCGCCCCGCCGTGGGCCTGTTCTGCAACGAGAGCAACGCGCCCGCGCGCCGCGTCTACGAGCGGGTCGGCTTCCGGTCGCTGTTCCACTACCGGAGCTGGCTGCTCGACGAGCCGATCGCCGGGCGCCTCCCCGGCGGCGCCTGAGCCCCGGCCCATGGGTATCGCGGAGGAGCATCGACGCTCGCTGGCGGATCCCGACGGCTTCTGGGCCGCGGCTGCGGAGGTGATCGACTGGGAGCGGCGCTGGGACCGGGTGCTGGACGACGACGCCGCGCCCATGTATCGCTGGTTCGCGGGTGCGCGGCTCAACGTCTGCCACAATGCAGTCGACCGCCACGTGCGCCTCGGCCACGGCGACCGCCCGGCGCTGATCTGGGACAGCCCCGTGTCGGGGCAGCAGCAGACGCTGACCTACGCGCAGCTGCTGGATCGTACGGCGCGGGTGGCCGGCGCGCTGCGGGACCTGGGCGTGGAGGCCGGCGATCGCGTGCTGGTCTACATGCCCAACGTTCCCGAGGCGGTGATCGGCATGCTCGCCTGCGCGCGCATCGGCGCGATCCACGCCGTCGTCTTCGGCGGCTTCGCGGCCGCCGAGCTCGCCACGCGCATCGACGACGCCCGCCCGCGGGTCGTGCTCGCGGCCTCCTGCGGGATCGAGCCCGGGCGTGTGGTCGCCTACCAGCCGCTGCTCGAGGGCGCGATCGAGCTGGCCCGGCACGCGCCCGAGCGCGTGCTCTGGCTGCAGCGTGAGCAGGCGCGCGCCGAGCTCCGGCCGGGCCGCGACGTGGACTGGCACGAGGCCGAGGCCGCCGCGAGGCCGGCCGACTGCGTCGCGGTCGACGCCACGGATCCACTGTACATCCTGCACACGTCCGGAACGACGGGCCTGCCCAAGGGCGTGGTTCACGACTCGGGCGGCTACGCGGTGGCCCTGCACTGGAGCATGCGCCACGTGTACGACATGGCGCCCGGCGAGGTGTACTGGGCCGCCTCGGACATCGGCTGGGCGGTCGGCCACTCCTACATCGTGTACGGTCCGCTGCTCTATGGCTGCACCACGGTGCTGTACGAGGGCAAGCCCGTCGGTACGCCCGACGCCGGCGCATTCTGGCGCGTGATCGCGGAGCACCGCGTGAACCTGCTCTTCACCGCGCCCACGGCCTTCCGCGCCATCAAGCGCGACGATCCGGACGCGGAGCACGTCGCGCGCCACGATCTGTCGCGCTTCCGTACGCTCTTCCTGGCCGGCGAGCGCGCCGACCCCGACACCCTTCGCTGGGCCGAGCGCGCCCTCGGCGTTCCGGTGATCGACCACTGGTGGCAGACGGAGACGGGCTGGCCCATGGCCGCGAACTGCCTGGGCATCGAGCCGCTGCCGGTGGTGCACGGCTCCCCGGCCCGCGCCGTGCCCGGCTACGACGTACGGGTGCTCGATGAACACGGCGCAGAGCTGCCTCCGGGACAGACGGGCGCGGTCTGCGTGCGCCTGCCGCTGCCGCCCGGCACGCTGCCGACGCTCTGGGAGGACGACGCGGGCTACCGCGAGAAGTACCTCTCGCGCTTCCCGGGCTTCTACGAGACCGCCGACGCCGGCTACGTCGATGCCGACGGCTACGTATGGATCATGAGCCGGACCGACGACATCATCAACGTCGCCGGTCACCGGCTCTCGACCGGCGCGATGGAGGAGGTGCTATCAGGGCACCCCGACGTCGCGGAGTGCGCGGTGATCGGGGTGAAGGACGCCCTGAAGGGGCAGCTGCCGCTCGGCCTCGTCGTCCTGAAGGCGGGAGTCGCGCGCGAGCCCGACGAGATCGTCGGCGAGCTGGTGGCCCGGGTGCGCCAGCAGATCGGGCCGGTGGCCGCATTCAAGCAGGCGGTGATCGTCGAGCGCCTGCCCAAGACGCGCTCCGGGAAGATCCTGCGCGGCACCATGCGAAGCATCGCCGATGACGAGACCTACCGCGTACCGCCGACGATCGACGATCCGGTCATCCTGGACGAGATCGCCGGGGCCCTGCGCGGCCTGGGCTACGGCACGCAGACGTCCTCGTAGCGCTGCCACGACGCGGCCATCCATTCGAGGAGCGCTGCGACCGCGTCCTCGCGCTGCTCCGCCCCGGCGCGGCCATGCCCGACCCAGAGCGTCATCGGCGTGCCGCCGCGGAGCATCTGGCGGGGCGCGGCCGCGAGCTGAGCCAGGTAGGGGTTGGCCACGGGCTCGCCGTCGTAGGCGAGCACGTACGCGAAGACCGGCGCGAGCCCGCGCGTCCCGGCGTAGTCGATCACGTGCACCGGGATCGTGCGCTCTCTGACCTCGACGTGCTCGATGCGCGTGCCGGCGGGATCGTGATCGTCCACGAAGTGGAACTCGGGCCGGTGGTAGGCACGCTTGGGGTCCCAGGTGCGCGCGATGGCGTAGCGCAGCTCGGCCCCCGGCGGCCCCGGAATGCTCCCCTCGCGCCAGGCGAAGGCGTCGAGGCGATTGTGGAACCAGCGTCCCCGCTCCTCGCGCAGCGCCGGGTCGCGCACGCCCGTGCCGATGACCAGCGCCTCGGGGTGTGCGCAGTCGTCGACGCGCCGACCGACGTAGCTGTTGATCGCGACCGGGATCAGCGCGAGCCCCGCGAGAAGTGCCAGCGCGGGGGCGTGTCGCTGGGACGGCTGCACGCGCACGCCAGTGGGCTCCGGCGCGTGGAACGCGTCTCGTCCGGCGATCCAGAACAGCACCACGGTCGCGATGGCGAACGAGGCCATGCCCGAGAGCTCGTGCAGCCGCGTCTCGAGCAGGTCGGCGTTCCCGTAGTGCACCATCAGCGTGAGGATCGTCACCCGCACGACGTTGGTGGCGATGGC
Organism: Deltaproteobacteria bacterium; assembly: GCA_029261925.1. Taxonomy (GTDB): domain Bacteria; phylum Myxococcota_A; class UBA9160; order SZUA-336; family SZUA-336; genus JAGWBS01. The sequence continues at coordinate 13,944 of JAJDAJ010000078.1, read as the reverse complement.
GATGGGCACGCAGCCGAGCAGCAGCACGGCGCTGCGCAGCCGCGAGCGACACAGGTGCGCGAGCACCAGCGCGACGGTCACCGAGGCGTACAGCGTCATGAAGCCGCTGCAGGCGTCGGCCACCCGGACGGTGCTTCCGGGCATGAGCAGCAGGGTACCGTCCCGCATCACCGGCACGCCGATCACGCCGAGGACGTCCTCGACCCCGATCGAGGTGATCACGCGCAGCACCATGTTGATCGGTGTCACGAAGCTCGCGGGGATCGGCAGCATCAGGGGCGCGATCGCCAGCGGGAAGAGCAGCAGGCGCGTGCGCCGGCTGCCGAGGAGCAGCAGTGCCAGCCCCGGCAGGACGAGAACCAGCCCGCCCGCGGCGAGCAGCTGCGTGCGGATCGCCGAGTCGAGCGCGATCGCCGCGAGGCCGGCACCGACCCAGAGCAGGCCCCAGGGCGAGCTGGCCGGGGCGCCGTCGCGCTCGCGCCGCAGCTGGTCGTGGACCAGGTACCCGATGATCAGCGGCATGAACATGCCGTGCGCGTTGTCCCAGTTGCTTCGCGTCCAGCGGTGGAGCAGCCAGAGCACGGTGGGCGCCGTCGCCAGCGCGAGCAGGACGGGCCAGACCCAGCGCAGCAGCGGCGCGCGAACGTTCGCGGCGGCGGGCGAGGTGGGCTCGGCGGTCGTCAGGGGGGCTCCATCCGGGGCCGCAGGGCCCGTGTCAAGAGTAGCCCGGGGTGCGCGGGGCGTGGCGCCGGGCGCTCAGGGCGCGACCACCGGGCGCAGCCTGCACGTGCAGCCGACGTGCAGCGGGACCAGCGGCGGATCGCCCGGCGGATGGCGCAGTGTCGCCTGCGTGCGGGCGAACGGGCAGCGCGAGCTGCGCGCCGGCTCGACCTCCCAGCCGAGAATCTCCTGGCTGCTGCCAGCGGCGCGGGCCAGCAGGTTCGAGTTCGCCTCGGCGCTGCTCCACGTGAGGGTCAGCGCCGTGATCAGCTGGTTCGTGAAGCGCCAGCTGCGCGCGATGTCGAACGGATCGACCTCGGGAGCGTCGCCGCCCTCCCTGCGCAGCGGCAGCAGCTGGTAGTAGCAGCCGCCCGCCACGAAGCCGGCCAGGGCCCCGTGCAGGCCGTCGGAGGTCTCGAGGAAGCGGATCAGCTCGGTGCGGTTGCGCGAGTCGGGACCGCCCAGCCTGTGCGTGGTCCGGACCAGCTGGTCCATGTCCATGAAGTCGAGGATGCAGTGCGTCGGGATCTCGGAGCCGCGCCGCGCGAGACCCGCCTCGATCAGCAGATCGTAGTCCTGGCTGTCGGCATGGTCGGGCGGGACCGACTTCACCCTCAGGTGGCGATCGACGTGACGCAGGTAGCGGTCGAGGGTGGCGTAGCCGTAGCGGCCCATCAGGGTCGAGACAGACGGCGCGACGTGGGCCGCGTCGTCCATCAGCGCGGCCACGTCGCACTGCGGCTGGGCCCCGAGGCTGCTGGCGGCGTCGGCGCGCAGCACGTCCTCGAGGCCGGCCCGCGCGACCTCGGGCGCGACCGCGTAGCCGGCGTTCCTGCTGCGGTGCTCCTCGAAGGCGCGCTCGAACTCGGGCCGGGTCTGCTCCAGGAAGCTCTCCAGCTCCTTCCAGACGAACGTGCGGCGGCTGACGATCTCGAAGATCGCCTGCCGGTGCGCGACGGGATCCGCGCCTGGACCCTGCTCGAGGAGCCGCCGCAGGGCGCTGGCCTGGCGCTCGGAGAGCCCCTGAACCGTGATCAGGTAGGGCATCTCCGGGTTGAGGACCCAGCCCAGGCCCTCCGGCTCGGACGCGATCGAGCCGCCACTGCCCGCTGCACTGCCATCGGGATTTCCCACGTCCGGCCCGGTCGCGTCGGACTCCGGCTCGCGGCGGCCCGACGCGGCCAGTCCGGCCAGCAGCAGCGCGATCACGGCGGCGGCGGAGATCCACATCCAGGGAGGGATCGGCCCTGCGCGGCCGGAGTCTTAGCTGCGCTGCCCGCAGGCCCTCAGGCGCGCAGCTCCTCGCGATCGCGGAAGTGGGCCAGCGCGTCGGGGTTGGCGAGCGCGTCCAGGTTGTCCACCTCGCGCCCGTGCACGATCTCGCGGACCGCCAGCTCCACGATCTTGCCGCTGCGCGTCCGTGGGATGTCGGGCACCTGCACGATGCGCGCGGGCACGTGGCGGGGCGACGCCCCGGCACGCACGCTGGCGCGGATCCGCTCGCGCAGCGCATCGTCGAGCTCGTGGCCGCCGGCCAGGCGCACGAAGAGCACCACGCGCACGTCGCCCTCCCAGTCCTGGCCCACGACGATCGCCTCGGCGACCTCCTCCATCGCCTCCACGGGGCGGTAGATCTCCGCGGTGCCGATACGCACGCCACCCGGGTTGAGCACCGCGTCGGAGCGGCCGTGGATCACCATTCCGCCCCGGGGCGTGATCTCGACGAAGTCGCCGTGATGCCAGACGCCGGGATAGCGCTCGAAGTAGGCCGCCCGATAGCGGGCGTCGCCCGGGTCGTCCCAGAAGCCGACGGGCATGGACGGGAACGGACGGCGACAGACGAGCTCGCCGCGCTCGCCGATCAGGGGCTTCCCGCTGGCGTCATACGCGGCCACGTCCATGCCCAGCGCGAGCACCTGGGCCTCGCCCGCGTGGACGGTTCCGGCGGGGTTGCCCGCCACGAAGCAGCCGATCAGGTCCGTCCCGCCGCAGATCGACGACAGGCAGACATCGGGCTTCACGTGCTGGTACACGTACTCGAAGCCGCCCGGGGCGAGCGGCGAGCCGGTCGACAGGACCGTGCGCAGCGACGAGAGGTCGTGGGTGACGCGTGGCTCGAGACCCGCCTGCGCCGTGGCGTCGATGAACTTCGCCGAGGTCCCGAAGATCGAGATCTCCTCGGCGTCGATGAGGTCGAAGAGCGCCTCCGGCCCCGGCCAGGCGGGCGAGCCGTCGTAGAGCACCAGCGTCGCGCCGCTCGCGAGGCCCGATGCGAGCCAGTTCCACATCATCCAGCCACAGGTCGTGAAGTAGAAGAAGCGATCGTCGGGCCGCAGGTCGGTGTGCAGCTGCTGCTCCTTGAGGTGCTGGAGCAGCGTCCCCCCGGCGCCGTGCACGATGCACTTGGGGCGACCGGTCGTCCCCGACGAGTACAGCACGTAGAGCGGCGTGTCGAAGGGGAAGCGCGTGGTGTCGGGCCCGGCACTCTGCGGCCGGCAGAGCGCATCGAAGTCCAGCGCGCCCTCGATCGGACCGCTGCCCAGGTACGGCACGCCGATCAGGTGCTGTACCGACGGCAGCGCGCGCCGGATCTCGCCGAGCTGCCGGCGCGTGTCGTGTGCGCGGCCTGCGTAGCGATAGCCGTCGACGCCGAGCAGGACGCGCGGCGCGATCTGCGAGAAGCGGTCCACCACCGCGCGCGTGCCGAAGTCGGGGGAGCACGACGACCAGATCGCGCCGAGCGAGGCGGTCGCGAGCGCGGCGATCAGCGTCTCGGGCGTGTTCGGCAGCACGCCGGCGACGCGGTCGCCCGGTCCGACACCCAGCTCGCTCAGCGAGCGCGTCAGCCCGCCGACGCCCGCGCGCAGCTCGTCCCACGACAGCGTCCAGCGCAGCCCGTCCTCGCGCCGGAAGATCAGCGCCGGCCCGTCGCCGCGGCGCCAGAGCATGTTCTCGACCCAGCTGAGCTCGGTCCCGGGGAAGAAGCGCGCCCCGGGCATCCGCCCCGGGTCGGCCAGCACCGGGCCGCGGCGCTCGCCGCGCACCGCGCAGTCCTCCCAGACCGCCTCCCAGAAGGCCTCCAGGTTCTCGACCGACCAGCGATGGAGCGCCCGGTAGTCGGGCAGCTCGATGCCGTGGCGCTCGGCCACCGCGCGCCGGAATGCCGTGATCTGGGCCTGCTCGACGCGCTCGGGCGAGGGCCGCCAGAGCGGCTCGGCCGCGTCGCTCACGCTCCCCCTAACCGAGGCCCCGTCGCAGGACCTCCTCGGCGATCTGGACCGCGTTGGTGGCGGCGCCCTTGCGCAGGTTGTCCCCGCACTCCCAGTACCAGAGCCGGTCGCCCGAGAGATCTCGACGCACGCGGCCCACCAGGATCTCGTCGCGACCCACCACGTCGGCCGGCGTCGGGGCCAGGTCGCGGGACGGATCGTCCACGAGCTCGATCCCCTCGAAGGCGGCGAAGGCCGCGCGCGCCGCCGCGACCTCGAGCGGTCGCTCGGTCTCGACCAGCACGCTGGCCGAGTGGCCCACGGGCACCGGCACGCGCGTGCAGGTCATGGTCACGGGGAGCTGCGGCATCTCGAGGATCTTGCGCGTCTCGTGGAGCAGCTTCATCTCCTCGGCCGTGTAACCGTTGTCTCCGAAGGCGTCGCAGACCGGGACCACGTTGGCGGCGATCTGCGCCGCGAACGCGCTGGGCGCGGGCAGTGGCCGCCCCTCGTGCAGCGCGCTCTGCTGCGCCGCGAGCTCCTCGAGGCCGGGCAGTCCGGCGCCGCTGACCGCCTGCAGCGTGGTCACGACCGCGCTGCGCAGCCCCGCTACCCGGCGCAGGGCCTCCAGCGTCATCGCCAGCGGAATGGTCGTGCAGTTCGGGCAGGCGATGATGCCGCGCTGCTTCTCGACCGCCGCCCCGTTGATCTCCGGCACGACCAGTGGAACGTTCGGATCGAGCCGCCAGGTGCTCGACTTGTCGATCGCGATGCCGCCGCGCCGCGCGACCTCGGGAGCGAGCTCCTTCGAGAGCGACCCGGTGGCGGCGAAGAAGACGAAGTCGGCGCCGTCGAAGGCCTCCGGGCGCGCCACCTCGACGCGGTGCTCCTCGCCGCGGAAGCGCACGCTGCTGCCCGCGGAGCGCTCGCTGGCCAGGGCCCGGAGCTCCGAGACGGGGAAGGAGCGCTGCTCGAGCACGCGGAGCAGCACCTCGCCGACGGCGCCGGTGGCGCCCACGACCGCGACGACACGATCCGGACTCGAGCTCGACATGGGCTCATCGTATCGCCCGGCCCCGGGCGCGCCAAGAGCCGCTGCGGGCGCGCCGCGGTCGAAGCGCGGCTACCCTGCGGCGCCGTGATCGAGGCGATCCTTTTCGATCTCGGGGGCGTGCTGGTCGACGTGCGCGACGGGGAGGTGCTCGCGCGGCTCTGCGAGCCGCCGCTGGACGCGGACGTGGCCCGGCAGCGCTGGCGCGCCTCCGCCGCGCGCGAGGCCCTGGAGTGCGGGCGCATCGAGCCGGAGAGCTTCGCGCGCCGCTTGCTCGAGGAGTGGCCGCTCGGCTTGGAGCCCGCACGGCTGCTGGAGCTCGCGGCGAGCTGGATCGGCACGCCCCATGCCGGCGCCCACGCGCTGCTGCGCGAGCTGCGGTCGCGCTATCGCGTGGGCTGCCTCAGCAACACCAGCGCGATTCACTGGCCGCGCATGCGCGACGCCATGGGCCTGGGGGAGCTGCTGGATCCGGCCGTGCTCTCCTTCGAGGTCGGCGCGTGCAAGCCCGATCCCGCCATCTTCGCGCACGCGCTGGCGCGGCTCGGGCTGCCGGCGGGGCGGGTCTTCTTCGTGGACGACGTCGAGACGCACGTCCGGGCCGCGCGCGACGCCGGCCTGCGGGCGGCGCGCGCCGACGGGCCGGACGGGGCGCGTCGAGTGCTGCGCGCCGCCGGTCTGCTCTGAGCGGCCGCAGCGCGGGGGCCGCGCGGCTACATCACCAGCCCGGCGATGGCGCCGGTCAGGAACGTGGCCAGGCTGCCCGCCAGGATCGCGCGGGGCCCGTCGCGTGCCACGTCGCCGCGCCGCTCCGGAGCGATGCCGCCCAGGCCGCCGATCAGCACCGCCAGCGAGCCCAGGTTCGCGAAGCCGCAGAGCGCGTAGGTCGCGATCACCACCGAGCGCGGGTCGAGGCTCTCGCGCGCCGCGGCCAGCATCTCGTAGGCGACGAACTCGTTGAGCACCGTCTTCACGCCGAGCATCTGGCCGATCGCGGGCGCGTCGGCCCAGGGCACGCCGAGCAGCCACGCCAGCGGTGCCAGCGCCGCTCCCAGCAGGCGTCCCAGGCTGAGGCCGTCGATCCCCGCCAGCGCCCCTGCCCACCCCAGCACGCCGTCGAGCAGGTGCACGATGGCGACGAACGCGATCAGCATCGCTCCGATGTTCAGCGCGAGCTGCACGCCTGCGGCGGCCCCGGAGGCGGCGGCATCGATCGTGTTCTGCGCGGCCGGTCCCTCGACCGGCAGCGCGCCGGCCGCCGTCGCGGGCGTGTCCTGCTCGGGCAGCATGAGCTTGGCGATCGCGATCGCCGCCGGCGCCGACATGAAGCTCGCGGCGACCAGGTGGCCCGCGGAGTCGGGGCCGAGCATGCCCACGTACGCGACCAGCACCGAGCCGGCCACGGTCGCCATCCCGGCGGTCATCACGCAGAAGAGCTCGCTGCGCGTCAGCCCGGCGACCCAGGGCCGGATCATCAGCGGGGCCTCGGTCATGCCGAGCAGCACGTTGGCCGCGGTGGCCAGCGACTCAGCGCCGCTGGTGGCCAGGAGGCGCCGCAGCACGCGCGCGAAGAGGTCGACCAGCCAGCGCAGCCAGCCCCAGTGCTGGAGCACGGCGAACACGCTGCTCATGAAGATCACGACCGGCAGCACGCGTGTGGCGAACACGTAGGGCAGCTCGACGGGCTCTCCCCCGTCGTCGAGGACGCGCTGCGGCCAGCGCCCGAAGACGAACTCGATGCCCGCGTCGGCCGCCCCGATGAACGCCAGGGCCGCGTCGTTCAGCGCCCCGAACAGCGCCCGTCCCCAGGGGGTTCGCAGCACCAGCAGCGCGATGAGCAGCTGCAGCGCCAGGCCCGCGCCCACGGCGCGCCAGGGAATGCGGCGGCGGTCGGTCGACAGCGCCCAGGCGGTGGCCAGCACGAACGCGATCCCCAGCAGACCGACCCAGCGCACGTCAGCTGCCCGCCTCGAAGGCCTCGCGCAGCGCGCGGGCGGCCGCCGGGGGATCGTCGGCCCCGGCCAGCGCGCCGATGACCGCGAGGCCCGCGGCGCCCGCGGCGCGAAGCGAGCCCGCCCGCGCGGCGTCGATGCCGCCGATCGCGATCACCGGGCAGCGCGCGCGCTCGACCGCACGCGCCAGTCCCTCGACGCCCCGGGCGCTCCAGGGCGAGTCCTTCGATGCGGTACCGAACACCGGCCCGAAGCCGATGTAGTCCACGGGCCGGAGCGCGGCGGCCTCGACCTGCTCGAGGGTGTGCGTCGACCAGCCCACGAGGCATCGCGCGCGCACCGCCGCGGGCAGCTCCTCGGGGGCGACGTCGTCCTGGCCAAGGTGCACGCCGTCGGCGTCGGCGAGGTCGGCGAGGTCGAAGCGGTCGTTGACGATGAGCAGCGCGCCGGCCTCGTGGCAGCGCGCCCGCGCCCAGCGCGCCAGCGCCAGCGCTTCGCGGTCGGGCATGTGCTTCAGGCGCAGCTGGATCACCGAGGCCTCGCCTTCGAGCGCCGCGCTCACCTGCCCGCGCACGTCGCGCGGCCAGGCCGGGGCGTCGTCGGCCAGCGCGTGTAGCCCGGCGATGCGGGATACGTCCGCCCGGCTCAATCCGCCTTCCCCGCGCCGCTGATGCCCAGATCGGTCATCTTCTTGCGCAGGGTATTGCGGTTGATGCCCAGACGTCGAGCGGCGCGGATCTGGTTGCCCCCGCTGCGCTCGAGCGCCTCGAGGATCAGCGCGCGCTCGAGCCGCTCGACGAACTCCCAGTACGGGCCGGGTGCGTCCTCGCCGAGCCCGTCGAGCGCGTCGGCGAACTCGCCGCGCGCGACCTCGGTCCACTCGTCCGACGCCAAGTGATCCAGCCCGGTGGCGCCCTGGATGTCGTCGGGCGTGATCACCTCGCCGGCGGCGAGGACCAGCGCGCGCTTCATCACGTTCTCGAGCTCGCGGACGTTGCCCGGCCAGGGCTGCGCGCCCAGCAGCTCCAGCGCCGCCTCGGTGGGCCAGCGCGGCGGCACATCGAGCTCGCTGGAGAAGCGCTGCACGAAGTGCTGGACCAGCGCCGGGATGTCCTCGCGCCGCTCGCGCAGGGGGGCGATGCGCAGTGGCACGACGTTGAGCCGGAAGTACAGGTCCTCGCGGAACTCCTTCTCCGCGACCATCCGCTCCAGGTCACGGTGCGTCGCCGCGATGATGCGCACGTCGATGGGCAGCGCCTGCTTGCCGCCGAGCGGCGTGACCTCGCGCTCCTGCAGCACCCGCAGCAGCTTGGTCTGCAGCGGCAGCGGCAGGTCGCCGATCTCGTCGAGCAGGACGGTGCCGCCGTGGGCCTCACGGAAGCGCCCGGAGCGCGCCTCGACGGCGCCGGTGAACGCGCCCTTCTCGTGCCCGAAGAGCTCCGCCTCGATCAGCTCGGAGGGGAGGGCCGACATGTTCACCGCGACGAAGGGTCCCTCGCGCCGGCGGCTGTGGTAGTGGACGGCGCGTGCCACCAGCTCCTTGCCCGTGCCGCTCTCCCCCAGGATCAGCACCGCGGCCTCGCTGGGGGCCACGCGGCCGATCATCTTGAGCATGTCGAGCATCAGCGGGCTCTGGCCCACCAGCATCTCGCCGCCGCGGAACACCTGGCCCAGCTCGCGCCGCAGCTCCGCGACCTCGCCGCGCAGGCTGTCGAGGTTGCGCGCCTTGGCCACCAGGGCCTCGACCTCACGCAGGTCGAAGGGCTTGGTCAGGTAGTCGAACGCCCCGCGCTTCATGGCCTCGATGGCGTTGTCGAAGGTGTTCTGCGCGGTCATGATCACGATCGCCGGACCGGAGCCGCTGCGCCCGCCCAGCTCCTCGAGCACCTCGAGCCCGGTCGCGCCCGGCATGCGGATGTCGAGGAATGCCAGGTCGAAGTGCTGCTCGGTCAGCAGCTCGCGCGCGCGGATCCCGTCGCTGGCCTCGACGATCTCGTTTTCTGCGCCGGCCAGTGCCTCGCGCAGCACGAAGCGAATCGAGTCCTCGTCATCGGCGATCAGGATCCGGCTCATGGGCTCCTCCGGAGCGGAAGCAGCACGCGCATCCGCGTGCCCAGTCCTTCCTCGCTCGAGACCTGGATGTGTCCGCCGTGGCGCACGACCCAGTGCCGGGCGATCGCCAGACCGAGTCCGGTGCCGCCGGTCTTCCCGCGCGTGTAGAAGGGCGTGAAGATGTGCTCGATCTCTCCGTCCGGGATCCCGGGGCCGGTGTCCTCGACGTCGACCCGGACCATCGGCATCGAGCGCCGGCGCTGCCCCATCTGAAAGCTCGACTCGACGCGCGTGCGGACCGTGATCACGCCGCGGTTCTGCAGCGCCTGCGCGGCGTTGCGCAGCAGGTTCAGGAAGACCTGCTCGACGCGGGGCGCGTCGAGCTCGAGGTCGGGGATGCTGGGGTCGTACTCCCTCGCGAGCTTGATCCCGAACCACTCCGGCGTCTCGCCCTGCAGGTCGATCAGCGCGTCGAGCAGCCGGTGCAGGTTGGTGGGCGCGAGTCCCAGGGTGCCGCTGTGCGTCAGCTGCGACAGATCGTCGAGCAGGCCGCGCATGCGGTCGGCCTGCTCGCGGATAAGACGCGGATAGCGGCGCAGGTCGGGATCGTCGAGCTTCATCTCCAGCAGCTCGGCCGAGCCGCGGATGCCGCCGAGCGGGTTGCGGAGCTCGTGCGCGATCCCGGCCGCCAGCCGGGCGAAGCTCTCGGCACGGTCGAGCTGGTCGACGTGGGCCTCCAGCTCCTCGCCCGCGGTGCGGTCGTGCAGCGTGATCACGGCTCCTGCGGGCGGCCGCGCGTGGAGCACCGGGGAGGCAGCCAGGTCCAGCACGACCCTGCACCCGGGCGAGACGTCGAGACGCACACGGCTCGCCGCCAGGTCGCGCTGCTGGTCCAGCGCCGCGCGCAGCAGGCCACTGACTGGGTGGTCGCTGCCGAGGCACTCGTCGAGCCTGCGTCCCAGCGCGGTCTCGGCGGAGAGCGCCAGGATCCGGCTGGCCTCGGCGTTGATCAGCTCGATGTAGCCGTGGCCGTCGACCGCGACGATCCCGGCATGCAGCGATCCCAGGATCTCGTCGAGGCGGCTGGCATCGGGGTTCACGGGGTCTCCAGTCTTCCGGATCAGTGCATCAACCGGGCCAGGCGGGCGCTGGCGCTGGCGGGGCCTCTTCGGGCACCTTACGGCTCCGGACCGGGCCAGGACGAGGTCCGTCTGCCTAATTATAGAGCAGATCTGGCCGGAGGTTGCTCATGAAGCAGGCAGGCTCAGGAAGGCGCGCATCCCAGGACGGGGTCCAGCCCGAGCGACAGTCGGTCAGCGTGGCCGAGGCCCGTGAGCTGATCCTGGGCGCCGTGAGCCCGCTGGGCGCGGAGACCGTTCCGCTGACCGCCGCAGGCGGCCGCGTGCTGGCCGAGGACGTCGAGGCCTCGATCTCGATTCCGCCGCACGACAACTCGGGCATGGACGGCTTCGCCGTGCGCGCCGAGGACGTCGCGCGGGTGCCCGCCGAGCTGGCCGTGGTCGACGATCTGCCGGCCGGCCGGCGCGCTCGCCGCAAGCTCGGTCCCGGCGAGGCGGCGCGGATCATGACCGGCGGCGAGGTGCCCGAGGGCGCCGACGCGGTGGTCATGATCGAGGACACCGAGCAGGCCGGCGAGGGCCGGGTGCGCGTGCTCGCGCCCGCGACGCCCGGGCAGCACGTGCGTCGCGCCGGCTCCGATGTGCGGCCCGGGCTGCACATCGCCGACGCCGGCAGCGTGCTGCGCCCCGCGCACGTGGGCATGCTCGCCGCTCTCGGCCGCACCGTGGTCGGCGTGGCGCAGCGGCCGCGCGTGGCGGTGCTCTCGACCGGCGACGAGCTGGTCGAGCCCGACCGCCTGGCCGACGACGGCCGCATCGTGACCTCGAACTCGTACAACCTGCAGGCGGCCCTGCGCGAGATCGGCTGCGAGCCGGTCTACCTGGGCATCGCCCCTGATGACCCGGACGTGATCCGCGCGCGCTTTCGCCAGGCTCTGCAGTGCGACGTGGTGATCTCGACGGGCGGCGTGAGCGTGGGCGACCGCGACTGGATCAAGCAGGTGCTCGCGGATCTCGGCGGCCAGATGCGGCTCTGGCGGGTGCGCATGAAGCCGGGTGCGCCCCTGGCGTTCGTGTCCGTCGAGGGCAGGCCGGTCTTCGGCCTGCCCGGCAACCCCGTGTCCACGCTGGTCGCCTTCGAGCAGTTCGTGCGGCCGGCGCTGCTGCGCATGATGGGGCATCGCGCGCTGTACCGGCCCGTGGTCCCGGCGATCCTCGACGAGGCCTACGAGAAGCCCGCCGGGCGCCTGCACTTCGTGCGCGTGCGGCTCGAGGAGCGCGACGGCACGCTGCACGCGTGCCCGACCGGCGACCAGGCCTCGAACGTGCTGCTGTCGATGGTGCGCGCGGACGGCCTCGCGATCGTCGAGGCCGCGGCCACCGGGGCCGCGGCGGGCGCGCGCCTGCCGGTGCAGCTGCTGCATCGCGACGACCTGCGCCCGGAGCCCGGCTTCTAGCAGGCTGCTGAAGAACCCGCTCCGGTCCGGGGTTCTTCAGCAGCCTGCTAGCGGATCCGCTCCAGGATGCGCGAGGTGCGCACGCCGGGCACCTGGCGCAGGTGCACGAACTCCCCTCCGAGCGCCTCGATCGCGACCTGCTCGGGAATGCGCTCGGCGCGGTACTCACCGCCCTTGCAGACCACGTCGGGATGCAGCGCACGGATCAGTGGCGCGGCGTCGTCCTCGCCGAAGAGCGCCACGTGGTCCACGCAGTGCAGCGCCGCCACCATCTCGGCGCGCTGGCGCTCGGGCACGACGGGGCGGGCGTCGCCCTTCAGCTCGCGCACGCGCCGATCTCGGTTGACGCCCACCACCAGCGTGTCGCCCAGGGCGCGCGCCGCCTCGAAGCTGCGCACGTGGCCCACGTGGAGCAGGTCGTAGCAGCCGCTGGTGAACACCACGCGCGCGCCGCGTCGTCTCAGGCGCGCGACCTCGCGCACCAGCTCACGGCGACTCAGGACCCGGTCGCGTGCCCTCGTCTGGCTGCTCCGGCTCGGCATCCTTCTCCTCTTGCGGCGACTGCCGGCCGGGCAGTGGCGCGCGGATCATCTTGCCCAGGCGCCGTGCCCCCGACGCCAGCACGCCCGTCGCCCAGCTCGCCGCTCCGGCGAGGCCCTCGGGCGGAACATAGGTGACGCTGGAGTCGTTGACCGGCCCGGTCACGCGGAACGAGGCGGCCAGCAGGTTCTCGTCGTCGCCCAGGATCACGTCGCGCAGCAGCGGCACGGTGCCGATCACGCGGTCGATCGTGCGCAGGAAGAGCAGGGTGATCAGCACGTCGCGCCGGCGCGCCGGGTCGGCCAGCTCGAGCTGGCCGTCGGCCAGCAGGCGCAGCTCCGAACCGAGCAGCCGCCCGTCGCTGAGCTCGACGCGTCCGTCGCGGATCGCCAGCCGGCCGTCGGCGCTGTCGAAGCGCAGCGGCCGGCCCAGCAGGGCGCGGGCGCCGCCCAGCGAGGGCAGGCGCGCGATCGCGAGGATCGCCGGCAGCCCCCCGAGGTGCCCCTGCTCCAGGCGCACCTCGAGATCGGCCCGGGCACTGTCGAGGAAGGTCGCGCCCGGCGCCAGCGCCGCGCTCAGGCTGCCGCGGGCGTCCAGCCGGCCCGAGAGATTCTGCGGCTCCAGGCCCATGTTCGACGCGAGCCGGGAGGCATCCGCGCCCTCCAGCACCAGGTCGAGCCGGTAGGGGACGGCCGCGGCGTCGCCGAGATCCAGCGCACCGCTGCCCGTGAGCGTACCGTCGCCCAGCCGGCCCTCGATCCGCTCCAGCTGCACGCCGTCGCCCAGGGCGCGCACACGGACCCGCGGCGCGCGAACCTGCCAGCCGCCGAGGTCGAGCGCATCCAGCGCCAGGTCGGCGCGCAGCCAGTGGTCCGGCACCGGCGGCGGGGGGGCGGCGGTCGTGCTGGCGTACGCCAGGTCGATGCGCAGCGCATTCCGCTCGCGGTCGAGCCGCAGCTCCACGCGGGCGGGCACGCCGCCGACGACGGCGCGCGGCGACTCGATCCGGATGCGCGGGCCGCTCGAGACCAGGCTGCCCCGCGCCTCGCGGACCGGGAGCAGCGCCGCCGCGTGCCGCAGCTCCAGGTCCTCGAAGCGGAGCTCGAGCGGAGCCCCCCCGGGCTCGCCGGCGATCCGGGAGAGCAGCGTCGGCAGGCCGGGGATCGCGCCGGGTCCATCGGGGGCGCGCTTCTCGGCGTCGGGCAGGTGCGCGAAGCGGTGCATTCCGGAGACGCGCAGGTCGATGCGGGGCAGCCACTCGCCGTCGCTGCCGCGCAGCCGCACATCGCTCGCGTGCAGGGTGTTCGCGTCGAGTCGCAGCGCTCCGGAGATGCCGTCGATCGGGGCGCCGGAGGCCAGCTGCCAGCTCCCTCCGGTCACGCGCAGCGAGATGCCCAGCGCCCCCGGGTCCCTCTCGCCGCGGAAGCCGAAGGTGTCGCCGAAGTCCTCGAACGCGGTGTCCCAGCGGATCTCGGCGTCGAGCACGCGGCCCGCCACGATGCGCGCGTTGCGCTCGGCCCAGCTCGGCACCATCAGCCCGAGGATCGACAGCGGGTGCAGCCGCGTGGAGGGCCCCGGCTCGAACGGCGCGATCGCCAGCTGCCCGCGCGTGTGGCGCGCCGCGAGGTCGAGCTCGATGGTTCCGCCCAGGTCGGCGTCGTCGAGCATCAGGCGCCGCACGAGCAGCTGCAGCGGCCCGCCGCCGCGGCGCTCCAGGCGCGCCTCCACGCGGGTGGCTGCGGGTCGCAGCGGCACCCGGAAGCCCGGTGGCTCCACGTCGAGACCGCGCACGGCGCCGTCGACCTCGAGGGCGAGCAGGTCGTCGTCCCGCTCGAGTGCGAAGCTCCCGCTGACCCGGCCGCGCGCCGCCAGCGCGGCGCTGCT
>JAJDAJ010000077.1 GCA_029261925.1 Deltaproteobacteria bacterium | reverse complement strand
GCCGGGAGTGCGTGAGATCGGCGCGCCCGCAGGGGACGCGACCCGCAGGCGACCTCCCGGTCGCCGAGGACGCGTGCCCCCGAGGACGCGTCGAGATCGCGTGCTCCCGGCCGCCTCGCCCCTACTCGATGTAGCCGAGGGCGCGGAGCGCCTCCTCGTCCTCGGGTGAGAGTGCGGGCGCCGCAGCGGCCTGGGCGACCCGCGTGCTGGCTCGCCACTGCTCGAGCAGGGCTCCCAGCGCCTGCACGCGGCGCGGCTGCTCGGCGGCCACGTCGCGGGTCTCGCCCGGGTCGCTCTCCAGGTCGAAGAGCTGCAGGGCGCGGCCCCCGTCGGAGGTGGGCCAGGCCACGAGCTTGTGCGGCGGCACGCGCACGGCATCGATCAGGCCCTTCTCCACCAGCCGCTCCGCCAGCTCGGCCGGCAGCTCCGGCACGCGCTCGCGCTCCGGGCGGGCATGGCTGAAGACGGGGCGCGGCGCGCCGGCCGGCTCCGCTGCGAGCAGCGAGCGCCCCGAGATGCCGGCGGGCGCCGGCAGTCCGGCGACGTCCAGGAAGGTGGGCATGACGTCCACGACCGAGACCTGGCCGGCGATGCGGCTCCCGGGACTGCGGCAGCAGAGCACCAGCGGCACGCGGATCTGCTCGTCGGTCACGCGGGCGCCGTGGTCGAAGGCCCAGTCGCGCTCGTGCAGCGTCTCCCCGTGGTCGGCGGTGAGCGCGATGAAGGTCTCGGCGATCTGCCGGTCGGCGATCGCGTTGAGCAGGCGGCCCAGGTGGTGGTCGGCGTAGAGGATGGCGGCGTCGTAGCCGGCCTCGACCGCCTCGACCTGCTCGGGCGAGAGCCTGCGCTGCGTCTTCAGGCCGCGGGCGTGGGGCAGCTTCGCGGGCGCTCGCTCGCCCAGGAAGACCCGCAGCAGCTCCTGCGGCGGCTGATACGGGTAGTGCACGTCGAACAGGTGCACCCAGAGGAAGAACGGGCGCTCGCCGGTGCGCGACTCGAGCCACGCCACGGCCGCGTCGACGGTGCCCCGCCCGTTGCGCCGCCAGGCCGTCTCGACCATGTCGTCGTACACGTCGAAGCCGCGGGACAGCCCGGTGCGCCGGCGCAGCGTGCGCCCGCTGATGAACGCCGCGGTGTCGTAGCCGTGCTCGCGCAGGATCTCCGGCAGGGTCTCCACCTCGTCGGCCAGGGCGTCGGTGTTGCGCTCGACGGCGTGCGAGCGCGGGTAGAGCCCGGTGAGCATCGACGCGTGCGCGGGGGCGGTGTTCGTGTGCACCGAGATCGCGTCCTCGAACACCATGCCGCTGTCGGCCAGCGCCTGGAGGCGGGGCGTGGTCTCGCGCGCGTAGCCGTAGAAGGTCAGGCGATCGCGGCGGGTGGTGTCGAGCGTGAGCAGCACGAGATCGGGCCGGGTCGGATCGCGGACCTCCGGGCCGCATGCGCCCAGCGCACACGCCGCGACGAGACAGGAGACGAGCAGGCGAGCCGGTCTGCAAGGCATGGCGCGCGAAGCTAGCAGGCTGCTGAAAAACCCGCTCCCGTCGCCCCGCGGCGTCCTCGGGCCGATCTCTGCGTTGCGAAACCTCGCCGTAGGGGCACTACGCCCGCGGTTTCGCGCCTTGATCTCGGCCCGAACCCGCTCGCGTGGCTCGGTCCGGGGTTCTTCAGCAGCCTGCTAGCAGGCTGCCGAATGCCCCGCTGCCGGCCGCGCGGCGGCTCGTGGCGCGGGCGTCGTATCCTGTCGTGAGGACGCACCGGGGACCGCGCCATGGGATACCGCCAGCGGCTCGAGGCCGCGATCGAGCGCGCACGGGGGCAGATCGCCGACCCCGAGGCCCTGGACCGCACGCTGACGCGGCTGGTCGACGACGGTCACGTACCACCGGCGCGCGCCGCGGCACTGCGCGCCGAGCTGCCCGCGCACCTGGAGCGCTCGGGCTACGTGCTGGGTCACCTCGGCGCGCACCTCGGGATCGCCATGGTCTTCGCGTTCGACGTGATCCCGCTGCCGCTGGGGACGATCAGCCGCGTGCTCTGGGTCGCGGGAAATCGCGGAGTCGAGACGCTGCGCGGCAACCGTGCCCGCGCGCGCGTGCACTCGATCGGCGTGCTGGCGATCGCCGCGATCCCGCTGCTCGGCTATGCGGCGTACCTGCTGCCGCTGCGGCGCGACAGCGCCGAGCTCTCGTTCCTGCTGGCCAACCACGCCTGGCTGGCGCGCACCGGGCGCACGTACGAGCAGCTCGTGGCCGGGGCGCGCCCGGGAGTGCGCCGTCTCGCACGCTGGCTCGTGCCCGCGTACGGCGCCGCGGATCAGGTCAGGTAGCGAGCGACGTACGGGAGCACCACGTCGTCGGTCTCCGGGGCCATGCGGTCCTCGAGCAGGCGGATGCGACCGTCCGCGTCGAGCTCCACGCGCTCGGTGCCGCGGATCTCGAGGTCGGGCGCGCCCTCGAGGGTGTAGATGCCGCGCCAGTCGAGCTCGAGCGCGGCTCCCTCCACGCGGAAGTCGCCCAGCGGCTCGACGCGACGCGAGTCGAAGCGCCGGTCGAAGTCATCGAGCACCTCGCGGAGGTGCTCGAGCACCCCGTCGCGCCCGCTCCAGGTGCCGCCCAGGGGCGGCTGGCCGGTCACGCGGTAGACGGCATCCTCGGCGAAGTGTCGCTCCAGGCGGCTCCACTCGTCGTCGGCGACGCAGCGCTCGAAGTCGGCGGCGTAGGCGGCGAAGGCAGCGATCGGATCCATGCGCTCGGTCCCCCGGAGATTGATCGAAGGGTACAATTCCCACGCGTGCACGCCGCGCGCCCGGAGTGTCCATGACCTACGCCCCGTCCGACCGCCGCTACTGCGATGCCGACAGCCACGTGATGGAGCCGCGCAACTGGCTCACGCCGTACGCGGACCCCGAGGTGCGGCCGCTGCTGCGGCCGTTCGAGCCCGACCTGTCGATGCACCGCCCGGAGCACCTGCCGCTGGAGCACGCGGGCACGCTCGACGACGTGCGCGGCCGCCTGCACGACCCCGACGCGCGAGCCGAGGCGGAGCGCATGCTCATGCTGGCCAAGGAGTGGGCCGCACTGGGGGCCTCGGACCCGGCCGAGCGCAGCGTCGCGCTCGACCTGCTGGGCTTCGAGGCGCAGCTGGTCTTCCCGACCTTCTCGTGGGTGCAGTTCAACGACCCGACGAACCACGACCTGCTCTACGGCGGTGCGCTCGCGGAGTGCCGGGCCATCACCGACTTCTGCTCGGACGACCCGCGCCTGCGCCCGGTGGGACTGATCCCGATGGCGGATCCCGCGCGCGATGTCCGCCTCGCGCGCGAGGCCATCGAGCTGGGCTGCAGCGCGCTCCAGCTGTCCAAGGAGCCGCCCGCGGAGGTCTCGCCGGCTCACCCCGACTACGATCCGCTCTGGTCGCTCCTCCAGGACGCCGGCGTGCCGTTCGTGCTGCACATCGGCAACGACGGCCGGCGCATGCACGCCCCGTTCTACAACAACGGGATCCCGCGGCAGAGCGAGTTCCTCATCGACGGCCAGAGCCTGCTGTCGAAGGACCTGATGACCATCGCGCACGCCGCCGAGTCGTTCCTGAACGTCATGGTCCTCGACGGGGTGCTCGAGCGCTTCCCGCGGCTGCGGGGCGGCTGCATCGAGCTGGGCGCCGTGTGGGTCGTGAGCTGGCTGCGGAAGCTCGACCTGGTCCAGAAGGTCTTCGTGCGCGCCGAGCCGCACCTCGACCTTCCGCAGCCCGCGTCCGCGTACGCGCGGCGACAGCTCTTCTTCACGCCGTACTCGCAGGAGCCCGTGGGCTGGATGATAGAGCAGGCCGGCCCCGAGCTCTTCATGTTCAGCAGCGACTACCCGCACCCCGAGGGCGGGCGCAATCCGATCAAGCGCTTCGCCGAGAGCCTCGGCGGCATCCCCGAGCCCGCGCTCGACCGCTTCTACAGCGGGAACCTCCTCGAGCTGCTCGGCGACGCGCGCTGAGCCGGCGGCCGGGAGGCGTCAGCCGTCGGCGTTGCGGGCGTCGAGGTCCGCGCGGATGCGCGCGTGCTCGTGCTCGTCGAGCCGGAAGCGGGCGAGCAGCGCCAGCGCGATCAGCATCGCGCCGCCCGGCAGCAGCGCGAACAGCCGGCGCAGCGCGGCGAGCGTGTCGGCGGACTGCTCGGCGTTGGGCTCGAAGCCGATCCAGCCCAGCGCCAGGCCGCCGATCATCGCCATCGAGCCGAAGGCGAGCTTGCGCGTCAGGTTGATGGCGGAGTAGTGCATGGCCTCCTTGCGCTCGCCGCTGCGATGCTCGTCGTAGTCCACCGTGTCGGCCATGATCGACAGGCCGGCGACGCTCGCGCCGGCGGCCCCCACGCCGAGCAGCACGAAGCAGGCGATCGCCCAGGCCGCGTCGCCCGGGCCCACGCCGAGCATTCCGAGGTAGCCGCTGGCCTGCAGCACGATCGCCGCCGCCCAGGCGCGCTTCTTGCCCCAGCGGCGGGAGAGCTTCACGACCGGGGGCGTCGCCGCGTAGGACGCGAGCTGCATCGCCAGCAAGAGGACCGCGAACAGACCGGCGCTGCCGATCACGTACTCGCAGACGAAGGCCGCGAAGACGCCGATCGCGGCCGAGCCGCAGATCTCGAAGAACAGGATCGCCGAGAGCCACATCAGGTGCACGTTGCGCACGATGTCCACGAATGCGCCGAACGAGCGCCGTGCACCGCGCGTGCGGTGTTCCAGCGGCTCGCGTAGCTGCAGGATCGCGACCAGCATCAGCCCGCAGACCAGCGGCAGCCCGAGGAGCTGCAGCCAGAAGGCCGTCTGCCGCGGCGCGACCGCGCTGGTGAGCATCCCGACCGACGCGATCGCGGCGAGCTGGCCGAAGCCGCCGAAGACGTGGCGGTAGCCCGCCACGCGCGTGCGGTCGTGGTGGTCCATGGTGATCTCCGCGCCCAGGGCGTAGTAGGGCAGGGAGAAGCTGGTCATGGCGGTCTCCCAGAGCAGGATCGCCCCGAGCATCCAGGCCACGAGCAGCGTGCCCTCGAGAACGCCCGGCGGGTTCCAGAGCAGGAACGTCGCCAGCGCGACCGGTCCGAGCGAGCCGAGCAGCCACGGCCTGCGTCGCCCCGACGCCGCGCGCGTGCCGTCGGTCAGGTAGCCCACCAGCGGATCGGAGACCGCGTCCCAGATCCGCGTGCCGAAGAGGATCGCGCCCATGACGGCGCTCGGGATGAGCAGCACGTCCACCGCGTACTTGAAGACGTAGTGGTTGTAGACGAGCTGCAGCCACATGAAGCCCGCGCTGGGCAGCGCGTACGCGATCGCGGCGCGGCGCGCGAGCGTTTGCGAGGTCATGAGCGCGCAGCGTACCCCGATCGGCGCGAGCACACGTCCCGGCGCGGAGGGCGCCGGACGGCGTGGTAAGGTCGCGGTCGATGACGATCCCAGCCCCGGCGCCGGCCGAAGCCCCGGAGCCGCGCCCCGCGGAGCGGGCGCCGTTTCACGGCTGGCGGATCGTGGCGGTGGGTATCGTCGCGCAGATGCTCGGGATGGGCCTGATCAGCGCCTACGGCGTGTTCGTGGTCCCGGTCGCGACCGAGTTCAGCGCGCCCATGGCCTCGATGGGTCTGGGCTACTCGATCTTCCTGCTGACCGGCGGCCTGCTCGGACCGTTCCTGGGCCCCGCGCTCGACCGCCGCTCGATCCGCGCGATCATGCTCGCGGGCGTCGTCGTCATGCTCGCCGGACTGCTGCTCCTGTCTCGCGCGCAGGCGCTCTGGCAGGCGGGTCTCGCGCTCGCGCTCGCCGTGGGCGGGATGATGATGTACGGCATGCTGCCGGTCCACGTGCTGCTGGTGCGCTGGTTCACGCTGCGCCGCGGGCTCGCGCTGTCGATCGCGGCGCTCGGCATCGGCGTGCCGGGCCTGTTCGTGCCGCTGCTCGCCGCGGAGCTGATCGAGAGCGTCGGCTGGCGCGACGCGATCGCCGTGCTCGCCATCGGAGCGGCGGTCCTCGTCGCACCGGTGCTGGCCTGGCTGGTGGTTGGCCGGCCCTCCGACCTGGGCCAGCATCCCGACGGCCTGGCGCCGCCGCCGGGCTCGGACGCGGCGCCGGAGGTCGCCGCGCCCTCGTCCGGCGCCCTGCTGCGTCAGCCGAACTTCTGGTTCCTCACGGCCGGTCTGGGGCTCGTGTTCAGCGCTGCCCTGTACCATGGCCTGTTCCTGGTGCCCTTCCTCGAGAGCCTGGGGGTGCCGCGCACGCGCGCGGCGCTGGTGCTCTCGGTCACGGCCGTCTTCAGCATCGCGGGCAAGCTGGGCGTGGCGGCGATCGCGGACCGCGTGGACATCCGGCGGCTGATCTGGGCGCTGCTGGTGCTGCAGGCGAGCGCCTGGCTCATGCTGATCGCGCGCCCTTCGCTCTCGATGGCCTTCGCCGCGGGCGTCGGCTTCGGCCTGGGCACCGGGGCACTGCTGCCGCTGCCCGCGATGCTGCTCAGCGCCTGCTTCGGCCCGAGCATCTTCGGCCGGGTCGCCGGCCTGATGAGCCCGTTCCGCCTGCCGTTCAGCGTGGCCATCCCGTGGCTCGGCGGCCTGCTGATCGACTGGAGCGGCGACGACTACCGGCTCACCTTTGGCTTCGGCGTCTTCCTGCTGGCCGTCTCCGGTCTGATCCTGATCGGCGTGCGCGTTCCGGAGACGCGCCCGACCTGAGCCGGCGGCGAACCGGGCCGCGTCCTCAGGCGAGACCGTAGAGCCGCGCCGGGTTGTCCCACATGATCTTGCGGCGCAGCTCGTCGGAGACGTCGGGCAGCTCCAGGATGTCGTCGATCGCGCTCTGGTAGTGCATGCCCTCGGCGTGGCCGAAGTCGGTGGCGGTCACGATGCAGTCGTCGCCCAGCGTCTGCTGCACCAGCGCGATCCCCGGATCGTCGGGGTCGGCGGCGATGAAGCACTGGCGCTGGAAGTACTCGATCGGGTTCAGCGCCATGCCCGGCATGTCCCACTTGCGCTGGACGCCCTGCACGCCCGCCTTCATGCGGTCGAGCCAGAACGCGGCCCAGCCGGCCCCCGACTCCAGGTACACCACGCGCAGGTCGGGGAAGCGCGCCAGCACGCCGCCGCCCACGAACGACAGGCAGGCGATCATGTTCCCGATCGTGAACGCGCACAGCGGCCGGCCCATGGTCCACTGCGGGAAGTACTCGGTCCCGACCTGGTGGAGCGACGTGCCCGCTGCCACGTGCACGCCGACCGGAACGCCCAGCTCCGAGATCTCCTTCCAGAGCGGGTCGAAGTGCGGGTCGTGCAGCGGGATCGGCACCACCGGCTCCGGGTTGAGCGTGATCACCCGGAAGCCGAGCTCGCGCACGCAGCGCCGGGCCTCGCGCCGCGCCTCGTCCACGTCGCGCAGGTCGATCGAGCCCGCGCCGAGCACGCGAGGGCCGGCGTCGCGGCAGAAGTCGAAGAGCCAGTTGTTGTACGCGCGCCGGTAGGCGGCCGCGGCCGCGGGCGTGAGGCCCGGGGCGGCCGTGCAGTACAGCCCGACCGTCGGGTAGACGATCATGTAGTCGATGCCGGTCCGGTCGAGGACCTCGCGGTAGCACTCGCCGCTGAAGCCGCGCGAGATGTAGTCGCCGTAGGCCTCCTTCAGGCCCGGTACGGCCACACCCTGACCCATCGGGAAGTTCGGCATCACCGAGCCCAGGACGCGGATCTCGAGGTTCCAGGCCGGCGGGTCGCCCACGTAGTCCACCGTGTGCCGCGGCATGAAGTCGTGGAATTCGGGCTCGAGATACTTCTCCCACATGTCGTGGGGCTCGAGCACGTGGGCGTCGGAATCGATGTAGCGATATCCCTTGTACATCGGGAGGCTCCGCGGTTCGGGGGCGTTGGTGTCCCAGTATGCCACTTCGCGCGCTGGCGGGTAGCGGGGTCCCGGCCCGGCCGCAGCCCGGGGCCGGCGCCGGGTAGGATGCGCGCGATCCGTCCCTGTCTCCTGCGGAGGGAGTCCATCGATG
Source organism: Deltaproteobacteria bacterium (assembly GCA_029261925.1). GTDB lineage: Bacteria > Myxococcota_A > UBA9160 > SZUA-336 > SZUA-336 > JAGWBS01. The sequence goes on along the minus strand of JAJDAJ010000077.1, from coordinate 75,980 downwards.
GCCGAGCCCGGCGACCCGCCCCACGCACTGGTCGAGGCGCTGAACGCGCGCTTCGCACGCATCGCGGGCTTCTCGTACGACCACCGCTGGTGGGTCGTCGCCACCTGCGTCGCGCTGCTCGCGGGCGCGATGACCCTGGCTGGCCAGGTGCGGATCGACAACAGCTACGAGGCCTACTTCGATCCCGGGGACCCCGCGTTCCTGGCCTACGAGCGCTACCGGGATGACTTCGGCTCCGACGAGGTCTCCTACATCCTGTACGAGGCGCCCGATCACGAGCACGGGCCCTGGAACCTCGAGATCATGCGCCGCGTCGACGAGCTGACCCGTGCGCTCGAGGACGAGGTCCCGTTCATCTACGAGGTCAAGTCGCTCACCAATGCGGAGCTCACGATCGGGGTGCCCGACGGCATCGAGATCAGCAAGCTGAGCGACGGGCTTCCCGCCACCCAGCAGGAGCTGCTAGACCTGCGAGCGCAGTACCTGAGCAAGCCCATGCTGGTGGGCGGGATCGCCAGCGCCGACGGGACGCACGGCGCCATCATCATCAAGATGGATCGCTCGAGCACGGATCCGCCCGAGGCGATCCGCCTCGATCCGGCGAAGGGCGACGCGCTGGAGAACCTGTACCCGCAGGTCACCGACGACGCGATCGAGAAGATCCTGGCGAGGCCCGAGTACTCCGACCTGCGCTTCTACCACTCGGGCGACGTGCCGCTGAACGCGATCTACAACCGCGTGATCGCGTACGAGAGCCCGAGGCTCGACTTCATCACCTCCTGCGTGATCGCGGCGCTGCTGCTGCTCACCTTCCGCTCGTTCGTCAGCGCGCTGGCGCCGATCGCCGTGGTGCAGCTCTGCGTGATCTTCTGCGTGGCCTTCATCGCGCTGCTGGGCTGGAAGCTCGACATGGGCTTCGGGAGCATCCCGACCCTGCTGACCGCGATCGGGGTCGCCCACTCGGTGCACATCCTGTCCGAGTTCCGCACGCGCTACGCCAGGCTCGGAGACCGGCGCGAGGCGCTGGTGCAGTCCATGCATCTGGTCGGCACGCCGTGTCTCATGACCAGCCTGACCACCGCGGTCGGCTTCGGCTCGATGGCGTTCGTGCCGATCAAGAGCATCGCCCACTCCGGCGCCTACGGCGCCTTCGGGGTGATGGCGGCGTTCGTGATGTCCGTGACGCTGCTGATGGCGCTGCTCTCGATGGCGCGCATCGAGCTGGCGATCCTCGCGGCGCTGGTCGGTCTGGGCGCGGGCTACCTCGCGACCGCGGGCTCGCTGGACCCGGCGGTCGCGCTGGCGTGTGGCGTGGGCGCGGCCGCGCTCGCCGGCGGACTCACGCTGGCGCTCTTCGAGCGCCGCGGGCCACCGCGCGGAGGCAAGGGTGGCGCGCTGACCCGCGACGTTCTGCTGGCGATCGCCGCGTTCGACGTGCGCCACCGCCGGGCGATCCTGGCGAGCTTCGGCGCCCTGTTCGTGCTCTCGGGCATCGGGATCACGCGCCTGATCGTGGACTCTAACTGGCTCGACGACTTCTCCGACAAGGTGCCGCTCAAGGCGGTCATCGAGCGCGTCGACCGCGTGATGGGCGGCACCACGAACGTGATCTACCTGTTCGACGCGGGCGAGAGCGAGGGGATCAAGGAGCCCGCCGTCCTGCGCGAGATGAAGCGCGTCCAGGAGATCGCCGCCGAGCACCAGCCTCTGGTTCGCAAGAGCTACTCGCTGGTCGACGTGCTCGAGGACCTGAACCAGGTCTTCCACGGCGGCGACCCCGCTCACCACGTCATCCCGGAGAGCCGCGAGCTCGTGGCCCAGTACCTGATCCTGTACGAGAGCTCGGGGGGCGAGGAGACCGAGGAATACGTCTCGGCCGACTACCGCCGCGCCAGTGTCGAGCTGCGCCTGGCGCTGGCCCCGACCCGGGAGACGGCAAAGCTCGTCGCGAGGATCGATGCTGCGCTCGAAGGATCGCCTCTGGAGGCGTCGAGCGTGGAGCTGACGGGCATCGGTGCGCTCTGGCTCAAGCTGATGGACTACATCGTGTCGAGCCAGATCCTGGGGTTCACGCTCGCGTTCGTCGTGATCGCTGCGATGATGGTCGCGATCTTCCGCTCGCTGTCGACCGGCCTGATCTCGATGGTGCCGAACCTGTCGCCCGTGCTGCTGGCGCTGGGGGTGATGGGCTGGTCGGGGGTCTTCCTCGACTACAGCAAGATCACCATCGCCGCGGTCGCCATCGGCATCGCGGTCGACGACACCATCCACCTGGTCTCGCGCTACCGGTACGAGTTCGGTCTCTGCGGCGACTACGTCGAGGCCCTGCGCCGCGCGCTGGTCGACGTCGGCCGCGCGCTGCTGATCACCTCGGCGGCCCTGGTCTGCGGGTTCCTGGTGCTGGTGCTCTCGGTGCTCGACAGCCAGGCCACCTACGGGATCCTGCTGGCCACGACCATCGTCAGCGCGCTGATCGCGGACTTCCTGCTGATGCCCGCGCTGGTGCTCACCTTCCATCCCTTCGGCCCCGAGGGCGCGCAGCGCACCGAGGCCCGGGTGCCCGAGGCGGCCTGAGAGCGCCGCGTCAGCCGCGCCGCCGCGCGAGGGCGTACAGCGGCAGGCCGGCGGCGGCCGTCAGTGCACCGAGCGCCGCCGGCCAGGGGTCGCGCGCCACCAGGAAGCCCGCGCTCGCCACGGTGAAGCCCACGAAGAGCGCCGGCGTGACCGGGTAGCCCGGCATCGGCACCGCGGCGGCGCCCTCGCGCCGGCGCAGCCGCACGCCCGCGAGCACGGTCGCCGCGGAGCAGAGCCCGAGGGTGAAGCCCAGGTACGACAGCAGCTGCGCGAGCTCCGCGACCCAGAGCACGCCGAGCGCCAGCAGCACCTGCGCCGCGATGGCCGCGGTCGGCGCGTCGTGCCCGCGCAGCAGCCACGCCGGCAGCAGGCCGTCGCGCGCCATCTGCGCGTAGACGCGCGGACCCGCCATCACCGTGGCCGAGATCGTCGTGAACAGCGCCAGCGCGACCAGCAGCGCCACGCCGCGGCGCAGCGGCTCGCCGCCGAGGTGCGACGCGGCCACGGCGGCGACGTCGGCCCGACCCGCGAGCTCGGCCGCCGGCGCGGCGTACAGGAAGACCGCGTTCAGCAGCAGGTAGAGCGCCGTGACCCCGAGCGTGGACAGCCACATGGATCGCGCCAGGCTCCGCTCCGGGTCGCGGACCTCGCTGGCCAGGTACACCACCGCGTTCCAGCCGGCGTACGCGAACGAGATCCAGACCAGGCTCACGGCGAACGCACCGGGATCGAAGGGCACGGGCGGCGCGGCCGTCGGCGGAAGCGCGTCGCGCCCGGCGATCCGCGCGAGGCCCCAGACGGCGAAGGCCAGCGTCGCGGCGAGCTTGAGCGCCACCGCCAGGTTCTGACCGCGCACGCCGCCGCCCAGGCGCACGCCGTGCAGCGTACCCGCGAGCACGATCGCCGCCGAGCCGGCCAGTCGCGGAGGCAGCTCGGTCCCCAGCGCCGGCCCCAGGTAGGCGTCGAGCACCAGGCCGGCCAGCGCAAGCGGCGCCGTGAAGCCGGCCAGCAGGGAGATCCAGCCCGCGGCGAACCCCGCGGCCGGGTGCACGATCTCGGCCAGGAAGGTGTACTCGCCACCCGAGCGCGGGAGCCGCGTGGCGATCCCGCCGTAGCTCAGCGCGCCGCAGAGCGCGATCGCTCCCCCCACGCCCCAGGCCAGGAGCACGCGATGCGGGGAACCCAGGTCCGCGAGCGCCAGGCCCGACGTGGTGAACACGCCCGCGCCGATCATGTTCCCCACCACCAGCGCCGCGACGCTCGCGGCACCGAGCCGGCGTCGCTCCCAGCTCATGGGCCGGCGCTAGGGTCGCCGGAAGCGCAGCACGTAGTTCTGCTCGAGGCCGTCGATCTCGAGCTCCTCCACGAGCTCGAAGCCGGCCGCCTCGATCTCCGCGATGAAGACGTCCTTGCCGGCGCGCACGTGCTCGAGCACCCAGTCCGGGGTCTCTCCCGGAACGCGCTCGAAGTCCACGATCACCAGGCTTGCGCCCGGTCGCAGCGCCGCGCGCAGGCTCGCGAGCGTGGAGGCCGGATCCGAGAAGTGATGGTAGGTGTCGCAGACGAAGGCCACGTCGATCGACGCCGCCGGCAGCTCGACCGAGTGCTCGGTCGCGCGCACCACCTGCACCTGGGCGTGGCCCGCGTCGCGCGCGCGGCGCCGCAGGTGGTCGAGGAAGCGCGGCGCGATCTCGACCGCGTACAGCGTCCCCGCCGCGCCGATCCGGGAGGTGAATGCCGGCATGAACAGGCCCGTGCCGGCGCCGACGTCGGCGACCGCCATGCCCGGCTCGAGGCCGAGCGCTGCGGCGATGCCCTCGCGCTGCGCGTAGATCTCGCGCGACTCGGCCTCGAAGATGTCGATGTAGCGATCGACATCGAGGTCCTCGGCCAGGAAGCGCTCGTTGAGGTCGGGTGGGGCGCCGTCCACCGGCGCCGGGGTGCGCTCGCTCGCACAGCCGGCGAGCTGCGCGGCGACGGGCGCGATCAGTACCAGGATCAGCAGCAGTCGGAGCCAGCGCGTCATGCCTCGTCTCCCTCGCGTTCTCGCGTGGGCCGCATCGTACTACAGCCGCTCGCCGCGGCGTAGAATGCGCGGCCCACGACCACGCGAACGCGAGGAGAGCGCATGAGCACGCAGCGTCCGGAGAACGTACCCGCGATCGAGGACTGGAGCCGGCTGCTCGACGGCAAGGTCGCCGTGGTCACCGGCGGGGGAGAGGGCATCGGCGGCGCCATCGCGCGCCTGTTCGCGCAGCACGGCGCGGCGCTGGAGATCGCCGAGATCGACCCGGAGCGCGCCGGGCGCGTCGTCTCCGACGTCGAGGCCGCCGGCGGTACCGCGCGCGCCCACGTGCTCGACGTGCGCGAGGCCGCCGACGTGGGGCGCCTGGCCGCCGCGGTGCTCGAGACGCACGGCGGGATCGACGTGCTGGTCAACAACGTGGGCGACTATCGCCCGCTGGCGCCGTTCCGCTCGTCGACGCCCGAGACCTGGGACGCGATGTACCGCATCAACTTCCACCACGTTCTCCTGGTCACGCACGCCTTCCTCGAGCCGATGATCGAGCGCGGCGGCGGCTCGATCGTGAACCTGCACTCGGTCGAGGGCATGCGCGGCTACCCGGCAGAGCCCGTGTACGGCGCGATGAAGGCCGCGGTCGCGCAGTTCACCACCTGCCTGGCGGTCGCGCACGGCCGCCACGGGATCCGCGTCAACGGCATCGGCACGGATCTCTGCCAGACGCCGCAGGTGGACTACATCTCGGGCTGGGAGGAGCACGAGGATCTCTGGACCTCGTGGGCCCCGGTGGGCCGCCTGGGCTGGCCCGAGGAGCAGGCGCGCGTGGCGCTCTTCCTGGCCTCGGACCTGTCGAGCTACGTCACCGGGCACAACGTGCCGGTGGACGGGGGAACGCGCGCTGGCGGGGGCTGGTTCTGGTCGCCCGCCGCACGCCGCTTCGTGAACCGGCCGACGGAGCTCTGAGCCGGGGGCCCGGCGCTACTTGCGGCGCGCCGTCTCGTCGGGCATCTCGGCGTCGATCTGACCCGTGATCAGCGCGCCGGTGAAGCCCGCGTCGGTGTGCAGCGCCTCGCCCGCGACGTAGGAGCAGTGCGGGCTGTTCAGGAAGACCAGCGGCCAGGCCTGCTCGATCGAGGTCGAGCGCCGGCCCGAGGGGCCCACGAAGCGGTTGATCAGCTCGGCGCCGGACTGCGCCTCGAAAGCCGGCATCATCCCCGTGTCGGTCGGGCCCGGATTGGTGCAGTTGAGGCGGACCCCGCGGGGCAGGAGCGTGGCGGCGCGCCAGGCCACCCAGATGTTCATGGCCTTCTTCGAGAGCACGTAGCCGCCCGCCTCCTCGAGCATGGGAGCGTTCGTCTCGCACCAGGCGCGGCCCGACTCGAAGTCGGGCGCCGAGACCAGCGGCATGAGCTCGGCCACGCTCTGCTGCCAGCCCAGGCCCGCCGTCGACGCCACGCAGGCGACGGCCGAGCCCGCCGGCATGGAGGGCACGAGCGACTCGATCAGCAGCCTCGGTCCCACGAAGTTCACCAGCATGGTGTCGAGGTCCGAGAACGGGGGCCCGGGCAGCCCGGCCACGCTGAAGACCGCAGCGACCGGCGAGCCCACGGCCTCGACCGCGGCGGCGATCGACGCCGTGTCGCGCAGGTCGAGCTCCAGGCTCTTGGCCACCGCGACCTTCGTCGGGGCGATGTCGAGCCCGATCACCTCGGCCCCGACGTCGACCAGCACTCCAGCGGTCGCCTCGCCCATGCCCGAGGCGGAGCCGGTCACGACCACCCGCTTGCCCTGATAGCCCAGCACGTCATCCATCGCGGCGCTCTCCCGTGTCATCCATCCGCCCAGTATACTCCGTGGACGCGCCCCGCCCGGGCCATGGAGAGATGCGACGTGCTCTACGAACCGTACTCGAAGCAGCTCCAGGAGGATCCGTTTCCGGCCTACCGGCACTTCCTCGAGAACGAGCCCTGTGCCTACAACCCGGAGATGGACATCTACGCGCTGTTCCGCTTCGAGGACGTGTGGAACGCGACGCTCGACTGGAAGACCTTCAGCTCGCGCCTCGGGCCGCTGCTGGAGAACCGCGGAGAGATCTCCGGCGAGACGTTCTCGATCATCGGCATGGATCCGCCGCGCCACGTGCGCTTTCGAACGCTGATCGCGAAGGGGTTCACACCGCGGCGGATCGCCGTGCTCGAGCGCGAGGTGCGGGCGATCGCGCGCCGGCTGCTCGACGCCTTCGTGAAGCAGGGCGGCGGCGAGCTCCAGGAGGCCTTCTCGCGCCGTCTGCCGATGGACGTGATCAGCGCGCTGCTCGGCATTCCCGAGGAGGAGCGCGACGAGTTCCGACACGGCACCGATCTCTTCCTGGCGCGTGATCCCGTCACGGGTGCGCCGCACCCCGACGCGGGGGCGGCGCGCGAGCGCGACGAGGCCATGCTCCAGCGGCTGCTCGAGCAGCGCCGGCGCGAGCCCCGCGACGACCTGATCACGATCCTGGCGAGCAGCGAGCTCGACGACGTGGACGGCAGCTCGCGGCGGCTCACCGACGACGAGATGGGCTCCTTCGTCTTCCTGCTCGCGTCGGCCGGCTACGAGACCACCATGAAGCTGATCGGGAACTGCGTGGTGTACCTGGCCGAGGAGCCGGAGCAGCGTCAGCAGCTCTGGGACGATCCCTCGCTGATCCCGCAGGCGGTGGAAGAGGTGCTGCGCTACGACGCCCCGTCGCAGTTCCAGGGGCGCGTGTGTCAGCGAGACGTGGACTTCGACGGCGTCACCATCCCGAAGGATGCGCGGGTCGCGCTGGTCACCGGCGCGGCCGGCAGGGATCCGCGCGAGTTCGACGATCCCGATCGGCTCGACATCCATCGCGTGGCGGACCGCCAGCTGTACTTCGGCCACGGCCACCACGTGTGCATCGGCAAGTCGCTGGCGCGCCTCGAGGCGCAGATCGCCCTCGAGGAGATCGCGGCGCGCTTCCCGGACTACCGGGTGGACGAGTCCGGGCTCACGCGCACCTACCAGGCGCACGTGCGCGGCTTCGACACGGTGCCGGTGCAGATCTAGCAGGCCGCTGAAGAACCCGCCCCGCCCCGTCGCGCCGCTGGCCGGCGCCGGTCGATCTGTGATTCACTGGTCGGCGCGGGCCGCGCGCCCACGCCCAGGTTCCCAGCCGCGGAGAGCGACCCTTGAGCGAAGCACCGACCCCCACGATCGACAGCGAGCGCCTCGGCGCGTGGATGGATGCCCAGGACCTCCCGGGGCGCGGAGAGCGCCTCGAGATCGGCTACATCTCGGGCGGCAGCCAGAACGAGATCTTCGACGTGAGGCGCGGGGGACTTCGCGCCGCCCTGCGCAAGCCGCCGGCGGGCGCAGCCGAGGGGCGCAACGACGGCATCCTGCGCGAGTGGCGCATCATCGAGGCGCTCAAGGGCAGCGACGTTCCCCACACCGAGGCCATCGCGGTCTGCACCGATCCGGGGGTGCTCGGCGCCACGTTCTACATGATGGGCTTCGTGGATGGCTGGTCGCCGATGAACATGGGCGACACCTGGCCCGAGCCCTTCCAGGACGACATCGAGGCGCGCCGGGGGCTGGCCTTCCAGCTGGTCGACGGCGTCGCGAGGATGTCGAAGCTGGACTGGCGCGCGCGGGGCCTCGAGGGCTTCGGCCGCCCCGAGGGCTACCACGAGCGCCAGGTCGAGCGCTGGATGCGCTTCTACGACCGCGTGAAGACGCGGGAGCTCGAGGGGCTGGAGGTGGCCACGAAGTGGCTCCAGGCGCACCGGCCGCTCGACTACGTGCCGGGCCTGATGCACGGCGACTACCAGTTTGCCAACGTCATGTTCGAGCACGGCGCGCCCGCGCGCATGGCGGCGATCGTGGACTGGGAGATGGGGACCATCGGGGATCCGAAGATCGACCTGGCCTGGGTCCTGCAGTCCTGGCCCGAGGACACCAGCGCTGCTTCCGACGCGAGCTACGTCGACCTCACCGGCATGCCGGGCAAGACCGAGCTGATGGAGTACTTCGCGCGCGAGTCCGGTCGCCAGGTCGACGACATGGACTACTACCTGATCCTGGCGCGCTGGAAGCTCGGTATCGTGCTCGAGCAGGGCTACAAGCGCTCGCAGACCAGCGGCGACGAGAAGCTCGTGGCCTTCGGGCCCATCATCGTGGATCTGATCAAGCGCGCCGCGGAGCTCGCGGAGTCCACCGACTACAGGGGTCGCTGAGTCCCTCGCCCGCAGCCGGCTCAGCTGCTCGCGGGACGGAAGCGCGGCACCGAGATCTCGTCGAGGTGCTCGAAGACGATCTCCACCCGGTCACCGATGTCGATCGCCTCGACGTCGCAGTCGATGATGTTGGCGATCATCCGGGCGCCGGCGCCCTGGGTCCCGTCCAGCTCGATGATCCCGGTCGCGTAGGGCACCGAGCTCGAGAGGTCGGGCGAGAGCGGGTGGCGCACGACCGTGAAGCTGTACACGCTGCCGGTGCCGGGCAGCTCGACCCACTCGGTCTGCGTGCCCCGGCACGCGAAGCAGATCGGCACGGGCGGCAGGTGGAAGGTGCCGCAGCCGCTGCAGCGGGGCGCCACCAGGCGGTCCTCGGCCGCGGCGTCCCAGAAGGGCTGCGTGGTCTCGTCCGCGAAGGTCGCGGTCATGATGCTGGGGAAGACTCCCGGCGTGCCGTCGCTCATCTCGCTCACCTCCGCAGCAGGGTGCCGCTGACGGGCAGGGCCGCCGGGCCGCCGGAGACCAGCGCGATCTCGGCGCCCTCGACCTGGTTGACCGCGGTGCCGCGAAGCTGCTCGACCGCCTCGCGCACGTGCGTCATGCCGATGATGTAGGCCTCGGAAAGGTTCCCGCCGTGGGTGTTCACCGGGATCGAGCCACCGGGCCAGCGGTGGTTGCCCGCCGCCACGAAGGGCCCGCCCTGGCCGATCGGGCAGAAGCCGTAGTCCTCGAGCTGCATGATCACCAGCGGCGAGAAGTGGTCGTACAGCAGCGCCACGTCGACGTCCTGCGGCCCGACCCCCGCCATCTCGTACATTCGCTTCGCCACCGGCCGGTGGCCCGACGACGCGAACTCGGCGTCGGGCGCCTGGAAGTACTTGAAGATCGCCGGCCCCCAGCGCCCGGTACCGCCGTGGGCCGAGCCCATGATGTACACGGGCGGCTGGCGCAGGTCGCGCGCGCGCTCGGCCGAGACGGTGATCACGGCGACGGCCCCGTCGTTCTCCTGCGTGTAGTCGAACAGGCACAGGGGGTCCGAGATCATGCGCGCGCTGAAGTAGTCGTCGCGCGTCAGTGGCTTGGTCTGCTGCGCCGTCTCGGGGCGGCGGATGGCGTTGTCGCGCTGCGAGATCGCGACGTCGGCGAAGTGCTCGCGCGTCGTGCCGTACAGGTGCATGTGGCGTCGCGCCAGGATCGAGAAGCTGTGGCCCGGCGACAGGAGCCCCGCGTTCGCGGTGAACGCCGCCGAGGGCGGGATGCCGCTGCCGCCGTACGGGCTGCTGCTTCCGCCGGCGCTCGCGTAGGCGAGCGTTCCGCCGACCGCGCTGCCGCCGAGGCGGCGGTTGAGCTGCTGCAGCGTCATCAGGCTCACGCAGACGTTCGCCATGCCGCCGTGGATCGCCGCCGCGGCCAGCCCCAGCGCTCCCGCGCAGCCGCCGCCCCCCGACGTCAGCGAGGCGGCAAAGCGCACCTCGGGAACGCCGAGCAGGGACGCGACCTCGGCGGGGTCGCAGGCGAACGAGTAGATGGCGAAGCCGTCGAGGTCGTCGACCGTGAGTCCGGCGTCGTCGAGCGCGCCGATGATCGCCTTGCAGGCCATCGACATCTCGGTCTCGGGATACGACTGGCCCCGCTTGTAGTAGGGCGTGGCGCCCACGCCGACGATCGCGGCCTGATCCTTGATGCTCATGCGGTCTCCGTCTCGCGCACCGGCAGCAGGCCGGCGAGCGCGACCACGTCCTCCAGGGAGCGGAGGGTGTCGTTGAGGTGGGTGCAGGTGGCCGGCCCGGTCAGCTCCGCGCGCACGTGCGGTCGCAGCCCGCGCGTCGAGCGGCCCGCGATCTCGAGCGCACTGGCGGCGGCGAGCGAGCACTCGACCCAGGGGAGCACCTGCGGCGTGGCCTCGATCCCGGTGATCTCGAGCGAGCCCGGGTCGAGGCGCGCCTGCACGGTGTACTCGTGCACGATGGTCTCGCGACCGCCCGGAGCCATGTGGCTGTCGCGGAAGAGCACGTCGACGGCGATCGCGTCGCCGTCGCGGAGCAGGTCCAGGCGGCGGTGGCGGCGCATGGAGTGGTCGGGCAGGGGATCGAGCGGGTGCCAGGCGACCGGGTCGTCCCGGCGCGCCAGGGGCGGCGCGTCCGCGCCGGTGACCACCGGGACGTGTCCGGTCTGCTCGATCTCCGAGAGGATCGTGGCGCCCGTACGCCAGCCCGCGCAGAGATCGGGCTGCTGCAGGAGCCGCGAGCGATCCACGCGCGTCGGCGCCCGCTGCGCGACCTGCGTGGCGTAGCCCGAGACCAGCGTGGCCACCGGCAGGTCGTCCAGCAGCAGGTAGAGCAGGGTGCGCGCCTCGCGCTGCCAGGGCATGGCCTCGTCGACGACGGCGCGAAAGCCCGTCGACGCCGGGGTCCCGATCAGCTTCGCCGCGGCAGGCTCTTCGGGCGCGGTGCGGATCTCGAGCAGCTCGCGGCGCGCCGCGGCGGCCACCCGCGCCTCGAGCGTGGCGACCGCGAGGACCTCGGCCCGGCCCGCGGCGTCGGTGCGCAGGTCGCGCGCCCGGCCGCGCAGCAGCAGCGCGCCCGCGACGCCGTCGGGCCGCAGCATGTCGATCGTGCTGGTGCGCCGCAGGGATCCGGGTTCACGCACCGGCGTACCCGACGTCGGGTCGTGGATTCCGTGGCGCGGGTGGAGCGGTGGCGCGGCCGCTGGGCTGCTCATGCGCCGGCGATGGTGCCACAGCGCCGCGGCCGCGTGGAGCCGGGCGCGCGCCGGCCGCTACGTGCCCCGGAGGCGCGCCGTGGCGCGCTCCAGGATGCCGGCGGCGTTGCGCCAGAGCACGCGCTCGCGCTCGTCGTCGTCCAGCGGCAGGGCGCGGATCACAGCGATGAATGCCGCCGGGTCGTGCATGGGGTAGTTCGTGCCGAAGAGCACGCGATCGATGCCGATGCGGCGCAGCCAGCTGGCTGCCTCCTCCGGGGACCAGCCTCCGGGCTGGCCGATCTCGTGCAGCCGCGCCGACGTGGCGGCGTACAGGTTGGGGTAGTGCGCCGTCAGCCTGGCGACCTCGGCCTCGCCACCCATGCCCAGGTGCGCGAGCTGCACGTCCACGGTCGGCCAGGCGCGCAGCACCGCCTCGAAGCGCGAGGGGTTCCCCCAGTCGGGCTGATCGCCGTAGCCGTGCGCGCCGGCCTGCGAGAGCACGAAGACCCCGTGGCGCGCCGCCTGCTCGAAGACGATCGCGACGCGCGGATCGTCGGGCCCCGCGCGCAGGAAGAGCGGCGCGATCTTCAGCCCGGTGGCGCCCGCCGCGAGCCCCCGCTCGACCTCGGCGACCACCTCGTCGTCGCGCATCAGGATCGGGTCCAGCCCCACCAGGCACGAGAGGCGGTCCGGATGCTTCGCGACCGTGTCCACGGCCCAGCGGTTGAGCGCCGACCAGCGCGCGACAACCTCGCGGCGGTGCGCCTCGCGCGCCTTCCCGTCGACCCCGGTACTGGCGAGGCGCTCGTCGAGCAGGTCCTGCGCCGGGAGCCAGGGCACCATCAGTGCGCGGCGCACGCCGGCGGCGTCCATGAGCGGCAGCAGCTCCGCCGGCGTACCGCTGTAGCGCGGCTGCGCGACGCCGAAGCGCTGCTGGAACGCGATGCCCTCCGCCGCGTCGGGCTGCACGTGCGTGTGGAAGTCGATGATCTCGCCCGCGCAGGCACCGTCGGTCATGGGCTCGATGATAGTCCCGGCGACCTCACGACAGCGCGCGGATGCGTCGGGCGATCTCGACCGCCGCGCCCGGCGGGTCGTCGAACGGCCAGCCGCGGTCGGGCAGGTCGAAGTACTCGATGCTCAGCCGGCCCGCGTAGCCGAGCTGCTCCAGGCGCTTCAGGATCGCCGGGAAGTCCACGTCGCCCTCGAGCGCCTGGGTCTGGCCGACGCGCGCCTGCCGCAGCTGCACGTGGCCGGCGTGGGGCAGCAGCTCGATCGGATCGCCGCCCCAGGCGGTCACGTGTCCCACGTCGAGCAGCAGCTTCAGGCCCGGGACCTCCTCGAGCATGGCCAGGACCTTCTCGTTGCTGCCCACGACCGAGCCCGGCCACGGCTCCATCCGCACGTTGGGAAAGCGCCGGAAGTCGGCCACGGTCTGCTCCCAGGTGCGCGTGCCCTCCGGCCAGGGCCCGGCGCTGCAGCCCTCGGTCGGCCGCATGGCGAAGCGGTCGTACACGGGCAGCGCCAGGTCGTCGGGGGTGTCGGCGAGCGCGTCGATGTGCTCGAAGCCCTGCTCGCGCGCCAGACGCGCGGCCTCCTCGATCGGGCGACCGCCGTAGACCACGGATACGACACCCAGGGGCCAGCGCATGCGCGCACGTTAGCACCCCGCCCGCTTGTGGTGCCCGCGGGCTACGCTGTACCGTCCAGGACGCGAGTGCGTCGGGAGGGTGGAATGGATCCGGCACCGAGGCTGCACGACCCCGAGTTCTACGTGGGCGATCCGTTCCCCACCTACCGCTGGATGCGGCGCGAGGCACCCGTCTACTGGTATCCCGAGCGCGAGTTCTGGGCGCTCTCGCGCTACGAGGACGTTCGCTGGGTCTCGATCCACCCCGAGCTGTTCACCTCGACGCAGGGGATCATGATCCCCGAGACCGGCGAGGTGACGCCCGAGATGATGGAGCTGCTGGTCTTCACCGACCCGCCGCGCCACCGCGATCTGCGGGCCCTGATCAAGCACGGCTTCACGCCGCAGCGCGTCGCCGAGCTCGAGCCGCGCCTGCGCGAGCTGGCGCGCGAGATCGTCGCGCGCATCGTGCCCGGCAGCGACCTCGACCTGGCCAGCGAGATCGCCGCGCCGTTTCCCACGGTGGTGATCGCCGAGCTGATCGGTGCGCCGGCGGAGGACTGGGAGGCGTTCCGCACCTGGTCGGACGCGATCCTCGGCTCGCAGGATCCCGGCGAGACGCTGGCGGCGGCTGATGCACACGCGGCGCTGCACGCCTACTTCCTGCGCCTGATCGACGAGCGGCGCGCGGAGCCTCGCGACGACCTGCTCTCGGGCCTGCTGGCGGTGCAGCGCGACGGCGCACCGCTGACCGACGACGACCTGTACCACTTCTGCTGGCTGCTCCTGATCGCCGGAAACGAGACCACGCGCAACCTGATCTCGCTGGGCAGCCAGGCGCTGATCGAGCACCCGGACCAGCTGCGGATCGTGCTCGACGATCCGGCGATGCTGCCGCTCGCGGTCGAGGAGATGCTGCGCTGGTGCAACCCGGTCACGCACATGACCCGGACCGCGGTCCGCGACACGGAGATCCGCGGCCAGAAGATCGCCGCCGGCCAGCGCGTGGTCATGCTCTACGGTGCGGCCAATCGCGACGAGGAGGTCTTCGGCCTCGACGCCGAGGAGTTTCGCGTCACGCGCCACCCGAACCGGCACATCCAGTTCGGCTTCGGCGAGCACATCTGCGTCGGCGCGCACCTGACGCGTCTCGAGGCGCGCGTCATCTTCGAGGAGCTGCTCCCGCACCTGGCCCGCACCGAGCTGGCCGGGAAGCCGCAGCGCCGCCTCGCCACCATGGTGCCCGGCATCAAGCACATGCCGGTGCACGTGGCCGGGTAGGCACGCGAGAGCAGGGAGGTCCCGTGCAGGTCTTCAGGAACCTCCGCACCGCGGGGCGATCCCACGGAGGCATCCAGAGGCCGTGCTCCCGGCGTCAGCAGTAGAGCGTCTCCTGGCTCGCAGGCTGGCGGTTCTCGAGCCAGGGGCAACAGCGCGTCGAAGTGCCCGGTACTCAGCGGGAACCGCAATCGGGGGTGAGCCCGCGGCCCGGGCTCGAGCCAGAGCCGGCGCACCGGCTCGACCGGCGGTGTCTGGCGGCGCTCGATCCATGCATAATCGCCGCGAGATCTGTCCGATCGATGCATGCTCGCCACCCGCGGCGGGTTTCCGACGGGGGTATTAGCCGAGAGGAGAGCGGTCATCTCGTATTCCCCCTTCACGGTGTGGCGGTGCAGACAGCTCCTCTGGTGGCTCTGCGTCTCGACCGGGATCTGTCTGGTCCTGGCGATCCCCGGCTCCGCCCGGGCCGCGTGCGGGGATGTGAACAGCGACGGGATCGTCGACGAGGCCGACAAGCTGGCGGTGCGCCAGGCGATAGCGGGGATCATCGCGGCGCTGCCGGTTCCCTTCGCCTGCAACGTCACCGGTCTCCAGAACCTGTCTGACGCGAACCTCGATGGTCTTCCCGACGACTGCGACCTCGCCGACTCCGTGGTCCTCCGGCGCTTCTGCAGCCAGCTCCCGCCGGGAATCCAGCAGGTGTGCCAGGGACCGCTGCCAGCCGACGAACCGCAGGCGACCGGCACCGGTCAGGAACCTGCGGCAGGGGCGGATGATGCCGACGCCGCTGCGGTCTACGGACCTGCCCGCGGGAACGCGCCTGGCTCGAGCACACTGCTCAGCAGCGGTGAGAAGCGGCTCGATCGGGTGGACCTGCGGATCGCGGGCCGCGGCCAGGTCGACTTCGTGCTCTCACGGCGTTATCGCAGTCAGCTCGGCTACGACGGGCCCATGGGGCACGGCTGGGACTTCAGCTACAACGAGCGTCTCCACGTGCAGGGCAACGGCGATGTGGTCCGCAACGACGGGCACGGTCGTGTGGACACCTGGGTCAGCCAGGGCGGCGGGGTCTTCACCGCGCCGGCGGGTCAGTTCGGGACCCTGCGCCAGGAAGCGGACACGAGCTACACGCTCCGTCAGCCCGACGGCTTCAAGCACTCCTACGACGCGACTGGGCGCCTGACGGGCCACATGGACCGTCACGGCAACACGATGAGCTTCAGCTACGACGCTCGGGGCAACCTGCAGCGCGCGACCGATCCTTACGGGCGGAGCGTTGACTTCGTGTTCGCGACCTTCGCCGACGGGCGCGATCGCCTCGTCACGGTGCGGGACTTCCAGAACCGCGAGGTCGTCTACAGCTACACCACCAACTTCGATCTGGCGCAGACTCGCTCGCCTGTGGTCGTGGGGACCTCGACGGGGGACGACTTCGCCGACGGTCGGACCGAGGGCTACAGCTACCGCGAGGGCAGCGGCGACGCCAACCTCGACCACAACCTGCTCACCGTCACCTACCCCGAGGAGTTCGCGACCAGCGGCACTCCGGCGATCACCATCGCCTATGGCGAGAGCGCCGGCCCCGCCTACGACCGTGTCACGAGCGAGGTCGTGGGTGGGACCAACGCCTCGGGAGTGGCCGCTGGTGGTACGGTCGAGTACGGCTACACACCCGTCAATCAGGCCGCCGGCCCCGACCCCGACCTGTCGCGCCTGGATGTGGCGGTGAACGAGCGCAACGGCAACCAGCTCGTGGTACAGATCAACGAGCGGGACCACCTGATCGTCGAGCAGCGGCTGACCCGGGGGCTGAGGCCGGGCGAGCCCGCCAGCTACGACACGCGCAGCTACTACGACCTCGACGGGCAGCTGACCCGCCAGGTCTACCCCCTGGGCAACGAGCTCCAGCACACCTATGGCAGCGGCGACCGCGCTGCCCAGGCGAACGTCGTGGTGACCGAGCGGATCGCCGATCCCGCCCGCGGCGGCGGCACGCTGCGGGTGGAGCGCACCTACGAGCCGCTCTACCAGCAGCTGGCGAGCGAGAGCGACCCGCGTGAGCACACCGCGGGGTTCGTGCCTCCGATCAACCCCACGGTGACCAGCGACCGCTATATCAGCCGCTGGTACTACGACTACCAGGAGGGCAGCGCGACGGTCCCGGAGGCCGCCGACTGGGACATCAGCCTGGCCGGCGTCGCGCGTGGGCTGGGCGACCTCAACGCCGATGGCGTGACCACCGACGCCGCAGGCGACAACGTCCGCGAGGAGGAGCCCACCGTTCACGTCGCGGCCACCTCCAACATGGCGGGCGTCCTGGGTGACACGACGCAGGAGATCGTGTGGGAGCGGCGGTGGAACGCGCGGGGCCAGCTGACGGCCGAGATCGACCCCGAGGGCTCGATCACGACCTACGACTACTACCCCGAGAATGACCCCGACGGAGACGGCGTCACCGTCGCCGGGCAGAGCTCGACGCTGGGCCGGGGGTATCTGCGGGCCCGGATCGTCGACGCCAACACGACCGCACGCAGGACCGCTGTTCGGACTCCGGAGGCGCTGGAGTCCCACTACGCGTACAGCCCGGGCGGCGCGGTGATTCGCGAGCGCGATCCTCGCGGCGTGGTCACCGACTACGAGGTCAACGCCCTGGGTGAGGTCGTGGTCGAGACCCGCGCCGCCGACACGGCCCAGGCGATCGTCCGTGGCCAGCTACCCACCGGCGAGGCACCCTTCCAGTACGAGACGCGGCACTTCCACGACCACAACGGGCGGGTGATCCGGACCGAGGTCGAGGACGACCCCGCCGTGACGACCACCGCGGGTGTGGGTGCCTTCATCGAACACGTCTTCAGCCACGACATCCTCGGGAACAGGGTCGTGGAGAGCCACGAGGTGGGCGCCGGCGCGATGGTGCGGAAGCAGTACAGCTACGACGAGCATGAGCTGCGGACGCAGACCACGTACCCGAAGTTGAACGTCGACACCGTCAGCTACGACGAGCGCCACCTGCCCTACCTGATCACCGAAGGTGCAGGCAGCCTCGAGGCGGGCACCTACCAGTACGACTACGACGACAACGGCAACCTCAGCCGCCGGGTCGACGCCGAGGATCATGACGGTGACGTGGTGGGCGACTCGACGCTCTACACCTACGACGGCCATGACCGGCTCAGGACCACCACGACGCCCATGGGGACCGTGACCGAGCTGTTCCGGGACCCGGCGGGGAACGTGAATGAGCGCCAGATCGACGGGCACCCGGGCAACCAGCCCGGCGCGCCAAACCAGACCCTGAGCAACGAGCGCTACACCCACGACGAGCTCAACCGGACCTGCCGGATCGACAAGCAGCTGTTCGTGGTGCCCAGCTCGGAGACGCCAATCCGACCCGTGTTCCTGTTCGACGGTGGCGGCATCGACCCACCCGACGGCTGGGTGACCGAGATGACCGAGCACGACGGACTGGGGCGGACGCGCTTCGCGATCGAGGACGACACCGAGGTCACCGAGTACCGCTACGACGGCGCCGGACGGCGAGCCGAGTCGATCGACGCGCTCGGCAACCGGGTCGAGACCTACTACGACGCCAACGGCAACCCGATCCGCGTGGTCAGCATCGAGACCATGAGCGAGCCCGGCCTGACCAGCGCGTTCGATTCGCCGGCCCCCGCGGTCCCCGACCAGGTGAGGACGACGTACTACGTCTACGACCAGCTCGACCGGATCGCGCGGGTGTCGGACTCGCTGGGCCAGACGTACGCCTACGGCTACGACAGCCGCGGCAACCAGACCACCTCCAGCGACGCCAACGGGCCGCTGATGGGCGTGGCGGACCCGCTCGGCGTCTTCCCCGGCGTGATCAACGACGCCGGCAACACCAGGACGAACTACTACGACGGCGCCGATCGCCGGGTGGCCGAGGTCACGGACTTGCGGGTGGGCGGCGTCGGCGGGGCCCCGCTCGACACCTCCAACCTGGCCAACTCGGACGGCCAGATCACGGTCAGCTTTGGCTACGACGACAACGGCAACCTGACCTCGATCACCGACGACAACACGAACGACACCCAGTTCGGGTTCGACGCCCGCGATCGCCGCGTCTCGCGTACGCTGGCCAATGGCGCCATCTACTCGTTCGGCTACGACCGCGACTCGAACCTGGTCTCGACGGGCGACCCCAACGGGACCACGGTGGCGTACAGCTACGACGCTGACAACCGGCGGATCCAGGCCGACGTGACCCGCGGCGCTGGCGTGCTGGGAACCACGCAGCAGACCTGGGGCTACGACGGGCTGGGCAACATGACCCGATCCACGGACGACAACACGACTCCGCCCTTGATCCACACACGGATCCTCGACTCTCTGGGCCGCGTGCTCGAGGCCGTGCAAGGGATTCGAGAGGTCCCGACGAGCTTCGTCTACTCCGGCGACGGCGATGCCGAGCGCATCCAGAACCAGTCCGGTGACCTCACCAGCTACTTCTTCGACGACCTGGACCGGGTGAAGAACATCCAGTCGGGCCTCGGCGGCGAGATCGTACGGAACATCATTCGAATCGGTCCAGGCAACCGCGAGCTCGAGCGGCATCTCGCCAGCGACAACCGGATCCGCTGGCACGACACGCTCGGCAACCTCGACGGCTACGACGCCGTGGGGCGTGAGGTGGGGTTCGAGGTCACCGAGTTCTTCGGCGGTGAGGTGATCAAGCGCGAATATACCTACGACCGCAACGGCTCCCGGCTGTCGGAGAGGCGCTTGGACAGTGTTCACCCCTTTGAGCAGGCCGAGCAGGGCGACAACTACGTCTACGACTCGGCCTGCCGCGTGGTCCAGTCACGGTTCGACGAGGGGGGAGTCGGCGGCGCCGCGATCCGCAACCACAAGGTGCTGGACTACCAGTACGACGGCGTGGGGAACCGCGTTCGGGTCACCAGGAGCGACGACCTCCTCACGGTGCCCGAAGAGACCCACTACACCAGCGACAACGTCAACCAGTACACGGCGGTGGGGGGCGTGGCGAGGGGATACGACGCCAACGGTAACCTGATCGATGACGGGACCCGCAGCTACGAGTACGACTTCAACGACCGGCTGGTCCGCGTGGTCAACAACGCCTTCAGCGCCGAGCTGGCGACCTACGCTTACGACGCCGAGGGGCGCCGGGTCCGCCGGATCCAGAAGGACGTCGCCGGCATGGTGCTCGACGACCTGGAGTACTACTACGACAACAGAGACCGCGTCGTCGAGCAGTGGGACTTTGTCGGCAACGAGACCCGTCTGACCCAGGTCTACGGCCCCCGCGCCGAGGACGAGGTCGTCTACCAGAACATCCAGTCCAGCAGCTTCCAGGCCGGCGTTCCCCGTGAGACCTGGTACATCCGCAACCCGCGGAACGACCTGATCGCGACCGCCCAGGCCTTCGGCAGCCTGTTGCAGAAGTTCATCTACGACGACTTCGGCGCCGCACTCATCACGATTGGACCGAGCGTCTTCCCACCTTACCTGTTCCAGGGCAAGCGGTTCGACTTCGAGACCGGCCACTATGTCTGGGGGCCCCGCTTCTTCGACCCCGGCACCGGTCGGTTCAACAGCCGCGACCCTGGGGTCTACGACGAGCGCAACGCCGGCAACCCGTACAGCTACGTGGGCAACTCGCCGACGACCTTCAACGACCCCAGCGGCCGCAGCGCAGACCTGCACTCGCAGTAGCGTGGTGGATGCGCAGCGGCCAGACGGCCCCTGCGGTGTGCGCTCATGCGACGGACGCCTCCCGAGCCCAACCGGTCAGCCGCGTGCGTCGGGCACGCTCCCTGCAGTGGCATCCGCCAGAGACGCCGCCGCCTTTGCCCGGAAGCGAGCCAGGTCCTTCTCGTGGAACTTGGTGTCGAAGGCCGACCGGTGCCGGAACTCCAGCAGCTTCACGCCCTCGGGACCGGCGCGGTACGCGTACGGTTGCTCCGCCGGTACGAAGAAGCCATCACCCGGACCGAGCACGCGTGTGCCCATCGCGATCCCGCCCTCGACGATGTAGTAGAGGCAGTCGGCCGAGTGGCTGTGCCGGGGCAGGAGGAAGCCCGGGGCGAAGTCCACGATCACCAGGCTGAAGCCCCCCGGGCCTTCCTGCCGGAACGGGACCGCGGTGGACGATGTGCCCACCGTCCGCTCGTCGAAGAGCTCCTCGATCGATCCCCCCTCCGTGAAGGTCCGCTCATGCACCATCGCGGATTCCTCCAGGCTCGGCGCGCCAGCCCCGGTGAAGAGGATCATCTTGCCTGTCGGCGCGGGCTTCCTTGACTCGGACATCGGGCCTCCTGGCGCGGGAGCCCATCGTACCGCACGCCAGTGGGATCGCGGTACGCTGCGGCGCGCCTTCTCGCCCGCAGCGATACCGCACTGCGCCTGCGCCGCAGACCCCGTGGGCGTTGCATTGCCGGCGCGCGGGGCCGTCCCCCTCAACGGGAATCGAGGTCGCCCAGACACTCTCCGCGGGCCTGCCGGTAGATGCTCGCGAGTCGCGCGTCCGGTGGCGCCGAGCGCAGCGCGATCAGGGCCTGGCAGGGCTTTCCATCCTCGAGCAGGGCCGCGGCCATCAGCGGCGCCGGGACTCGTTCGGGGTGGGGCGCGTGCCGTTCGGCCGTGCGCTTCCCCTTCGGGGTCGAGGCCTCGCCTGCGTTCGCATGACCGCCATTCCGATGCGGTCGTGGCGCCGGCTTGTGCCACAGACGCTCTCGGTCCTCCGTGGCGAGGGCCTCCCTGAGCTCCGTCCACTCGACATGCCCGACGCTCAGCTTGCGCAGGCGGCCGCGCGACCCGCCGTCGCGCTCCAGCTGCTCCAGCATCTCAGCAGCCTTTCCCGTCGCGATCGCCTTGTCGGCGGCCTTCCGCAGCAGGTGGAAGGCCTCATGGTGCTCCGCGCGACCGAAGACCGCGAGGCCGGCGCGCTCGAGTGTGTACCGGTAATCGGTGGCGTGCTCGCGCTCGGCACTCTCGATCTTTCGGTCCACGGCGGCGATCGCCTCCCCGGACGCCCCCGCCGCCTCGGCGGCCAGGAGCTCGTAGGGGTCGACCTCCGGCTCCTCGGCGGGAACGGGTGCCAGGCCGGGCAGCACCGCGGCTGCCCCAGACACTGGTTCCGGGCGGCGGAGCAGACTCGGGTCCAGTTGCGTGATGGCGAATCCGAGACCGAGGCCGAGGGCCACTACCCAGCCCGCCGTTCCAGTTCCACTCGCCGCTGCCATGCGAACCCCTTTCGCCGTCCCCTACCCCAGGGCTGCCGCGTTTCGCGAGGGCCCCGCATACGGTGTCCGTGAGGTGAGCAAGAGTCGTTTCAGCAGCGCTCGAAACGGCTGCCGTCCCGGCTCGGCCCGGAGCCATCCCGCGCCCGGAATGGTGGCGCGGGGATCAGGGCGACCCGCGGTGGCCGCCTGTTGCGGACCGGGTGCCTGATGGCTGACCCTGATGCCACCACCGGCCCGGGGTGGCCAGAAGAGCTTCTGGCTCGTGCCCCGCGGCCCGGGCGCCCGGATGGGCGGCCGGGCTCCGGCGAGGAGGTCCCCATGCCCGTCATCGACGTCGACTCGCACTTCGAGCCCGGTGGGGGCTGGCTCGAGCCGTTTCCCGAGCTCGCGGCCCGGCTGCCGCAGGTGGAGCCCCAGCGCATGATCCTCGGGGCGATCGCGCACGACATCCTGCGCTGGGTGCCGCCCGCGCAGTGGCCGCCCGCCTCGGAGGTGGTCACGCCGGCGATGAAAGCCCTGCTCGAGGGCGCCGATCCCGCCGACGTCGAGCCCGAGCTGGCCGGCAAGGACCACTTCGCGCGCGCCGACGCCGCCACGCGCGTGGCGTTCTGCGACGCGCAGGGCATCGACGTGCAGAACGTGATCTGCGCCGAGCCGTTCACGACCACGTACGGGCTCGAGGATCGGGCGCTGATCCGCGACCTGTACCGCGCGAGCAATACCTGGCTCGCCGACACCATCGGCGACCACGGCGACCGCCTGCTCCCGGTCGCGAACATGGACTTCACGGACCTGGACTGGGCGATCGCCGAGCTCACGCGGATGCGCGCGCGCGGCAGCCGCATCTACCTGCTGCCGGGCGAGCCGCAGAACGGCCTGCCGCAGTGCCACCCGGAGTGGGACCGCGTGTGGGCCGCGAGCGTGGACCTGGGCATGGTGCCGATGCTGCACATCGGCCTGAACCCGGCGCACTTCCACCCGGGCTGGGCCAACACCGGGCAGGATCACACGACCATGCTGATGATCGGCAACTCGCAGCACCACCAGTCGGCGCAGATCCTGATCAGCGCCATGATCTACGGCGGCGTGTTCGAGCGCTTCCCGACGCTCACCCTCATGCTCGCCGAGGTGGGAATCGGCTGGCTGCCGTTCTTCCGCGACAGCCTCGACGAGAAGGACTCCGTGCAGTCGCGCATCTTCATGGGCCCGTGGCGCCATCCGCTGCGGCCCAGCGAGTACCTGGAGCGCAACGTGCGCGCCACGCCGCTGCCGCGCGCCAGCGAGAAGCTGCTTCCGGTCATGGAGCAGGTCGGCAGCGAGCTGCTGATGTTCTCCTCGGACTACAACCACTTCGAGGGCAGCACCACGCCGCTGGCGTACTACGACGCCCTGTTGCCCGCCGACGCGAAGCTGCGCGAGCGCTTCTTCGGCGGCACCGCGGGCGACGTGTTCGCGCGCATGGGCGACCCGATCGCGGCCTAGCGCGCGGGCTCGCCGGACTCAGCTCCCGCCCGCGCGCTCCAGTCGCTCGGCCCGCAGGGCGCTGCGGCGCATCTTGCCGGCGTCGTTGCGCAGCGGCTCGCTCACGCGCTCGAAGCTCGACGGCACCTTGTAGCCGACCAGGCGCTCGGCGACGTGCGCGCGCAGCTGCTCGTCGTCCACGTCGTGTGCCAGCTCGACCAGCGCGTGCACGCGGCTGCCCATGTCGTCGTCGGGCAGGCCGATCACGCAGCTCGAGCGCACGGCCGCGTGCTCGTCGAGCGCGTGCTCGACCTCGGCCGGGTAGATGTTGCGGCCCCCCGACAGGATCATGTCGCTGCGCCGGTCGCCCAGGTACAGGTAGCCGCCCTCGTCGAGGTAGCCCATGTCGCCGACCGACTCCCAGCCGTCCTCGGTGCGCCGGGCCGTGGCGCCCACGTAGCGGTAGGTCGATCCCGGTCCGCTGGCCGGCAGCGAGAAGATCTCGCCCATCTCCCCGGGCGGCAGCTCCTCGAGGGTCTCGGGATCGAGGATGCGCAGCGTGCCGTCGCCCAGGGGCCGCCCCACCGAGCCCGGATGCTCGAGCCACTCGCGGCCGGTGATGAACGTGCCGCCGATGCGCTCGCTGGGTCCGAAGGCCTCGTGCATCAGGTCGGGCCCGAGCCACTCGATCCAGGCCTGCATCAGCCAGGCCGCGCACGGCGCGCCCCCGGTCATCACGAACTCGAGCGACGAGAGGTCGCGGCCCTTCCGCTCGGCCTCGGGCAGCTTCCAGATGCGCTGCATCATGGTCGGCACGAAGTGGATGCGGTCGGCGCGGTGCTTCTCGATCAGCGCCAGGCACTCCGAGGCGTCGAAGCGCCGCATGAGCACGACCTTGGCGCCGCCGAACAGGCCCTGCCACGAGGCGCTGAACGGCACGGCGTGGTACAGCGGGCCGGGCACGACCACGGCCCGGCGCGCCTTGAACAGGTGCGAGGGTGCCTCGGGGTCGTAGGCGCCCGGGTTCCGCGGCAGGATCAGCTTGGGCAGCCCCGTGCTGCCGCCCGAGGCCAGCGCGCGCTCGTGCGGGGGCGTCACGTCGGGCAGCGGGTCGGCGGAGAGCGAGGCGTCCGGCTCGAAGCCGGCCGGCAGGTACGGCCGGCCGCGCGCCTCGTCGGCGTCGAGGCCCACGATCAGCGCGGGGTCCGCCCGGTCGATGATCGCGTCGCGCTCGCGCGCCGGCAGGCGCGACGAGAGCGGGTTGGGCACCGCACCCAGCTTCCAGGTCGCCAGGCAGCTCTTCAGCCAGTCCAGGCCATTGGGCAGGTTCAGGGTCACCAGGGCGCCGGGCCCGACCCCGCGTCGCTCGAACTCGCGCGCCCGCCGGTTGGCGTCGCGCTCCAGCTCGCCGCGGGTCAGCACCTGGTCCTCGAAGACGAAGGCCGGGGCGTCGGGCTGCTCGGCGGCCAGCTCCGTGACGCGCCGTCCGTAGGAGATTGCGCTCATGGCGCGGTATTCTGCCATCAACGCGGCACGAAGGCGGATCGATGGACCTGACCCATGGCGAGCAGCACGAGCGATTCCGGCTGGAGGTGCGTGCCTTCCTCGCGGAGCACTGGACGGCGGCCCGCGGCGGCCAGGGCGTGCCCACTCCGGAGCACGAGGCGCGCTTCCGGCGCCTGGCGGTCGAGCGAGCCTACATCTACCGCCACGTGCCCCGGCGCTACGGCGGCGCGGAGCAGCCCTTCGATCCCGTGGTCGAGGACGTGCTGCGCGACGAGTTCAACGCGGCGGGCGCGCCGATGGGGATCTCGGGCGGCGGGCCAGGGATGCTGGTGCCCACGCTTCTCGAGCGCGGCACCGAGGCCCAGCGCGAGGAGTTCATCGACGCCACGCTGCACGGCGACATTCGCTGGTGTCAGGGCTACAGCGAGCCGGGCTCGGGCAGCGACCTGGCGTCGCTCAGCAGCCGCGCCGAGCTCGACGGCGACGAGTGGGTGATCACGGGTCACAAGATCTGGACCTCGAGCGCGCACGTCGCCGACTGGATGTTCGGCCTGTTCCGCACCGAGCCCGACGAGCCGCGCCACGGCGGAATCACCTACCTGCTGGTGCCGATGCGCCAGCCCGGGATCGAGGTCCGTCCACTGCGGCAGCTGACCGGTGACGCGGACTTCAACGAGGTCTTCCTCGACGGGGCGCGCACGCCCGTGCGCTACCAGGTCGGCGAGCGCGGCGAGGGCTGGCAGGTTTCCCGGACCACGCTCAAGTACGAGCGCAACATGCTCGGAGATCCGCGCCAGCTCCAGAACGTGCTCGACGACCTGGTGGAGCTGGCCCGGCGCACGCGCATCGAAGGGCGGCCCGCGATCGAGAGCGCGCAGATTCGCCAGCGCCTGGCAGAGCTCGAGGGCTACGTGGCCGCACAGCGCTGGTCCGCGAACCGCCAGCTCACCGCCGTGGCGCGCGGAGCGCCCGAGAGCGCGCAGGCCGTGACGCTGATGAGCAAGCTCTACGGCACCGAGCTGTCCAAGCGCCTGGCGGAGCTCGGGTACGACCTGCTGGCCGCCGACGAGGCGCTCCTGCAGCCCCCGGTCGAGGGACTCGGCCGGCGCCTGCCGCGCGACCCGCGCCGGCCCGGCGCCTGGACGCTGCAGTACCTGATGTCGCACGCGGGCGCGATCGCCGCTGGCTCGTCGAACATCCAGCGCAACATCATCGGCGAGCGGGTGCTGGGCATGCCGCGCGACCTGCGGCGCCGGAGCTGAGGGAGCTCAGTCGGCGCAGCGCGCGCGCAGGGCCGGATCCAGGTCGAGACCCGCGAGCAGTCCGTCGAGCACCAGGTTCCAGTGCAGGATCCGCTGCTCCTGCGACGAGAGCAGCAGCTCGTGCACGGCGGGCGAGCGCAGACCGCGCTGGATCTCCGGGATGCGCGCGAAGTCCTGATCGAGGGCGAGCGCGTACGTCTCCACGAGATCCTGGCCGAAGCTGCGCGCGCCCGGGGGTGGCACGACGTCCGCCAGGCTCGCGCTGAAGCGGGTGCCCTGCAGGTCGATCTCGAGCGTGCCGGCCTCTCCGGGGGGCGGCGCGTCGGTCCCGTGCCGCTCCATGAACCAGACCTCGAGGACACAGGCTTGCGTCTGCGTCGGGTGGGGCAGGAAGCGGAAGAGCTGGCAGCCCGTCGCGTGCGTGTTGAAGCTCACGTTCGGGAAGAGGTGGTACTGGTAGTTCGCGGTGACGCGTCGCTCGTCGAGCTGCGAGACGTCGAGTCCCCCCGCGCGGGCCCGCGCGCGCGCGTGGCCGGCCAGCACCTCGGGATCCTCCGGGCCGCCGCGACCGCGCAGCGCCGGGTCGCCGTTCGGGTTGACCATCAGGCTGTGCGGCCCCCAGAAGGCAAACGTCGAGTCGGCGGTCTTCAGTCCCGGCAGCAGCTGCGGGTGCACGCCGCGCACGTGGTAGACCTCCTGGAAGGCGTCCAGGCAGGTCTTCCAGTTCGCGGGCAGGTGCAGGCGCCGGCGCAGGAAGCAGGCCATGTCCTCGAAGCGGTACGGGGCGAGCTCGGCGTCGATGCCCGCGAGCCAGCTCCGGAGCGGCGGCGCCTCGCGATCCGCACAGGCGAAGACGAACCCGCCCCAGGTGTCGACCGCGACGGGGACCAGCCCCAGCGCCGCGTCCTCGAACGGCGGGAAGTCCTCGCGCTCGGGGGCCGAGAGCAGGCGGCCGTCGAGATCGAAGGCCCAGCGGTGGAAGCCGCAGACGATCTGCCGCGTGCTGCCGCAGCCGTCCGCGAGCCGGTTGCCGCGGTGCGGGCAGGCGTTGTGGAACGCGCGCAGCTCTCCCGAGCGCTGGCGCACGACGAGCATCGACAAAGGCCCGACGTCGTGGGTCAGCCAGTCGCCGGGCTCGGCGACCTGCGCCTCGCGACCGACCAGCTGCCAGACGCGCGGCCACAGGCGCTGCGCCTCGAGCTCGCGGAACGCGTCGGCCCGGTAGCGATCCGCGGGGACGCGGCCGCCGCGTGCGACGCGCGCCGGCTCGATCGACGGCACGTGGCCAGCTCCGGTCACACCGGCCCGGTCAGGCGCAGCCGTCCCTGACTCGACACGCATCCAGGCTCCCGCCCGCTACCCGGGAAGATCGGCGGGCCAGTATAGTCCCCCGTCAGTGCCGGAGTTCATCAGCGAGAGGCAGCAGGGCAGGGTGCGCCGCATCACCCTGAACCGCCCCGAGAAGCGCAACGCCATGGACGCGCAGCTGGAGGCGGACCTGTTCGGGTGCATCGACGCCGCGGTGCACGACGACGACACGCGCGTGATCGTCCTCGCCGGCGCCGGCAAGTCCTTCTGCGCGGGCGCCGACCTGAAGCCCACGCGGCCGGCGCCCGAGGGCGCGCAGCGCGCCGCGATCGACGACGCCCCGGGCGACATGGTCCACAACCGCGCCCGCGTCGACCGCTGGCTCGCGCTCTGGTCGGCTCCCAAGCCGCTGATCGCGCAGGTGCACGGGCACTGCATCGGGACCGCGAACGAGCTGGTCGCCTGCTGCGATCTGGTGTACTGCGGCCAGAGCGCGCGCTTCGGGATGCCCGAGGCGCGCGAGTTCGCGCTGCCGCCCACGCTGGCCTTCTGGCCGCTGCGCATCGGGCTGGCGCGGACCAAGGAGCTGCTGTTCACCGGCCGCCTGGTCGACGGCGACGAGGCGGTCGCCCTGGGCATGGCCAACCACGTCCTGCCGGACGACGAGCTCGAGGCCGCCGTGGACGCCACGGCGGCGCACATCGCCGAGGTGGACCCGCGCCTGCTGGCGGTGAGCAAGCAGGCTGCCAACGCCTGGGCCGAGAGTGCGGGCGCGCGCGAGGCCGCCCTGGGCGGCGCCGGCTACCACGCCATCTATCATCAGGCGAGCAGCTTCGCGAGCATGACGGGGCAGGGCAGCGACCGGAAGGGGAGCCGCTGAGCGGCGCACCCTGCAACAGCAAGGAGCAGAGATGGAGATCGGAGTCTTTCAGGGCGCGCAGGCCGGGCCCAAGCCCCGCGAGGAGACGGAGCCGCGGCGCATCCGCTGGGACGTCGAGATCGGCGTGGCCGCGGACCGGGCCGGCTTCGACACCTTCTGGGCGCCGGAGCACCACTGCCTCGAGGAGTACTCGCACAGCTCCTCCTCGCACCTGATGTGCCTGGCGGTCGGCATGCGGACCGAGCGCATCCGGCTGATCACGGGGATCTTCAACCTCTGCCCGCCGATCAATCACCCGGTGCGCGTGGCGGAGCAGATCGCCACGATCGACATCCTGACCGGCGGCCGCATCGAGCTCGGCACCGGGCGCGGCAGCGGCTCGACCGAGGTCGCGACCTTCGGCCTGCGCAACGACCAGACGCGCGAGATGTGGGAGGAGTCGATCCGCGCCATCCCGAAGATGTGGACGCAGGACCTCTTCTCCTGGGACGGCAAGTTCTTCTCGGTTCCCGAGCGCACGATCCTGCCCAAGCCCGTCCAGAAGCCGCACCCGCCGCTCTGGGTGACCGCGACCAATCCGCCCACGGTGGAGCGCGCGGCACAGCTCGGCCTGGGCGTGGCCATGTTCAGCTTCGGCAATCCGTCCGCGCTCGAGCCGCTGGTCAAGATCTACAAGAAGACCATCAAGAACGCCGAGCCCGTCGGCGCGTTCGTCAACGACAAGATCATGACCATCTGCCCGGCGCTGTGCACGCCCGACGGCGCGGTCGGCCGCGAGTTCTACGCCGAGCACGGGCCCGACGTGTCGGCGCACTTCGGGGTGTACTTCGACACGATCCCGGCCAACGCGCAGCGCCTGGCCGACGAGCCCCAGCCGATCCCGCAGAGCCGGCTGCGCGAGATCATCAACGAGCGCAAGAAGGAAGACCCCACCGTGGCCAGCCCGATGGCGCTCGGCGACATCACGCCGGAGTTCTGCCTCGAGAACGGGCTGTGCATCGGCGAGCCCGAGCAGGTGCTCCGCACCATGAAGCGCTTCGAGGAGATCGGTCTCGACCAGCTCGTGCACGTGCCCGTGATCGGCTTCCACCGCACACAGGCGGACCACGACCTGACGCTGGAGTCGATCCGGCTGATCGGGGAGCACGTGCTGCCGAAGTTCCGCAGCGGCGCATAGGCCCGCCCCGCTGACCGGATGAGTGCCCCCGGCGGTGCACCGAGCCGCGCCTACGCGCACTACGTGCTGGGCGTGCTGGTGGTCGTGTACGTCTTCAACTTCGTGGACCGCCAGATCCTGGCGATCCTGCTGGAGCCGATCAAGCGCGACCTGGGCGTCTCGGACACGGCCATGGGCTTCCTGACCGGCCCGGCCTTCGCGCTCTTCTACGCGTTCGCGGGCGTCCCGATCGCGCGCCTGGCCGACGCCAGCGTGCGCCGCAGCGTGATCGCGGCCGGCGTGGCCGTGTGGAGTCTGATGACGGCCGTCTCCGGCCTCGCGCGGTCCTACGCCTTCCTGGCCGCCGCGCGCATCGGCGTGGGCGTGGGCGAGGCGGCGGCCAGCCCGTCGGCGCACTCCCTGATCTCGGACTACTTCCCGCCTGCGCGCCGCGCGACCGCGCTGTCGATCTACAACATGGGCGCCAACGTGGGGATCATGCTGGGGCTCTGGCTCGGCGGCTGGCTCGGCCAGAGCGTGGGCTGGCGCGCGGCGTTCATGATCGTCGGTCTGCCGGGCCTGGCGGTGGCGCTGCTGGTGCGCGTCACGGTGCGCGAGCCCGCGCGCGGCCTCTCGGAGGGCCGGGCCGCGCCCGACGCCCTGCCGCCGCTGCGCGAGGTCGCCGGGCACATGCTGGCGCAGCGCTCGTTCCGGCACATCTGCATGGTGGCGTCGCTGTTCTCGTTCGCGAACTACGGCCTGAGCGTCTGGGGGCCGACCTTCCTGATCCGCCTGCACGGGATGGGACTGGGCGAGGCCGGGTTCTGGATGGGTCTGGTCCAGGGCGTGGGCGGCGCGGCCGGCACCTTCCTGGGCGGCTGGCTCTCCGACCGGCTGGGCCGGCGCGACCCGCGCTGGCGCATCTGGGTGCCCGGCCTGGGCGGGGCCGTGGCCGTGCCGCTGATGGCCTTCTTCCTGCTCTGGCCCGACGTCGCCCCGGGGCTGGTGGCGTACGCCGTGGCGATCGTGGGGCTGCTCTTCTTCGTGGGGACCTGCTACTCGCTCACGCAGAGCCTGGCACCGCTGCGCATGCGCGCCCAGGCGTCGGCGCTGATCCTGCTGAGCATCAGCCTGATCGGTCTGGGCGTGGGCCCGCTCGCGGTGGGCGTGCTCAATGACCTGCTGGCGGCCCGGCTCGGGGAGGCGGCGATTCGCTGGTCCCTGCTGGCGACCGCCCTGCTCGGCGGCTGGGGCATCGTGCACGCGCTGCTCGCCGCGCGCAGCTTGCCCGCGGACCTGGAGGCGGCCGCGGCCGCCTGAGCTTTGCGGGACGCCGCCGAAACGCTCCTGTAGCGCGTGATATGCTCGAAGGGGCCGCCGCCAGCCCGTGCGGACGGGCCCGCCCGCCGGGAGACCACCCCGAAAAGGAGCTCGCCATGAGCGATCTGTTCTCCGACTTCCGCGAGATCGACTACCCGATCATCGACGCCGACGCCCACGTGCAGGAGCCGCCCGACCTCTGGCAGTCGCGCGCGCCCGCGAAGCTCAGGGACCGAGCCCCACGCGTCGAACGGACCGAGCACGGCGACATCTGGCTGTTCGACGACGGCGTGGCGAAGCAGCCCGTGGGCCTGACCGCCTGTGCCGGGCTGAGCTACCTCGACTTCAAGCCCGCCGGACACACCTACGACTCCATCCGTCCGGGCATGTACGAGCCGGTGGCCCGCCTCAAGGACATGGACATCGACCGGATCCACACCCAGGTCCTCTATCCGAGCGTGACGCTGACGGGCGCCAAGACCTACAGCGACGACCGCGACCTGCAGCGCTTCTGCGTGCGCGCCTACAACGAGTGGATGAGCGAGTTCTGCCGCGACTCCGGCGGCCGCCTGGTGGGCCTGGGCATCATCCCGACCACGGGGCTCGACGACGCGGTCGAGGAGCTCGAGTGGCTGGCCAAGAACGACCTGCGCGGCGCGATCATCTCGCGCATGCCCAGCGGTGACTACGACGTGCAGCCCTCCGACGAGCCCTTCTTCGGCCTCGCGCAGGAGGCGAAGCTCCCGCTGCACGTCCACATCGGCAGCTTCATCCGCAACCCGGGCGGGGGCAAGCCGATCGACATGACCGAGCTGCGCTTCCTGGGCACGGTCGGCGGCACCAAGGCCGGGGCGAACACGCTCCCGGTGGCGGCAGACCTGATCTTCTCGGGCCTCTGGGAGAAGTACCGTCAGCTGCGGATCGTGCTGGTCGAGGCCAACGTCGGCTGGATCCCGACCATGCTCGAGCAGACCGACGACATGTACCTGCGCTACCGCTGGTTCACCGACGCCGTGAACCAGATGAGCGACATGCCCAGCGAGATCTTCCACCGGCACTTCTGGGCGACCTTCATGATCGACACCGTGGGCCTGCAGCTGCGCGACCGGCTGAACATCGACCACATCATGTGGTCGACCGACTACCCGCACACCGGGACGGACTGGCCCAACTCGCGCGTGACCATCGACCGGCAGTTCCGGGGCATCTCCAAGGTCGAGGTCAAGAAGATGCTCCACGACAACGCGCGCGATCTGTACGGCCTCGACGTGCCGGGCTCGCTTTGAGCCCCGCCCGGTAGAGCGCGCGCGGGAGCTGGGATGCTCGATCGACTGCGTGCGGCGGCGGAGCGGCGGCCGGACCACACGTTCCTCTGGCACGAGGACCGGCGCGTCAGCTACGGAGAGTTCGACGCGCAGAGCGATCGACTCGCGCGCGGGCTGATCGAGCACGGGATCGGCCAGGGCGATCGGGTCACGCTCGGCATGGGCAACTCGGTCGAGTACGTGCTCGCCGCCTTCGGCGTGCTCAAGGCCGGGGCGATCCTCAACCCCGTGAACCCGCAGCTGGGCGCGAGCGCGCTCGAGTACATCATGGGTCATGCCGCGCCGCGCCTGGTGATCACCGACGTGCAGAACGCGGCCGCCCTGCGGCCGGTCGCCGCGGGTCTGGGCGCGCCGGCCGAGGTCGGGATCTTCGGCGCCGCGGGCGACGCGCTCGACCTGGCGGCGCTGCTGGCAGCGGCGCCGACCGGCGCGCCTGCGGTGAAGCTGGGTCCCGAGGACCCCGCCACGCTGATGTACACCTCGGGCACCACGGGCAATCCCAAGGGCGTGCTCAGCCCCCACGCAGCCTGGGAGCGTGGCGCCGCGCCCTATGCCGAGCTGCTCGGGGTGCGCGACGACGACGTGCTGCTCGCGGTCACGCCGCTCTTCCACGGCAATGCCTGGGGCTCGGTGATGTCGGCGCTGCATGCGCAGGCGACCTCGGTCTTCCCGCGCGAGTTCCACGGCTCATCGTTCTGGGAGCTGGTGCACGAGACGCGGGCCACGGTCTTCTTCACGCTCGGCACGATCCTCGCCATGCTGCTCACGCGCGAGCCGTCGGAGCTGGAGCGCAGCAGCCCGCTGCGTGTGGTGATGGGCATCGGCAGCGCGCCCGTGCGCGAGCGCGTGATCGAGCGCTTCGGCGTGAGCGACGTTGCCGACAGCTACGGAGCGACCGACTCCGGGTGCGTCACGCTCACGCCGCCGGGAGAGCCCCCGCGCGCGGGCTCGGCGGGCAAGGCCGTTCCCGGCGTACGCATCCAGATCCACGACGACGACGGCAACGCGCTGCCTCCGGGCGAGGTCGGCGAGATCGCGGTCGCGGCGCCGCCGCCGCGCACGCTCTACTACGAGGCTCCCGAGGCGACGGCGGCGTCGTACCGCGGCGAGTGGTTCCTGACCGGCGATCTCGGACGGCTCGACGCCGACGGCTGGCTGTACTTCGTGGACCGCAAGCAGGACTTCATCCGCCACCGCAGCGAGAACGTGTCCTCGGCCTGGGTCGAGGGCGTGCTGCGCGAGCATCCGCGCGTGATCGAGGCGGCGGTCGTCGGGATCCCGCACGAGGTCTTCGGGCAGGAGATCATGGCCTTCATCGTGGCCGACGGCGAGGTCGACGTCGAGGAGCTGCGCGGATTCGCGAGCGAGCGTCTGGCGAGCTTCGAGGTGCCGCAGCACTGGGCGTTCCGCGACTCGCTGCCGAAGACGCCGACGCAGCGGGTGCAGAAGTACCGGCTGCGCGAGGAGGCCGGGGGCCTCGGGAAGAAGCTGCTGGGCTAGCCGCCCGGGCACGGAAGGAACGCCGATGAAGCGCTGGCAGATCGAGCCCGGCAAGGGTCTGACGCAGGTCGAGGTGGACACGCCCGAGCCCGGCCACGGCCAGGTCCGCGTGCGCATGAAGGCCGCCTCCCTGAACTACCGCGACCACCTGCAGGTCAGCGGCTTCTACCCGGGCGGGAGCTCCGGCTCGATCGTGCCGCTCTCCGACGGCGCGGGCGAGGTCAGCGCCCTGGGCCCGGGCGTGGACCGCGTGGAGCTCGGGGACCGGGTGACCGCCACGACGATCGGGGGCTGGATCGACGGGGAGTACGACCCGTCCATGCGCGACCAGTCGTTCGGCTTCTCCCTCGACGGCTGGCTGCAGGAGGAGGTCCTGCTGCCGGAGACCGCGCTGGTGAAGCTGCCGGCGGCGATCTCGTACGAGGCCGCGGCCACCTTCCCCTGCGCCGGCGTCACGGCCTGGAACGCGGTGGTCGAGACCGGCGGCGCCGGCCCGGGCGACAGCGTGCTGGCGCTGGGAACCGGCGGCGTGTCGATGTTCGCGCTCCAGCTGGCGAAGCTGGCGGGCGCCCGCGCGATCGTGACCTCGAGCAGCGACGCCAAGCTCGAGCGCGTCAAGTCGCTGGGCGCCGACGACGGGATCAACTACGCGCAGCGGCCCGACTGGCACGAGGTGGCCCGCGAGCTGACGGGCGGGCGCGGCGTCGACGTGGTCGTCGAGAATGCGGGCCTGCTCGATCTCTCGTGTCGCGCCGCGCGCAGCGGCGGGACCGTGGCCCTGATCGGCGTGCTGGCGCAGTTCGGCGGCGACGAGGCCGCGCAGCACTGCCGGGTGCGCGACGTCTTCCTCGCCGGCGCCCGCGTGATCCCGATCATGATGGGCAACCGGCGCATGCTCGAGCGAATGCTCCGCGCCTACGCCCAGCACGGCATCGAGCCGGTGATCGACTCGACCTTCGAGGTCGACGACGCGGAGTCGGCCTACGCGGCCCTGGGTGCCGCCGGGCACGTCGGCAAGCTCGTCGTCCGCGCCTGAGGCCCGCTCCGGGGCCTCGCGGAGCCGGCCCGGGTCTCGATTCGGGCCCGGGCGTCCGGGTCCGCGCTTGCGCCGTCCCCTCCCGCCGGCGAGACTCAGCAGAGCCACTCGAACGAACGTTCGGTCAGGAGGGCCTGTTGGATCTGGACCGCGCCTCTCCCCGCCCCCCGGCAGACCGCCGCCCGACCCGCGAGCGGCTGCTGGACGCCGCGGAGGAGCTCTTCGCGGAGCGCGGCTTTGCCGGTACGTCGATCCGCGCGGTCACGCAGACCGTGGGCGTGAGCGTCTCGGCCGCGAACTACCACTTCGGGTCCAAGGAAGACCTGCTGCACGCGACGCTGCGGCGCCGCGCCGAGCCGGTGAACCAGAGCCGCATCGCGCAGCTCGAGCGGGCCGAGGCCGAGGCCGGGCCGGCGGGTCCGGAGCTCGAGGCGATCGTCGACGCCTACCTGCGCCCCGCCTTCAGCTACGAGGTGGTCCCGCCCGAGCCGCGGCGCCAGCTGCTGGCGCGCCTGTTCTCGGATCCACCGGAGATCGTGGCGGCGCTGCGCCGCGACCTGCTCGGCGAGGTCACCCAGCGCTTCGTCGACGCCCTCGAGCGGGTGCTCCCCGGCCGGCCCCGGGCGGAGATCGCGCTCGGGCTGGAGTTCGCGGTCGGGGTCATGGTCCACCTGGTCGGCCAGCAGCACTCCCTGGTGCCCGATGCGTCGGACGGCACGCCGTTCTTCTCCTCCGCGGAGATCGCGGACCGCATGATCGCCTTCGCGGCCAGCGGTCTGCGCGCGTCGGTGGCCCACGCGGCGGACTGAGCGCTGGCCGGCGGCGCCCGCTTC
This sequence comes from Deltaproteobacteria bacterium, assembly GCA_029261925.1. Taxonomy (GTDB): domain Bacteria; phylum Myxococcota_A; class UBA9160; order SZUA-336; family SZUA-336; genus JAGWBS01. Next base: position 40,700 of record JAJDAJ010000077.1, on the reverse strand, counting down.
GGTCAGACTCCCGGCATGCAAGCCCCCGAACCCGCCGCGCTCGCCGGCCTCGGTCTGCCGCCGATCGATCAGGTCGGCTTCGTGGTTCGCTCGCTCGACGACGCCGAGCGCCGCTACGGGGCCTTCTTCGGCCCGTTCACGCGCATGGACGGGTCGATGCAGGGCGTCACCTACCGCGGTCGTCAGGCCGACGTGAAGCTCGAGCTCTCGTTCGGACACTCGGGGGACCTCGAGATCGAGTTCATCGAGTGGCAGGGCGGCGAGAGTCCGCATCGCGAGTTCCTCGAGGCCGGGCACGAGGGAATGCACCACCTGCGCTTCCGCGTCGAGGACACGGACGGCTGGATCGAGCGCATCGCGCCCACCGGCTACCGGCCCGTCTGGTACAAGAAGCTCTCCCCGGAGATCGTCTTCGGCTACCTCGAGCGTCCGGGTGATCCGCTGCTGCTCGAGCTCCTGCAGATGCCCGCGTAGGGCGACGGGGGCCGCGCTCAGTCGAGCCCGAGGGCCTCGCGGGTCTCCGCGATGCGGCCGCGCAGCCACTGGACCTCGCTGAAGTTCTCGCCGCCCGAGGCCTCCAGCAGCTGCTCGTGGGCCCCCAGCCGCGCCTCGAGCGCGCCATGGTGGTCGGGCACGGCGCCCAGCACCACGTCGCAGAGGCGCAGGGCCTCCAGCGGTCTGCCGGCCGCCACGTGCACCGCGGCGCGCTCGGCGAGCGCGTCGGGCCCCGCCAGCTCGACCAGGTCCGCGTGGATCGCGTCGGGCGGCACGTGGTACAGCGACGCCGTCGTGTCGTAGTGGAACCAGCCGGCGTACTCCTCCCAGATCGCGCGGACGCACCAGCTGGCCTTGCCGTGTCCCTGGCCCACGGCGAGCTGCGGGGGCAGCTCGATCTCGCGCATCAGGGTGTGCACGTCCTTGCCGGCGTTCATCCCCTCGACCGTGCGGTCGTGCACGTGCAGCACCGCGTCGCGGATCCGCCCGAGTCCCGAGGCGACCTCCGCGGCGCCGTGAACCGGCTGGCCGTGTCCGGTCACCAGCAGCTCGGCGCCCAGGTCGCGCACGCGCTCCAGCGACTCGACGAAGCGCAGCGCGGAGCGGATGCGATCGCCGCGCAGCGTGTTCAGGTTGGGCAGGTGGCCGAAGATCGGTCCGAAGAGATTGCCCGTGAAGACGATCCGCTCGCGCGGCAGGAAGACCGCGAGCGAGTCGGTGGTCTCCCCGCCCGGCACGGCCAGCAGCTCCAGCCGGCGGCTGCCGACGTCCATCACGTGGTGGTCGTCGACGAGCAGGTCGGGCACCGGATCCGGCGGCGGCTCCGTGGCTCCGGGCGGCGCCGACGCCAGTACGCTCCCCCAGAGCACGCGCGTGCGCGCGGCGTAGAACGGCGCCAGGCGGTTCCAGTAGCCGCGCACCTCGGGATACCGCGCCTGCGCGATCAGCTGCGTACCGGGCCCGGCCAGCGCCGCGGTGCCGCCCATGTGATCGGCGTGGGACTGCGTGAGCACGATCGCGCGCAGCGGGGCGCTGCTCACCGCGGCGTAGCGCTCGCGGTGGCGCGGCCCCTCGAAGGCCATGCCCGCGTTGATCGCCACGTCGCCCTCGTCGCCCGCGATCAGGTAGCTGTTCGAGATGCCCGGGGACATGAAGATCCCGTCGGCGATCTCGGTCGCGTTCTCCACGCCCTCCCCCGCCAGGACCAGAGCGCCCAGCGCGGCATCCTCGCTGCGTGACATCCCGCTCTCCTTCCCGGGTATTCTCTCACGCGATCGGAGCTGGGGGGAGTCTGATGGCCAGCGATCTCTTCGACCTGTCCGACAAGGTGGCCCTGATCACCGGCGCCAACGCGGGTCTGGGCCTCGGCTACGCCGAGGCGATCGCTGCTGCGGGTGGCGACGTGGTGATCTGGGGCCGGCGGCGCGATCGCAACGAGCAGGCGTCGGAGCAGCTGCGGCGCCACGGCGGGCGCGTTCGCTCCGACGAGGTCGACGTCGCTGACGAGCAGGCGCAGCTCCGCGGCTTCGAGCGCGCGATCGAGGAGATGGGCCGGCTGGACTGCGTGATCGCGAACGCCGGCTTCGTCACCATGGCACCGATCGTCGAGATGCCCACGTCGCAGTACGACGAGCTGCTGCGGGTGGCCCAACACGGCGCCTTCGTCACCCTGCGCGAGGGCGCGCGGCACATGGTCGCGCGCGCGGCCGCGGGCGATCCCGGCGGCTCCCTGATCGCGACCGGCAGCCTGACCAACTGGACCGCGAGCCCGGGCGTGGGCCACTACGCCGCGGCCAAGGGCGCGGTCGCCGGACTGGTGCGCACGCTGGCGCTCGAGCTCGGGCCGCAGGGCATCCGCGCCAACATGCTGATCGCGGGCCACTTCCAGTCCGAGATGGTCCCCTACGGCGACGACAGCCCGGAGGGTCGCGCGATCGCGGCGACCATCCCGCTGGGCCGCATGGGCCGGCCGGAGGACCTCGCGGGCATGGTCGTCTACCTGATGAGCGACGCCGCGCGCTACCACACCGGCGACCTGATCACGGTCGACGGCGGCCGCATGGCCAACGGCGCCTGAGCGCCGGCGTCAGCGCGCCTCGACCTTCACCGGGAACGCGTCGAAGTAGAAGTCGAAGCGCTCGCGCAGCTCCGAGGGATCCACGCCGAAGTCGCCGCGCAGGTCGTAGACGATCCGCCCGTGCTTGCCGCGGGGGTGCGCCTTCATGTACGCCTCGAGCTCGAGGCGGCTGGCGTCGGTCACCTCGACGCCCGCGGTCGCGTGGATCTTCGCGACCATGCCGACGTCGTCGGCCATGAAGATGTCGAAGGGCACGTCGATCGAGCGCGCGGGGTCGAGCCCCGGCCGGTCGCGAACACAGGCGCGCAGCAGCGTCTCGACGCGGTCGGTCCAGTACTCCAGCAGCTCGGGCAGCATGATGCGGCGGCGCTGCATGCGCTGGCCGTAGGCGTTCGGCAGCACGGCCGACTGGATCACCGCCACCGGGTCGCGGTGGGTGATGGCGATGGTCGCGTCGGGGAAGACGTCGGTCAGTACCGGCAGCTGCTCCAGATGCTGCGGGCACTTGAGGACCCAGCGGCGGCTCGCCGCCACGTCTCCCAGGCGCCGGCGGTCCTGCCACTGCAGCAGCTTGAGCACGTCGCGCATGTAGCGGTAGTGCGGCGTCTGGTCGTGGCTCAGGTAGTAGTCGCGCCAGAACGGCGAGTACGCCAGCCACTCGTAGTTGTACGAGGAGAAGTCCGGGCACATCAGCTCCAGCTCCTCGTGGATGTGCTCGGGGTTCATCGGGTGGATCGCCGCGATGAACGGCGTCATGCGCTGCATGCCGTCCCACTTCTCCTGGCAGCGCACGAAGCGCGGGTCGCGCTCGTCCCAGGTGGCGGGCTCGCCCGGCAGCGGCACCGGCTCGTAGGCCTCCCAGAGCGGCAGTGCGCGGAAGCGGCTGTCGGCCGCCATGAGGTTGAGCAGGTGCGTCGTGCCCGAGCGCGGCATCCCCACCACGACGATCGGCTCGCGGATCTGCTCGTCGAGGATCTCGGGGTGCTCCTGCCACATCCTGTGGATCAGCAGGCGGCTGGTCGCGTGCATGACCAGGGTGCCGCGCATGCCGAAGCGCGCGAAGGGGGTCATGTCGGGGTCGGTGCTCCAGCCCTCGCAGAGCACGTCGAGGCGCTCGAGGAAGTCGTCGGGCCCGAAGTCGTCGAGGCCCGCGCGCCCGCGGGCCTCGGCCAGCACGCTCTCGCGGCTCAGGTCGACCTGGATGTCGCGCGTCGCGTCGATCGCCGCCTGCTGCTCGGGCGTCAGGACCGGCTCGGCCAGGTCGTCGATGCGGATGCCATCGCTCACGCGATCTCCTCCTTCGCTGCGCAGGTAGACTACCGTGCCGGGCCCGACGCGGACCAGCGCCGACCCGCGACCACCCCCCGGACAGGAGCCGCGATGCGAAACCGATCCGCCCACCTCGCCCTGACCGCGCTGGTCGCCGGCGTGATCGCGCTGGCGACCGCCGCACCCCGCGCCGCCGACGTCGAGGTCCACGGCGACGTGCCCGAGCGCGTAGACGATCTCGTGGCGCTGCCCAACGAGGCACAGGAGATCGCCAGGGACCTGTACAAGATCGAGGGACAGGGCGCGATCTTCCTGATCAACACGCCCGATGGCTCCGTGGTCATCGACACCGGCATCGACAACGCCAGCTCGGTGCGCCAGAAGGCGATCATCGACGAGATCGCCGCGAAGCCGGTGCGCAAGATCATCCTGACCCACTTCCACCCCGACCACATCGGCGGGCTGCCGCTCTGGGAGGCCGAGCGGGCCGCGGGCGCGGAGGTGGTCGCGCACCAGCGCCTCGAGTACATGGCGCGCATCCAGGCCGAGGCCATGTCGTTCTTCCTGCGGCGCTACGACGAGATCTACCCCGACCTGGTCGACGAGACCGCGACCGCGGTGCCGTCCTACCTGCGCCTGGTGCCGGACCGCCGCGTGTACCCGGGCCATGACCACGCCTTCGAGCTGGGCGGCGTGGAGTTCCAGGTGATCGCGACGCGGAACGGCGGCGAGGGCGAGGACGGCCTGCTCGTCTGGCTGCCGCAGCGGCGCGCGCTCTTCGTCGGCGACCTCTTCGGGCCGCTGTACCCGATGTTTCCCAACCTGTACACGGTGCGGGGCGAGAAGTACCGCGACCCGCTGGACTACATCGATGCGCTCGACCGGGTGCTCGAGCTCGACCCGCTCATCCTGGCCCCGACCCACCCGCGCTTCCTGACCGATCACGACTACATCCGCGCCAGCGTCACGCGAATGCGCGATGCCGTGCAGTACATGTGGGACGAGACGATCGCCGGCATGAACGCCGGCAAGACCGTATGGCAGCTGATGGAGGAGATCGAGCTGCCGCCGGAGCTGCAGCTCAGTCAGGGGCACGGCAAGCTCTCCTGGAGCGTGCGCGGTGCCTGGGAGCTGGTCACCGGCTGGTATCACTACGACAGCGTCGCGAACCTGTACCACGTGCCCCCCGACGCGGTGCACGGCGACGTGGTGGAGCTGGCCGGCGGGCCCGACCGCATCGCGGAGCGGGCCCGGGTGCACCTGGAGGCCGACCGGCCGCTGCACGCGCTGCGCCTGCTCGACCTGGCGCGGGGTCGCGAGACGCCGCCGGTGCTCGAGGCGCGCGCCGCCGCGCTCGAGCTGCTGCTGGAGCGCGCCGCGGCCCTGAATAATTACAGCGAGATCGGCCTGCTGCGCTCCGACCTGCGGCGCACCCGCGAGGCGCTGGGCCCCGGGGACGAGTGATAGGCTGAGGGCGGGGGAGGAGTCGGAATGCAGCGCAGCGTCGGGATCGGGCTGATGAAGCGCGCGCTCGAGGTCGTCGAGAGCCAGCGGCCCGAGCTCGCCGACCGCTACATGCAGGTGCCGCTGGAGTACTACACGCGCGAGGACCTGGCCGCGCGCGAGCGCGAGCTGTTCGAGACCCAGCCGCTGGCGCTGCTGGCGTCGACCGAGATCGGCGCCCCGCACGACTACCGGGTGCGCGACGCGGTCGGTCGCTCGGTCCTGCTCACGCGTGACGCCGACGGCACCGCGCACGCGTTTCTCAACTACTGCCGCCACCGCGGCGCCGAGCCCGCGAGCGGCTGCGGCAACGCGCGCGCCTTCTCGTGCCCGTACCACGGCTGGAGCTACGACAGCCGCGGTCGCCTGGTGGGCATGCCGCTGCGCGACCGCTACGAGGGCCTCGACCTGTCGCAGCTGGGCCTGGTCGAGCTGCCCAGCGAGGAGCGACATGGCTTCGTCTGGGTGGTGCTGCGACCCGGTGCGCCGATCGACGTGGCCGCGCACCTCGGCGAGCTCGACGACGAGATCGGCGCGCTGGGCTGCGCGGGCATGACCTACCACGCGTCGCTCGAGCGGCAGCCGCTGGGAGCGAGCTGGAAGTCCGTCGCCGAGGGGCTCGTCGAGAGCCTGCACGTGCCCTTCGTGCACCCCGACACCTTCGGCCTGAACCCGCAGGCGGTGGGCGTCGACCTGGCCTTCTACGACGCCATCGGCCCGCACGTGCGCTACGGCCTGCCGAAGTTCGGGACGGACGACGTCGCGCGCATCCGCGCGCTGGCCGAGGACGACTGGGACCCGCCGTCGAGCATCGGCTGCGTCTGGTGGATCTCGCCGGGTCTGCTGCTGGCCAACGAGCTCTACGGCCTGATCTACGCCGACCTGGCGCCGGGCTCGCACGTGCGCGAGGCGATCTTCCGCTACGGCTGGCTCAGCCCCGTCGAGACCGCGCCCCCCGGCGAGCCTTCCCCGGACGAGATGGCCGCGCGCGCCGCGCGCGCCGTCGGCCAGGACCGCCCGGTCTGGGAGACCTGCGGCCGCGGCCTCGCCAACGGCGCCCACGGGCATGCGCTGATCGGACGCAACGAGAAGGGCGTGCAGCTGCTGCACGAGGCGATCGCGCGGCAGATCGGCTACGAGGGGCTGCGCTACTGCTGAGGGCGCCGGGGAATTCCCCACTGGCGCGCCGCCCCGGGCCCGGCAGCGCGAGCAGCAGGCCGCGGCGCCGGAGAGCTCGCGCCGATCGGAGCCCGCCGTCGTTCCCGCGCCGATACAATGCGCTCGCATGACCCGCTCCCCCGGCAACGCCGCCGCCATCGCGCGGCAGATCTCGCACATCGAGCTGATCGCGAACGCCACCCCCGCGCCCTCGGCGGCGCTGCAGCGCCTGGCCGACGCCACGCGCGCCCTGGGTCGCTGGCTCACGACCGTTGACGACGCTGTCGCGCTCGAGCCGCTGGCCGCGGAGCTCGAGGCGCTGGTCGCGCGCCTGCCCGGCGCCGGTCCCGACGGCGCCTGCGCGCCGACGCGCTTCGCCGGGCAGGGCGAGCTGGACCCCGAGCGCCCCCTGCCCAACCCGCGCGGCACGCACCCGCTGGTCGGCTGCACCAGCCCCGTCGCGCCGCCGCTGCAGCTGCGCGTCGACGGCGGGCGCGTCGTGGCCGACGTCACGTTCGGGCCGCCGTTCGAGGGGAACCGGGGCTGGGTGCACGGGGGCTTCGTCGCCGCGGGCTTCGACATCGTGGTGGTGACGTCCGCGCGCCTCTCCGGCCTGGCGGGGCCGACCGGCACGCTCGAGGTGCGCTACGTGGCGCCGACGCCGGTGGGCGAGCCGCTGCGCTACGTGGGCTGGCCCGAGGCCGTGGACGGCCGCAAGGTGCGCGTGCGCGCGCGCCTCGAGCGCGTGGCCGACGGGCGCGTGACCGCGGAGGCAGGCGGCATCGTCGTCGCGCCGCGTCCCCTCGGCAAGGAGGTCTCGAGATGAGCGAGCCCCTGTGGCGCTCGCGGCCCGGCGAGCCGAGCCCGGCGCGCCTCGGCGTGAAGCGGGTCCACGACTTCATCTGGCTCTCGGAGGGCTTCTCCAACGTGTTCGGGATCGCGACCCCGGAGGGCCGCATCGTGGTGAACACGGGCCAGGGCCTCGAGGCGCCGATCCACCGCCGCAACCTCGAGCCCGTCACCCCCGCGCCGACGCGCTACATCATCCTGACCCAGGGGCACGTCGACCACGTGGGCGGCGTGGCGCATTTCCGCGAGCCGGGAACCGAGGTCGTCGCGACCTCGGCCAACGCCGAGCACCAGGCCTACGACGCACGGCTCGCGCCGTTCCGCGGCGCGCGCTCGGCATTCGCGTTCCGCGAGAAGATCCGCGACGCGTACGAGTACGTGCTGCGCGAGGTGGGCGAGCCCCCGCAGCAGGACGCGCCGACCCCGACGATCACCTTCGACGAGCAGCTCGCTCTCGAGCTCGGCGGGCTGAGGCTGCAGCTGCTGGCCGTGCCCGGCGCCGAGACGGGTGACTCGCTGGTGATCTGGCTGCCCGACCACGGCATCTGCTTCTGCGGCAACCTCTTCGGCTGCCTGTTCGGCCACTTCCCGAACCTGGTGACGATCCGCGGCGATCGCTACCGCGACGCGCTGACCGTGGCGCGCGCGGTGGAGCTCGTGCGCGACCTGGAGCCCGAGCTTCTGCTGGTCGGGCACCACGACCCGGTGCGCGGCCGCGCGCTGATCGGCGAGGAGCTGGACCGCCTGCACGGCGCGATCCTGTACGTGCACGACGAGACCGTGCGCGGCATGAACGCTGGCAAGGACGTGCACACGCTGATGCGCGAGATCCGCCTGCCGCCGGAGCTCGAGGTCGGGGAGGGCTACGGCCAGGTCGCCTGGAGCGTGCGCGCGATCTGGGAGAGCTACGCCGGCTGGTTCCACCACGCGTCCACGACCGAGCTCTTCCCGGTACCGCGGCGCGCGGTGCACGACGACCTCGTGGTGCTCGCGGGCGGGCCCGCACCGGTCGTCGAGCGCGCCCGCGCGCGCTTCGCCGAGGGTGACGCCGTCGAGGCGCTGCACCTGCTCGACGTGCTGCTCACGGCCGACGCGCCCGACCCCGGCGCCCTGGAGCTGGCGATCGAGGTCCACCGCCAGCTGCGCGGTGAGAGCCGCAACTTCTGGCTCTCGGCCTGGCTCGACGAGCAGGTCGCGCAGCTCGAGGCGCGCCGGAAGGACGCCTGAGCGGGCTCAGGCGTTCGCGCTGCCCAGCTCGAAGCCCTCGTAGCCGCTGCTCGCGACCTCGTTGCAGCGCTTGCCGTACTCGATCAGTCCGCCGGGATAGGGCATGAAGACCCGCTTCTTGCCGGGGATGTTCGCGCCCACGTACCAGGACGCGGCCTTGATGAACAGCGTCTTGCTGGCCACGTCGTTCACGTGGTCGACCCAGGCCTCCTCGGCGTCGGGCTGGGCCTCGATCCGCGTCAGGCCCTTCGCGCGCATGTGCTCGATGCAGTCGGAGATCCACTCCACGTGCTGCTCGATCGCCACCGGCATGTTCGTGAGCACCGACGGGCTGCCCGGGCCGGTGATCGTGAACAGGTTCGGGAAGCCGGCGACCTGCAGGCCGAGGTAGGTGCGCGGCCCGCCGTGCCACTTCTCAGTCAGCGACTGGCCGTCGCGGCCGCGGATGTCGATGCGCAGGAGCGCGCCCGTCATGGCGTCGAAGCCCGTGGCGAAGACGATCACGTCGAGCTCGTGCTCCCCGGCCTCCGTGCGGACGCCGCGCGGCGTGATCTCGACGATCGGTGCGCGGCGGATGTCCACCAGCGTGACGTCGTCGCGGTTGAAGGTCGCGTAGTAATCGGTGTCGATCGGCGGGCGCTTGCTGCCGTAGGGGTGGTCCTTCGGCGCCAGCATCTCGGCGACCTCGGGGTCGTGGACCACCTCGCGGATCTTGCCGCGCACGAACTCGGCGACGATGTCGTTGGTCTGCTCGTTGCTCAGAAGGTCGTGGAAGGAGCCCCAGAGGAACCTGAAGCCGCCCTCCGCCCAGAGCTCCTCGCAGAGCGCCTGCTGCTCGGCGGGCGTCAGGTCCTCGGCCGAGCGCTCCGTGGGCGCGTAGGGGAAGCCCGCGCGCGAGGCGCGCGTGCGCTCGCGGATCTCGCGGTAGCGGGTCTTGATCTCCGCCCACTCCTCCGCGTCGAGCGGCTTGTTGCGCGCGGGGATGCTGTAGTTCGCAGTGCGCTGGAAGACCGTGAGATGGTCGGCCTGCGCCGCGATCACCGGCGTGGCCTGGATCCCGGTCGAGCCCGTGCCGATCAGTCCGACCCGCTTGCCGGTGAAGTCCACGCCCTCGTGCGGCCAGCGCCCCGTGTGGTACCAGTCGCCCTCGAAGCGGTCGAGGCCCGGCACGTCCGGCACGTTCGCGGCCGACAGACAGCCGACGGCGCTGATCACGTAACGCGCGCTGATCTCCTCGCCGCGCTCCGTGCGCACCCGCCAAAGGTCCGCGGACTCGTCGAACTCCGCCGAGGTCACGCGCGTGGACAGCTGGATGTCGCGCCGCAGGTCGAAGCGGTCGGCCACGTGGTTCAGGTAGCCCAGGATCTCCGGCTGCTCGGGGTACTTGCTGGTCCACTCCCACTCCTGCTCGAGCTCCTCGGAGAACGAGTAGCAGTAGTAAAAGCTCTCGGAGTCGCAGCGGGCGCCGGGGTAGCGGTTCCAGTACCAGGTGCCGCCCACGCCGTCGCCGGCCTCGTAGACGCGCGCGTCCAGGCCGAGCACGTCGCGCATGCGGTGCAGGGCGTACAGGCCGGCAAAGCCGGCCCCGATGATCACCGCGTCAAGCGCGCGCAGCTCTGCCTGGGGGGCCATCGTCACCTCCTCGCCCGCGGTCCGCCGCGAGATCGAGCCGCGACGGCAGGGGCAGGCACGGTCACGAGTATACCCGAGTGTACCTGCCCCCCGGTGCGTCCCCGGAGCCGCCTGCGGGGACGGACACCGGGCCCGGCGCCGATGCACGCGCCTGGCGCGCCCGAGCAGCCTCGGACTCTCGTGGCTGCTCAGGCAGGCGCATCGTGTGGCCGATAGCAGGCTCGAACTGCCGGTCCACAACGGGCCCGAGGTGAAGTCATGCGCCGCAGGCGCCTGCTGGTCGATCCCAGACTCCAGTACGAGCTGATCGGCTGGGCCGCGCTGGTCTTCGTGGTCGCGACGGTCGTCTTCTCCGGGATCATCTGGTTCGTGCTCCACGACGCGCAGATCCTCGGTGAGTCCGTCGGCATGCCCGGCGATCACCCGTTCTTCACGCGCCTCGCCGAGCTCCGCTGGGCCGCTGCCGGTGCCGTGGCGGTGACCTTCGTCGGTCTCGGTGCACTGGTGGTCTACGGTGGCCTGCTGCGTTCGCGGCGGATCGTCGGACCGCTCACGTCGCTCCGGAGTCACCTCGACGAGGCTGCGGCGGGCTCGCCGACGCCGATCCGCTTTCGCCGGGAGGATCACCTGGCGGACATCGCCGAGCGCTACAACCGGCTCGTCGAGACCCTCAAGCTCGATCGCGACTAGCGCCGGCCGACTGCATCCCTGGCGTATACTCCTGCGCGCCTCCGCTCATGACGGAGGCGGCCGGACACACTGGGGAGGGCAGCATGCCGCTCAGGGAGACGCTCGCTCCCGACGCCTCGGACCCCGAGGCCAACATGCGCTGGCTGCGGGATCGCGAGCAGCTCGCGATGCTCTACCAGCGCTACGCGTACGGCGTCGACACGAAGGACTTCGAGATCGTGCGCTCGGTCTTTCATCCCGACTGCGTCGTGAGCGGCACGCTCGAGGACGGCGCGCTCGGTCCGTACCTGGAGGGCATCGAGCTGGGGCTGCAGCAGTGGCCGGCCACGATGCACTTCATGGGCAACCAGTACGTGGAGGTCGACGGCGACCGCGGGCACGTCGAGACCTGGGTCGTGGCCTACCACATGGAGGCCGCCGACAGCCCGCTCGACCACCTGGTGCTGGGCCTGCGCTACCAGGACGACGTTCTGCGCGTGGAAGGGGACTGGAAGATCATCCGGCGCAACACCGTCAAGCAGTGGCACACGGGGCCGTTCCCCAGGCCCACACTCGGCCCGCCGGCCTACCCGCGCCGCTGAGCTCCGGGAGGCCTGGGCTTGCCCGAACCGTCCGCCGCCCGGGGGATCGACCACGAGGTGGTCATCGTCGGCACGGGCTTCGCCGGACTCGGCGCGGCGATCCGGCTCGACAAGGCGGGCGAGCACGACTTCGTTCTGCTCGAGAAGGCCGACGATCTCGGCGGCACCTGGCGCGACAACGACTACCCCGGACTCGCGGTCGACATGCCCTCGTTCATCTACTCCTACTCGTTCGAGATGAGTCCGGAGTGGAGCCGCGTCTACGCGCCCGCCCGCGAGATCAAGGCCTACGCCGATCACTGCGCCGACAAGTACGGCATCCGCCCGCGGATTCGCTTCGGCAAGAAGGTGATCCGGAGCGTCTGGGACGCGGATCACGCGGCCTGGCGCACGCACCTCGCGGATGGCGAGGTCGTGAGCTCCCGCTACCTGGTCAGCGCCTCGGGCCTGCTGGTCGAGCCGCAGATGCCCGAGATCGAGGGCATCGACGAGTTCGGCGGCAAGCTCCTGCACAGCGCGCGCTGGGACCAGGGCTACGACCTGCGCGGCAAGCGCGTCGCGGTGATCGGCACCGGCGCGACGGCGGTCCAGCTCGTGCCGGCGATCGCCGGCAGCGTGCATCAGCTCGACGTCTACCAGCGCACGCCCATCTGGGTCATGGGCAAGGCCGACGCGGAGATCGGTGAGGGGCTCAAGCGCGCGTTCCGCCGCGTTCCGTTGCTCCAGGTGGGCGCGAAGCTGCTGATCAACCTCGCCATCGAGGTGCTGATGGGCATGGGCTTCATCCGCTACACGCGCTTTCCCTGGATGTTCGGCTGGCTCGAGCGCCGGCTGACCGCCTCGATCCGCGAGCAGGTTCACGATCCGGCGACGCAGGAGAAGCTGATCCCGCATTACAGCTTCTTCTGCAAGCGCCCGAGCTTCTCGAACGAGTACTACGCCACGTACAACCGCGAGAACGTCGAGCTGATCACCGAGCCGATCGAGCGGGTGACCCGCGGCGGAATCCGCACCCGCGACGGCGCCGAGCGCGAGGTCGACGCCCTGGTCTGCGCCACCGGCTACAGCGTCTTCGACCGCAGCTGCATGCCGAACTTCGAGGTGCTAGGCAGGGATGGGCGCAACCTCGGGGACTTCTGGGCGCGCAATCGCTTCCAGGCCTACGAGGGCGCCACCGTGCCCGGGTTCCCCAACTTCTTCCTGATGATGGGCCCGTACGCCGCAGCGGGTGCCTCGTACTTCACCATGATCAACACGCAGACCCGCCACCTGGTCCGCTGCCTGGCCGAGGCACGGCGGAGGGGCGCAAACCAGATCGAGATCCGCCAGGAGCCCCACGACCGCGACTTCGCCAGGGTGCTGCGGCGCCGCGAGAGCACGGTCCTTTTCGGCGGCAGCTGTGCGGGGTCGAACAGCTACTACTTCGACGTCCACGGGGACACGCCGTCGCTGCGGCCGGTCACGGGGCTAGAGCACTGGCTCAACAGCCAGCTCTGCCCCATGACGCACTACGACTTCGAGCGCCGAGCCGTGTAGCATGCCTCCCGTCGGGAGGAATACGTCTCGGTGCAGCCTGAGAAAGCGGGGGCAGGTCCCGGCGGGAAGAACGCCGGGCCGGTCGCGGTCTCCCGCGGTCAGGCTCGCTGGGCGCTCGGCGTGCTGCTCGCGGTCTACGTGTTTAACATGGTGGACCGCAACATCCTCAACGTCCTGCTCGAGGACATCAAGGCGGAGCTCGGCGTATCGGACACGCAGCTCGGCCTGCTGATCGGTCCGGCGTTCGCGATCTTCTACACCTTCGCGGGGCTGCCGATCGCACGCCTCGCGGACAGCCGCTCGCGGCGCGCCGTGATCACGGTCGGTCTCGCGCTCTGGAGCCTGATGACCGCGGTGTCGGCGCTCGTTCGCAGCTTCCCGCAGCTGCTGCTGGCGCGCATCGGCGTCGGTGTGGGCGAGGCCAGCTGCTCGCCCGCCGCGCACTCGATGATCTCGGACCTCTTCCCGCCGGAGCGGCGGGCCACGGCGTTCTCGATCTACGCGCTCGGCGGCCCGGTCGGCGGCGTGGTCGGGTTCCTGGTGGGAGGCTGGGTCGCGGAGCTCTTCGGCTGGCGGCCCGCGCTGCTGGTGGTGGGGCTGCCGGGAATCGCCTTCGCGCTCTTCGTCTGGCTCACGCTGCGCGAGCCACCGCGCGGGGTGCACGACGACGCGGCGCCGCCCGCGACCTCGCTCGGCGCGGTCCTGCGCTTCATGTCGCGACTGCCGGGGCTGCGGCACGTGCTGATCGGGGGCGCGGTGCACTCCTTCGCGTCGGTCGCCGTCGCCAGCTGGCACGCGCCCTTCCTGATGCGCGTGCACGAGATGGGCGCGGGCGAGGCCGGCACCTGGCTCGCGGGGCTCTCGGTCCTGGGTGCCCTGGGCACCTACGCCGGCGGCAGCCTCAGCGATCGCCTCGCCCGCCGCGACGTGCGCTGGTACCTCTGGGCGACCGGCTGGGCCACGCTGGCCGCCGTACCCTTCTACCTGGGCTTCTACCTGTGGCCGGGCCGCACCGGGGCGCTGGCGCTCGCCGTGCCCGCCGTGCTCTTCGCGGCCTTCTTCTTCGGGCCGGTGATCGCCGTGACCCAGTCGCTGGTCCGCTCGAACATGCGCGCCGTCGCGTCCGCGGTCATGCTCTTCCTGAACAACATCATCGGCTACGGGCTCGGCCCGCTCGCGGTCGGCTGGCTGAGCGACCGGCTGACGCCGTCGCTGGGCAGCGAGGGTATCCGCTACGCCCTGCTGATCGTGATCGTGACCAACCTCTGGGCGGCCACTCACTTCTTCCTGGGCGCGCGCACCCTGCGCCGCGATCTCGAGGCCAAACACGCGGGCGAGGGTGCCAGCTGAGGCCCCGCCGGATCCCCGTGGGGGGCTGGAACGGTCTACAATCGGGGCTCCAGAGCGAGGAGCATGCGAATGTCTGCACCGCAGGTGAATCCCGGAGAGATCTCGAACTGGCCGATCCTGAAGATCCGCTACCGCACGGATCCCGACCGGATCGCCGCGCTGCTGCCGCCGGGGATCGATCCCAGCGAGAGCTCCACCGTCTCGCTCAACATCTACAACCTGCCCGTCCCGGACGAGCCCGAGTACGGCATCCTGATCATGGTCGATGCCGACTACCGGGACATCCAGGGCTACTACACGATCGGCTACGGGATCGACCAGGAGTCGGCGATCTTCATCAGCCGCGAGGTGAATGCCCAGCCGAAGTACCCGGCGCAGACCACCTACTATCGCTTCGGCGATCGCGTGACCGCGCGCTGCAGCCACCAGGGCTACACTTTCGTGGAGTTCGACGGCACCGCGACCGGGCCCGCCGCCGAGCTTCCCGACTACGAGCGCAACGAGTGGTGGATCAAGGTCTCGCGCGCGGTCGGGGGCGCGGAGAAGAGCTACGACTTCCCGCCGCACGTGGTCCGCATGCGCGCGACGTACTCGACCGCGCATCGCGAGAACGTGGACGGCACGCTCACCCTGCGCGAGAGCCCCTGGGATCCGATCAAGGAGCTGCTCCCGCAGCGCGAGCTGCTCTCGGCGCAGCTCGACTGGCCGGTCTTCCACACCCGCGACATCACGCTCGAGGGCAAGCTCGATCCGGACGCCTTCTGGCCGTTCGCGGACACGATCGGCGGCTCGCGCTGGCCCGGTACGCGGGGCGGCCCGCTGCGCTAGACGGCTCCCGAAGGTGCAGGCCCCGCGTCCCCCGCTCCTGACGCGCGGCTTCGCGCTGATCCTGGGGATGCAGACGCTGTTCGGGGCGTCGCAGGCGTGCTACGCGCTGCTGCCCAAGTTCCTGGCGACCGAGCTCGATGCCAGCGCTCCGCAGATCGGCTCGATCGCCGCCATGTACAGCGTCGCGGTGGTGCTGCTGGTGCCGGTGGTGGGCATGGGCCTCGACCGCCACGGCCGGCGGATCTTCCTGCTCGTCGGCTACGTGCTGAGCCTCGTCGGAGCGCTCGCCTTCGTCTGGGTCGATCAGATCAGCCCGGTCGTGTACCTGCTGCGCGCTTTGCAGGGCGCGGGCTTCGCCTGCGCGTTCATCTCGGCGAATGCGCTGGTCGCCGACCTGGCACCCCAGCGCCTGGGTCAGGCGATCGCGCTGCTGAGCGCGACCATGCACGGGACCGCCGCGGTCGTACCGCTGGCGGTCGAGCTCTCGGCCGAGAGCTTCGGCTGGGCGCCGGTCTTCGTGGCCGCGGCGCTCTGCTCGGCGGGCGCCGGGCTGCTGGCGTTCGCGGTCCCGGTGCCCCGGCAGCCCGCCCGGGCGCCGGGTGCGCCGCGTGCGGGCATGGGCGAGGTGCTGCGCCGCCCCGCCGCCTGGCGCGCCTTCGTGATCACCTCCATGGTCGGTATCGCCGTCGCCGCGGTCATGGTCTTCATCCAGCCGTACGCGCTGGAGCGAGGCGTCGCGCGTATCGCCCCCTTCCTGCTGACGTTCTCCGCGGTGGCCATGGCCCTGCGCGTCTTCGGCGGCGGCTGGCTCGACCGCATCGACCGGCACCGGGTCACGGTCGCCTCGGTCGCGGGCTACGTGCTGCTGCTCTTCCTGGTCCCGAACATGGACCTGCGCTGGCTCGTGCCGCTGGGGGCGCTGTTCGGGATCGCCCACGGTGCGTTCTTTCCCGTCTTCAACGCCATGGGCCTGCAGGGGACCGACGGCGGCGAGCGCGGCCGGGCCGTGGCCGTGCTCAACGGCTCGTTCAACGTCGGCTTCGCCGCGGGCAACTTCGGGCTGGGTCACGCGGCCGCGGCCTGGGGCTACGGCTCGGTCTTCGGGATCGCGGGCGCGGGAATGACCGTGGCGCTGCTGCTGCTCCTGGGGGTGCGGGGCTCCGGGCGCTGGAGCCTCGCGGCACACCGACCGGCCGCGGAAGGCTAGGGTGGCTCCGGTGACCGCGGACGGAAAGAGCTTTCCCGCCGGGTTCTTCGACCGGCAGGACCCGACCGACGACGCGCGCTTCTACGAGATGCCGCGCTTCGTCGTGCACATCGACGCTGCCACGATCGCGGCGCTGACCCACGCGTACCGCGAGCTCTTGCCGGCGGGCGGCGCGATCCTGGACCTGATGTCGTCGTGGGTCTCGCACCTGCCGCCCGAGCTCGAGCTCGAGCGCGTCGCGGGCCTGGGGATGAACGCGGAGGAGCTCGCGGGCAACCCGCGGCTGACGGAGCACGTGGTCCACGACCTGAACCGCGAGCCGGAGCTGCCCTTCGACGACGCGAGCTTCGACGCGGTGATCAACGCGGTATCGATCCAGTACCTGACGCGCCCGGTTGAGGTCTTCCGCTCGGTCGCGCGGGTGCTGCGTCCGGGCGGGATCCACGTGGTCGCCACGTCGCATCGCTGCTTCCCGACCAAGGCGATCCGCGCCTGGCACTCGCTGCCGCCGCACGAGCGCATCGACGTGGTGGGCACGTACTTCGCCTGGGCGGGGGGCTACGAGCCCGCCGAGATCCTGGATCGCTCGCCGCCGGGCGCCGATCCCCTGTGGATCATCGCGGCGCGGCGCTCCGACCCAGCTGCGCCGACTCGATGAACTCGACCAGCACGCCGCTGGGATCCGTGACGTAGAAGCTCCGCGCGGGAGTGCCGGCGATCTTCACGATCGGCGAGACCTTGTGGCGTCCCCCCGCGACCAGCTCGGCGTGCCGGCGATCGATTTCCTCCATGTCGAAGCAGAGGTGTGGGTTGCCCACCCTCCGGTGCAGCAGCGGCAGGCGCTCGCCGCCGGCGCGCGTGTACTCGACGAGCTGGAGCTGGACCCCCTCGAGCTCCATGTGCGAGACGCGGATCCGGCTGCCCTGGTTCTCCGTGAGCTGGTCGAACCACTCGCCCTCGAGCTCCAGGTCCGAGGTCTCCCGGATCTCGCGCATGCCGACCACGTCGCGGTAGAAGGCCACCGACTCCTCGAGGCTGCCTACGGTGAGACCGATGTGGTTGAGCCGGGGCATGGCGCGTCCCTCCTCTGATTCAGGCTGGCCGGGTGGGATAATATCCCGGCCATGGTCGATTATGATCCCCTGTCCGAGGTGATGCGCGAGGACCCCTTCCCGGTGTACGCGCGCCTGCGCGCCGAGAGCCCCGTGCACTACGTCGAGCGCCACGACTGCTGGGCGCTCTCCCGCTTCGAGGACGTCTGGAACGCCGGGGCCGACCCGGAGACCTTCATGTCGCCGGGCCCGTCGCTCCAGAACGTGAACGCCAGCGCCGACCTCGAGATGGACGAGCTCAGCCTCTCGCCGCGCGGCAGCAGCCTGTTCACGATGAACCCGCCGTTCCACACCGAGCTGCGCAAGCACCTCGCGCGCCTGTTCTCCCCCGCCGGCGTGCGGCGCTTCGAGCCCCAGGTCCGGGCCGCCACGCGCGAGTGCCTGGCCAAGGCCCTGCCGTCGGGGCGCCTCGACGCCATCTCCGAGCTGGCGGGACAGATCTCGGTCAAGGTCGCCTGCCTGGTCACCGGTCTTCCACTCGAGGACGGCGACCAGCTGTTCTCGATCGTGCGCCGCTTCTTCCTGCGCGAGCCGGGCATCGAGGGCCTTCCGCCCGACGCGGTCGCCGCCTCGGGCGAGCTGCGCGAGTACCTGATTTCCGCGGTGCGCGAGCATCGCCGCCGCGGCTCCCGCGGCAGCGCCGCGCTCGACGTCTACGCGTCGGTCGAGGTCGACGGCCGACCGTACACCGAGGAGGAGGTCGCCTCGCACCTGATGCTGCTGGTCGTGGGCGGGACGGAGACCCTGCCCAAGGTCTTCGCGGGCGGCGTGCTGCAGCTGCACCGGCACCGCAACCAGCGCGCGCTCCTGCTCGAGGACCCCTCGATGATTCCCGCGGCCTTCACCGAGGTCGTCCGCTACGAGATGCCCACGCAGTTCCTGCCGCGGACCGTGCGCCACGACGTCGAGCTGCACGGCCAGCGGCTGCGCGCCGGGCAGGGCCTGCTGCTGCTGTACCGCTCGGCCAACCGCGACGAGCGTGAGTTCGACGAGCCCGACCGCTTCGAGATCCGGCGGCGCCCGCCGCGGATCCTGTCGTTCGGGCACGGAACCCACGTGTGCCTGGGCCAGCACGCGGCGCGGCTCGAGGCGCGTGTGCTCCTCGAGGAGCTGCTGGCGGCGGTTCCCGATCACGAGGTGGTCGAGGACGAGGTCGTCCCGGCCCGCTCGGAGTTCGTGGACGGCTACCTCGAGATGCCGATCGTCTTCGAGCCCCGCGGCTGACCGCCGGCCCGGGCGGTCGTCGGGATCCGGGTCCTTTGCAGGGGGGCGCCGGACCCGCGACCCCGACCCCCCGCAGGGGAGGCAGCGGGACCGATCGGCCGTGCCGGCAGGGGTGGGTAACGGGCCGGCCGGCGATCTTTCCCGCTCTGCAGGGAATATCGTGCGGATCGAGCCCGGTCACCATCCGCAGTCCTGCGGGGTCGCGACGCGGGATCTACGAGGTGGGTCCCTGGATCTACGCAGGGCGACACCGGCGGGCATCTCAGGGCCGGCGCACCTCCACCCACACCTCGTTGCGGCGCAGGAACCAGGGCCAGAACGGCGGGTCGTAGCGCGCGTAGACCGGCGCGCCGATCGGCTCCCAGCCGGCGGCCGCGATCGCCTCGAGCAGACGCGTCTCCTGCTCCCGGTAGCGCGACTCGCGCCAGAAGCCGCGGTAGCGTCGCGCCGCGACCAGCTTGCCCGGCACCTCCCGGATCCGGATGCGGGGATCGGCGGGCTCGGGCAGTGTCTCGAGCGTGTACTGCGCGGGCATCACGAACGCGACCGCGTAGCTGGCGGCTCCTCCGGTCCCCGGGCGCTGCGTGACCGGGGCCGTCATGGCGATCTCCTCGCCCGGCGACGGCTCCTGTGTGACCGGCGCGGTCATGGCGATGTCCTCGCGCGCCCGGTTCTCGCCGCTGATGTAGGCGAACAGCACCCGGAAGGCCTCGTCGCCGACCTCGTCGAAATCGCCGGTCACGTCCACCTCGGCCAGCAGCCGCGGGGCGTGTCGTCGCAGCTCGAACGCGTCGTGCCGGGCGACTACCTCATGGGGCGCCTCCTCGACAGCGGCCGCCAGCGCGGGCACGAGGGCCAGGCCCAGTGCCGCGATCCACGTGGTTAGAGCTCTGATTTCTCGCATCCCGCGCTCCTCGTCTCTGTGGTGCCAGATGTAATAGTAGTATCCAGATTTTATATTGACAAATACCGGCAGGCTGAGTAGGCTGCCGGCATGCAGAACAACCCCCCGGAGCCCCCCCTGACCCTCGCTAGCCTGCTGGCTGCCCTGCAGGACGCGTCCCGCCACGACGGCGAGGTTGTCGCTGCGTGCGTCGACCTGCTCCGCAGGCGCGCGGTCGTCCCGGCGCGGTAGCTGACATGGAGACCGGCGGCCCGTGGACGCGCGAGCAGGTCGAGCGCTTCGCCCGCGCCTCGATCATCCCCGCGCGGATCTCGTTCCTGGGAGCGGCCGGCGAGCCGCGCCTGGTTTCGCTCTGGTTTCACTGGGACGACAGCACGCTCTGGCTGGCCACCGGCCATGACGCGTACCTCGCGCGGCGGCTCGCCGAGGATCCGCGCTGTGGCTTCGAGATCTCCAGCGAGACACCTCCCTACCGCGGGGTCCGAGGCTCCGGATCCGCGCGCCTCGTCGCGGAGCGGGGCCGGGAAGTGCTCGACCGCCTGCTCGAGCGCTACCGGGTCGACCCCGACTCCGAGCTGGCCAGCGGGCTCAGGGCGCGGAGCTCCGACGAGGTCGCGATCGCGATCGACGTGGAGCGGCTGTCGAGCTGGGACTTCGGCGATCGCATGCGCGACTCGGGCTGCGTCGCGATTCCCGGCTGAGCGGCGCTGCCCGGCCGGGCAGCGCCGGCCGCATCCGTCTCAGAACGTGCCGGCGATCTCTCCGAGCCGCTTCGTCAGCAGCGCGTTCTCGCGGTAGTCGATGGGAATGCTGACCAGTGCGGGGCGATCGGCGGCCAGCGCGCGGCGGAGCGTGTCGCCCAGCTCCTCGGCGCGCTCGCAGCGCAGACCCTCCCAGCCGAACGCCTCGGCCAGCTTCCCGAAATCGGGGTTGCCGAAGCTCATGTCGGTGTGGCGCCCGAACGTGTTGTCCTGCTTCCACGAGATCAGGCCGTAGTCGTCGTCCTGCCAGACGAGCACCACGATGTTCGTGCCCAGCCGCACGGCCGTCTCCATCTCCTGCACGTTCATCAGGAAGCCGCCGTCCCCGCAGACCGCGACCACGTTGCGCTCGGGCAGCTGCAGCTTTGCCCCGATCGCACCCGGGAGGGCGAAGCCCATCGAGCAGAAGCCGTTCGAGATCAGGCAGGTGTCGGGCTCGTCGCAGTGGTAGTAGCGCGCGATCCACATCTTGTGGGCGCCCACGTCCGACAGCACGACGTCGTCGGGCCCGAGCACCTGGCGCAGGTCCCAGAGCGCCTTCTGGGGTCGGATCGGCCCCGGTCCGCTGTCGTTGGCGTGGCGCTCGATGTCCTCGGTCATCTTCGCGCGCACGCGCGCCTGCTCGGGCAGCTCCCAGCTCGCGCCCGTCGCTGCCGCGCGCTCGTTGAGCATCCAGAGCGTGTGCGCCAGGTCGCCGACCACCTCGATGCCCACCGGGTAGTGCTGGTCGATCTCCGCCGGCAGGAAGTCGATGTGCAGGATCTCCTTCTTGCCGTCCGTGTTCCAGAGGTGCGGCTCGTACTCGACCATGTCGAACCCGAGCGAGATCACCAGGTCGGCCGCCTCCACCGCCAGCGCGCCGTAGTCGCGCGAGCCGAGCCCGAGCGTGTACAGGCAGCGGGGGTCATGGCGCGAGATCGCGCCCTTGGCCATGAAGGTGGACAGCACGCCGATGCCCGTCTGCTCCGCGAAGCGCCGCAGCTGCTCCGATGCGCGTCGCCGCACCGTGCCGTTGCCCGCCAGGATCACGGGACTGCGCGCCCGGCGGATGCGCTCGAAGGCGCGGTCCACGATCTTGTCGTCGGGCACCGGCCGGCGCACGCGCTTGGGGTGGATCACGCTGCCCTCGACGTCGCGACCGGCCACGTCCTCGGGCAGCTCGAGGTGACAGGCCCCGGGCTTCTCCGTGGTCGCGAGCTTGAAGGCCCGCCGCACGATCTCGGGGATCGTGGACGGCTCGTTGATCGACCAGGACCACTTCGTGATCGGCTCGAACAGGCCGACCACGTCCATGTTCTGGTGACTCTCGCGGTGGCGTCGGTCCAGGCCGGCCTGGCCCGTGATCGCCACGAGCGGAGAGCGATCCATGTTCGCGTCGGCGACACCCGTCACCAGGTTGGCCGCGCCGGGGCCGAGCGTGGCCAGGCACACGCCCGCCTCTCCCGTGAGCCGGCCGTGCACGTCCGCCATGAAGGCGGCGCTCTGCTCGTGGCGGCAGAGCACGAACTCGATGTCCGAGGGCTCCAGGGACATCAGGAAATCGGCGTTCTCCTCGCCGGGAACGCCGAAGATCCGCCGCACGCCCTCCGCCTCGAGGCAGCGCACGAGAAGGTCCGAGGCCTTCATCGTCCGATCACCTCGAGTGCGGCGGTCGTCTCCTGGGGCACCTGCGACTCGCGCCTACTCCAGGTGCGCCTGGAGCATCCAGGCGGTCTTCTCGTGCAGATCGATCCGGCGCACGCCCAGATCGCCGCTGGCCTGGTCGTGGCTCGCCTCCGCCGCCTCGACCAGCTTCCGCGCGCCCTCGACCAGCGTTCGCTGGTCGGCGACGAGGTTCGCGATCATCTGCTTGGCCTCGGGGCTGGAGGTGTCCTCCTTGATCGCGGCCAGCTCGGCGAACTCGGTGTAGCTGCCCGGAGCGCGGGCGCCGACGGCGCGGATGCGCTCGGCGATCTCGTCCACCGCCAGGGCGAGCTCCGTGTACTGGGTCTCGAAGAGCGTGTGGAGCGTGTTGAACATCGGCCCCGTCACGTTCCAGTGGTAGTTATGGGTCTTCAGATAGACGGTGTAGGAGTCGGCCAGCAGCCTGGAGAGCGCGGCGACGACCTTGTCATTGGATGCCATTGAGTCTTCTCCTCGGTGGCGAGTGTATCTCAGGGGCGGGGTGGGCTCAGGGCATGAGCCCGGGCGACCCCGCGTCGAGCTGCATCCGACATACCTTCCGGACGCCATCTGTTCAAGCGGCTGGCCGGCCCCCGGCCGGGTCCCGGCTGCGGCGATATCATGCGCGCCGGCCCGAGCCCGGAGGTTTCGATGCCCGAGTACGCGATCACGGTCAACGGACAGCTGCGCAGGGTCCAGGCGTCTGCCGACACCCCCCTGCTCTGGGTGCTTCGCGACGAGCTGGGCCTGATCGGCACGAAGTTTGGCTGCGGCGTGGGGCTCTGCCGCGCCTGCACGGTCCACGTGGACGGCAACGCCAGCTTCTCCTGTCAGCTGCCGATCGCAGCGGTGGCGGACGCCTCGATCACCACGATCGAGGGCCTCTCGCCCGATCGCAGCCACCCGCTGCAGCGCGCCTGGATCGCCGAGGAGGTTCCCCAGTGCGGGTACTGCCAGCCCGGTCAGATCATGAGCGCGGCGGCACTGCTCGCACGGACGCCCGCTCCCGACGATGCCGAGATCGACCAGTGGATGGCGCCCAACCTGTGCCGCTGCGGCACGTACAACCGCATCCGGGCCGCGATCCGGCGTGCTGCCGCGGAGGCGAGCCATGACGGCTGAGGGCCTGTCCCGGCGCACGTTCCTGCAGGTCTCGGGCGGTGCCGGCGTCGGGCTCGTGCTCGGCCTGACGCTTCCGGGCGTCGCGCACCCGTCGGACAGCGCCGAGGGTCCCGCGGAGATCGGCGCCTGGGTGCGCATCGGCAGCGACGACCGGGTGACCCTGATGGTCGCGAAGTCCGAGATGGGCCAGGGCGTGATGACCTCGCTGCCCATGCTGCTGGCCGAGGAGCTGGGGGTCAGCTGGGAGCAGGTCCGCGTCGAGCAGGCGCCGACCGACACCGCGCGCTACGGACGGCAGCTGACCGGCGGCAGCCGCAGCGTTCGCGGCAGCTGGGACGCGCTGCGGCGCGCGGGTGCGGCCGCGCGCGAGATGCTGATCTCGGCCGCCGCCGCGACCTGGGACGTGGAGCGCGGCGAGTGCAGCGCGCGCGACGGCAGCGTGGTGCACGGGCCGAGCGGCCGCCGTGTGCGCTACGGCGCGCTGGCCGCGCGCGCGGCGCGCCTGGAACCGCCGGCCGATCCGCCGCTGCGCGATCCCGCGGAGTTCCGGATCGTCGGCAAGTCGCCCGGCCGCGTCGACACGCCCGCGAAGGTCGACGGCAGCGCGGTCTTCGGCATCGACGTCCGGGTCCCCGGGATGCTCGTGGCCCAGGTCGAGCCCTGCCCGTACTTCGGCGGACGTGTGCGTTCGATCGACGCTGCAGCGGCCCGCGCCGTCGACGGCGTACGCGACGTGGTCGAGACCCCGCGCGGCGTTGGCGTGGTGGCGCGGAGCTACTGGCCCGCCCAGCTCGGGCGCAGGGCGCTGCGTGTCACCTGGGATCCGGGTCCCGATGCGGAGCTCGGCAGCGACACGATCCGCGCGCGCTGCGTCGCCGCGGTCTCGGGCGGCACCGTGGCCCGCGACGACGGCGACGTCGACGCGGCGCTGGTGAAGGCCGCGCACACGCTCGAGGCGGTGTACGAGGTCCCGTACCTGGCGCACGCGACCATGGAGCCGATGAACTGCACCGCGCACGTGCGCGAAGACGCCTGCGAGATCTGGGCGCCCACGCAGGCGCCCGAGCGCGTGCAGGAGGCAGCGGCCGGGATCACGGGGCTGCCGGCCGAGCGCGTGACCGTGCACACCACGCTGCTCGGCGGCGGCTTCGGGCGCCGTTCGGAGACCGACTTCGTCGCCGACGCCGTGCACCTGTCGCGCGCCGTGGGCGCTCCGGTCAAGCTCGTCTACACGCGCGAGGACGACATGAGTGGCGGCTACTACCGCCCGGTCGCGTACAACGCGCTACGCGGCGGGCTCGATGCCGAGGGCTGGCCCGTCGCCTGGGAGCATCGCATCGCCAGCCCCTCGATCCTGCGCTCCCAGGGCGTCGAGCCGCGGGGCGGCATCGACGGACCCGCCGTCGAGGGTGCGCGCAACCTGCCCTACGCGATCGACAGCGTGCGCGTCACCTGGGCCGACGTGGAGTCGCCCGTGCCCACGCACTGGTGGCGCTCGGTCGGGAGCTCGCAGAATGCCTGGGTGGTGGAGAGCTTCCTCGACGAGCTCTGCGCCGCGGGCGGCAAGGATCCGCTCGAGGCGCGGCTGCGCCTGCTCCGCGACCACCCGCGACACGCGCGCGTGGCGCGCATCGCGGCCGAGCGCGCCGGCTGGGGCGGGTCGCTGCCCGCGGGGCACGCCCTCGGCCTCGCCGTGCACGAGTCGTTCGGCAGCTTCGTGGCACAGGTGGCGGACGTGTCGGTCGGATCCGGGGGCGTGCCCCGGGTGCACCGCGTGGTCTGCGTCGTGGACTGCGGGCAGGTCGTGCACCCCGACACCGTGCGCGCGCAGATGGAGGGCGGCATCGCCTTTGGTCTGAGTGCGGCGCTCCACGGGGAGATCCGGCTCCAGGACGGTCGCGTCGCGCAGCGGAACTTCGACAGCTACCCGATCGTGCGCATCGACCAGATGCCGCGCGTCGAGACCCACATCGTCGCAGAGGGCGACGCGCCCGGCGGGATCGGCGAGCCGGGCACGCCCCCGATCGCTCCCGCGGTCTGCAACGCCCTGCTCGCACTCACCGGAACGCCCGTGCGCCGCCTTCCCGCGCGCAGCGTCTGAGCGCCGCGTCGCGGCCGGCGGCGACGCTTGACAGCGCTGCGGCGGTTTTCAGGATCTCGTCCGGAAGAACTGCACGGGAGACCTGGACCCGGAGGAGGAAGGAATGGCGATCTTCGAGCCGCTGCGCCGGGGAGCGGAGGAGCTGATCGAGACCCTCGGCGATGGCTGGCAGTGGCTGCGCGACCGCGGTGCGTCCGCGCTCACGCGCTTCCGCGACGACGACGTGCCCGACGGCCCGCTCGCGAGCCGCGCCGACAGCTGGGGACTTCTGGCGTCGGAGGTGGCCGAGACCGACGACGAGATCGTCGTCCGGGTCGAGGCACCCGGCCTCGACGAGAAGGACATCTCGGTCACGGTCGTGTCGGGCCAGCTGGTGGTCCGCGGCCGCAAGCGCTTCGAGCGCGAGGACCGGGGAGCGCGCTACCACCTGTTCGAGTCGGCCTACGGCGCGTTCGAGCGGCGCCTGGCGCTGCCATGCGCGGTGGACGCCGACCGGGCGCGTGCGCACTACCGCAGCGGGGTGCTCACCATCCGGCTGCCGCGCGCCGCGCGCGACGGTCGCCGGCGCATCGAGATCCGGGCCGCGTAGGCGCGCGCCGCGCTTGACAGCCGCTGCCGGGTGAGCAGGAAGAGCGACCGGCGTCGGGGGGCCCGGGAGGCGACCGGCGCCGGCAGAGCGGCCGCACCGAGGTCCACACCGAGGAGGCAGGCGGCGCCGTATGAAGCACCATCTGACGGTCAAGGGGGCGCTGGACGCGGACGAGGTCCGCACCTGGCTCGCGCGCCCGCTGCAGCGGCTGCGAACCCGGCTCGTGCACTTCCCGCCCGATGCCGTTCACCTGCGCACGCTCGTCCGCGGTCTCGACGCCCGCCCGCTCACCGAGGCGGCGATCACGCTGCAGCTTCCTTCCGCCACGCTCGCCGTGTCCGAGGAGGGTTCCAGCGCGCGCGCCGCACTGGCGGAGGCCTTCGGCGAGCTGGAGCGGCTGCTCGACAAGGAGAAGAGCCGGCTGCGACGTGCGCACAGCTGGAGGCGCTCCCGCGACAGCTTCCAGCAGGAGCTGATGGAGCGCGTCGCGAGCCAGGTGCCGCTGCCGCTGACCGGGCCCGAGAGCCGCGAGCTGCGCGCTCACATCCAGGAGGCCGAGCGATTCGCGCGCCGCGAGCTGCGCTGGCTGGTGCTCGGCGGTGAGCTGGTCGAGGGCGAGATCGACCCCCGGGACGTGGTCGACGCCGCGTTCGAGCGCGCCTTCGCGCGCGAGGACCGCCACCCCTCGAGGCAGGGTCTGCTGCGCGCCGCCGCGGCGGAGCTCCGCGCGGAGGTGGCCCGCGCGCGCGAGGCCCGACAGGACGTGCACATCGAGGAGGCCGCGCCCGGCGACGAGGTCTCGCCGTCCGACGGCGAGCTCTACGACTTCTACCAGCCCGACGACGAGCTGCGCATGGAGGATCTGCTGGGGGCGGTCGCGGGAGCTCCGGAGGAGATCGAGGCCGGCGCAGAGGTCGTGAAGGTGCTGCGTGAGGCGCTGGCCGCGCTTCCCGCGCGCTGGCGGCAGGCGTTCCAGCTCCACCGCGTCGATCAGCTCGACGAGGACGCGATCGGCGAGCTCCTCGAGGCCGGTCCCGAGGAGGTGCCCTACCTGCTGACCCACACGCAGGCCTTCCTGCGCGCGCGCCTGCTGGAGGCCGGACTGCTGCCGCGGGAGTAGGGCGCCCGCGTGCAGTCTGTACAAAGCGCCGCCGGAACCGGCGGTCCGGGGCACTCCAGCCCCGGAGCCGCAGGGCACTGCGCTTGCAACCTGGCCGCGCCGGAGCATCCCGCTCCGGAGGAGAACGCGCATGGACCTGCTTCGCATCCTGCTCGCCATCCTGCTGCCGCCGCTGGGCGTGTTCTTGCAGGTCGGGCTCACCGGACAGTTCTGGCTGAACGTCCTGCTCACGCTGCTCGGCTACATCCCCGGCATCGTGCACGCGGTCTGGGTGATCGCCACCCGCGGCGAGCCGCGGGCGCGGCCGGCCTGAGCGGCATGTCGCCCGGCCTGGAGACAGGGCGCAGCCCCGCGCCCGCCTAGACCGTGGACTGGGGCGGTCAGGTGTCCTGGTGGGAGGTCCTGGAGAACCTCCTGCACCTGGGCGTCGCGTTCGTGCTGGCGGCGCCGCTCGGCTGGGATCGCGAGCGCAGCGCCCGGGGTCCGGGACTGCGCACGTTTCCCCTGGTTGCGATCGGGAGCTGTGCCTTCCTGCTGATCGGGCGCAGCCTGCTCGAGGGCTCCGAGAGCCACGCGCGCCTGCTCTACGGCCTCATGACCGGGATCGGCTTCATCGGCGGCGGCTCGATCCTCAAGGACCACGGCAACGTGTCGGGCACCGCGACGGCCGCGAGCATCTGGAACACCGGCGCGATCGGCGCGGCCGTGGCCTGGCAGCGCTACGAGATCGCGATCGCGCTCTCCGTCGTCAACTTCCTGCTGCTGCGCTTCGGGCGCTCGGCAAAGGGCTTCGTCCGCGAGGGGTCCGCGACGCGCGGCTGAGCCCGGAGCGCGACGCTTCCGCGCTGCTCAGGATCGGGTTCGGCGGCGTCCCCCGATGTACGTCACACCCGCTTCCTCGCTCGGGTCGGGCTGCGCGGGGAACGAGCGCCGCACCCCGCCGAGTGCCCAGCCGAGACCCTTGTGATCCTCGAGGAAGAGGGCGACCTCGCGGCGCGCGACGATCGCGCTGGGGGCCTCGATCCGCACCTCGACCTCGAGACCGCGCCGGGGCCGCAGGCGCCAGCTGTACACGTAGACGCGATCCATCGATTCAGCTCCGTTCATTCCTGCACACCGGCAGTCCTCGGCACGCGGCCCCCGGCGTCAACCCGGCGGGGCCGTTGACAGCCCTTGGCCCGGTGCACAGGTAGACCCGGAACGGAGCACGTCGGGGGCGGCGGCTGCCGGCCCGCGGCGCAGGAGGTCGCGATGGCGGACCGGTCAGCGCGCGGCGAGGCCGCGCGGTCGCGCGAGACGGACGCGGACAGGCACAGGGAGCTCACCGACCGGGCGCGTGAGCGCCACGACGCGCTGAGCACGGCGATCGAGCGCCTCGAGCGCGCTCTCGCCGCGCCCGCCGCCCTGCGCGCCGCTGCCTGGTCCGAGCGCGCCTCCAGCGGGCTCGACGACGTGCGGCAGGCGATCGCCGCGCACGTCGATCAGGTGGAGGCGCCGGAGGGTCTGCTCGACGAGATCCGGGCCGCCACGCCGCGGCTCGCGGCGCGCGTGGATGCCCTGCACGGCGAGCACACCCGGCTCCTGGAGCGCGCCGCGGCGCTCGCGGGACGGCTCCCGGGCGGCGACGACCTGGACTTCCCCGCGCTGCGGCGCGATGCCGCCGGGCTGCTCGCGGAGCTCCGGGCGCATCGCGCGACCGAGGCCGATCTGATCTACGAGTCTTTCTGGACCGACCTCGGCGCGGGAGATTGAGTGCGCCGGCGCGTCGCCGCGCTAGCTTCACGGGGACTCTTCTCGACGGACCGTCTTCCCAGGAGGGCATCCGATGATCTCGAGGGACCACTACGTCGTGCTCGGCATCTCGCGAGACGAGACGCCCCGCGGGATACGCGCCGCGTTCCGCGACCTGGCGCGTCAGCACCATCCCGACCGGGCCGGGCCGGAGGGCACGCCGCAGTTCCGCGAGGTGGTGGACGCGTACCGCACCCTCTCCGACCCGGAGCAGCGCAGTGCGTACGATGCCAGGCTGCGCGACCGGGAGCGCTCCCGCGTGCGCGCTGCTCGTCCGCGCGGGCGAGAACGCCGACACCTCGACGACGTCGACGTGCTCGGGCGCTCGGACTCGATCCGGCCCTCGGCCGAGGCGCTGCTCGAGCACATCTTTCGCGGCTTCGGGCGCGTGGGCCTCGGCAAGGGCGAGCGCCCCGAGCCGCTGCTCTGTGACGTGGCGCTCGACCGGGACGAGGCGCTTCGCGGCGGCGTGCTGCCGCTGCGGCTGCCGGTGAGGGTGCCGTGCGCCGCGTGTCACGGGACCGCCCACATCGGGGGCTACGCCTGCGCGGCCTGTGACGCGCGCGGTGCGCTCCGCGATCAGGCGGTGATCCCGCTCGAGATCCCGCCCGGCGTGCGGTCCGGCACGCTGATCGAGATGCCGCTCGATGCCTGGGGCGTGCGCAACCTGTGGCTGCGGGCACGGATCGACGTCCGGCCGCCGTTCGTCCGCTGAGTCGGGCTCGCCGGGCCGGACTTGACGCGCTCCCCACTCCGAACCGACACTCGCTGCTGACGGCATCGCGCGGCGGCCCTTCCGGCCGGCCCGCCACGCCGCAGGAGGCTTGCGATGCTCGACCTGATCATCCGCGGCGGACGCATCGTGGACGGAACCGGCGCACCGGCCTTCCACGGAGACCTGGCGATCGAGGGCGGGCGGATCGTCGAGGTCGGCCGCGTCAGCGGTCGCGCCCGCGAGCAGATCGACGCCGGCGGGCGCCTGGTCACGCCGGGCTTCGTCGATCCGCACGCGCACTACGACGGTCAGGTCACCTGGGACGACCGGCTCGCGCCGACCTTCGGCCATGGCGTCACCACGGTGGTGATGGGTAACTGCGGGGTCGGCTTCGCCCCCGTGCGCCCCGACGAGGCGAGTCGCTCGCAGCTCATCGACCTGATGGAGGGCGTCGAGGACATTCCCGGCAGCGTCCTGCGCGAGGGCATGGACTGGAGCTGGGAGAGCTTCCCGGAGTACCTCGACACGCTCTCCGGACGCGCGTTCTCGATGGACGTGGGTGCGCAGGTGCCCCACGGCGCGCTGCGCACGTACGTGATGCGCGACCGCGCAGTCGCGCACGAGGCGGCGACGGCCGACGAGATCGACGCCATGGCACGGCTCTGCGGCGAGGCGGTGCGCGCGGGTGCGCTGGGCTTCTCGACCTCGCGGATCCTCGGGCACCAGTCGACCGACGGCTCGCCGGTGCCGGGCACCTTCGCGGCCCGCGACGAGATGTTCGCGATCGGGCGAGCGGTCGCGGCCGCGGGCGGGATCTTCGAGCTGGTGCCCGGCGGGTCGGTCGGCGACAGCGGTCTGACGGCGGGCGAGGAAGCTTCGATCGACGCCGAGATCGACTGGATGGCGGCGCTCTCGCGCGAGACCGGGATGCCGATCACCTTCCTGATGTTCGAGTTCTCCAGCGACCCCGACGCGTTCCGCGGTGCGCTGCGCCGGGCGTCCGAGGCGAACGCGACCGGGGCGCGCCTGCTCGTGCAGGTCGCCGGACGCCCGACTGGACTGCTGACCGGCTGGCAGGCGCGACACCTCTTCCAGCGCCGGCCCATGTACCTGAAGCTCGCCGACCTGCCGCTCGAGGCGCGCATCCGCGAGCTCCGGCGCCCGGAGGTGCGCGAGGCGATCCTCTCCGAGAGCGACGTGCCCACGGGATCGGCCGCCTTGATGGACAATCTGCACGAGCTCTTCGCGCGCTGCATCGATGCGATCTATCCGCTCGGCAGCCCCGTGGACTACGAGCCCGAGCCGGGGCGCTCCGTGGCGGCGCAGGCCGCGGAGCTCGGCATCACGGCCGAGCGGCGCCTGTACGATCTGATGTGCGAGGACGAGGGGCGGGCCATGCTGCTCCAGCCCAACCTGAACTACGCGCGCGGCAGCCACGACGCGATCCACGAGATGCTCACGCATCCCGCGTCGCTGCTCGGTCTCGCCGACGGGGGCGCTCACTGCAGCCTGATCTGCGACGCCTCGATGCCCACGTACATGCTCACCCACTGGGTGCGTGACCGCAGCCGCGGTCCGCGGCTCGAGCTCGAGCACGTGGTGCGCAAGCTCACCCGCGAGACCGCCGAGCTGTACGGTCTGAGCGATCGCGGCACGCTCGAGCCGGGCAAGCGCGCTGACGTGAACGTGATCGACCTCGACGCCCTCGAGCTGCCCGCGCCGCACCTGGTCCACGATCTGCCCGCCGGGGGGCCGCGCCTGCTCCAGGAGGCGCGTGGCTACGCCGCGACCCTGGTCGCCGGGACGCCGACGCTCCGCGACGACCGCGACACCGGCGAGCGCCCCGGCCGTCTGCTGCGAGGCCGGCGGCCGCAGACCGCGTGAAGCGCCTGCGCGTCGTCCAGTGGTCCACGGGCGGCTGCGGGGTCATCGCCATCCGCACGCTCGCCCGACGCCCCGATCTCGAGCTGGCGGGCGTCTGGGTCCACTCGGCCGACAAGCAGGGGCGCGATGCGGGCGAGCTCGCCGGCGGCGCGCCGCTCGGACTCGTGGCCAGCGGCGACGCCGACGCGCTGCTGGCGCTCGCGCCCGACTGCGTCTCGTACACCGCGAGCGGCGAGTCGCGGCCCGGCGAGTGCGTGGACGACTTCTGCCGCATTCTCGGCGCGGGGATCAACGTGGTGACCACCTCGGTGCCGGGGCTGGTGCACCCCGCGGGCTACGACCCCGCCGCGGTCGCGCGGATCGAGGACGCATGCCGGGCCGGGGGCGCCTCGCTGTACGCGTCGGGGATCGAGCCCGGATTCGCGGCCGACCACCTGGTGCTGGCGCTGGCCACGCTGTCGAACCGCATCGACAGCATCCGCACCCAGGAGATCTTCGAGTACTCGGGCTATCCGGTGGCATTCACCATGTTCGAGGTCTTCGGCTTCGGCAAGCTTCCCGGAGATCGGGCGCTGATGGAGCTGCCCGGCGTGCAGGCCTCGGCCTGGGCTCCACCCGTGCGCATGGTCGCCGACCATCTCGGCGCCAAGCTCGACGGGATCCGCGAGACCTACGAGAAGCGCGTCACGGAGCGCCGGCTCGAGGTCGCGGCGGGCGTGATCGAGGCGGGCACCGTGGGGGCGGTCCGCTTCGAGACGATCGGGGTCGTCGGTGGCCGCGACGCGATCGTGATCGAGCACGTCAACCGCATGGCCCCCGACATCGCTGCTGACTGGCCGACCGCGGCGCGCGACGGCACCTACCGGCTGCAGATCCACGGTGATCCCGACGTCCAGTGCGAGCTGAGCCTCGGCCCGCCCGACGACGCGAGCGAGCACGGCATGGTCGCCACGACCATGCGCATCGTGAACGCCATCCCGCACGTCTGTGCCGCGCCTCCGGGGATCGTGACGGCGACCGATCTGCCCCTGACGCTGCCGCCCGCTGCGCTCTCGGCGGACTGAGCCGGCGCTCAGGTCGTCGGGGACCCGGCCGGACCCAGGCGCAGGAGCTCGCGGAAGCCGCTCACGGTCCTGAGGCCGAGCGCGAGCGCGAGCGCGGCGGCCACGCCGCTCGCCAGCAGGTGGGCGAGCGGTGAGCCCACCCACGACGCGGGCCACCAGAGCAGCGCGAAGGGTGCGAAGGCGAGGGCAGCCGGCCGGATCGCGTCGGTCAGGACGGCGCGGGGCTCGATCCGGCCCCAGAATGCGCGCTGCGTCGCGAGCACGCCCACCGCGAAGTACGCCCACATCGAGCCGCACCACGCGGCCGCCGCACCCACCAGACCGAAGCGCGGGATCAGCAGCACGGCGATCAGGGCCTGCACGGCGATCGCGACCCCGTTCAGCCTGAGCGGCAGGGCGGTGTTCCCCTTCGCGAGCTGCAGCGCGTAGGGCGCGTTCATCAGCGCGTTGGGCAGCATGCCCAGCGCGAGCAGGGCGAGCGGCGGCGCGACCGCCGCGGCAATCTCCGGATCACCGGTCCAGATCTCGATCAGCGGACGCCCGTGCAGCACCAGCGCCGCGGTCGCCGTGCCCGACACGAGCCCGAAGATCTGCATGGCACTGCGGTACGTGTGGCGCAGCTCGCCGTCGTCGCTGGCCGTGGCCTGCGCGCACATCCGGGGGTAGTAGGCGACGAAGATCGGCGCGATCAGAAGGGTCGGGATCGTCGAGGCGGCCTGGTAGGCGAGCGTGTACAGGCCGAAGCGATCCATCGGCAGCCAGACCGACACGGCGACGCGGTCGAGGTACGAGATCAGCGTGCCCGAGATCGACACCAGCGCCATGCCCGAGACGAAGCGCCAGCAGTCGCGCAGCACGCCGGCGTCGAAGCGCGCGCCGCGCCGCGCCTCGATCCCCGACAGGCAGACCACGCGCATGACCACCGCGCTGACCGCGATGCTGCCGGCCATCCAGGTGAACACGGCCTCGGCGGACCCGGTGAGCGCCGCGACGGCCGCGCCGCCGAGCTGGCGCAGGGTCACCTCCACCGAGCGCGCGACGTTGAAGACGACCTGCCGCTCCTGACCCAGGAGCACGCCGTAGTAGAACGTCGTCAGCCACTGGATCCCGAGCGTGAGCACGATCCAGAACAGCGTGCCCGAGATCACCGGTGCCGGGATGCCCTTGTCGCCGAGCCAGCGCTCCCCGACCAGGGGTGCGAACGGTCCGCCCACGATCAGGAAGAGCACGCCGAGCGCGAGGAAGACCCGCTCGAACGTCACGAACATTGTTGCGGCGCGGTGCTGGTTACCGGCCTCCATGGCGCGCGCGAACTCGCGGTTGACCGTCGGCGTCAGCCCCATGTCGAGCACCCGGCTCAGCCCCTGACCGAGCAGGTACACACCGACGAGGCCGTACTGCGTCGCGCCGAGCTCGCGCAGCAGGACCGTCGTGGACACCAGGAACACGCCGAACGACCAGCCGTGTCCCAGCACGTTGGACAGGAAGTTGGACCGGAGCCGCCGCTGCGCGCTCGTACCGCTCAACGGCGCCGATCCCGCTGCGCGGCGCGGGAACGATCGCCGATCCTTCCGGCTCGAGAAGCTCCCGCTCGCATGCGATCGTCTGGCTCCCTGGGCGTGGACATCTCCGCGAGAGACGAGCCGGCGGCAGTCCGCGAGGCGGCGAGGGTACCATCTCGCCGGATCGTCGCCGGTCGTGCGCGCGCCCGCATGGCGCAGCGCGTGTCGTCGCCTAGACTCCGCGGCCGAAGATGGCCGATCGCGCACTCGTCTCCATCGACCTGCGATTCATGGGTCAGTCCGGCATGGGGATTGCGACCTACCAGCGGGCGCTCTGGCAGGGCCTGCGACAGCTCGCTCCGGACGGCATGGAGTGGGTCGCCCACTGCGACGCACCGCTGCCCGAGGATCGGGGCTGGGCGCGCGAGCCGGGTCCGCGCGGCTCCCGGAACCTGTGGAACCTGTTCGTTCTTCCGCGGCGGCTGCGGGCGCTGCGTCCGGCGCTCCACCACGCGACCGTCAACTTCGAGGCACCGCTGGGTGCCGGGTGTCCGCTGGTCGTGACCCTGCACGACCTGATCCCCATGGAGCATCCGGAGCTGGTGAGCCGGCGCCACCGTCTGCTGTCCCGCGCGCTGGTCCCCGTCGTGCTGCGCGCCGCCACGCGCGTGATCGTGGACAGCGCCGACGTGCGCGATCGCGTGGCCCGCCGCTATCCGGCAGTCGCCGACCGGCTGCGGGTCGTGCACTGCGGCCTGCCCCAGGAGCTGATCGACGCGCCCGACGCCCCCGACGCCCCGGCCGACGAGCTGGAGCGGCTGCGACGGCGGCTGCCGGCGCTGCCCGGGCGCTTCCTGCTCTTCGTCGGACCCGCGGATCCGCGCAAGAACCCGTCGGTCCTGCTGCGTGCGCTGCTCGACATCGAGGCCTCGGGCCGCGAGGTCCCGAAGCTGGTGATGGTGGGACGCAGCGGCCCGCGTTCCCACGAGCTCGAGGCGCTCAGGACCGCGACCTCGCGGCACGTGATCGACCTCGGCCACGTATCCGAGGAGGACCTGGGGGCCCTGCGGCGCAGCGCGCGCGGCGTCCTGTTCCCCAGCCGGGCCGAGGGCTTCGGCTACCCGCCGCTCGAGGCGCTGGCGGCCGGTGCCCCCACGGTGGCCAGCGCGCTGCCGGTTCTGCAGGAGATCCTGGGATCTCACGTGGACTACTGCCCCGTCGACGACGCGGCCGCCTGGGGGCGCGCCATGCTCGCGCTCGAGGCGCTGGACGGATCCATGCTCCGGGCCCGGCAGCAGGCCGGCGCGGCGCACGCGCGCGGCTTCACGCCGCTGC
Organism: Deltaproteobacteria bacterium; assembly: GCA_029261925.1. Taxonomy (GTDB): domain Bacteria; phylum Myxococcota_A; class UBA9160; order SZUA-336; family SZUA-336; genus JAGWBS01. Next base: position 5,412 of record JAJDAJ010000077.1, on the reverse strand, counting down.
GCTCGGCGCGCCAGACCCGCGACGTGTACCTCGAGGTGATCGAGGGCTGAGCCGCTCCGGGCGGCTCCGCGCGTCGCTTGGACTTCCCCGCGCGCTCCCGCGATCATGGGCCAGACGGCGCGCGGCGTCGCTGGAGGACCCGGCATGCGATTCGAGGGGAGGACCGCGCTGGTCACGGGCGCGGGCAGCGGGATCGGGCGCTCGGCCGCCGAGCAGTTCGCCCGTGAGGGCGCGCGGGTCGTGGTGGCCGATCGCGACACCGCGGCCGCGAAGGCGACCGTCGAGCGGATCGCGGCGGCAGGGGGGGAGGCCATCGCGGTCGAGGTCGACGTGGCCGACGAGGCCTCGGTCGAGGCGATGGTGGCGGCCGCGATCGAGCGCTACGGCCGGCTCGACGCCGCGCTGAACAACGCCGGCATCTCGCACCTCCCACGTCCCTTCGTCGAGCTGACCGCGACCGACTGGCAGCAGATCATCGATGTGAACCTCACCGGCGTGTTCCTGTGCATGAAGCACGAGATCCGCGCCATGCTCGCCCAGGAGCCGATCGACGGCGGAAGGGGTGCGCTCTGCGCGACATCGTCGGGCGCGGGCCGCGTCCCGGCTCCCGGACAGCCACACTACACCGCCGCCAAGCACGGCGTGCTCGGGCTCGTGAAGGTCGCCGCGCAGGAGCACCTGGCGCAGGGCATCCGCAGCAACGCCATCCTGCCCGGCGCGACGGACACGCCGATGATCCGGGCAAACTCGCCGGAGTTCCTGGAGATGATGCGCGGCATATCGCCGGGCGGCGAGCTCGGCAGCGCCGCCGACGTGGCCGCGGCAGCGGTCTGGCTCTGCTCGCCCGAGGCGCGCTGGGTCAACGGCCAGTCGATCGCCGTGGACGGCGGCGGTGTGATGATCTGACGACCGGCGGGTGGCGTGACGCGCGCGCCCTCGACGGCCCCGCACTGCTGCGCGTCAGCTCGGCAGCTTGACCTTGTACAGCGCCGCGGCGTTGTCCTGCAGGATCTTGCGCCGCCGCTCGTCCGACCAGTCCGCCGTGACCTCCGCGATGTAGCCCTTCACGTCGGGGTACAGGCAGGTCGGGTGCGGGAAGTCGGTCTCGAAGAGCACGTTGTCCTCCCCGATGACGTCGATCAGCCGCGTCGGGGCCGCGTGCTCGAACCAGAAGCAGCCGTACACCTGGCGCCGGAAGTAATCCGACGGCTTCATGGTCAGCGGCATCTCCTTCTGCGCGCCGGTCTCGTTCCACTCGTAGTCGAGTGTCTCGAGCATGAACGGGATCCAGCCGATGCCGCTCTCGACCGAGACGACCTTGACGCGCGGGAAGCGCTCGAGCACCCCGCTGTACAGCAGGTTGCCTAGCACCCGGCCGTTCTCCATGAACAGGTTGGCCGAGCCCAGCGCGAGCTGTCGCGCCTGGGTCATCGACGGCCAGGCCGCGCGCCCGTACATGTTCCACGACGTCTCGCTCGCGCCGATGTGGAAGTTCACCGGCATGTCGAGGTCGTTGCAGACCTCCCAGAACGGCGACCAGGCGTCGTCGCCGAGGTCGGGCAGGCCGATGCTGTCCGGGTCGCTGCACATCACGATCCCGCGCAGACCCATGCGCGCGGCGCGCTCGACCTCGCCGGCGCAGTGCTCGATGTTCCACCAGGGCATCAGCGCCATCGGCAGGATGCGATCGCCGGTCTCGCCCTGGATCTCCGCCATGGCGTCGTTGTAGACGGTGGCGCAGCGCAGGCGCAGCTCGTCGTCCTCGAGCGATACGAACTTCTGGTTCCCGAAGCCGGCCAGGTTCGGGTAGATCACCTGGGCGTGGATGCCGAAGCGGTCGAGCACGTCGAGGCGCGCGACCATGTCGTAGGAGGCCGGATGCATGTCCTCGAGCTGCCAGCCGAAGAACTCCATGCCGCGCGACTTGCTGCCGTCGGACGCGACCACGCTCGCCGAGCCGGCGCGCCCCAGGTCGATGTCGTGGTCGACGAACCAGTGCCGCTCGCCGTCGACCTCCTTCACGCGCGGCAGGCGATCCTTCCAGGCGGCCGGCGCGCGCTTCGTCCACAGGTCGTGCGGCTCGCAGATGTGCGCGTCGGTGTCGATGATGCGGATGTCGTCGAGGGCGGTCGCGGTGCTGGCCATGGGGCCTCCTGTGCGTTCCGCCCAGGCTAGCATCCGGGGCCGCTCTCAGGCCGGCTCCGGTGGCCCGGCGCGCGGCCCCAGGTGGCGCGGGCGCGGGTTGTGCATGGCCGCCTGCACGCAGCGGCCGACGCGCCCGTGGACGTCGTAGAGCTCGACGTCCGCCACGGCGATCCCCGCGTGGTCCGCCAGCAGCTGCGGGCGCAGGCCCATCCAGTCGCCGCGGGGCATGCGCTGCCAGTACACCGTGGAGTCCGTGTTGATCATCGTGGCCGAGCGCAGGTCGCGCTCCGGATCCGTGCGCAGGCGCCCCGACAGGCCGAAGCAGATGTCCGCCAGCGCGGAGAAGTGCTGCAGGGGCGTCGAGGCCGAGCCCGCCACCAGATCGAGGTCGGTGCGGATCCAGGCGTACGGCCCGTGCTCGTCGCGCCCGAAGCACGAGCGGATGCTCGAGTGGAAGCCGGGCGGCCGCTGGCGCGCCATCTTCTCGGGGATGAAGGGCGTCTCGTCGCCCTCGCCGGGCTCGGGCGGCCGCTGCTCGGCGGCGGGGAAGCTCGTCGCGGCCTCGGGGTCGGCGCGCAGCAGCAGCGCCGTGCCCCGCGACAGCGCCCCCGCCTGGCCGGGGCGCCGCAGCTCCACGTCGAGCGCCGCGATGCGATGCCCGCGGCGCACCTCGCGCGAGGCGAGCTCCAGCGGCTCCATCGGCACCGGCCGGAAGAGCTCGGTGGTCAGGCGCACGAGCTGCAGGCCGGACTCGCTGGCGAGCTGCTCCGCGCTGCGCGCGAACAGTGCCGCCACGGGCCCGCCGTGCTGCAGCTCGGTGGACCACGGGCCACCGGTCCACTTGCCCGGCGTGAAGAGCTCGCCGTCCTGTCGGTAGATCCAGTCGGACATGGCGGCGCAGGCTAGCAGGCCCGGAGGTTCCGGGCCGCGATCCCTATCCGGTCTCCCGGTCCGATCGGCTCGCGAGCGACAGTGCCCCGACCGGGCAGGCGGAGACGGCGACCGCGATCACGTCGTCCGGGTCGCGGGGCTCCGGCTTGAGCGTCGCCTTGCCCTCACCGTCGGTCTCGAAGGTCGCCGGCGCGTAGCGCAGGCAGTTCTCCGAGCCGATACAGAGCTCACGGTCGATGCGCACGTCCGGCGTCGTCATCCGTCCAGGAGCACCGGCAACGCGGTGGGCATGCGGAACAGCAGGCCGGTGATGTAGGGCTCGGGCGCATCGGGGTCCAGGCGCATCCCGGGGAAAGCGTCGAGCAGGCGCTCGAGCGCGACGCGCAGCTCCATGCGGGCGAGCTGGTTGCCGATGCAGAAGTGAGGACCGCTCGCGAACGACAGGTGCGGGATCAGCGGCCGGAACGGGTCGAAGGCGTGGGGATCGTCCCAGCGTCGCGGGTCGTGGTTGGCGGCGGTCACCACCACGTCGACCACCGAGCCCCCGGGGATCTCGACGCCCGCGAGCTCGGTATCGCGCGTGGTCAGGCGCGAGAACATGGTCAGCGGCGGATCCCAGCGGATCGCCTCCTCGACCACCTGGGGCACCAGCGAGCGGTCTTCGACCAGGCGATCCCAGAGCGCGCTCCGCTGCAGCAGCGCCAGCAGCAGGACGCCGAGCGTGCGGTACGTGGTGCCCGATCCGGCCGTGAGCATGAGCCCGGCGAATCCGAGGATCTCGGGGTCGGAGAGCGTGTGGCGCGAGCCGTCCTCCTCGACGAGCTCGCTCGCCGCCAGCAGGCTGATGATGTCGTCGCGCGGCTCGGCGCGGCGCTGCTCGATCACGCCCCCGAGGATCTCCTTGATGCGGACCGCCGCGCGTCCGGCGCCCTCGGGGTCCGTCTGATCCAGCATTCGCAGCAGCATGTCGTGCACTTCCTCGACGTCGCTGCCGTCGATCCCGAAGCTGCTGGCGATGGTGTGGGCGGGGAAGCGCGCGCAGTAGGCCATGTACAGCTCGACCGAGCGCTCGCTGCGGATGCGCGCGATCAGCTCGTCGAGGATCGGCGAGAGCCAGCGCTTCTCCCAGTCCTCCATCGTCCTGCTGGCGAAGGCCGGCTGCGCCAGGCTGCGGTAGCGCCGGTGCTCGGGGCTGTCCATGGCGAGGATGTTCGGTCCCCAGACCGAGGTCGTCGCCTGGTAGCCGCTCGAAGAGAACACGTCGTGCTGGCGGAACGCGGCGTCGCCCGACTCGAAGCCCAGCACCGCGTAGCGAGAGCCGCTGTTCATGGTGAGGCTGGGCGGCTCCGGCTGACCCATCAGCGCGCTGAAGCTCTGCGCATGCACGTCGCCCTGATCGCGCAGCTCGTCGAGGCGGGGGTGCAGGTCGTTGACCACGCCGAGGGCGTTGAGGCGGTTGCGCTGACGCTCGCCCTCGTTGACGCCGATCTCCAGGGTCTCGCTCATCGCACGCCCTTCCGGCCAGCCCGTGGCCAGGGGATGCTAGGTCGTGGCCTCGACGGGGGTCAAGCGGCCGGTCGGGCTCCCGGGCTCAGTGGCCTGCGGGCGTGTACCAGATGGGCGAGGTGTAGGCCCGGCTCTGCACGCTGCGCGGCGCGCGCTCCGGAAGCGCGACGCCGCGGCGCGCCGCGTCGTAGGTCGTCCAGCGCGGCGTCGGGATCTGCAGCACGCGCACGTAGTACGCCGCGTGCTGACCCGGGTCGAAGTCGGGATCGCGCCAGACCGTCGCGAGCTGGGCCGCGCCGATCGCGTTGCTGTAGGTCGCGCGCTCGACGTCGACCGTGCTGCCGACCGGGGTGCGGCAGCGACCGTCGGGCCCGATCTCGCGTCCGTTCGAGACCGCCACGTCGTGGATGCGCTCGCGCCGCTGTCCGCTCGCGTCGACCCAGAGCTTGATGATCTGCACGCGGTCGAGGTTCGCGCCCTCGGGGTCGCGGGCGACCGCGATCAGGAACGCGGGCGCGGCGGCTGCGCCGGGACGCTCGGGCAGCGTGCTGCCCATGGGAACGCCCTTCGCGTAGCCCGTGCGCGCCAGGTCGGGTACGACGCTGTCGCCGTTCGCGAAGTCCCAGCCCCCGAAGAAGCGCACGACCATGCGCGGGCCCGTCGTCGCGTAGGTCTCGCGCCGCTCCATCGCGTCGAAGATCGCCTCCCGCGTGTTCTCGCGCGCCCACACGGCGGCGTAGCCCGACGCCACCAGCGACCACGTCATTCTCTGGTCCGCCTGGCCGGGGCCCGGCTCGGCCGTCATCGCGGCCATGCGTCGCGCGAGCTCGGAGTCGGGGGGGGGCGGGGAGCAAGGACACCCACCCACCA
>JAJDAJ010000076.1 GCA_029261925.1 Deltaproteobacteria bacterium | reverse complement strand
AGCGCGACACGGCCGCGGGCGCGCCGGGCCGCAGAGCTGCCCGGCGCGTCAGCGTGACGCGCGCAGGGCGCGCACCAGCCGGTTGATCGTCTCGCGGACCTCGCCGGGGAGCTCCTGGAACTGCAGGCCCATGCCGGCGCGGCCGTCGACGTCGCTGCCGACCCAGGCGACGCGCGCCTCGAGCTCCACCGGCTCGTCGAGCCCCGGCAGCCGGAAGGCCAGCTTGACCACGTCGTCGAGATCCGCGGGCTGATCCGTCGCGACGAAAATGCCACCCTCGTTGATGTTCGTCGCCATCTCCGTGAAGAAGGCGTCGACAGAGCTGTAGTCCACCGGGATCGACAGCGACTGCCGGCTGGACTTGCGACGATCGGGACCGCGGGACATCGGTACGCTCCTGCGCCAGCTATCGGCGCCCTCCGGTGGGGCCTTGAGTGCCCGGATGGGGGACGCCCACGGGCGTTCCGCAGCCTTCCAGCCAGCCGCTGCGCGCGAAGCTCCGGTGCGCGTCGGAGGCGATGACCAGGTGGTCCAGGACGCGAATGCCCAGGATGTCGCCCGCCTGCGCCAGGCGTCGCGTGACGTCGCGATCCTCGCGGCTGGGCGTGGGGTCGCCGCTGGGGTGGTTGTGCAGGAGCACGATCGCGGCGGCCGACTCGCGCAGCGCCGGCGCGAACACCTCGCGCGGGTGCACCAGGCTCGAGTCGAGGCTGCCGCGGTGCACCTCCGCCTGGCCGATCACGCGGTGTCGCGCGTCGAGCAGCAGCACCACGAAGACCTCCTGGCGCAGACGCCGCAGCCGCGGACCGAAGTGCGCGGCAACCTGCTCGGGCGACGTCACCCGCGTGCCCCGCGCGAGGGGCGCGCGCGCCCAGCGCGCGCCGAGCTCCAGCGCGGCGCGAAGTGCGGCGGTGCGCGCCGGCCCCATGCCCGCGGCGGCCGCGATCTCGGCACCGCCCGCGTGGCCCAGCGCCTCGAGCGAGCCGAACGAGCGCAGCAGCCGCGCGGCGATCTCCGCCGCCGGGCGCCCGCGCGTCCCGCTGCCGAGCACGACCGCGATCAGCTCCGCCGTCGAGAGCGTGCCGGCGCCGTCGCGCAGCACGCGCTCGCGCGGTCCCTGGCCGGTGTCGCCGGGCCGCGCGGCGACGCGTCGATGCTGATCGTCGGGGGATCCCGGGCCGCCGTGCGCCACCATGGGCACCTCCGCGAGCGCGGGGCGAGAAGTCGGGTTTAGCGCACGCTACGCGCGCCCGCACGCGGGCGTCTCAGCGCGCGTCCCAGGTGCCGCTCTTGCCGCCCGACTTGTGCACGAGGCGCACGTCCTCGATCGCCATGCCGCGGTCGATGGACTTGCACATGTCGTAGATCGTCAGCGCCGCCGCCGACACCGCGACCATGGCCTCCATCTCCACGCCGGTCTTGGCGGTCACGCGCGCGCGCGCCTCGATCTCGATGCGTGGACCGTCGGGGTCGGGCGTGAACTCGACCTCGACGGACTCGAGCCCGAGCGGGTGGCAGAGCGGGATCCATTCGCCCGTGTGCTTCGCACCCTGGATCCCCGCGATCCGCGCGATGCCCAGCACGTCGCCCTTGCTCGCACTGCCCTCGACCACGGCGCGATAGGCCTCGGCGGAGAGCCGGATCGCGCCGCGCGCGATCGCCTCGCGCCGGGTGACCGCCTTGTCCCCGACGTCCACCATCTGCGCGCGTCCCTGCGCGTCGAAGTGGGACGAGCGCCGCTGGCTCATCCGCAGCGCTCTGCCGCCGGATCCAGACGGGGTGCGATCTCGGCCCGCGCCGCGCGCACCTTGTTCAGGTAGCGGTCGCCGCGGATCGAGGTGCCCCAGAAGTACGCCGAGATGCCGTCGTCGTGGCCCCAGCGCCGGATGTTGTCGGCCAGCAGCATGCAGCCGGCCTCGAGGTTCGTCTCGATCAGCGCCGGGTGTCCGGGCAGGTCGAGCTCGGCATACATGTGCGGCATCACCTGCATCAGGCCCAGCGCGCCCATCGGGCTGTGCGCGTACGGGCGCGCGCTGCTCTCGACCCAGAGCACCGCGGTGACCAGGTCGGCCGGCACCCCGTGCTGCTGCTCGCAGCGCTCCACGGCCGAGGCGATGCGCGCCGCCGTGGCGACGCTCAGCCGCGGATTTCGCTCGCGCAGCTCGCAGCTCAGGCGCGCGCGCAGCTCCTCGGCGGCGAGGCCGGAGCGGGTCTGGGGCTGGGGCACGTGGCCGGTCGGGCCGGAGGCCGCGGCGCTCACGAGCATCAGCCCCAGGGCGATGGCCGCCCAGGGTCGTGGGGTGTGGGTCTGCATGGATTGACCGGGGGGTAGATCCGGCGCAGAAGCTATCCGGCCCCCCGGCCGCGGGCAAATGGGTTTTCCCCGCGGGTCCGGGCCGCCCCGGCATCTTCTGCCGGCCGCCAGCGCGGGGGCGATCCCCCCCGGACGGCCCGTAAGCCCTCGATTTCCAAGCGGCTTTCTCCGAAGGAGAGGAGGCGGGAGCGGGCATGGACTGCATCTACCAGATCAAGCTGACCGGGCCGGGCCCGGAGCTCGAGGAGCTCGGCTCGCCCCTGCGCTTCCAGGCACCCGACGGCACGTACTTCGTCCCGGGGCAGGAGCTGGAGCTGCTGCGCGGGCACGGGGTCGCCGTCGAGGTCGTGCAGCGCCTCCAGGAGCGCGAGCTGCCGGTCCGCTTCACGCGGCCGCTCGACGGAGCGGTCGCCAACCCACCGCCCGACGACGCGCGCCTGGCGATGCTCTGCCGGCTGCTCGCCGAGGGCCGCGCCGACGGCAGCGTCGACGTGCGCTTCCTGGGCCGCAACCGGGTTCCGCCGCCCGACGGCTTCGTGCTGGACGTGGCCGGCGGCCGGCGAGCCTACGTCTGGCAGGTGGTCCCATCGGGCGCGGCCGGGGCCTGCCCGGCGCTGCACGAGCGTTTCGGCGCGCTGCGCGAGCTGCTCGCCGACCCCGGAACGCGCGTGGTGCTCGCGCTGGGCTCGGGCGGCATCAAGCTCTTCTGCCACGCGCCGGCGATCCGCCTGCTCGAGGGCATCGGCTGCGCCCCGCAGATCGACGAGATCTGGGGCACCAGCGCCGGCGCCATCGCGGGGCTGCTCTACGCCCAGGGTCTCTCGCCCCAGGCGATCGAGCAGATGGGCTACGACCTGTACGCGGGGCGCATGAACCTGCGCGTGCGCCCGTCCAAGCTGCAGTTCCTGCGTACCCTGGTGCGCGACGCGTTCCTGCCTTCCGAGGCGCCGGCCCGCGCGGGCTTCGTGGACTGCGCCAACGGCATGGCCCGGATGCTCCAGCGCTACTGCGAGCGCGTCGAGCCGCAGCGCCCCTTCTACAGCGTGGCGTTCAACCTGGTCGAGTGCCGGCCCGAGGTGCTCACGCCCGAGCCGGTCGCAGCGCACCTGTCCGACCTGGTGCGCTGCGTGGACGCCCGCGAGGCGGCGCTCGCCTCGTCGACCGTCCCGCTGCTCTTCGTGCCGCGTCCGGTCCCCGTGGCCGACGGCGACGTCGTCCACTACATCGACGGCTCCACCACCGAGGACGTGCCCCTGGCGTCCGTCGTCCACAAGTGGGACCTCGACCGGCGCGCGGGAGTCGAGACCCGCGAGCGCCTGGTCATCGTCTACGTCAAGCTCACCGGCCAGCTCGATCGCTACAGGATGGCCGGGGGGCGCATGGGCAAGCTGCGCATCATGCAGACGGTGGTCGCGGCGAGCATCGAGCACATGCACCGGCGCGACCGCGCGCTGCTCGAGATGCGCCCCGACGTCGAGCTGCTCGGGCTGCGGCTACCCGACGAGAGCGACGCATTCTTCGACACCCGCTTCATTCCGGAGTACCTGCGCTCGGCGAAGGAGACCTTCCCCGCGCAGCTCGAGGAGATCGAGGCGCAGCTGCGCGCGCGCCCGCATCCGCGGTCTACTTGATCGCGAGCGGATTCACCGGCGAGCCGGTGCCGCCGTGCAGCGGCAGCGCCTGGGCGACCAGCAGGAACTCCCAGATGCCGTCGCTCGCGCAGTCGGCGGCGAGCTCCTCGAGGAACCAGAACTCGCCCAGGTGGATCCCCAGGTTCGCCAGCGCCAGCATGTGGAACGGCACCAGGTAACCCTCGAGCTGGCCGCCGGCCTCGACCATCTGGTTGTCGGCGGCGACCGCCGCGACCTCGCGCTCGTGCAGCCAGGCTGCAGTCGACCAGTGCAGGCCGGGCTCGGGCCGCTGGAAGACCGACCAGTCGTCGAAGTCGCCCACCTCCGACATCTGTCCGGTCCGGACCAGGAGGATGTCGCCGGTGCCGACGCGCACGCCCTGCTCCTGCTCGGCCCGCTCCAGGTCCTCGACGCTGATCGCATACCCGTCGTCGAGCCGCTGCACGCCCCTCGACCGCGCCACGTCGAGAAGCACGCCGCGCGAGACGAAGTCAGCGTGTACCTTCTCGATGCCGTTGCGGGCGGCGCCGCGCGAGTCGACGTGCGTGGCCGCGTGGCCGTTGTACAGCTCGGAGCCGTAGTACACGTGGCAGAGCGCATCCCACTGCGTGCCGCCCTGCACCGCCAGCACGATGAAGTCGTCGGTGTACCGGGCGTCGCCCCCCAGGTCGACGGGCGTGCTCGGGTCGCAGCCGGTCGCCGTCATGAAGTGCAGCGGGTTGATACGCCCGCCCGCGCCGGACTGCGGCCCCTGCCCCGCTCGGACCGGGATCGACAGCGAGAACGTCCGCCCCTGCCGCGCCAGCCCCGCCGCCTCCGCGCGCTTGGCCGGCGTGATGTAGTTCAGCGCGCCCTTCTCGTCGCCAGCGCCCCACTTGCCCCAGGTCTTCAGCTCGCGCAGCTGCTCGAGGAACTCGGCCTCCGACATCCGTTCTCTCCTACGAGCCCGCGTAGGGGTCGTCGAGTGCGTGAAAGCTCAGCTCGCCCAGCCCCGCCTCGAGCTCGGCCACGGTCCACTCCTTCTCGCGCTCGACGCTCTGGGTGACCTCGATGGGAGCGAACAGCCCGATGCGGTTGTGGTCGACCAGGAAGACCTGGCCGTTGATGCCCGCCGCCGCCGGCGTGCAAAGGTAGGCGATCAGCACCGCCACGTTCTCGGGCGCCTGCATCTGCGAGACCAGGTTCTCGGCGCGCTTGCGCGCCGCGACATCCTCGCTCTGCATGGTGTCGAATGCCTGCGTCACCATGCGCGTGCGGGTCGACGCCGGATTGACGGCATTGACCGTGATCCCGAAGCGGCCGAGGTCGCGGCTGGCCACGTTGGTGAAGCCGAAGACTCCCCCCTTGGCCGTGCCGTAAGCCACTGCCCCGGGAATCCCGCTGATGCCCGTACGCGAGACCATGTTGACGATGCGCCCCCAGCCGCCCTCGATCATGTGGTCGACCGCGTGGCGCGTGCAGCCGAACGCGCCCTGCACGTGGCTGGCCACGACCCGGTCGAAGGTCTCGGCGTCCACCTCGTGGGCCCCGCCGCGCCCGGTCAGGCCCGCGTTGTTGACCAGGATGTCGATGCCGCCGAGCTCGCTCACGGCCTGATCGATGATCCGGCCCGCCGAGGCGTACTCCGCCACCGAGTCCCCGTTCGCCGCGGCGCGGCCGCCCGCGGCGCGGATCTCGTCGGCGACCGCCTCGGCGCGTGCGGCGTCGCTGCCGATGCCGTCGGTCGAGGTGCCCAGGTCGTTGACGAGGACCGCGGCGCCCAGCCGCGCCAGCTCCAGGGCCGTCGCGCGACCGATGCCACCCCCCGCCCCGGTGACCACCGCCACCTTGCCCGACAGATCCACGCTCATCGTCCGCGTCCGGTGTTCCAGTCGCTCATCTCGCAGGCTCCTTCGCGTCCGGTCCGCGGGCGACCGGGGTGAAAACCACGGGCATGTGCACCAGCCCGTTGACGATGCTGCTGGGGTGGCGCTCGAGCCGCGCGCCCGGCGCGAGCTGCAGGTCGGGCAGCCGCGTCAGCAGGCGCTCCAGCGTCACGCGGATCTCCATCCGCGCCAGGTTCGCCCCGAGGCAGAAGTGCGTGCCGAAGCCGAACGACACGTGGTCGTTGGGCCGCCGGTCCACGCGGAAGGCGTCGGGGGAGTCGAAGACGCGCTCGTCGCGATTGGCCGAGCTGTAGATCAGCATCACGGAGTCGCCGCGCGCCAGCTGCTGGCCGTGCAGCTCCACGCCGTCGCGCAGGACCGTACGGCGCATGGCGCGCACGGGCGAGACGAAGCGCAGGACCTCCTCGACCGCGACGGGCAGCAGGGCGGGTCGACGCTGCAGCTGCTCGCGCTGCCCGGGGTGCTCGAGCAGTGCGAGCATGCCGCCGGAGATCGCGTGGCGCGTGGTCTCGCTGCCGGCGAGCACCAGGAACGAGATGAAGCCCAGCACGCCGTCGCCGGCGGGCACGCCGGGGAACGGATCGCGCGCGAACGAGTCGAGCACTCCCGCGTCGCGCCCGCCCAGCATCGCCGAGATCAGGTCGTCGCCCGGCCGCGCGGCTCGCTCCGCGACCACCGAGCCCACGTAGTCCTCGAAGGCCCGGCAGACCTCCTCGTCGGCCGGGCCGCGCAGGCTGCGCCCCCCGGTCGTCGTGGCGGCGGTCACGACCTCGACCCAGTCCTGGAAGAGCTCGAAGCGCTCGCCGATGCCGAGCATGTCGGCGATGATCCGGGCCGGAACCGGCACGGCCACGTCCTGCACGAGGTCACAGGCGCCGGACGCGGCCACCGCGTCGATCGCCTCGTCGGCGTAGCGGCGAACGCTGGCCTCCAGATGCGCGACGCGGCGCGGCGTGAAGCCGCGGCTGACCACGTTGCGCGTGCGGTGGTGCGGCGGTCCGTCCTCGGCCTGCATCGAGAAGTGGCTCTCGAACTCGTGCCAGGGCCCGTGCGGCTCCGAGGAGAACACGGCCGGCTCCCGCGAGATCCGCTTCACGTCGGCGTGCCGGGTGATCAGCCACAGGCCCGTCCGCGGATCGCGGTGCACCGGAGCGTCGCGGCGGAGCCGCGCGAGCTGCTCGCACACCAGCCGCGGATCGGCGGCACCGAGCATGGGCTCGAAAAGCGCCGGTCCCGGCTGGCCCGCCGCGGGTGTCTGATGTAGCGACATGCCACGCCTCCTCGCCGGCGCAGCGTACGGCCTGCGGCACGCGCACAGCAAGCGGGAGCCCGCAATGGACCCTATCCTCCGCGACCATGTATCCGGTCCTGTTCGAGGTATTCGGCTTCCCGATCTCGAGCTTCGGCGTCATGGTCGCGCTGGGCTTCATCCTGGGCGGCTGGCTGGCCGCCGACTCGTTCGAGCGCGCCGGGCTGCGCCGCGAGGCCGCCTGGGACGTCCTGACCTGGTGCCTGATCGGGGGCCTGCTCGGCGCCAAGCTCTGGTACGTGGGCGAGTTCATGGCCCGCAACCCGGCAGCCTCGATCCTCGACGTGGGGGGACCGCTGTTCAGCCGCGCAGGCTTGACCTGGTACGGCGGCCTGATCGGCGGCATCGCCTTCGGCGCGATCGGGGCCCGGCGGCTGGGCATCCCGCTCAAGGCGGGATTCGACGCGGCGGCGCCGACACTGGCACTCGGCCAGGCCATCGGACGCATCGGCTGCTTCCTGGTGGGCGACGACTACGGCGCGCGCAGCGACGCGCCCTGGGCGGTCGCGTTTCCGCAGGGGCTGCCCCCGACGATCGACGAGCAGACCGGCGAGGTCTTCGCGGTCCACCCGACCATGCTCTACGAGAGCGGCTGGCTGCTGCTGGGGACGCTCTGGCTGGCGCTGCGCCGCGGTCGCTCGCCGTTCCTCTTCGGCGAGTACCTGATGATCCAGGGTGCGGGGCGGCTGGTCATCGAGAGCTGGCGCATCAACCCGGCGGTGGTCGGTCCGCTGACCAACGCACAGCTGGTCGCGCTGGGCTGCGTCGCGACCGGGGCGGTCGGCTGGCTGTTCTGGCGGCGTCGCACCCGCGACGTCGCGCCCGCACCCACCCCCTGATCCGCTACCCGGTCATCGCTCCTGCCAGCTCGCGCGCGCGACGCGCGAGCGCCGGTGTCTCGTTCTCGACGGTCCTCGCCAGCTCGAGCAGGGTGCGGCGGGCGGCCTGCACGCGCCCCGTCGCATCGTCTGGCAGCCAGTCGCCGAGCAGGTCGACGGCGCACTCGAACGCGCCCGCGTAGTACGCGGCCATCGCCGCGGCCCAGGGTCGGGTGCTGCTGGCGGCCGGCTCCGGGAGCGTGTGGCGATCCAGGATCTCGACCGCCGCGTCGAAGTGTCCGCTCTGGAGCAGGCTGCCGAGTGCCAGCTCCAGACCGCGGCCCGCGTCGCCGTAGACGTCGGCGAGCAGGGACTCGAGGTCCATCTGAAAGACCTGCTCCGTGCGCTGCGGATCCTCGACCAGGCAGCGGGCCACCGGACCGCTGTCGGCGAGCTGGCGCAGCACGATCAGCAGCTGCTCGCGCGTCTCGTGTATGAGGTCGTCCACCTCGAGCGTGGACTCCTCGACGCGCCGGCGTCCCGCGTCGAGCAGGCCGCCGAGGGCCTTGCGCAGCGGCTCGCCGCCCGCGACCTCCTCGGTCATGCGTTCGAGCCGCGGCGTGTAGGTCGCCGTCAGGTAGAAGCCCTCGCGCAGCTTCATGGTCTCGTGGAACAGGGCCCCCACGACCAGGTCGAAGAGCTCCTCGGCCTCGACCTCGATCGACGGCCGCCCGTCGCGCACGCGGAAGAGCGCGTGGCACTGCTCCTTGAGGCGAAACAGCACGCTGTCCTCGGCCTCGCCCACCAGCCGCTGCATCTCGGAGAAGTCGAGCGCACCGGCACGCAGTCCCTCGGTGACCTCGACCCAGCGCGCTGCGGCCTCCATGAAGTCGCGCACGATCTGCGCCATTCGCCGATGCCGCTGCTCCACGCGACGTCACCCCCGCGACCGCGAGACGCGCTCTGCCGGGTGCCGGGCGCGCGCTCTCCGAGCGCGCCCCCTACAATGCGCCCCGCATGACGGCCCGCTCGATGACCATACCAGATCGGAGCCCGCCCACGGTGAGCCGCCCCCGGTGAGCGCCGATCAGGGCCGCCATCCGTGGGCCGTGGCGATCATCTTCGTCACGATCGTCATCGACCTGGCCGCGTTCAGCATCCCGCTGCCGGTGCTGCCGGCGTTCCTGCGGCGCTTCTCCGAGGCGAGCTGGCACGTGCCGCTGGTGACCTCGATGTACCCGCTGGCGCTGGTGCTGTTCGTGGGGCTCTGGGGCTGGCTCTCGGACCGGGTCGGGCGACGACCGGTGCTCCTGCTCTCGCTGCTGGGCACGGCGGGCTCCTTCCTGCTGCTCGCGCTCGCGCCGAACCTGACGGTGGTCTACCTGGCGCGCTTCGCGTCGGGGTTCTTCGGCGCCAGCATCGGCACGGCACAGGCCTACATCACGGATCTGACCGACACCGAGGGGCGCACCGAGGGCATGGGCCTGGTGGGCGCGGCGTCGGGGCTCGGGCTCGTGCTGGGCACGGCCATGGGCGGGACACTCGCGAGCGCCGGCATCACCTGGCCGTTCCTGATGAGCGCCCTGGTCGCCGCGATCAACTTCGTGCTCGCGGCGCTGATCCTGCCGGAGTCCCGGCCCGCCCTGCCGGGAGACGCGACCTGGCGCGGCCTGCGCCGGGCGCTGGTGCCCGCGCCGCTGCTGGTCGCGGCCAACGTGCACGGACCGCGCACGCGGCTCTACCTGCTGATCTTCCTGCTGGTGTTCTTCTCGTTCTCGGCCCTCGAGGCGATCTTCCCGCTGTACGCGTCGCTGCGCTTCGGCTGGGACGAGCTGCGCATCGGCCTGTTCATGGGCGGCGCCTTCGGGGCGGTGCTGGTGCTGGTCCAGTGGCTGGTCGTGGGCCCGCTGGTGCGGCTGCTCGGCGAGCCGCTGCTCACGGTCGCGGGTCTGATCGGACTGGCGGCCGGAACCCTGGGCCTGTCGGTCGCGTACACCGTCCCCCTGATGACGGTCGCGACGCTCGTCCTCGCGGTCGGCGCCGGGCTGGCCTTCCCGGCGTTCACCAGCCTGTTCTCCAAGGTCTGCGGGGCCGACGAGGCCGGCGAGGTGCTGAGCCAGAGCCAGGCCATGATCCAGACCGGACGCGCGATCGGGTCGCTCTTCTGGGGCTGGGTGCTGACCTTCGGTGCCGGGGCCCCGTTTGCCGTGAGCGGGCTGGTCACCCTCGGCGCGGTGGCTATTTTGGTGGCGGCCGGGCGCACGCTGCTGCCCCGCTGATCCGCCGCCGAAGGGGCCCGTCCCGGGCGGCCGCGCGGTGTACCCTCGCCCCGCGTCACGGAGGAGCCCCCAGATGACCGAGAACGTCGAGCGCGAGCGCCTGGACGTCGACATCCTCTTCGTCGGAGCCGGCGCGGCCACGCTCTCGGCCGTGATCCGGCTCGCGGACCTCTGCGAGCAGAGCGGCACCGAGATGCCGATGATCCTGGTCATCGAGAAGGCGGCCGAGATCGGCGGGCACCAGCTCTCGGGTGCCGTCATGGACCCCCGGGGGATCCGCGAGCTCATGCCCGACTTCATGGAGCAGGGCTTTCCGCTGCAGTACGAGTGCGACAGCGACGCGGTCTACTTCTTCACGAAGAACCGCGCGCTGCGCTCGCCGGTCACGCCGCCGATGCTCGCCAACCACGGCAACCTGGTGGTCTCGCTCTCCGACATGGTGAAGTGGCTCGGCGAGAAGGCCGAGGAGCGCGGCATCGAGATCTACCCCGGCTTCGCGGCGTACAAGCCGCTCTTCGACGGCGAGCGCGTCTCGGGCGTGCAGATCCAGGACATGGGCCTCGACAGGAACGGCGAGCCCAAGGCCACGTTCGAGCCCGGCCCCGAGATCCACGCCAAGGTGGTCGTCTTCGGCGAGGGCCCTCGGGGCTCGTGCACCAGGGAGGTCGTCGATCGGCTCAAGCTCCACGGCGATCACCCGCAGGCGTACGAGACCGGCATCAAGGAGATCTGGCGCGTGAAGCCCGAGAAGCACGTGCCGGGCCGGGTGATCCACACGCTGTTCTACCCGCTCGACGCCGCGACCTTCGGCGGCTCGTGGATCTACGACATGAAGGACGGGCTCGTGTCGGTCGGCTTCGTCACCGGGCTCGACTACACGAGTCCGTACACGGATCCCCACGACAACATGCAGCGCTTCAAGCTGCACCCGTTCGTCCGCGACCTGCTCGAGGGCGGCGAGTGCATCCGGTACGGCGCCAAGACGCTGCCCGCGGGCGGGCTCAACGCCATGCCGCAGCTCTACGCCGAGGGCGCCATGCTGGTCGGCGACTCGGGCGGGTTCTGCAACGGCGGGCGTCTCAAGGGCATCCACATGGCGATCAAGAGCGGAATGCTATGCGCCGAGACGCTTCACGACTGCATCGCGCGCGACGATTTCTCCGTCGAGGCGCTGTCCGCGTACCGGAAGCGCTTCGAGGACAGCTGGGCGTACGACGAGCACCGGCAGTATCGCAACTTCCACGCCAGCTTCGGCTGGACGCGCAAGCTGCCGCAGGCGCTCGGCTGGCTTCGCCAGCTCCCCTGGCTGTTCAACGTGGGCGCCGTGGCGCCGATCAGCGGGGGGCGCGGCCTCGTGGCCGATCCCCACACCGAGGCCGACCACACCCACATGAAGAAGCTCTCGGAGCTCTCCGAGCACGAGCTGGCGCTGCGCGAGAAGGTCGCCTACGACAACAAGTACACCTTCGACAAGGTCACCGCGGTCGCCCTCGCGGGATCCGCGCACGAGCCGGACCAGCCGCACCACCTGAAGGTCGCCGACACGGAGGTCTGCTCCACGCGCTGCGCCGAGGAGTTCGGCAACCCCTGCGAGCACTTCTGCCCGGCCGACGTGTACGAGATGATCGACGATCCCGCGGCGACCAACGGACGCGCGCTGATCATCCACCACGAGAACTGCGTGCACTGCAAGACCTGCGACGTGTCGGATCCGTACCAGATCATCACCTGGACCACTCCACAGGGCGGCGAGGGGCCCGACTACACGCAGATGTGATTCAGGAGCCGCCCTCCCGGGCGCGCCGCAGCAGCTCCAGGTGAGAGTGCACGCCGAGCTTGGTGTACACCGAGCGCACGTGGTTGCGTGCCGTGTGCTGGCTGATGAAGAGCTCGCCGCCGATCTCGGCCACGCGCTTGCCCTCGAGCAGCAGCGAGAGCACCTCTCGCTCCCGCGGGGTGAGCTGATCCAGGTTGCCGTGCCAGGCGGCGCTTCCCGGGGCACGCACGCGGCCGATCCCGACCTCGGCGAGCGCCTGTGAGATCCGCTGCACGGCCGCCTCGAAGCGCAGCAGCCGGTCGCGCTCGGACTCCTGGAGGCTCTCGACGGAGTAGACGACCACGTGAAAGTCCGCCCGGTCCTCGCCGCTCAGGTAGACCGGCTCGTGGTGCAAGCGCGCCTCGACCAGCTGCCCGTCGGCGAGCCGCAGGCGAGCGCTGACCGTGCGCACGCCCAGCTTCTCGGCCTCTCCCGAGAGCAAGAAATCGGCCTGGGCCCGCTGCCGGGCGGGCTCGCCCCACCAGGGGAACGGCCCGGCCGAGCCGATCAGGGGGCGACAGTCGATCCCGGTCAGCCGCTCGAAGCCCTCGGTCACCAGCACGAGGCGCCCGTCCCGATCGACCGCGGTCGCGGTCTCGTGCGCGAAGGCCGCTTCCAGCCGCTCCCGCCCGGCAGTCATCTGCACCTCCCCGCTCCAGGTTTCGCGGCTAGCCGTTTTGCAACAGGCGTGCCGCATTGCAGGGGGGCTGCAGGGAACCGGAGAGCGAGATCGGCCCAGGGGCCTTGCAGATTCTGCATCGGGGAAGAACGCCTCGGCGTCGGTCGTCAGCCGGATCGGCTCAGCAGCTCCAGCTGGGAGTGGACGCCGAGCTTGGCGTAGATCGCCCGGACGTGATTGCGTGCGGTATGAGGACTCAGCCCCAGCTCCGCAGCGATCTCCCGGGCACGCCGGCCGCGGAGCAGCGACTCGAGCACCTCGCGCTCGCGTGCGGTCAGGGACCGCAGGTCGAGGCCCTGACCGAGCCGGCGCAGGGCCGCACCTGCCCCGAGCCCCACGTCCTCGAGCGCGGAAGAGATGCGGCGCAGCGCCGTCTCGAGAATGCGGAGCTGCTCCGGCCCGCGCGAGGGCTCCGGATCGGCCGCGTAGGTCGAGAGGTGGAAGACCAGGTGCTCGCCGATCCGCACCTGCTCGTACTGACCGAGCGCCGGCACCCGGCTCCCGTCGGGCCGGAGCACGTGACCGGCCAGGGTCTGCACGCCCAGCCGGTGCGACTCGTCGGAGAGCAGGAAGCGGAGCTGCTGCAGGTTTCGCTCCGGGTCTCCCCACCAGGGGAACGGCGGCAGCGACCCGATCAGGGCCGCACAGGGCACGCCGGTGAGCTCCTCGAAGGATCGCGTCGCCAGCCGGAGTCGGCCCTCCGCGTCGAACACGACCACGGGATCGTGCGCGCGTGTGCGCTCGATCCAGCCCAGCAGGTACCGCGGCAGACCGGCCAGCTCGGGAATGCCTTCCTCTCGCACGCGACACCCCCACTCGATCCGCTCGCATGCATACCAGAGCTGCGGGGTGGGAACCAGCGCTGGAGGGTCAGAACCTGCGGATCAGGCTCACCCCGTACACGCTCACCGTGTAGTCGCCATCGACGTGCCCCAGGTAGATGCGGTTCCCGTCGCGCAGGAAGAGGTCCCGCTGGCCGAAGTCGTCGATGAGCGAGCGCTCCAGGCGGTGGTAGAGCTCGGCGATCCAGCGCCCCTCCTCGCCCACCAGCCGCGCCGGGAGCCGCCAGCGCAGGCGCGTCTCGACGACGTGCTCGCGACGCTGCTGGTCGGGGAAGCGCGAGCCCGCCTGCGCCGAGGTGACGCCCGCGGCCAGCGCGGAGTCGGAGGCGAAGCGGTAGTCCACGCGCTCGTTCGCGAGCTGGAAGACCCAGTCCGACAGCAGCTCCAGCCCGGTGACCAGCTCCAGGCGCAGGCCGGCCCCCAGGGTGACCGTGCGGCCGTCGCTGGTCACCGCCCAGGCGGCGGCCGGTACGTAGGGCGTCGCCGACGTCACGCCCCGGATGCCCTCCTGACGGCGCACGCCCGTATCCCAGGTGCCGAAGAGGTGGTAGCCGCGCCGTGGTGACGGCTGCCAGCTCCACTCGGCACTCAGCGAGCTCGAGCGCGCCCGTCGCAGCCCGTACGCCGCACCGTGATCGTCGATGCGCACCCGCCCGGCGATCGACAGGTCCATGCCGTCGGTCAGAGCGACGATCGCTCGCGCCTCGACCTGATCGCGATCGCGATCGGAGACGTCGGGGCGCTCGAGCGCGGCGAGTCCGAGCGGCAGCGACAGGCCGGCGAAGGGCACGTAGCCGGGCAGGCTCGAGGTGCGGAAGGCGCGCTGCGCCTCGGTGTCGACCGCGGAGCCGTCGCGCTGCTCGGTCTCCCACGACAGGCGCAGGCTGGTGCGCGGCAGTGCGCGGGTGTGGAGCGCCAGCCGGATCCGGTCGGAGCGGGTGCGCTCGATCTGCCGGTGCTCGCGGTCGATCGCCTCGACGCGCCACGAGACCTCGGCCCGCGTGCGCCGGCCGAGGCGCAGCGAGGCATCCAGGTCGTAGCGATCGCGCACCTGCTCGTACGGCACGCTGCGGAAGCGCCAGTCGCCCACCTGCGAGGCCGTGACGGCGCGGAACACGCCGTTGCGGCGGTTGAAGACCGTCTGGTGCCCCCCGTCCTCGGGTATGTAGCCGTGGAAGCCGTTGAGAGGGTTCAGCGCGTCGTAGCGCGTGTCGTCCTCGAGGCGGTAGCGCTGGAAGCGCGCGCGCAGCCGCAGGGGCCGCAGCGGCCGCGAGGTCAGCGCGACGTTCAGCAGCAGCGTGTCGATCTCGGCATCGGCGGACGCGCGGGAGAGCGCCGCCGGGGAGTTCCATTCGTCGAGGTTCACGGCGAACCCGCCGAAGCCCACGCTGCCCGAGTTCAGGGTCGGCGCCAGCAGATCCTCGTCCTGCTCCATGCGCGTCCACGACACCACCGCCGACAGGCTGCTGCGCAGCGGCAGCGTGATGGCGGCGTCGAGGCGCAGGTTGTGGCGGTCGTTGTCGGGCGAGGACGCGAAGCGCCCGCGCGGCACCGACGATCCGGGCGTGAGCTGGAACGGATTGTCGAAGGTCAGATCGCGCTCGGCGTTGCGGTAGAACGACCCCTCGTAGAACAGGTTGAGCGCCAGCCACTCGCGCGCCCACTCGAGACCGGCGCGGACGCGCTGCGTGCGGTCGTCGATCGCCTCGATCGTCTCGACGCTGCCGCCGAGCGTCGCCGATCCCGGCCACGAGAAGCTGCCCCCGTAGGGCCGCACACCGCGACGGTCCTCGAAGCCCCACGATCCGACCAGCTTCAGGTCGGGCAGCAGGCGCAGGCTGGCCTCGACGTGGCTGCGGTCGCGCAGCAGCTGCAGCGAGCGCTCCTCGATGCCGGCGAGCACCGCGTCGATCGCGGCGCCCGTCCCCGCACCACTTCCGCCCGGCGTGAGCCCACCGGCGAGCTCGAGGGTATCGCCGCCCACGCCGACGAAGACGCTGCGCGCGTCGTTCGCGCGCAGGTGCGGCGTGCGGCTCCAGCTGGCGCGGACCCGCAGCCAGCCCGCGCGCTCCACGTCGAGCGCGTAGAAGGCGTCGTCGCGCCCCACGCCGCCCGCTCCGAGGTCGATGCGCCAGCCGCTCGACGGGTTCCACAGCTCCAGCGAGAGGCCGCCCAGGAAGGCCTCGTCGTCGCGCTCGGTGAAGCGCGCGAAGCGCGCCTCGCCCTCGTCGCCCGCGTCGAAGAACGTCGAGAGCGCCGCACTCCCGCGCCAGCGCCAGTCGCCATCCCCCGCGTACTCCGGTGCACCCCGGGGGTACGGGTAGGTCAGCCCCGAGGGCGAGCGCCGCCGCGTCTCGCGGAAGACCGTCATTCCGCGGGGGTCGGTCCCGGCTCCGGGATCCAGCGCACCGGGGTTGAGCGCGTTGCCGCGCGGCGGATCGGCGCCCGCGGGCAGCGCGAGCGCTCCCGCCAGCAGCGCCAGCGCGCACGCGCTAGCGGTGGAAGAGCGGACCGGACGGGTGGTTCGAGCCATGGATCTGTACGTGGCAGCCGACACAGCCGCGATTGAGGGCGCGCTCGTCGGGCGCGACACCACCGGTGAGGTTGCCGCCGCTGATCAGGTCGCTCGGGTGGTCGAGCTGCGAGTGGCAGGTCTGGCAGAGCAGCGTCGGCGTGGTGACCAGCAGGCGCACGTGATTCGAGCCGTGCGGGTGGTGGCAGTTCGTACAGCTGTCGCGCACGGGCGCGTGCTCCCAGAGGAACGGGCCGCGCTTGTCGGCGTGGCACGTGTAGCAGACGTCGTTGGTCGAGTCGCCGCGCAGCAGCGGGTCGACGGGCGAGCCGTGCGGCTGGTGACAGTCCTCGCACGAGACCTTGCCCTCGAGCAGAGGCATGTGGGAGCGCTTGCGGAACTGCGCACGCTGCTCGGGGTGGCAGCCGAAGCAGGTCCGGCTCACCGTGGACTCGCGCATCATCGAGGTACGCGACTCGCTCGCCATCGGGTTGTGGCAGTCGGAGCAGGCCACGTCGGCCATCTCGTGGCGCGAGCCCGTCCAGTGGATGCGCCCGCCCCCGGCATGGCAGCTCAGGCAGGCGTCGTTCTGCGCCTCGACGGGCGCGTTCGAGCCCGAGGTGAAGGCCAGGATGCCGGCGGGATCGGTCGGGCTCGCCAGGTGCTTGCCGCCCGGCCCGTGGCAGGCCTCGCAGGCGCGCTGCTCCGCCGGCGTGCGCGGGTGTGCGAAGGCCCGGGCGTGGACCGTGCCGTCCCAGTGGCTGGCCTCGACCACGTGGCAGCCGCGGCAGACGGCATCACCGATCCAGGCCTCGCCATCGTCGCCGGGCGTCGCAGGCTCCGCGGCAGCCAGCCCGGGCGCAGCGACTCCCGCACCGAGCAGCGCGCAGGTCAGGGCGAGCATCCGCACGGCGCGGCGCTCAGGGGCGGCGGCGCCGCGCCAGGCCCAGGGCCGCGCCGGCCAGCGCGAGCAGGACGCCGGCGTGGGGCCCCGGGGTGTCGATCGGGGGCGGACCCCCGTAGAAGATGCCCGGCTGAACGCCCCGGAGGCCCCGGCGGGGGACCCCGGGCGCAGCGGCGCCGGCCTCTGCGGATCGGTGCGGCTCAAGGATCCCATCGTACGGGCTCGGGCCGGGCTCGTGGGGGGCGGGCACCGCCTCCGCGATCCCGGCCGGGGACCCGGGCTCGAGGGCCGAGGCCAGCGCGCCGCCCGCGAGCACTGATCCGCAGGCCAGGGTGACCCATGCGGCTCTCATCGGCGTCCCTCCCTGCGGCCCCGCCCGGGGCACGGATCGCGGCCGCCAGCCGGGAGTACGCCACGGGGCAGGCCCCGATTACAGGCCAGGCCCCGCCGGGCCACTGGGCGTCCCCGGAACGGCATGCGTCCGGGCTCCGGGCGGCTCAGGGCGAGGTGTCGGGATCGCAGGCGTCGCCGCGGCCGTCCCCGTCGACGTCCTGCTGCGTCTTGTTCGAGACCGTCGGACAGTTGTCCTGGGCGTCGACCACGCGATCGCCGTCGCTGTCGGGCCCGCGGGCCGCGGGATCACCGAGCCACCAGCCGATCACCCCGCCCACCAGCGCGCCGATCGCGAGACCGGCCAGCGCGCCGTCGCCGGCGTCCCCCGCGGTCACGGCACCCGCGGCTGCGCCCACGCCCGCACCGACCGCGGCGCCATCCTTCACGCCCGGCGTCGCGCACGCGGCGAGGCCCAGCGCCGCGGCCAGCAGCGCTGCCGCGCCGCGGCGCGGGACCTTCGAGATGGCCGTCAGCCGCAGCCGCCGGTCTCGCCGCAGCTCGGGCACGTGTGACACGCGCCCGAGCGCACCATGATGGTGCCGCAGCTGGAGCACGGCGGTGCGTCGCTCTGGCCTGCCGCCGCGCGCAGCGGCTCGTCGGTGCTGCCGCCGCGGATCGGCACGACCGCCGGCGCCTCGCCGGCGGGAGCCGGCGCCTCGGAAGCCAGCGCCGCGGCGGGCGGCTCGGTCTCCGCCTCGTCCGACTGATCGGCCTGGTAGTGCATGCCGAGCCAGCGGAAGACGTAGTCGATGACCGACTTCGCGAACGGGATCTCCTGATTCTGCGTGAACCCGGCCGGCTCGAAGCGCGTGTGGCTGAACTTGTCGACCATGGCCTTGAGCGGCACGCCGTACTGCAGCGCCAGCGACGACATGATGGCCAGCGAGTCCATCAGGCCCGAGATCGTCGAGCCCTCCTTCGCCATCTTCAGGAAGAGCTCGCCCGGCTCGCCGTCCTCGTACTGGCCGACGGTCAGGTACCCATCGTGGCCCGCGATGGAGAACTTGTGCGTGACCGCCGCGCGCACATCCGGCAGCTTGCGCCGGTACGGGCGCGGCTCGGCGCCCGCCTCGACACTCCCCGCCACCGCCTTCTCGGTCCTGGTGTTCAGCGGCTGCGTGCGCTTGGAGCCATCGCGGTACACCGCGAGCGACTTCAGGCCCAGCTTCCAGCCCTCGAGGTACGCCTGCTCGACGTCCTCGACCGAGCAGTCGGCCGGGAGGTTGACGGTCTTGGAGATCCCCCCCGACAGGAACGGCTGCGCGGCAGCCATCATGCGGATGTGGCCCATGTAGTGGATCGAGCGCGAGCCGCGCGCCGAGGGGAAGGCGCAGTCGAAGATCGGCAGGTGCTCGTCGCGCAGGCCGGGTGCGCCCTCGATGGTGTCGTTGGCCTCGACGTACTCGACGATCGAGGCGATCTGCGCGTCGGAGTAGCCGCGGCTGCGCAGCGCGCCCGGGACCGTGCGGTTGACGATCTTGAGCACGCCGCCGCCGACGAGCTGCTTGTACTTGACCAGGGCGATGTCCGGCTCGATGCCGGTGGTATCGCAGTCCATCATGAACGCGATCGTGCCGGTTGGCGCCAGCACCGTGACCTGACCGTTGCGGAAGCCGCAGCGGCGGCCGAGCATCAGTGCCTCGTCCCAGGCGACGCGCGACGCCTCGTGCAGGTCGTCGGGAGTGCCCGGCGTCGCCACGCGGTCGGCGTACTCCTTGTGCAGGCCGATCACCTCGAGGAACGGCGCGCGGTTCTTCTCGTACTCCGAGAACGGCCCGACGCGCTGCGCGATCTCGGCCGAGCGCCGGTAGGCGCGGCCGGACATCAGCGAGGTGATCGCCGCGCAGAGGTTCCGGCCCTCGTCGCCGTCGTAGGGCTGGCCGTTGAGCATGAGCAGCGCGCCCAGGTTCGCGTAGCCCAGACCCAGGGGTCGCAGCGCGTGGCTGTTGGTCGCGATGCGCTCGGTCGGGTAGTCGGCGAAGTCGACGATGATCTCCATCGCCAGGATGAAGACATCGACGGCCTGCTCGAAGTCACGCGTGCGGAAGCGGCCCCGCTCGTCGGCGAACGTCAGCAGGTTGAGCGACGCCAGGTTGCAGGCGGTGTCGTCCAGGAAGATGAACTCGCTGCAGGGATTGGTGGCGTTGATGCGACCCGTGTTCTTGACCGGGTTCCAGCGGTTGATCGTGGTGTCGTACTGCACCCCGGGATCGCCGCAGACATGCGCCGACTCCGCCATCTCCCGCAGCAGCTCGCGCGAGCGGTAGGTGTCCACGACCTCGCCGGCGGTCACCGAGCGCGTCTGCCAGGGGCCGTCGGTCTCGACGGCGCGCATGAAGGTGTCGGGCAGGCGCACGGAGTGGTTGGCGTTCTGGTACTGCACCGACTCGTAAGCGCCGCCGGCCATGTTGAAGCGCCCGTCGTAGCCGGAGTCGATCAGGGACCAGGCCTTGCGCTCCTCCTCGGCCTTGCAGCGCACGAAGTCCATGATGTCGGGGTGGTCCGCGTTCAGGATCACCATCTTCGCGGCGCGGCGCGTCTTGCCGCCCGAGCGGATGACGCCGGCGAACGAGTCGAGCCCCTTCATGAAGGAGACGGGACCGCTGGCGATTCCGCCCCCCGCGAGCGGCTCGCGGGAGCTGCGGATGGTGGACAGGTTGGAGCCCGTGCCCGACCCGCCCTTGAAGAGCATCGCCTCGGTCTTGGCCAGGTCCATGATGGAGCCCATGGAGTCCTCGACCGAGTTGATGAAGCAGGCGCTGGCCTGCTGCGGGACGGTGCGCCCGTCGGGCTCGACCACGCCGAGGTTGAACCAGACGGGCGAGTTGAAGCAGCCCTTCTGGTGCAGCAGCAGGTAGGTCAGCTCGTCGGCGAACGCCTGCTCCTGATCGGCGTCGGCGAAGTAGCCGCCGTCGCGGCCCCAGCGCGTGATGGTCTCCACCACGCGCCCGATCAGCTGCTTGACGCTGTGCTCGCGGTGGGGCGTACCCAGGTGCCCGCGGAAGTACTTGGATGCCACGATGTTCGTGGCCAACGGGGACCAGGATCGCGGGACCTCGATGCCCTCCTGCTCGAAGACGGACTCGCCATCCTCACCGCTGATGCGGGCCGTACGCCGCTCCCACTCCACTGTCTCCCAGACGCTCTCGCCCGCTCGCGTGAAGTGGCGCTCGATCTCGATCCGCGGTGCACCCGATCCGTACGTCATGACCCCCCTCATGGTCGTCGCGTGACCCCCCCGCGCAAGCGCACGCGCGGACGCGCGGCGCAGTTCAGGGGGTCAAGGAGAGGCCCCGTACCTCGGGGCCCCCGGACGGCGAAAACCTCCTCCGGCATCCCACCGCCCGCTTCTCCGTGCAGCCCGTAGCCCCCCCTGGCCGCCCGAGAGAATCCTTGAATCCCGAAGTTTCGGTTGTACCCCGGCGCTCCGCGCAGGTCAACGCGTACAGGCACAATATCTTGATGCTGACGGCGCTCTATCTCCAAGATGTTGAGAATAAAGGACTTTCGACCGAGGGAAAGTCCCCGCAGTGCGACGGACCGCGCCGCGCGCCGGCGCACGGCCGCAGGCGAGTTCTGTAACTGACTGTTTTCGCTCGGAGTTGGCTCGGGAGCTCGCATGGCGGCCCGGTCGGGACCCGCCCGCCACCCCGGCAGCCCGGATCCGGCCCCGCAGCGCCTTGCGGGTCCGGGCGGTCCGGGCCCTCCGGCGGCCGGACCGCGCTCGCGCCCCCCACCCCGGGTTGCCAACATGGACCGATGGACTTCGGATTCTCGGACGAGCAGGACCTGCTGCGCGAGGAGGTCCGCAAGCTCCTGGACGAGCGCTGCGGGCTCGAGCGCGTGCGGGAGCTGTCGCGTGCCCCCGAGGCCTTCGACCGCGGGCTCTGGGACGAGATCGCGGAGCTGGGCTGGTGCGGCCTGATCGTTCCCGAGGCCGACGGCGGCGCCGGCCTGACCTGGGTGGACCTGATCGTGGTGCTCGAGGAGACCGGACGGGGGCTCTTCCCGCTGCCGCTGGCCTCCAGCACGCTGGCCGCCGCCGCGCTGGTCGAGGCGGGCGACGCGAGCCAGCGCGCGCGCTGGCTCGGCGACCTGGCGTCCGGCCGGCGCATCGGCGTCCCCGCCCTGCACGACGACGCGACGCGCCTCGGCCCCGAGGGCGTGACGCTGCGCGCGAGCGCCGACGGCGAGGGACTGCGGCTCGAGGGGCGCAGGACGCTGGTCGCCGACGTGGGCGCGGCCGACCTCTGGGTGGTCGCCTGCCGCACCGGCGACGCGCCCGATGCGCTGGCGCTGGTCGTGCTCGAGCGCGACGACCCCGGCGTGTCGGCGCAGAGCGTGGTGCCGATCGACGCCACGCGGCGCACGGGAACGCTGGAGCTCGACGGCGTGCGCGTCGGTCCCGAGCGCCTGCTCGGCACCCCCGGCGCCGCCTGGCCCGCGATCGAGCGGCTCGCCGACCAGGGCGCCGTGGCCACCGCGGCCGAGATGGTCGGCGCCGCGGAGCAGGCGCTGCGGATCACCACGGAGTACGCGCGCGAGCGCGTGCAGTTCGGCTCGCCGATCGGCCGCTACCAGGGCGTCAAGCACCCGCTCGCCGAGATGTACGTCGACGTGGAGTCGTTCCGCTCCCTGGTCTACTACGCCGCCTGGGCCGTCGACGAGAGCCCCGGCGAGCTGCCGCGCTCGGCGTCGCTGGCCAAGGCGTACGCCAGCGAGGCCTTCGCGCGCATCGGCATCGACGGCGTGGGCCTGCACGGCGCCGTCGGCTTCACCGCCGAGTACGACATCCAGCTCTACCTCAAGCGCGCCAAGTGGAGCCGCCCGCTGTACGGCGACCAGGACGCGCACCACGAGCGCGCGGCGCGGCTCGGAGGGCTCTGATGGACTTCGCGTTCGACCCGGCAGAGGAGGCCTTCCGCGACGAGGTCCGCGCCTTCCTCGACGAGCAGCTCGGCGAGCACGTGGACCGCCACGACCCGCAGCTCATGACGCGCTGGCTGCGCGCCGTGCGCGAGAAGCGCTGGGTGGGCTTCTCGTGGCCGACCGAGTACGGCGGGGGCGGCGGCAGCCTGGCGCAGCAGGTGATCCTGAAGGAGGAGATGGCGCGTGCGCGGGCCCCCATGCTCGGCACCTGCTTCATGGGCCTGCAGTGGGTGGGACCGGCGATCCTGGCGTACGGGACCGAGGCGCAGAAGCGCGAGCTCCTGCCCGACATCCTCGACGGCACCTACCAGTGGTGCACGGGCTTCTCCGAGCCGGGCGTCGGCAGCGACCTGGCGGCGCTGCAGTGTCGCGCGGTGCGCGACGGCGTCGACTACGTGGTCAGCGGGCAGAAGATCTGGACCTCGATCGCACAGGCGTCGAGGAAGATCATCCTGCTGGTGCGCACCTCGTGGGACCCCGCGAACAAGCACGACGGCATCACCTGCCTGCTCGCCGACATGGACAGCCCCGGCGTCAGCGTCCGCCCGATCGAGAACATGGCCGGCTACGCGATGTTCTGCGAGGTGTTCTTCGACGACGTGCGCGTACCGGTCGCCAGCCGCCTGGGCGAGGAGGGCCAGGGCTGGCGCGTGACCATCACCTCGCTGGCGAACGAGCGCTCCGGGATCGCCGAGGTCACCGGCATGCAGCGCAAGCTCGCCGACCTGCGCGACCTGGCGCGCCGCGTCGAGCGCGGCGGCCGGACGGCGAGCGAGGACCCCGCGGTGCGCCGCCGGCTGGGGCGCTTCGAGGCGCGCGTCGAGGCCATGCGTCTCAACGGCCTGCGCTACCTGACGCGGCAGCTGCGCGGCGAGCCGCTGGGCAGCGAGACCTCGGTCAACAAGCTGCACAAGGCGCAGCTCGAGGTCGAGATGGCCGAGTTCGCGCTCGAGCTCGAGGGCCCCGCGAGCGTGCTGATGAAGGGCGCGCCCGGCGCGCTCGACGACGGCCGCTGGCAGCACGACGCGCTGTCCTGGCCCGAGACCGTGATCGGAGGCGGCACGCCCAACATCCAGCGCAACATCATCGCCGAGCGCATCCTCGGGCTGCCCAAGGACTGAGTGCGCACCCGCGGAGCCCGCAGCTAGTGCGCGCCGGACCGGAGCTGCGCGCGCGCATCGAGGGTCACCTCGACGCGTTCGAGCGCCGCGCGATCGCGCCGGGCGAGCGCCGGGCCGCCGCGGTCGCGGTCACGGTTCTGCCCGACGGGGGCGGCCGCGCCTGCTTCGCGATCACGCGCCGCGCCTCCTCGCTGGGCAGCCACGCGGGGCAGTGGGCCCTGCCCGGGGGCCGCGTCGATCCGGGCGAGACGGCCGAGCAGGCCGCGCTGCGCGAGCTGCACGAGGAGGTCGGGCTCGAGCTCGAGCCCGCCTCGGTGCTCGGCAAGCTCGACGACTTCGCCACGCGCTCCGGCTACGTCATGACCCCGGTCGTGGTCTGGGCCGAGCACCCGGCCCGGCTGATCCCCAGCCCCGACGAGGTCGCGCACGCCTACCGCGTGCCGCTGAGCGCGCTGGAGCGCCCCGAGGTGCCCCGGCTCTGGAGCATTCCCGAGAGCGAGCGACCCGTGCTCTCGATCCCGTTCGAGAGCGAGCTGGGCACGACCATCCACTCCCCGACGGCCGCCATCCTGTACCAGCTGCGCGAGGTCGGCCTGCACGGCCGCGACACCCGCGTGGCGCACTACGAGCAGCCGAAGTTCGCCTGGCGCTGAGATGTCGGGGGTCGCGCTCGCGAGTGGTGCGACGCCTACAGGTAGGTGATGCGGAAGCCCGTGCCCTCGCGGAGCTTGTGGCGAATGTTGATGCCGATCAGCAGCGCGGTCCACTGCTCGACGTAGCGCGCGTTGTACAGCGGACCCCCGTCGATCGCGCGCGTGCCGGCAATGTCGTCGCAGAGGGCCATCACGCGCTGACGCGGGCCCTTTGCACCCGAGACGATCACGTCGCACTCCACCTCGTGGCCCAGGTCGAGCAGGCGGTGAGCGCCCACGTTCTGGAAGGCCGAGACCACGGGAACGCCGTCGGGCACCAGCGCCTGGCACAGCTCCGCGCACGAGCCCTGCGACACGCCCACCACGCGGCCGGCGACGTCGCCGATCGCCGTGGCCAGCGGAACGCCCATCGAGACCACCGCGGTCTCGGGCGTGAGCTCGTCGCGGATCGACTTGATCGTCCCGGCCGTGTGCTCGAAGGGCACCGAGAGGATCACGATCCCGCCCTGCGCCGCGCGCGTGGCGGCGGCGTTCTCCAGCCCGACCACGCCCGCGCCCGTGATCTTGCCATTGACCTCCTCGGCCGCGGTCAGCGCGCGCTCCTCCTTGCGGCTGCCGATCACGACCTCGCGGTCGCCGGCCTTCGCGAAGCGGTACGCCAGGCCCAGGCCCTGCTCGCCCGTGCCCCCGAGGATCGCCACCTTCTCCTTCGCCATGCTCGCTCCTGCTCCGCACACCGCGCCGGCGGCCGGGGCTGCGCATCCTAGCAATTGCTAGGGTTCAGGGATGCCAGCGCCCGCACCCACCGCCATCGAGCAGTCGGGGGGCGACCGCCTGCGGATCCGCTGGAGCGACGGGCACGACCGGCGGCTCCCGGTCCGCGAGATTCGCCTGTCCTGCCGCTGTGCGCGCTGCATCGAGGAGACGAGCGGGCGGCCGCTGCTGGACCCGAGCGGCGTGCCCGAGGACGTGCGCCCGGTGCAGATCTCCGGTGTGGGCCGCTACGCGCTGCAGATCGCCTGGACCGACGGCCACGACACGGGCATCTACACCTTCGAGCACCTGCGCGAGCTGAGCGAGTCGGTGGGAGAGGAGTAGGAAGCCGGCGGGGCGACGCGCCAGGACGGCCGGTCGCCCGCCGATGAGGAAGACGTGCTGGACCTGACGCGCTGCCTCGAACGCCTGATCGCGACGCCGTCGGTGTCGAGCCTGGGCAACGGCGACGTGGCGCGCGAGGCCTGTGCCCTGCTCGACGCGGCTGGCGTGTGCGGTCGCATCGAGACCGCCCGGATCGACGGCGTGACCCACCACGCGGTGATCGCGGATCTCGGGCCCCCGGCAGCCGACGGCGACCCGGGCCTGCTGCTGCTGACGCACCTCGACACCGTGCCGCCCGGCGACCCCGCGGACTGGACCGCCACGGGCGGCGACCCCTGGCGACCCGCTCGCGACGGCAACCGCCTGTACGGCCTGGGCTCCGCCGACGTGAAGGGCGACTTCGTGTGCAAGGTCGCGGCGCTCGAGGGCCTGGACCCGGCGCGGCTGCGGCGCCCGCTGCGCCTGGTGGGCAGCTTCGCCGAGGAGATCGGCCTGCTGGGCGCGCGCTGGCTCGTGGAGACCGGCGGCACGCGCGGCATGCGCCGGGCGCTGGTGGGCGAGCCCTCGGAGCTGGTCGCGATCCACGCCCACAAGGGCTACGCCAAGTACGAGGCGCTGGTGCGCTGCCCGCCCGCCCACCCGGGCGCGCGCGCGCGCGTGTGCAGCGAGCAGCTGCGCGGGCGCAGCGCGCACTCGAGCACCCCGCACCTCGGTCAGAACGCCATCGAGGCCGCGCTCGAGCGCCTGCTCGCCGCCGATGCCGTCGGCTGGATCGAGCTCGAGGGCGGTACCGCCGTGAACAAGGTGCCCGATGCCTGCACGCTGCGCTGGCTCGAGGCCGACCCGCGCAGCGAGGCGCCGCCCGAGGCCGCCGACGCGCTCGACGCCAAGCCGCTGGCGGCGTTCCTCGACGCCTGGCGCGCCTGGCAGGCGGGGCTGGAGCGCGTGCGCGACGCGCAGTTCGACCCCGCGCACGTGGTTTCGAATCTGGGCGGCGCCGCGCGCGTCCCCGGGGGCATGAGGCTGTCGTTCGACGTGCGCACCGTGCCCGGCTCCAGCGCCGAGGCGCTGGTGGAGCCCCTGCACGCGGTGGCGGAGCTGCGCTGCCTGCGCACGAATCCCGCGCTGGGCGGCGATCCCGACGGAGTGCTGCTGCGCACGCTCGCCGACGCGCAGCGGGCCTGCGGCCTCGAGGCGCGCAGCGGCACCAAGGCCACCTGCACCGAGGCCGGACTGCTGGCGCAGGCGGGCCTCGAGGCGATCGTGTTCGGGGCGGGCGTGTCGGTCGGCAACGTCCACCGTCCCGACGAGTACACGCTCGTCGATCAGCTGCCACTGGCGCGCGACGTGTACCGCCACGTGATCGAGCGGCTCTGCTGCGACGCGGGTACGGTCTGAGCCATGTTCGTGCTGCGCGCGGCCGGACCCGGGGACCTGCAGGCGATCGTCGAGCTGGCGCGTCTGCTCGACAGCCCGAACCTGCCCGCCGACGAGACGTTCCTGGCGCGGCGACTGGAGCGCTCGGAGCAGGCCTTCGCCTCACCCGACCGGCCCGACGCCGCGCGCGAGTACCAGTTCGCGCTCGTGGACGCCGAGGATCGCGTGGTCGGCACGTCGGTGATCCTGTCGAAGCACGGCACGCGTTCCGCGCCCCACGTGTACATGCAGGTGAGCATGGAGGAGCGCTACTCGCCGGGCGCCGACGTGATGATGCGCCACGTGCTGCTGCAGCTCGGCGCGACCTGGGACGGTCCGTCGGAGCTGGGGGCGCTGGTCCTCGCGCCCGAGCTGCGCGGCACCCCGGGCTCGCCGGGCAAGCTGCTGTCGTGGGGGCGCTTCGCGTACCTGGCGCGGCACCGCAGCGCGTTCGAGTCCGACGTGCTCGCGGAGATGCGCGCGGCCATGGACGGCAACGGCAGCAACCCGTTCTGGAACGCCTTCGGTCGCCGCTTCACGGGCATGAGCTACGCCGAGGCCGACCGGCGCAGCGCCGAGGACAAGCTGTTCATCCTCGACCTGTTCCCCCGCCGCGAGTTCTACGCGTCGCTGCTCGACGAGGAGGTCGCCGCGCAGATCGGCGAGGTGCACGCCGAGACCGTGCCGGCGCTGCGCCTGCTCGAGAAGGCCGGCCTGCGCTGGATCGGCCAGGTCGACCCCTTCGATGCCGGGCCGTTCGTGGGCGCACCGGTCGCCGACGTGGTGCCGGTGCGCGACACGGCGGTGGGCTGGGTCGCCGACGACGACGCGCCCGGCGACGCGCCGCGCGCCATCGTGGCCACCGAGGAGGGCGGGCGCTTCCGCGCCGCGGCCGCGCCGGCGCGCGTGGAGGGCACGGCGGTGCGCGTGGCCAAGGAAGCCTGGGAGCGCCTGGGCATCGCGCCCGGCGACGAGGTCTCGGTCACGCCCATGCCCCGACCGGGCCGCAGGCGCGGCGATGGCTGAGCGCACCCCCTTCGAGCCGCGCGGCGACTACATCGACGGCGCGTTCGCCCTGCCCGCCCGGCCGAGCGGCGAGATCGCGCTGGAGTGCCCCGCCGACCTCGATGCGCTCGACGGCGCGTTCCCCTACTCGCACGAGAGCATCGACGCGGCCGTCGGCGCGGGGCGCCGCGCCTGGCCCGCCTGGCGCGACGCGCCCGCCAGCGAGCGCGCCGGGGCCCTCGAGCGCCTGGCCGCGCTGATGGAGGCCGAGAAGGAGTCGGTCGCGGACGTGATCTCGCGCGAGGTCGGCAAGCCGCTCTGGGAGGCGCGCACCGAGGTCGCCGCCATGATCGGCAAGGTCGCGATCACGCTCGAGCAGGGCCTCGAGCTGGTCGCCGAGCGCCGCTTCGAGCTCGGCCCGGGCCTGGTCGCGCGCTGGCGCCGCCAGGCGCGCGGCGTGCTCGCCGTGCTCGGCCCGTTCAACTTCCCGGGCCACCTCGTGAACGGCCACGTGATCCCGGCGCTGGCCACCGGCAACGTCTGCGTGATCAAGCCCTCGGAGCACACACCTGCCGTCGGCCAGCTCTATGCCGACCTGTGTCACCGGGCCGGCGTGCCCGCGGGCGTGGTCAACCTGGTTCAGGGCGACGGTGCGGCGGGCGCGCGCCTGGTCGCGCACCCCGACGTGGACGGCGTGCTCTTCACCGGCTCCTGGTCCACAGGACGCGCGATCCTGGAAGCCACGCTCGACGCGCCGCAGAAGCTGGTGGCGCTCGAGATGGGTGGCAGCAACGCCGTGCTCGTCTGCGACGACGCCGACGTGCAGGCCGCCGCGCGCGCGATCGCCTTCGCCGCCTGCGTGACCGCCGGCCAGCGCTGCACCGCCACGCGGCGCGTGCACGTCACGCCGCGCGCGGCGGGCGCGCTGACCTCGGAGCTGGTGCGGCTGATGCGCGAGGTGCGCGTCGGCGATCCGCGCGTGGACGGGACCTTCAGCGGCCCCGTGATCTCGGCCGCCGCGCGCGAGCGCCACCGCGCGCTGCTGCGGCGCGCGAGCGACGAGGGCGCCGACTGCCTGGTGGCCGGCGGCCCCTGCGACGGCCCGGCGCGCGGCCACTGGGTGCGACCGAGTCTGCACGGCGTGCGCGCGCTCGACCCCGCCAGCCGCTACCAGCGCGACGAGCACTTCGTGCCGGACGTCTGGCTGCACGAGGTGGCCGACGTCGACGCGGGCATCGCCGCGATCGACGCCAGCGACTACGGCCTGGTCGCCAGCGTGTACAGCGCCGACCGCGAGGTGTACGAGCGTGTCTACCGCGAGACGCGCCTGGGCCTGCTCAACTGGAACACCACCACCGTCGGCGCATCGTCCAGGCTCCCGTTCGGCGGCGCGAAGCGCAGCGGGAACGACCGGCCCGCCGGTGCCACGTCGACGCTGTACTGCACCTACCCCGTGGGCAGCCTCGAGACCGAGAGCCCGGCCGCCGGCGCCTGGCCCGGCTTCCCGGAGCCGAGGTGAGCCACGCGATCCTGATGGGCGACCCGACCCACTTCAAGGTGTCGGGTGGGGCGAACCCGCACACGCGCGACCGCTGGGGGCGCCGCAAGTCGGTCGACCGCGACCTGGCGATCCGCCAGTGGCACCGCATGCGGGATCTGCTCGGAGAGCTGGGGCTGCAGGTGATCACCGTGCCGCCGCACCCGGACTGGCCGGGCCTGGTCTACCCGGCCAACGCCGGCTTCCGCCACGGCGAGCGCTTCGTGCTCTCGAACCTGACGCCGACGCGCGCCGGCGAGCCCCCGATCTACCGCCAGGCCATCGAGCCGCTCGGCCTGCCCTGCGTCACGATCGGCAGCCGCTTCGAGGGCGAGGCCGACCTGTTCCCGGCCGGCGACCTGCTGCTCTTCACGCACGGCACGATCCGCAGGCAGCGCTTCGTGCCGCGCCTGGGCTGGCCCCCGTACCGGCGCGTGTACGGCTTCCGCAGCGACCCCGCCGCCCTCGACGAGATCGCCGCCCTCCACCCCCTGCCCCGGCGCGTGCTCTCGGTGCGCCTGATCGACGAGCGCTACTACCACGGCGACACCTGCCTGTGCAGCTTCGGCCGCGACCGCGAGCACCTGCTCGCCTGGCTCGACGTGGTCGAGCCCAGCAGCGCGGACGACCTGCGCGAGCACTTCGGCGACGGCCGCCTGATCGAGATGGGCCCCGAGGACGCCGCGATCTACGCCGCGAACTCGTTCGCCTTCAACCACCCGGAGAGCGGCGAGCCGCACCTGGTGATGCCGGCGGGTGTCACCGAGCGCCTGCAGGCGCAGATCCGCGAGCGCGGCGTGCGCGTGGTGACCGCCGACGTGAGCGAGTTCTACAAGAAGGGGGGCGGCAGCGTGAAGTGCATGATCGGGGATCTGGGGGAATTGCCCGGAGCTGGATCCTAGAACGCAGAAACGCTCCCCCAGAATCCCCGAAACTCCCGCCGCGCAGAATACTGGGGGCATTGGGGGAGGATTTCCGGGATCGCAGAATTCACACCGTGAGCCGGGCGTCACGGGACCAGATCTCCGGCGAGCGATACCCGTAGCGATACAGCGCGATGTAGAGCGGGATCAGCAGCGCGAAGCTGACAATGTTCTCTACCGCCGACGACGGTTCCTCACCGGGGATCTGGTAGGCGAGCCCAGCAGGGATGATGAACAGCACGATCGCTGCGTCCCAGAGGAGCTGGAAGGGAAGCCAGCGCCTCCAGAAGGCCCCTGATCCGACCGGCCGCCGATAGGCGAAGCCGAACAGTCCGATCATCCCGACAGCAGTCAGTGCGAGATCCATCCAGTCCAAGAGCTGCATCCAGCCGAAGCCCAGCACGGGGAAAACCAGAGCAGAGGCGGCAACCAGCAGCCAGAGGTAGGTCTTCCAGCCCAGCCGACGACCCACGGGGACCTGTCCGGTAACGCCGCTTGACGGCGGCGTGTACGGGCTTTCGTCGTTCGTCACGTGTCTCCTCCCGACTCTGCTCGGTCGCCACCCAGGAAATCCACGGCGGCTCGAATTCGCCCCCAATACCGCTGGAATTCCGAGGCCATCGAATTCTGGAGATTTCGGGAGAGCATTTCAGGGGCCCGCATTCACCGCAGTCGGCGGCCCGGCCGTTCCCGGGTGCCGAGATGCCGCAGCTCAGGGCAATGCCTAGCGGGGCCCGCCGTCTCGTGGCGGGTGCACCACGAACTCGACACGACCCTCCGCGACCGCGCGCTGAATTCTCCGCAGCAGCTTTCCGCGCAGCCAGCGGCGAACCGCAGGAACCAGGAGCGCGAACCCGAACGCATCGGTGAGGAGGCCAGGTGTGAGCAGCACTGCGGCCGCCACCAGTACCAGCATCCCGTCCACCAAGGGCACCGCGGGCATGCGCCCGGCGGCCATCTCATCCTGAAGCTGCCGGATGACCGACAGCCCTTGCTGACGCGCCAGGGTGGCTCCGAGGATGCCCGTGATCACGATGAGGGCGATCGTGTAGATCGTGCCGATTCGCTGACCGATCTCGATGAGCAGCACGAGCTCGACGAGCGGGATGCTGACGAACAGCGCAATCCACCGGAGCATCTCTCCAGGCT
Source organism: Deltaproteobacteria bacterium (assembly GCA_029261925.1). GTDB lineage: Bacteria > Myxococcota_A > UBA9160 > SZUA-336 > SZUA-336 > JAGWBS01. Next base: position 17,422 of record JAJDAJ010000076.1, on the reverse strand, counting down.
CGCGAATCCAGCAGGGGTCCGCCCTGCATTCGCAGCGCTTGCATGCCAGAGACGGCTCTATCCGCCACCGGTCGGCGGAGCTTCCCTGTGATCCCAGTCGGGATAGGGGCCGAGTCCCAGGATCAGGGCCGCGCTGAACAGCGATCCGGCGATGCCGGCCAGGAGCAGCGGCGTGTAGTCCCCGTGCCAGTCATAGGCCAGTCCGCCGAGCACCGGTCCCAGCCCCGAACCCAGGGCGATCAGGCTGGCCATGATGCTGAAGATCGTGCCGAAGTACTTCATGCCCGCGTACCGGGAGGTCAGGTACGCACAGATCTGCAGCTTCGTGCCCGATGCATAGCCATTGATCAGCATCGCGGCGAGTATCACCGCGGGCGTGCGCAAGGGCTCCAGGAGCAGCGCGAAGCCGAGGCTCGCGGCACCCAGCGTGATGCCGCCCACTCTGTTCGGGCGGAAGCTGTCGAGCAGCCTGCCCGTGATCAGCTTGCCGGCGATGCCGGCGGCGCCGGCCAGGCTGGCCAGCCAGGCGGAGCTGGTCCGGGAAACGCCCGCTTCCACCAGGATCGGAATCTGGTGGACGACCAGGGCGATGGTGAAGAGCATCATGACGAACGTGGAGATGGCAATCCGCCAGAGGGCCGGATCGCGCCATGCCTGGGCAATGGTCAGGCCGGGCAGATCGACCCGGACCGGCTCGTCGCCCGCCGCCCGTGTCTTTCGCGCGTCGTCGTGGGCGTCGAACAGGAACAGGACGCAGAGGACGAAGGCCACCCCGCCCCAGCCGAAGCCCAGCCAGGGAAAGGCGCCTCGCCAGCCGAACTCGCCGATCAGCCAGTTGCCGAGCGGTGGAACGATGATCTGCGACAGCGCCGTTCCCGCCATGACCACGCCGAGCGCCAGGCCGCGCCCGGCGGAGAAGACGCCGGCCACCGCGGTCGTCCATACCGTGGACTTGACCGCCAGGGAAGTCAGCGCATACACGAACCAGATCAGCAGCCACTGGCTCACCGACCCGCTCACGAGGCCGAAGCCGGCCACGACGGCCGACTTCATGACGAGTCCGGGCAATGCGAGACGTCGGGTCCCCCAGCGATCGATCAGGACGCCGAAGAGGGGCGAGAGCAGGGTGACGGTCACGGAGGACAGGGAGAGGCCGGCCGTGACCTGCGTTCGGGTCCAGCCGAACTCTTCACCGACGGGTCCGATGAACAGCCCGGCATAGGACGTCATGACCGAGTGGAAGGAGAACCCGGCCGCGGCTGCCAGGACGAGCGGCCAGCGGCGGCGCCACTCCTGTGCGGCGGTCAGCGGCGAGGCTGTCGTGGGCTCCTGACTCGCCTGCGTGGTCATCCACTGTCTCCCGGGGCAGGCGGCCTGCCCGGTCCTCGTACGTGTACGATACGAGTACCGGAGGATACCGGGGCAGTGGCTCCCGAACGCCGCTGGAGCCAGCCATGACCATCGCCCTTCCCCATCCGGCCGTGCGCGTGACGGCCGATTCCGTCGACCCGCTCCTCGCCGAGCCCTTCATCGAGGTGAACGAGCTGCGGGACGCACCCGTACCGCATCGCTACGTGCACGGCGGATTCGCGAATACCCAGGCCCGCTTCTCCTTCTACTTCCCGCCTGAAGGTCGGTACGAGAGACGCTTCTTCCACAACACGTACCCGATGGCCCTGACCTCGGACGTCGGTCCGTTCCCGATCGAGTTCGAGGTCGCGACCGGCGATCTCGGCTTCACCTTCGACAGCGGCGCCTACTACGTCCAGACCAACAACGGGGGTCTCTTCCGCGACCCCGGTGCGGATCCGTCAATCCCGGCCTATCGCGTCAATGCGGCGGCGGCGAAGTACTCGCGAGAGGTCGCCGCGGAGGTCTACGGCGAGCACCGCCCCTTCGGCTATCTCTTCGGCGGAAGCGGCGGGGCCTACCAGACCATGGGCGCCGCCGAGAACACCCGCGGCGTCTGGGACGGCTTCGTACCGTTCGTTCCGGGCTGCAACCACTCGATTCCCAGCATGTTCACCGTGCGCATGCACGCGCTTCGCGTGCTGCGCCGGCGCGACCGCTTCCCGGCCATCGTCGACGCGCTCGAGCCCGGCGGCAGTGGCGATCCGTACGCCGAGCTGAACGAGGAGGAGGCAGCGGCGTTCCGCGAGGCGAGCCTGATGGGCTACCCGCTGCGCGGATGGTACGCACACGAGACGCTGGACAGCGGCTACTTCGCCAACATCTCGGGCATGATCCCGGCGCTGGACCCGACCTACGTCGACGATTTCTGGAGCCGGCCCGGCTATCTGGGCGGCGACCCCGCCGCGTCGGTCCATGCCGATCGCTCCGTGCTGGAGACCCGCGTGGCGCGCGTGATCGAGGGTCCGGCGACGGGCTTCGAGCTGGCCGACGCGCCGGAACGCGACGCTGCCGACGCGCACCTGGTGGTGCTCAGCGGCGAGGCCAGTGGCGCGAGCCTGCCCCTCCGGCAGGTGGAGGGGAAGCTGGCTTGGCCGATCGCGAGGGCGGATCTCGGCGCCGCAGGGGCGATCCGTGCCGGCGATCGCGTGCGAATCGACAACTCCTGGGCCCTGGCGCTGCAGACCTACCACCGGCACCAGGTCCCGCCGACCGACGACTACTACGGCTGGGACCAGTTCCGCGATGCTGCGGGTCACCCGGTCCACCCGCAGCGCGACGTCCTCGTCGGACCGACCGGAACGGTGAACGCCGCCGGCTCGCTGCTCGAGGGGAGAGTTCACGGCAGGGTGCTGATGCTGGCCGCGCTGATGGACCTCGACTCCTTCGCCTGGCAGGCCGACTGGTATCGCTCGCGCGTGCGGGCGGCGACGGGTTCGGACTTCGAGGACCGCTTCGCGATCTACTTCATCGACCACGCTCATCACGAGAACCCCAAGACGCCGCTCGCGCGCACCCACGTGGTGAGCTACGGCGGCGCGCTGCAGCAGGCGCTGCGTGACCTCGCGGCCTGGGTCGAGCAGGGCTTGCGCCCCTCCGACACCGCGTACGGGATCGTCGACACGCAGGTCCAGCTGCCCGCCACCGCGGCCGGGCGCGGAGGCATCCAGCCGGTGATCGCGCTCGAGGCCGATGGCGGCGAGCGCACCGACGTGTCCCGGGGCGAGACCGTGACCTTCAGGGCGACGCTCGAGGTGCCGCCGGGGGCCGGCAAGATCGTCGCGGCGGAGTGGGACTTCGAGGGGACCGGAGCAGGGGGGACCGAGGCGAAGCTCGACGCGCCGGCGGAGTGCGTCGACCTGTCGGCCCGGCACGCCTACCCGGAGCCGGGGACGTACTTCGCCGTCCTGCGCGCCACGTCGCAGCGCGAGGGCGATGCCCGGACGCCGCACGGGCGGGTGCAGAACATCGCTCGCGTCCGGGTCGTGGTGACGTAGACCGATCGCACGCATCCGGGCGGCGCGCACTCTCCGGGGACCGGTCGGGGATCACGCCCTCGCGATCACATCCTCCGAGAACCACTGCAGGTTCTCGAGGTACTCGGCCCGGCTGGGATGCGCCAGGTTCGCGGTGATCCAGTCGACGCCGACGCCCGCGAGCTCCCCGACGTCGGTCAGGTAGCGCTCGGCCGCGGAGCGCGTCCGCTCGGTGGGCGAGTAGCTCGGGCCGATGCAGACGTCGTACGGATCCGATCGCCCGGCGCCGGCGCGCAGCTCGCGGATCAGCTCGATCTTCTCCTTCAGCTGCGCGACCGAGGTGATGCCGTTGCTCCGGTTGGCCTCGCTGAGCGTCGGGGCGCTGAAGAACGGCGACCAGCCATCCCCGAGAAGCGCGGCGCGCTCGATCGCCCGCGGGCTGCTGCCGCCGACCCAGATCCTGGGCGCCGGCGACGGGGCCGGGCGCGGCTCGTTGCCGATCGCGTCGAACTCGCGGCCGCGCTTCACGACCTTGCCGCCGGCCCAGGCCAGGCGCAGGGTCTCGATCGCCTCGTCGGTCAGGTCGCCGCGCCGGCTGAAGTCCGCGCCGACCGCGTCGAACTCCGTCTTCTGGTAGCCGGCGCCCACGCCCAGGATCAGTCGATCCCCGGAGAGAACCTGCAGCGTCGCCGCCGCCTTGGCGGTGATGAACGGGTTGCGGTAGGGCAGGACCACGATGTGCGTGTGCACCATGATCCGCGTCGTCTGCGCCGCGATGAAGGCGAGCCCCGTGAACGGGTCCGGCGCGTCGTGACCGTGGGCGTGCAGCCAGTCGTGGGAAGGCGCGGGGTGGTCGGTCACGAAGCACGCCGACGCGCCCGAGCGCTCGAGCGCGGCAGCCAGCTCGCGGACGGCTCCGGGCGACTGGAAGTCGGCCGGCGGCTCGACGACGCCGATCGGCGCCAGCACGGAGAAGCGGACGTTCATCGGAAACCCCCTGGATCGCTGGGCATGTGGTGATGAGCGGGCCCGGAAGCCGCCTCCGGGCGCCTGATCGCGGCACCCGCCGCATCATGGTGGAAGCGGACCCGCGGACGCCCCCGTGCCCTCAGCCGGGGAGCGGAACGTGGTACACGCGTGCGGCGTTCTCCCAGAGGATCTTGCGCCGGGTGTCCGGCGCCACCTGCGCGAGGCTCTTCTCGACGTGCTCGTGGATCCCGGGGTAGAGGCAGGTCGGGTGCGGGAAGTCGGTCTCGAACATCACGTTGTCGGCGCCGAGCTTCTCGATCGCGGGCGTCGGGTCCTCCTCGAACCAGTACGAGGCGTAGATCTGCCTGCGGAAGTACTCCGTCGGGCGCAGCTCCAGGCCCGTGACGCGGTTCTCGTCGAACTGGTACTCGCAGAGCTCGAGGATGAACGGGATCCAGCCGACACCGCTCTCGACCGACACGAAGTTCAGCCGCGGGAAGCGATCGAGCAGCCCGCTGAAGATCAGGTTCGTCAGGCAGCGCACGTTCGACGAGATCGAGACGGTCGTCAGCGAGGCGGCGCGGGCACTCTCGCTGACCATGTCCCACGGCGTCGCGTTCACGCCCCCGCCGCCGATGTGGAAGTTGATGGACATTCCCCGGTCCTGGGCGACCTCCCAGAGCGGATCGTACGAGGGGTGCGAGAGCGAGGGCACGCCGTAGGCGTCCGAGCCGCTGGGCACGTTGAGCCCGGTCATTCCCAGCTCCTCGTGGGCGCGGATGGCCTCGCGGACGGCGAGCTCGGGATCCCAGAAGGGAACGAGAGCCTGCGGGAAGAGCCTGCCGCCGCCGATCGCCTGGACCTCGCCCATGTAGTCGTTCCAGGCGCGGATGCAGAACTCGCGCATCTCGGAGTCGGTGATGCGGGCGAGGAACGCCTCGATCGAGAAGCCGATCAGGTTGGGGTAGATGACCTGCGCCTGGATCCCGTGCTCGTCCATCCAGGCGAGCCGCGCCCGCGGATCGGTCGCTCCGGGGTGCATCTCGTCGAAGTCACGCAGGGAGAGCTCGCCGTACATCTTGCTCCCATCGCCCCGGATCACGCAGACCCCGCAGTACGGGAAGAGCACGCTGCCGTCCTCGACGACCCAGCTGTCGATCCCGTTCACGTTGCGCACCCGGGGTGCGCGATCGCGCAGCCTGGCCGGTGCACGCGACGTCCACAGGTCGTGGGGCTCGTTGTAGTGCGTGTCGACGTCGATGATCGGGATCTCGGGGATCCGGTTCGAGACGGTCATGGGGTCTCCTCCAGCTAGCGACCCGAGCTGGCATCCTGGGTACGGCCATGTTAGTAGCTCTACCCATGGGTTTGCTGGACGGGAAGGTGTGCATCGTCACCGGCGCGGGCCGGGGCATCGGACGCGACCACGCGCTGGCGCTGGCCAGCCGGGGCGCCAGGGTCGTCGTGAACGATCCGGGGGTCGCGGTGGATGGCAAGGGCGGGGACAGCGCGCCGGCCGAGCAGGTCGTCGACGAGATCAAGGCCGCGGGCGGCCAGGCGGTGGCGAACTTCGCCGACGTCTCGGACTGGAAGCAGGCCGGGGCTCTGGTGCAGCAGGCCTGGGACGAGTGGGGCCAGCTCGACGTGCTGCTCAACAACGCGGGCATCCTGCGCGATCGCATCATCTGGAAGATGACCGAGGACGACTGGGACGCGGTGATGGGCGTGCACATGAAGGGCACCTACAGCTGCACGCACCACGCCGTCGTGCGCTGGCGCGACACCTTCAAGCAGACGGACCGGCCCGTGAACGGGCGGATCATCAACACCGTCTCCGGGGCGATGTTCGGATCGGTGGGCCAGTCCAACTACGGCGCGGCGAAGGCCGGGATCATGGGCTTCACGCTCGGCGTCGCGCTGGAGGTCGCGCCGATGGGCATCACGTGCAACGCGATCCGCCCGGGCGGGCAGACGCGCATGAGCGCGTCGATCCCGTCGACCGGCGCGATCGCGCAGATGCGGGCCGCCCGGTCGGGGGAAGAGCCGGAGAAGGACGAGAACGCACCCGCGACCTTCGGCTCCGAGCTCGCCACGTACCTGGCGTCGGACGCGGCCGCATGGATCTCGGGACAGCTGCTGATGATCCGCGGCGATCGGCTCGAGCTGGACAGGGGCTGGCACGCGGAGCGCGTGCTGACCCACCGCGGCGGCAAGCCCTGGACCGCCGAGGATCTGGTCGCCGGCATGCCGAAGCTCGTGGGCACGGGGCCCGTGGGCCTCATCGAGTTCCTGGGCCACTGAGCCGCGGCATCACTCGTCGCGCCAGGCGGTCCCGCGGCCGGAGCGGGTGCGCTCCTTCTCGTGCTGGTCGATCGCCTTCGAGATGCCGCCCATCATCGCGCCCATGAAGCGCTCGCTGTTCGCGTGCGCCCAGTCCAGGCTGGCGCCCCGCGCGCTGTTCGCACCGTTGACGGCCGGCATGACGTAGCGCGCGAGCAGCTCGTAGCTCTTGAGGGTGGCCTCGGGGTCGGCGCAGTTGTGCGCCAGCAGGAGCAGCGCGCCGAAGCCCCCCGACTTCTTCTCGAGCCGCTCGATCTCCGCGATCATGTCGTCGGGCGTGCCCAGCGTCAGCCGGCCGAAGATCGGCAGCCCCGGTCCGGCCCACTCCTCGAGCATCGCGTCGGTCGAGCTCGCGTACGCGGGCATCCCTCCGCCCAGGCGCTCGTGGTAGCGCGCCAGGCGCAGCGTCCCGTGCTCCATGTCCGCGCGCGCCTGCTCGCGGGTCTCGGCCAGGTGCGCGGGGACCACCAGGCGCCAGGAGCGCCGGTCGACCGTCCGTCCGTGCTCGGCCGCCTTCTCCTCGCAGACCGTCCAGTGGCGCGGGAGCTGGTCGAACGCGCCCGGCAGGCTGGCCGCGAGCGAGAGCAGGCCAAGACCGTGGGTGCCCGCGGCGCGGGGTCCCGTGGGCGAGATCGCGCCGGCGACCGCGACCTCCAGCATCGGATCCGAGTAAGGGGGCAGCTGCAGCCGCGCCTCTCTCAGATCGAACCAGTCGGTCCGGCGCGTGACGACCTCGCCGCGGAGCAGCGCCAGGATCACCTCCAGCGACTCGTTCATCATGCGCCGCTGCTCGTCGACGTCGATGCCCAGCATGAACGCATCGGTCGGTAGCTGGCCCGGCCCCACGCCCAGCATCGCGCGCCCGCGCGTCTGGTGGTCGAGCTGGAGCATCCGGTCCGCGACCATGAAGGGGTTGTGGTAGGGCAGCGAGACCACGCCGCTGCCGAGCCGGATCCGCTCGGTCCGCGCGGCGGCGTGCGCGATGAAGAGCTCCGGCGAGCCGATGATCTCGAAGCCCGCGGAGTGGTGCTCGCCGATCCAGGCCTCGTCGTAGCCGAGCGCCTCGAGGTGCGCGATCAGCGCCAGATCGCGGTGGATCTGCTCGGTGGGGTTCTCGTCGTCGGGGTGGAAGGGGGCGAGGAAGATGCCGAAGCGCTTGCGCATGCCGGAGCTCCTTGAGCTGGATCGGGGCGAGGATCCCGCCGCGTCGTCCGCGCCGGGGTCGTCGCCCCCTGGAGATCGACGGGATCCGTCCTCCGCGAAGTCGGTGCCCGCAGCGGACGCGGGATCAGCCCCGGATCGCCGCCGCGGCTTCCCGGTCGCGACGCAGCACCTGTCCCGGGAAGCGGCCCGTGTGCTGGCCCTTCTCGACCGTCACCGTGCCGCTGACGAGCGTCGCGAGGATCCCCGTCGAGCGCTGCTCGATGCGCCGGGCGCCGGTGGGCAGGTCGTCGACCACGTGCGGCATCGCCGGGCCGACCGTTGCGGGGTCGATCACGTTGAGGTCGGCGATCGATCCCTCGCGCACGAGCCCGCGCCCGTGCAGACCCCAGGCGCGCGCCGGTGCGGAGGTCATCAGGCGGACGGCCTCCTCCAGGCTCAGGGCGGCTCGCTCGCGCACCATGTGGGCGAGCACGTGCGTGGTGATCGACGCGTCCGACATCTGGCTGACGTGCGCGCCCGAGTCCGAGAAGCCCAGGACCACCTGCGGATGTGCGAGCAGCCGGTCGACCTGCTCGGCGGCAAACGGGGCGAGGGTCTGGACGAAGAACTGCTCGAAGTCGGCCTCGAGCGCCAGGTCGATGATCGCGGTCACCGGGTCGACGCCGCGCGCCCGGGCGATCTCGCCGACCGTGGGATGCGGCGGGACCGGGGAGGCCAGGACCTGCATGCGCTCGTAGTCGGGGGGGCGCGCCTCGGCGCCCGTGCCCTCGGCGTAGGACGCACCGAGCGCGGCGGCGACGAGCCGCTCCCGGACCTCGGGCTTGCGCAGCAGCGCGCGCTGCTGCTCCAGGGGCAGCGTGCGCAGCTCCTTCCACTCCGGGAGGCCGTCGAAGGGCAGACAGGTCTGGAACGACGCCCAGTTCGCGATCCCTCTCGGGTGCGTGACGCCGACGAAGCGCGCGCCCCGGGCGGCCGCGGAGTCGAGGAACGGGAGGATCCGGTCGGGATTGCCCATGGCCGCCAGGACGAACGTCAGCCCCGTCTCCGCCGCGAGCTCGATCAGCGCGGCCTCGTGTCGGGCCGCCTCGTCCGGATCCGCCGGGCGATCCTCGACGTACTGGTACATCCCCCCGCCCGCGCTCGCCGCGGCGCGGAGCAGGCGCTCGACCTCCTCCCAGGCCGCGAGCCGGCTCGCGACGGGGCCGCCGTCGGGTGTCTGGTGGTGGATCGTGCGCGACGTGGTGAAGCCCCAGGCGCCGCTCTGCACCGCCTGCCGGACGTGCGCCGACATCCGCTCGAGGTCGTCCTCCCCGGCCTCGTCGGTGAAGGCTCGCTCGCCCATCACGTGGCAGCGAACCGCCGAGTGGCCGACCTGGAGCGCGTAGTTGATCCCCTTCGGCAGCGTGTCGAGGGCCTGCAGGTACTCCCCGAAGTCCGACCAGGTCCAGTCGATGCCCGCCGCGAGCACGGAGGCGGACATGTCCTCGGCGCGCTCGAGATTGCGCACCAGGAGCTCGCGCTGCTCCACCGTGCCCGGCGCGATCGTGAAGCCACAGTTGCCCGTCACCGCGCTGGTGACACCGTGCCAGCAGGAGTTGGCGCCCTCGTGATCCCAGAACATCTGCGGGTCGAGGTGCGTGTGGCAGTCGATGAAGCCGGGCGTGACGACGTGGCCCTCCGCGTCGATCTCGGCCTCGCCGCGCCCGGAGATGCGGCCGACCGTGGCGATCCGGTCCCCCACGACCCCGACGTCGGCGCGATGGGCGTCGCGGCCCGACCCGTCGATGACGAGACCGTTGCGGATGACGAGGTCGTACTTCATGGCCATGTCCTTGTCCGGGATGCCCGGGGCGGGCTCCCCTTCTGATCAGTAGATATCAGCCCTCCGGCCCGCGCAAGCTCGTCCAGGGTCCGGGCCGGCGTGCGTCACGACTCGCGCACTCGCTCCGCCGCGCGGGCCCGCAGCACCTCCTTCTGCACCTTCCCCGAGGCATTCAGGGGAAGGTCCTCCACGAGCTCCACGGCGCGCGGCACCTTGTAGTTCGCCATCGCGTCCCGCGCCCAGGCGATGAGCTCCTCTGGGCGCAGGTCCATCCCGGGAGCCGGTACGACGAAGGCCATGGCCACCTCGCCCAGTCGCCGGTCCGGCATGCCGACCACCGCGACCCGTTCGACGGCGGGATGCCCGAGCAGGAGGCTCTCGATCTCGGCGGGGTAGGCATTGAAGCCACCCACGATGAACATGTCCTTCTTGCGCCCGACGATGCGCAGGTATCCCTTCTCGTCGAGCGTGCCCACGTCGCCCGTGTGCAGCCAGCCGTCGGCGTCGATCGCCTGCGCGGTCGCCTCCGGGTCGTCCAGGTAGCCCTGCATCACGCTGTAGCCCCGGACGAGCACCTCGCCGGGCGCGCCCGGGGGCTGGTCGATCCCCGCCTCGTCCGCGATCCGGAGCTCGAGCCCCTCGAGAAGCCGCCCCACGGTCGTCGCGGTGGTGGTGAAGTCCTCGTCGGGTGTGTTGCTCGACACCGAGGCGGCCTCGGTCAGCCCGTACCCGGTGGTGATGACCTCGAAGCCGAGCTCCTCGCGCACCCGGCGGATGAGGTCGGGCGGGATGTCGGCCCCGCCCGTCGAGGCCATGCGCAGCGACGACAGGTCGAAGCGCCCGCGGTCGGGATGATCGAGAAGCGTCTGGTAGAGCGTGGGCGGACCCGGCAGCGCGCTCACCGACTCCGCCTCCACCGTCCGGAAGACGTCGTCGACGTCGAGCACCGCCTTGGGGATGATCGTCGCCCCGCTCCTGAGGCAGGTGAGGCAGCCCGCCTTGTAGCCGAACATGTGGAAGAAGGGATTGACGATCAGGTAGCGGTCTCCCTCCTGCAGGCCAGCCAGCTCGAACGCGAACGCGAGCTGCCGGAGGTTCTGGGCGTGGGTCATCGGTACGCCCTTGGGCGCCCCGGTCGTACCCGAGGTGAACATCACGTCGGCGATGTCGTCGCCGCGCAGTGAATCCATCCGCGCGTCGATCTCGACGTCACCCACCGAGGCGCCCAGCTGCAGGAAGGACTCGAGCGAGTGATCCGCTGCGCCCGTCTCGCGGTCGAGGCTGACCACGAGATCGAGCTGCGGAAGCTCCGGCCGGAGCCCCGAGAGCGTCGCCGCGTAGTCCGTGCCCAGGAACTCGCCCACGGTGAAGGCCACGCGGGCGCCGCTGCGCTCGAGGATGTGCCTCACCTCGCCGCGCTTGAAGCGCGTGTTCACGGGCACCATGGCCGCGCCCGCTCCGAGGATGCCGAGCGCGGCGACCAGCCACTCGTAGCGGTTCGGCGCCCAGATCGCGACGCGCTGGCCGCGCTGGATCCCCGCTGCGAGCAGTGCGGCCGTCACCCGCCGGAAGTCCCTCAGCAGCTCGGCGTAGCTCGGGCGCCGGTCACCGTCGATGACGGCCTCGGCAGCACCCAGGCGCCGCGCCGTCTCGGTCACCATCTCGGGGATGGTCGCCCAGCGGAGATCGTCCCTCATCCGGCTTCCTCGGCCATGGCCACCCCCGGACGCGAGTCTATCAGTGCCCGCGAGCTCCCGGGTCGAGCCAGGCGCCCGGCTGCGCCGGGGTCTCCTTGAACGCTTCCCGGCCCGGATGTTAGAGAGGGAGCCCTGCGAACAGTGCGACCCCGGAGTGCGAGATGGCGGACGAGCTGCAGGAACGGGTGCGACGCCTCGAGGACATCCTCGAGATCCAGCAGCTCTTCGTCGACTACGGGCATCACCTCGACGCGGGCGACTTCGAGGCCTACGCGGCGCTGTTCGCGAGCGACGGCGAGGTCCTGCTGGGGCCCCTCGGCCGGGCCAGGGGGCGCGAGCAGATCCGCGCGCTCATGGAGAAGACGCTCGACGGTGCGGTCGGCCAGAGCTTCCACGTGATCAGCAACCCGATCATCGCGCTCGCGGGCGACACGGCGAGCTCCGAGGTGATGTGGACCGTGGTGCGCCGCGACGAGAACGGGCTCCCGGCCCTGTCGATGGTCGGTCGCCACCGCGACGAGCTCGTGCGCGAGGACGGCCGCTGGCGCTTCCTGAAGCGGCGCGGCCTCGTCGACATCCCGTCGGCGATGCGCCGAGGCTAGCGCTCGCGCGCCCCGACCTCCGCGGCGCGCACGCTCTGCTCGAAGCGCACCAGGTCGAGCTGGGGCCAGCCGAGGGGGCCGACACGGAGCCAGAGCTCGTGGACGTCGCCGGGCCGGCTGTCCGGGAAGTTGGACAGCAGGTACGGGAGATCGAGCTCGGGGCTGTCCGCTGCGACCGGCACCACGCGACCGTCCGGCGCGTGAACGTAGGCGTGGGGTCGCGGGTCGCTCCCGTCGAGCACGGCGTTGAGTCGCAGCAGACCGAAGAACGAGGCGCCGGTGAAGCTGAGGACCGCGAGCAGGGCCAGCACGACGCGTCCGCCCCGTCCCACGGGATCGCGATGCAGCAGGGCGTACGTCAATGCGCCGGCGAGCCCCCCTGCGCCTCCGATCCACGCCCAGGGCAGCGGGCCCGCATAGGTCTCGGTCAGCACGGCCATCTCGAGCACGGCATAGCTGATCGCCCCGAGCATCAGGATCACGATGACCGAGACCGCGACGCTGGTCGCCGCCGAGCTCCCGCGCGGGGCCGGGAGGGGTGGAGCGGTCACCCCGAAGCCCGCCTCGCGCAGGAACACCACCAGCGGGGCGCGCTGGAGGAGCTCGCCGATCTCGTCCACGGATCCGTTCCCGCGATCGAGCGGGCGGTGGTCCGCCGGCTCGTACGCATCCGGGTCGACCCACTGGAAGACGCGGAGCGTCCGCGGGAGACCGCTGCGTGTGTGCAGGGTCAGGGTCCAGGCCGCGGGCAGCGGCAGCCAGGAGACGACCTCGACGGATGCGGACTCCAGGTCGTGCAGCTGCACGGTCCACGGCCGGCTCCACGGCGGCGACAGGCCCGGCTCGAAGCGGACGGCGCCGGGCTCCAGCACGACGCGCTCGCGAAGCGCGCGCCACAGGCCCAGGGGCGTCAGGACGAGCGAGATGAAGAGCGTGAGGGCCTCGACGGGACGCTCCGCGAGCCACTCGCCGAGGGAGCGTCCGCTCTCACCGCGGCTCAGGAGCAGGTAGCCGGCAACTCCGGCGATCACGACGGTCGCGCCGACCATGAGCCAGGTCAGCGCCCCGTTCCCGGTCACGACGCTGCGGTTGCGCAGCACGCGACCGGCGGCGCCCGGGAGCGGCATGCGGGGTGTGGACGCCAGGAGCCACCTCGGGGTCGTTTCCCGCCAGCGTCTTCGGTGCCCGTCCGGCCACGCTTGAGGACACGGGACCGGGCAGCGCGCTGCGGACCGGCCCGGGGCCCGTGCGCAGCTGGTGCGCAGCCGGGGGCGGGCCGCGCGAGGCCAGCGCCCCGACCGGGGCTCACGGCGGCAGCAGGCAGCCGCCTCCGGGTGCGGGCTGGGAGCAGCGGAACTCGCATCCCGGGACGCCACACGGATAGCAGCAGAGCAGGCCCGGAGCACAGGGGTCGGGATCGGGCGTGCAGACCTCCCCCTCGCCCAGGCCACCTCCACCGCACGCGTCGTCCACGAGTCCGTTGCAGTCGTTGTCGATCCCGTCGCAGAGCTCGGGATTTCCGGGGAACGACTGCGACTCGCCATCGTCACAGTCGAGCGGGGAGCAGTCGGAGAAGTACGCGTCGCCGTCGGCGTCCGTGCACACGCGGCTGCACGACGGCTCCGCATTGCATGCGTTCCCGCCCAGCAGCACGCCACCGGTCACGGGCGCCTGAGCCTCGCTCACCAGCACGCTGTTGCCGAGGCCCGCACCGAAGCCTAGTGCCACGGCCGTGCCGCCGTTGTGCACCGAGATGCAGTCGCGGACGGAGCCGTCGCGTCCCGCCACGAGACCGATACCGGCGTTCGCACTCGCGTGGCTCTGCCGGATGCCTCCACGCTCGCCGACCTCGATGCCGACCCGACCGTTGCGCCGCGCCTCGACGCCGCTGACGTGGGCGCTGTCGGCCAGCACGACCCCCCCGTCCGCGAACCCGCTCACGAAGCCAGCGAGGACCCGCGTGCCCTCAGCCGTGCTCCGGACGCCCTGGCCGGTCGCTCCGGTGCAGACGGTCGGCGGATCCCCGCTGCAGATCGAGCCACCGCGGATCGAGAAGCCGTTCAGATCCAGCGAGACATCCGGCGCTGCGATCTCGACCGCGGTGACGTCCACGCCGGCGTCGAGCGCCCCGGTCAGCCGGTAGCTGCCGGTCTCGCCGATCGACACGGGGAACCCCGGGTCGTCGCCCGGGAAGCACCCGGTGTTCAGCGCGCAGGCCTGGCCGATCTCCAGCACGCCGTCCCCGGCGCCCGCGTCCGGGGGCCAGGCTGCTGCGAGCAGCAGCACCAGCAGGCTCCGTGCGCGAGCGCTCATTCCCTGCTCCCGATACATGAGAGGTCCCTGGACCGCGATCCGGCTACTCGAGCCTGAATCCCTCGTAGCCCTTGGCGGCCACCTCCTCGCAGACCTTGAGATAGGCGTTGAACCCCGCCGAGTAGAAGATCGCGCCCTTCGGCTTTCCGGGAATGTTCGTCCCGTCGGCCCAGTTGGTGACGTCGGAGGTCAGGCGGTTCACGGTCAGCGACTCGGCGTGCTCGACCCAGCGCTCCTCCGCCTCGGGGTCGGCCTCGATGCGCTCGAAGCCGTGCTCGCGCATGTAGTCGATGCAGCCGCTGACGAACTCGGCCGACGCCTCGGCGCAGCGCGTGAAGTTGCAGAAGAGCGCGCCGTTCTCGAAGAAGAGGTTCGGGAACCCGGCGGTCCCGAGCCCCATGTACATCGTCGCCCCGTCGGCCCAGTGCTCCTGGATCGGCCTGCCGCCCACGCCCCGGATGTCCATCCGGGTGACCTCGCCGGTCGCGGCGTCGAAGCCGGTGGCGTAGATCAGGACGTCGAGCTCGTACGATGCGCTCCCGGTCTTCAGGCCCGTGGGCGTGATGCGCTCGATCGGATCCTCGCCCACGTCGACGAGCAGCACGTTGTCCCGGTTGTACGTCTCGTAGTAGCGCGTCTCGAGCGGGATGCGCTTCGCGCCGTAGTGGTGGTTCTTCGGGCAGAGCTTGTCCGCGACCTCGGGGTCGTTCACGCGCTCGCGGATCTTGCGGCGGACGAACTCGCAGTAGATCTCGTTCGCCTCCCGGTTCGTCATCAGATCGCTGAAGTTCCCGAACCACTTCGCGAACCCCGGCTGCCCCCAGACATCCTCGTAGAAGGCCTCGCGCTCCTCGGCGGTCACGTCGAAGGTGGACCGGGGATCCGGGTCGTGGATGAAGCCACCCACGTTCTGCCGGCAGGTCGCGAAGACCTCCGGATACGTCGCCTTGATCTCGTCCATCTGCTCCGGGGTGATGGGCGAGTTGCCCAGCGGCGAGCAGTAGTTCGGCGTGCGCTGGAAGACCGTCAGGTGGGCGCACTCCTTCGCGACCTCGGGGATGATCTGCACGCCCGTGGAGCCGGTTCCGATCACCCCGACGCGCTTGCCGGTGAAGTTCACGGGGTCGTGCGGCCAGCGCGAGGTGTGGAAGGACTCGCCCTGGAAGCTCTCGATCCCCGGGATGTCGGGCAGGTGGTGGGCCGAGAGGAGCCCCGTCGCCGCGATCAGGAAGCGGGTGCTCGCGCGCCGGCCGTCCTCGGTCTCGACCTGCCAGCGATTCGTCGCCTCGTCGAAGATCGCGGACCGGACCCGCGCGCCCAGGCGGATCTGCGGCCGCAGCTCGAACCGGTCGGCGACGTGGTTCAGGTAGCGCTCCAGCTCGGGCTGACCGACGAAGGACTCCGTCCAGTTCCAGTCGCGGAGCAGCTCCTCCGAGAACGAATAGGCGTAGCTCCAGCTCTCGGAATCCAGCCGCGCGCCCGGGTAGCGGTTCCAGTACCAGGTGCCGCCGATGGCGTCGCCGGCCTCGTAGATGCGTGCATCGAGGCCGATCTGCAGCAGGCAGTAGAGCTGGTAGAGCCCGGTCACGCCGGCGCCGATCACCAGCGCGTCGAGCTCCTCTACGGGGGTGCGCGTCACCTGTCGTTCCTCATCGGGCGATGCCTGGTCATCCGGGTGTAGCAACCGCCGTGTGAATCGCCGAGTCCCGGAGGGCGGGTCAGCGGGAGTATCCCACGTGCCGCCGCCCGGGCGCGATCGCCCCCCCTCGGGATCGCGCCCGGGCGGGACGCGGCCCGGAGGCGCGGTAGCGCTCCAGCGAGGCGGGTCTGCACGCGGTATGGTCGCCAGCCATCCAGGAGCCGGAGGAGAACGAGCTTTGAGACGGACCCTCGCTGCCCACCTCCTGGCCGGCTCGGCGCTCCTGGTGGCCGCGCCGGGCCCTGCCCGCGCCGGGGCAGCGCCCTACTCGCCGCATGCCCACGCCGAGCACGCCATCGACGTGTACTGGGGCGACACCCACGTGCACAGCAGCTGGTCGCCGGACGCGGGCGGCTCGGGCAACCGTAGCCTCACGCCGGACGAGGCCTACCGCTTCGCGCGCGGCGAGACCGTGACGGGGCAGGCGGGGGAGCCCGTGGCGCTGCGCCGGCCGCTCGACTTCCTGGTCGTGGCCGACCACAGCGAGGCCCTGGGGCTGTTCCCGCTGCTCCAGGAGCGGAACGAGACGCTGCTCGCGACGCCCAACGGCGCGCGCTGGGCGCGCCTGCTCGAGCGCGGCTACTGGGGCGAGGTGGGGCTCGACTTCGCGCTGGGCCTGTCGAGCGGGCGCAATCTCTTCGGCACGCCCGAGGCGAAGGCGAGGATCGCCCGCACCATGTGGGATCGCGTCGTCGCGAATGCCGACCGCCACGACCGCCCGGGGGTATTCAGCGCGTTCATCGGCTACGAGTGGACCTCGATGCCTGCCGGCGCGAACCTGCACCGGATCGTGATCTTCCGCGACGGGGCCGATCGGGCGGGACAGGTCGTGCCGTTCAGCTCCGTCGACAGCGAGGATCCAGAGGATCTGTGGCGCTACATGGCGGGGTACGAGACCGCCACGGGCGGCGACGTGCTCGCGATCCCGCACAACAGCAACATGAGCGCCGGGCGCATGTTCGAGCTGAACGATTTCCAGGGCCGACCGCTCACGCGCGCCTACGCCCGGACGCGGCGGCGCTGGGAGCCGCTGGTCGAGGCCACGCAGATCAAGGGCGACAGCGAGGCGGCGCCGGCGCTCTCGCCCGACGACGAGTTCGCCGACTTCGGCACCTGGGACTGGGGCGCCGGCATGGCGCCCGACGGCCGGCACACCGACGCGATGTACCCGGGAGAGTACGTGCGGCCGGCGCTGGGCAATGGCCTCGTCGTCGCGAGCGAGGTCGGCGCGAACCCGTTCGAGCTCGGCATGATCGGCAGCACCGACGCGCACACGGGGCTGGCGACGGCGGACGACGACGACTTCTGGGGCAAGTTCTCCAGCAACGAGCCGGCCGTGGGGGCGCGCGAGGGGTGGGGGTGGAGGGTGGAGCTCGCGCCCCACACCCAGCACGCGCGCCCCAAGGCCGCGAGGTCGGCCGAGCCCGGCC
>JAJDAJ010000075.1 GCA_029261925.1 Deltaproteobacteria bacterium | reverse complement strand
CAGCGTCCCCAGCGCCCAGCTCACCGTGCCGCCCGCGAACACGCCCCCGTCACTCGCCGACGCGAACGCCGTCCCCGCGGGAACCGCGAAGCTCAGCAGCGCACCCGGCGCGTCGAACACCGTATCCACGTGGCCGAAGCGGAGCGTGTACGTCAGGCTCTGGCCCGCACCCACCGGGTCGCGATCCTCCGACAGCGCCAGCTCCAGGACATGCGAGGACTGCACCTCGACCGTGTCGTCGGCCGTCGCGCGGACGCCGCCCAGGACACTGACGACCGCCTCGAACGTCACCAGCGTGCCGTCCGGGGTCGCCGCGGCGATCACGGGCGGCATGCTCACCGTCACGCCTCCACCCGCCGGGATCGTGCCGAGGCTCCAGGTGGCCAGCTCGCCGACGTCGCAGGCACCGTTGTTGATCACCGTGAACGGACACGAGCCCCCTCGAGAGAGCTGCACGCCCAAGAATCCCGCGGCCGTGACGTTCGCCGGGATCGGCGACTCGAGCAGAACGTTCGTCTCCGCCAGCGCACCGTCGTTGGTCACGGTGATGCGTACGTTGACGACCTCTCCCGGACGCGCCGGGTCGGGGCTCGCCTCCACCGCGACGTTCAGCGCGGCGGCAGCGTTGCCGGGGCCGAGCAGGACAGAAGGCAGGAATCCCGAGATCAGAACGAGCGCGTACACGAGCCGCGCAGCGGTGCCACCACCACCCGACATCATCCACCCTCCGAGCAGCAGCCCCGGACTGGGGCTGCCGGCGACATCGTCGCTATCCGCGGTGCGACCGGAAAGCGGTCATTCCCTGCGGTGGGGCGAAATTACACGCGCGCCGGGCCGCTCTGCAAGGGCTCATCCTGAACCCACCGGACTGTCCGGCAAGCGCACGTCCAGCCAGGGGGTCGGGCAAGCATGTCGGGCTGCCCGGTAGCCGGGCAGCCACCCCGGACGGGGCGCGATCCGGCTCGTCTACCGGCCTACTGGCCGACCGCGACCGGGCGCCGGCGCAGCCAGGCGCCGCCGGCCAGGGCCAGGCCCAGGAGCAGCGCGGCGGAGGGCTCGGGCACCTCCTGCCGCGTCAGACCGTTGAAGGTCACGATCGCGCCCGGCGAGAGCCCGAACGTGATCAGCGTGGTCATGATGTCGTAGCTGTTGTCACCGGGCTCGTCGACGATGCTCGTCGCGCTCTCGAAGAGCGTGTCGACGCGGAACTGCGAGTCGACGGGCACGACGAAGTCGCTGCCCACCAGGTCCACGCCCTTGTCGACGTTCGCGAACGGATCGAGTCGGATGTCCTGCGAGTCGACGATGAAGCCCGTGCCCGACACCGGGAAGACCTGCGCCGCGGCATCGATCGGGCGCTGCAGCGTGATGGCCACCTCGGCGTAGGAGTCCAGCGGCTCCGTCGCGCCGTCGAGCGGCAGGTTGAAGTTCATCGCGAAGATCAGCGGAGCGACGCTGTTGTTGGTGGCGCTGAAGCCGTAGCGGATCTCGGGATCCACGTGACCGGAGACGTCATCCACCTGGAAGGTGAAATCGGGCAGCTCGTACAGGGTCTCGGTACCCGGCGCGAGACTCACGCCACCCTCGGCGTCGATCGCGAAGTTGCCCTGGTAAAGCAACGCGGTCTGCGGGTTGCCGCCGAGCGGGTAGACGCGCAGCTCCCAGCCGCACTCCGAGATGGTGTCGCAGTCGAGCGGGCCGGCACTGACCGGGCCGCTCCAGAGCAGCGGGATCAGCAGCGCCGTGCTGGCAAGAAGTCGGATCCCGGATCGCGTCGGCATGCTCAGCATCGAATCCCCCCAGGTGGCTCCCGCTGGCCGGTCCGTGCCACCGCAACAGCCCGAAAAAGAGCAGATCGTGTCACGGGGGATTCTACGCCCAGGGACCGGTGAGAAACAAGCAAGGAATCGAGCAAGGCGAGAGCCAGGCGAAAGAAAAAGCCCCCGGCTGCCGGTCGGCCCTCCCCGGGGGACTCCCGGGGGCCGACGGTGTACCTTTGGGGCCCCGAGCCCCAGGAATCCCGGAGGTCCGATGGTCCGTGTCGTCAAGCTGGGCATCAAGCGCCCGGCCACCCGCCCCCTGCTGCCCGATCCCGAGCCGAGGGACGTCCGCTACACGCTGATCTCGGTCGATGACCACCTCATGGAGCCCGCGCACACGTTCGAGGGCCGGCTGCCCGCCCGCCTGGCGGAGCGCGGTCCGCGGGTGATCGAGACCGAGGAGGGGCACCAGGTCTGGATGATCGAGGGCACGCCCTACTTCCAGGTCGGGTTCATGTGCGTGGCCGGACGGCCCCGCGAGGACCACCGCATCGAGCCCTCGCGCTACGAGGAGGTGCGACGCGGCTGCTGGGACATCCACCACCGCATCAAGGACATGGACATCGGGGGCATCTGGGCGTCGGTGAACTTCCCGTCCGGGGTCACCGGATTCGGCGGCACGCTCTTCTCGGAGCTCAAGGACCGGGAGCTCGGGATCGCCTGCATGCGCGCCTGGAACGACTGGCTGTTCGAGGAGTGGCACGGGTCCTACCCCGACCGCATCGTGCCCCTGGGCATCACCTTCCTGACCGACCCGAAGGTCGGCGCGGACGAGATCGTGCGCAACGCCAAGCGCGGCTTCACCGCGGTCACGCTGCCCGAGCAGCCGCACCGCCAGGGTCTGCCCTCGGTCTTCGACGACTACTGGGAGCCGATCGTCCGGGCCTGCGCCGAGACCGGGACCGTGCTCAACCTGCACGTGGGATCGTCGGGCTTCGCGGAGAAGGCGCCCGGTGGAGGTCTCGAGCTCGGCGCCACCATGTTCCAGTCGATGGCCTTCGACTCCTGCGCCGAGTGGCTCTGGAGCGGCTGGCCCGCGCGCTACCCCGACCTGAAGATCGCCATGTCCGAGGGCGGCATCGCCTGGGTGGCCGGGCTGATCGACCGCCTCGACAACATCATGGCGCGCTCGGGCTACGGCCAGGGCTGGCCGGCCAGCGACGTCACGCCGTCGGAGTGCCTGCGGCGCAACTTCTGGTTCTGCATGATCGACGACCCCTCGACGCTGGTCACCAAGGACACGATCGGGGTCGAGAACATCCTGTTCGAGTCCGACTACCCGCACGGCGACGGAACCTGGCCCGACACGCAGGACGTGATGCAGCAGCTCCTGGGCCAGCTGCCGGTCGAGGAGGCGCGCATGATCGCGCACGAGAACGCCGCGAAGCTCTACCGCCACCCGCTGCCGGCCGAGCGCCTGCCCTGAGCCCCGCCACAGCATCGGAGGACGCGATGGACCGAAGCGATCTGTTCTGGGAGGTCGGGAGCATCGACTACCCGATCATCGACGCCGATGCCCACGTGAACGAGCCGCCCGACCTCTGGGTCAAGCGCGTCCCCGAGCGCTGGCGCCAGCGGGCGCCCCGCGTCGAGCGCACGGACCGGGGGGACGCCTGGGTCTTCGACGATGGCAAGCTCCAGATGCACGTCGGGCTGACCACGGTCGCCGGCAAGAGCGTGCTCGACTACTCGAACGCCGGCGTCACCTACGAGCAGATGCGGCCGGGGAGCTGGGACACCAAGGCGCGTCTCGCCGACCTCGACATCGACGGGATCTGGGGCCAGGTGATGTATCCCAGCATCACGCTGACGGGCGCGAAGGTGTACGGCGACGAGCCGGAGCTGCAGCACGCCTGCGTGCGCGCCTACAACGAGTGGATGCTGGAGTTCTGCGAGGGCAGCGGGGGCCGCCTGATCCCGCAGGCGATCATGCCGGCCTGCGGCACCGAGCGCGCGATCGAGGAGCTCGAGTGGGCGATCGCGCACGGGCACCGGGGTGCCGTGATCTCGGCCTTCCCCAACGGCTCGCTGCAGCACATGCCCGAGGACGACCGCTTCTTCGCCACGGCGCAGGAGGCCGACTTCCCCGTGGCGGTCCACATCGGAAGCTTCGCGCCCAACCTCAAGAATCGATCGGCCGACTGGAACGACCTGCAGTTCATCGGCCTCGCCATTGCGCCCCGCTGCGGCGGGGGCGTGATCGAGGCCGCGCTCTCCCTGATCTTCTCGGGCGTCTTCGAGAAGTTCCCGCGGCTCAAGATGCTGCTCGTCGAGTCGAACATCGCGTGGATTCCCGGCCTGCTCGAGCAGAGCGACGACATGTTCCAGCGCTACCGCTGGTTCACGGGAGCCGTGGACAAGATGCGCACCATGCCGTCGCGGATCTTCCTGCGGAACTTCTGGGTCACGTTCATGCTCGACGCCGCGGGGCTCGAGATGCGCCATCACATGAACCTCGACCACCTGATGTTCAGCACGGACTACCCGCACAGCGCGACCGACTGGCCGGCCTCGCGTCGCACCATCGAGAAGCTCTTCCGCGGGATCCCGAAGGACCAGGTGCGCCGCATGCTGCGCGACAACGCCGTCGCGCTCTACGGGCTCGACGACGTGCCCGAGCGGCTGACCTAGGTCCGGGGCCCGACGCCCCGACGGGGGCCGCCCAGGCCATGCGCGGATCCGGGCCCGAGGCCGTCCTGTTCGACCTGGACGGGACCCTGATCGACTCGATCGAGCTGATCGTCGCGTCGTACCACCACACCCTGGCCGCGCACGGCAAGCCGGCCGTGAACGATGCGCACTGGATCCGCGGCATGGGTGTGCCGCTGCGCACGCTGCTGGCGGACTTCGCGGCCGACGAGGCCGAGCTCGATGCGCTCGTGCACACGTACCGCGACTGGAACGAGTCGCGCCACGACGCCCGCGTGCGCGCCTACCCGGGCGCGGTGCGGGCGGTCGAGGCGCTGGCCGGCTCGGGCGTGCGGCTGGGCATCGTGACGAGCAAGCGCCGGGGCATCGCGCGCCGCGGCGTCGAGGTCACCGGCTTTCCCGACGTCTTCGAGATCCTGGTGGGAGCCGAGGACACCACGCGCCACAAGCCCGACCCCGATCCGCTGCACCTGGCGCTGGGGCGCCTGGGCGTGGCGCCGGAGCGCGCCGTGTACGTGGGGGACTCTCCGCACGACCTGATCGCGGGCCGCCGCGCCGGCGTGCGCACCGCAGCCGCGCTCTGGGGACCGTTCGAGCGCGACGTGCTCGCCGGAGCCTCACCGGACCTCTGGCTCGAAGCACCGGAGCAGATCGAACGGCTGCGCCCGCGGGACCGTGCGCCCTAGCAGGCTGGCGCACGGCGCACTCCCGTCGCCGCGCGGCGGCCGCGGTCCGAAGTTCTGCTAGCTGCCCGCGTCGCGCGCCAGCACCGTGTCGATGTGCTCCACGCGTTCGCGAAGCCGCTCGCGCTCGACCTCTAGCGCACCGCGCGCGGCCTCGTCCGGCGCCTGCCCCAGCTCGCGCTCGATCTCGGCGCCGCGGGCCACCAGCCCCGCTCGCTCCGCCGTCAGCTCGTCGCGGCTCGCGGCGGCCTCCGCCTTGTCGAAGACGATCTCCTCGGGCACGTCCGATTCGGGGCCCGGCTCCGACGAACGGTACGCTCCGGGCAGCACGCGCTGGTCGGGCGCGAGCGGACGCTGCGCCATGAACGACGGCGACACGATCTCCACGCCCGCGCCGTGGAGCGCGTCGATCATGCAGCCCCGCAGACGCGAGCGCGTGCTCAGCAGCGTCTTCGGCTCCGCCAGGAACCCGGCTGCGCGGTAGGTCACCGCGAAGTCGCCCAGGTCGAGGATCTGCACGAACCCGTCCTGGAGGCCCGCCTCGGCCGTCGCGGCGCGCAGCAGCTCTTCGATCTGGGCGCGCGGCGTGTCGTAGCCGAGCGAGACGGTGGCCGAGACGATCGTCCCCGTGGCCTCGACGACCTTCAGCGGTCGGTCCACCAGGAAGGCGTTCGGCAGCGTCTCGAGATCTCGATCCTCGGTCTGGATCTCCACGTGCAGCAGGCCACGCTGCGTCACGCGGCCCATGTGACCGTCGACCTCGATGAAGTCTCCCGGCCGGAAGCGGCCCACCAGGTGCAGCATGATTCCGGCCATGGCGTTGCCGACCAGCGTGGTCGACGAGAGTGCGATGGCCGCGCTCGTCACGACGCCGAGCAGGCTCAGCAGCTGGGCGCGGGTCGCGTCGGGGACCGGTAGCACCAGCACGAAGCCGATCACGGCGGCCGCGGCCACCGCGACCACCGCGAGCTGGCGCGTCACCCGGCCCGCCTCGCGATGCGACAGCTTCGGCCGCCCCAGCAGCAGCCGGTTGGCCAGCAGCACCGCGACGATGCCCAGGAGCACCGCCAGCAGCGCAGGGGTCAGGCGCAGGACGCTCTCCAGCGCCTGCTCCGCCCAGGCGGCGCCGAGCAGGTCCCAGCTCACGGCGCCGGCTCCCCGCCCAGGCGGCCCAGCGCCAGGGTCACGCCCAGGCCGGCCGCGATCAGCCCGAGCGCGCCGCCGACCTGGACGGGTGACGGGCGGAAGCGCTCCAGCGGCCAGTCGTCGCGCGGCAGCGCCGCGGCCTGCGCCGCGTCCAGGACCCGGCCGGCGTGCAGCTCGCCGGCCCGCGGCTGGCGCGGCTGCTGGAAGGGCCACAGGCCGATCACCGCGCCGAGCAGCAGGCCCAGCAGGGCGCCGAGCGTGGGGGCGGCGTGGTGCCGCAGCAGCCAGCGCAGGCCGTGGCTCACGCCGACCACACCGATCAGCACGCCGACGCCGACGGGAACCGCGATCCCCATCGCGGCGCCGATCCCCTCGACATCGGGCGGCGCGGCGAGCAGACCCCTCTTGATGGCGTCGATCGCGCCGAGGATCACCTCGTACTGCCCGAGCAGCAGCAGCAGATAGCCCCCGCTGACGCCGGGCAGGATCATCGCCGAGGCGCCGGCCAGGCCCGACAGCAGCAGCAGCGCCGTGCTGCGCTCGCCGCCCGCGTCGCCCCCGAGCCCGGCGATCATCAGCAGCATCAGCGTCAGACCCGCGGCCACCCCCGCCCAGACGGCCGGCGTCGGCGGGCGCAGCATGCGCCACACCAGCGGCGCGCCGCCCAGCGTCAGACCGATGAACAGGCTGTACATGACCCAGCGATGCTCGACGACCAGGAGCCGCACCGAACCCGCGAGCAGCAGGATCGCCAGCGCCGCCGCCGCGGCGACCGTGCCCACCAGCGCCAGTGGCCGCAGGCGGAGCCGCAGGCTGGTCAGCTCGGCGACCCCGTCGATGAACGCGGGGTAGACGCCGGCCGCGAGCAGCATGGTGCCGCCGCTGATCCCCGGGACCAGGTTCGCCAGGCCCATGAGCAGTCCGCCGAGGGCGGCCCGCGCCAGCAGCAGCGGGCTGACGCCGCGCGTGTCGTGCGAGTCCAACCTCGCCCTCCCCCGGCGGCAAGGGATAGCGGATCCGGGCCGACCGCGCCGACTACAGTCGCCCGGTGGGTCGGGCCGATGAGCACGGGGCAGCGGAGGATCCTTGTCGACCGCAGAACCCACACCGCGCGCGGCGCGGATCCCACTCGACGTGGTCGTCGTCCGCGCGGACGACGTCGAGGCGGGCATCTACGGCGCGATCGACATCTCCACGACCGGCCTGTGCCTGATGTCGGAGCGCAAGGAGCGCGTCGGGGGCTTCGTCGCGCTGAACTTCACGCTCGACGAAACCCCGCTGAACATCTACGGCGAGGTGGTCTGGTGCCGCTCGGACCAGACCAAGGGCGCCGCCGCGGGTCTGCACACGATCGGTCTGAAGTTCGTCACGCTCAGCCCGTCTGCGCAGCGCGTGATCCAGAGCTACATCGACAGCCGGGCCGACTAGCGCAGCAGCTCGGCCACCCGGCCCATGCGGCGTGCCCGTGCCCGATCGGCCGGCGTGCGGCCGTGATCGTCCCGGAGCGCGGGATCGCCCCCCGCCGCGAGCAGCAGGCGCACGATCTCGACGTGGCCGCCATGCGCCGCCAGGTGCAGCGGCGTCGCGCCCTCCGGCCCCGGGGCGTCGACGTCGGTGCCTCGCTGCCCGAGAAGCCACTCGACGGCCCCGGCGCGCCGGGCCTCGACGGCGGCGTGCAGGAGCTGCCGCCCACGGCGATCGCGCACCTCCAGCGAGGCGCCGCGCAGGAGCAGCAGCCGCGCGAGCTCGAGGTCCCCGCCCTCGAGAGCCAGCCACAGCGGGGTGTGCCCCTCGCCATCGGGCTCGTCGGTGCGCGCACCGCGCACCAGCAAGAGGTCGGCCACGCTGCCTGCCCCCGTGCGCGCCGCGTGATGCAGCGGCGTGCGCCCCGAGGCGTCGGGCACGTCGGGCGACACACCGCGATCGAGCAGGATGCGCGCCACGTCGAGCCGGTCCGCTGCCGCGGACACGTGCAGGGGGGTCAGCTCTCCCGGGCCGGCCGCGGTCGCCGGGCTGCAGCCCGCATCGAGCAGCAGGCGCACGACGCGCGGCTCGCCCGCGCGCGCGGCGTGGTGTAGAGCGGGCTCACCGCTCGCATCGTGCCGCGTGGGATCCGCGCCCGCGTCGATCAGGAGCCGGACGAGCGCTCCGTTGCCCGTCCCCGCCGCCGCGGCCAGCGGGAGCCTGCCCCGGGCATCGGCGGCGTCCGGATCCCCGCCGAGCATGAGCAGATCGCGCGCTCGCGCGACGTCACCCGTGTCGACGGCCGCCAGCAGCGCGTCGGGGAGCTCGAGCCCGCTCGTGGACGCGGCGCCCATCGCGCACGCCGCGACCAGCACGAGCGCTCGCGCGCCGCGTGCCGTGATCATGCCTGGTCTCCCTCCGGGCCACGCCCCCCGGCGCAGCTCCGCGAGTATACGCCCTGGCCGCTCGCGGCCATGAAACCCGCCCGCAGCGGATGTGCAGGCGATGTGCAGGAAGCGGTGCGCAGGCCGCGCACGGCCAGCTATACTCGGCGAGCGAAAGTGATCGCACCTTTGGGGGGATGGAGCAGATGGCAGCTCGCAAGAAGTCGACGCGGAAGAAGGCCACGCGAAAGAAGGCCGGACGCAGGAAGGCCACTCGGAAAAAGGCCGGGCGCAAGAAGGCCACTCGCAAGAAGGCCACCCGGAAGAAGGCCGGACGCAAGAAGGCCACTCGCAGGAAGGCCACCCGGAAGAAGGCCACCCGGAAGAAGGCCACTCGAAAGAAGGCCGGACGCAGGAAGGCCACCCGGAAGAAGGCCACTCGAAAGAAGGCCGGACGCAAGAAGGCCGCCCGCAAGAAGACCACTCGAAAGAAGGCTGGACGCAGGAAGGCCGCCCGCAAGAAGACCACTCGAAAGAAGGCTGGACGCAGGAAGGCCGCCCGCAAGAAGACCACTCGAAAGAAGGCCGGACGCAAGAAGGCCGGACGCAAGAAGACCACTCGAAAGAAGGCCGGACGCAAGAAGGCCGCCCGGAAGAAGGCGACCCCGCGAAAGAAGGCGGCCGGGAAGAAGACGACCCGGAAGAAGGCCGCGCCCCGGAAGGCGGCCCGCAAGCCGGCGTCCGCACCCCGGCCCGCTGCGGCAGCTACCGCACCCAGTTCGCCCGCCCCGGTTCCGGGTCCGGCGGAGATCAACCCGATCGCCGCGGCGCTCGCGCGCCGGCGCCAGCTGCTGCTCAACCGCTGACCCGCCGGGCGGCGGGTCGCTTCCGATCCGCCGCCCGCGTCCGCGGTCCCGGAGGGCGCGCGCCCGGCCGGGCTACCAGGCGCCGGAGACCAGCTCTCGCAGGTCGGCGAGCTCGCGTCGGAGCTCCGCGAGCCCCGACACGGCGCCCGGTCCGGCTTCCTCTCGCTCGCCGCGTGCGAGCTGTTGCAGGTGCTTGCGCGCGCCGGCGATCGTGAACTTCTCCTCGTAGAGGAGATGCTTGATGCGCAGGATCATCTCGATGTCCTTGCGCCGGTACATGCGCTGCTTCGACCGGGACTTGGGCGGGGCCATCATCTTGAACTCCGTTTCCCAGAAACGAAGCACGTAGGCCTTGACCCCGGTGATCCGAGCGACCTCGCCGATGCGGTAGTAGGTCTTCTCGGGAATCCCGTCGAGGATCTGCTGTATCTCCGACATGCCGCCCCCCTCGGCCGCAGTATGCGGGAGTCTAGCAGGAACCGGGGATCAGTGGCTCGCCCGCGCGCGCTCCTCGTCGCTCACGGGTGCCTCGTTCAGCTCGTTCTTCAGCACCAGGCTGGGCTTGAAGGTCAGCACGCGGCGGGCCTCGAGCTGGATCTCCTCGCCGGTCTGTGGATTGCGACCCTTGCGAGCGTTCTTCTCGCGCACGATGAAGTTCCCGAAGCCCGAGAACTTGACCTTCTCACCGCTGACCAGGGCCTCCTTGATGACCTCGAACACGGTCTCGACGAGCTCCGCCGACTCCTTCTTGGAGAATCCCACGCGCTCGTAGATGCTCTCGACGATGTCTGCCTTGGTCATCTCGGTCTCCTTCCCCGGGCGAGCTAGCGCAGCTCGCCCCCGAAGCGGTGTTCGAGCATCCGGACGATCTTGGCGGCCGTCTTGCCCACCTCGTCGTCGGTCAGCGTCCGATCGAGGTGCTGGAAGGTCAGCCTGAACGCCAGGCTCACCCGGCCGTCGGGAATGCCCTCTCCCTCGTATCGGTCGAAGAGCTCCACGTCTGCCAGGAGCTTGCCCCCGGCAGTGCGAATCGCGTCCAGCACGTCGCCCGCCGGCTGGTCGGCGGCCAGGATGACCGCCATGTCGCGACGCGACGCGGGGTAAGCCGACACGCCCACGAAGCGGGCCTGGCTGCTACCCAGCGCGTCGATCGCGTCGAGGTCCAGCTCGACCACGGCGCAGGGCACCCCGATTCCGTGGTGCGCCGCGACCCCGGGGTGCAGCTCGCCCACGCGCCCGACGGGCCGCTTGCCCACGAGCAGCTCGGCCTGTGCGCCCGGGTGCAGCCACGGCGCATCCCCACCGGCCCGCAGCGTCGACGTCTGACCCAGCTCGCCGAGCACGCGCTCCGCGACGCCACGAGCCTGGAAGAACAGCGGCGGCGGGTCGCCGCCCCAGAGCGTGGCGCGGGCTGCGCCGGCCAGCACCGCCACGGCCGCCTCGGGCTCGGCGGGAAGCTCGCCGGGGCGCGCGAGGAACGCGCGTCCGACCTCGAAGAGCCGCACCTGCTCGACCTGCCGGGCCAGGTTGCGACGGACGGCCCTCAGCAGGCCCGGCAGCAGGTGCGTCCGCAGCTCCGGCTCGGTCTCGACGATGGGATTGAGCAGGCGAACGGTCGCGCGACGCGGATCGTCGGGCTCCAGGCGCAACCCGTCAGGATCGTCGACCGGGCTCATGGGAACGCTGCGGACCTCGAGCAGGCCGGCAGAGCAGAGGCCGTCGCGCGCCCGGGCCGCGACCCGGCGGTGCGACGGGATCGCGACGGGGAGCAGCGGTGCCGCGGGGAGCATCTCGGGCACGCGGTCGTAGCCCCAGACACGCCCGACCTCCTCGACCAGGTCCTCGGGGATGCGCAGATCCGAGCGCCAGCTCGGGATCGAGCAGCAAAGGATATCGCCGTCGGCGGCCACCGCGCCGACGTCCACGCGCTGCAGGCAGTCGATCACGTCGTCCCGGGAGATCTCGACGCCCAGCAGGCGGGACGGGTGCGACGGGTCGAGCCGTATCGCGTCGCAGTGCTCGAAGGACGTGCCCCTCACCTCCACCCGGCCTCGCGCGACCTCGCCGCCCGCCAGCTCTGCCAGCAGCAGCGCGCAGCGGTCGGCCGCGCGCCCCACTCCCCCGGGGTCGACGCCGCGCTCGAAGCGGTACGAGGCATCGGTGCGCAGGCCCAGCCGGCGCGCGGTGCGCCGCACGCGCACGGCGTCGAAGTGCGCGCTCTCGATCAGCACGTCGCGCGTGCTCTCCCGCACCTCCGTCTCGGCGCCGCCCATCACCCCGGCAACGGCGACGGCCCGCTCGGCGTCGGCGATCACGAGGTCCCCGGTCTCCAGCTCGCGGCTCTGGCCGTCGAGCGTCACGATCTTCTCGCCCGCGGACGCCGCGCGCACGCGGATCTCCCCACCGCTCAGCGTGGACAGGTCG
This sequence comes from Deltaproteobacteria bacterium, assembly GCA_029261925.1. Classification (GTDB taxonomy): domain Bacteria; phylum Myxococcota_A; class UBA9160; order SZUA-336; family SZUA-336; genus JAGWBS01. The sequence goes on along the minus strand of JAJDAJ010000075.1, from coordinate 71,873 downwards.
AAGGCGTGCAGTGGCTGCCCGAGCTCCAGGAGCACCAGGTTGGTCACGTCGACCACGTTGTTGATCGGGCGCAGGCCCACCGACTCGAGCCGCTCCTGCAGCCAGGCCGGCGAGGGGCCGACCCGCACGCCGCGCACCAGGCGCGCCGCGTAGAGGTGGCAGCCGCCCGCGTCCTCGATCGACACGCGCACCGCCCCGGAGGCCTGCGGGCCGGTCTCGGGGGGCTCCAGCACCGGCCAGCGCAGCTCGCCGCCGAAGTGCGTCCGGACCTCGCGCGCCATGCCCAGCATCGACGCCCAGTCGCCGCGATTGGGCGTGATCTCGAAGTCCACGACCGTGTCGCCCGCGGCCAGGACCTGATGCAGCGGCGTGCCGGGCTCCGGGGTGCCCGGAAGCTCCAGGATGCCGTCATGGTCGTCGCCGAGCCCGAGCTCGCGCGCCGAGCAGATCATGCCCTGCGAGACCACACCGCGGATCTTGGTCTTCTTGAGCCGCGTGCCGTCGGGCAGCGTGCTGCCGGGTCGCACCACCGCCACGCGCAGGTCGTCGCGCACGTTGGGCGCACCGCAGACGATGCCCACCGGCTCTTCGCCACCGACGTCGACGCGGCAGACCGAGAGGCGGTCGGCGTCGGGATGCGGCTGGCGCTCGAGGACGTGACCGACGATGACGCCCGAGAGGTCGGGGCCCGTCTTCTCGATGCCCTCGATCTCGAGGCCGCCCAGCGTGAGGCGCTCCTCGAGCTCCTCGACCGAGGCCGGCAGGTCGATCCACTCCGCCAGCCAGCCGAGCGGGACCTTCATCGCACCTGTTCCAGCACGCGCACGTCGCCGTCGAGCATGAGGTGGATGTTCGGGATCCCGAAGCGGTCCATGGCCGTGCGGTCGATGCCCATCCCGAAGGCGAAGCCCTGCCACTGCTCCGGATCGATCCCGCAGTTGCGCAGCACCTGGGGGTGGATCATCCCGCAGCCGCCCCACTCCAGCCAGCGGTCGTTCCACCAGAAGTCGATCTCGGCCGACGGCTCGGTGAACGGGAAGAAGTGCCCGCGGAAGCGCACGCGCACGTCGTCGCCGAACAGGCGCCGCGCGAACGCGTGCAGCACGCCCTTGAGGTGCGCCATGGTGACGTCGCGGTCCACCATGAAGCCCTCGATCTGGTGGAACATCGGCGCGTGAGTGGCGTCGTGGTCGTGACGGTACACGCGCCCGGGCGCGATGAAGCGGAACGGAGGCGTGCGGCCCGTCATGGCACGGATCTGCACCGGTGAGGTGTGCGTGCGCAGCACATGCCCACCCTCGACGAAGAAGGTGTCGTGCAGGTCCCGCGACGGGTGATCGGGCGCGATGTTCAGCGCATCGAAGCAGTTGTACTCCGTCTCGACCTCTGGGCCGTCCTCGATCGAGAAGCCGAGGCCCGTGAAGAAGTCGATCATCTCGCACTCGACGACCGTTACCGGGTGCAGGCCACCGACCGGCGGCGCGGCTCCGGGCAGCGTCACGTCGAGGCGATGCTCGGCGACCGAGCGCGCCTGCTGCTCGCCGACGATGGCGGCCTCGCGCTGCTGCGCCAGCGCCTCGACGCGCTCCTTGGCGGCGTTGACGGCCTGTCCTACGGGTCCGCGCTCGTCGGGCTGGAGCGCGCCGATGCCGCGCAGCAGCGCGGCGATCGAGCCCTTGCGGCCGAGGAAGCGCGCCCGCACCTCGCGCAGCGCCTGCACGCTGCCGGCCGCGGCAATCGCCTCGTGCGCCTCGGCCTCGAGCGCCTCGAGGTTCTCGGTGCCTCCCGCCATGATGCGCGGGGCGCTAGGCGGCCTGGGACTTGGCGAGCTCGGCCAGCTCGGCGAAGGCCTCCGGATCGTTGATGGCCAGATCGGCGAGGATCTTGCGGTCGACCTCGACGCCGGCCTGCTTGAGACCGTGCACCAGGCGGCTGTAGCTGAGCTCGTTCTGCCGCGCCGCGGCGTTGATCCGCGTGATCCACAGGCGATGGAACTGCCGCTTGCGCTGCCGCCGATCGCGGTAGGCGTAGACGAGGCTCTTCTCGACGGCCAGCCGCGCCGGGCGGATCAGCTTGCTCCGCGAGCCGCGGAAGCCCTTCGCGGCCTTGAGGATCTTCTTGTGGCGCCGGTGCTTGGTGACGCCGCGCTTGACTCGCATCGCGCTTGCCTCGTTACAGGTAGGGAAGGAGCTCGCGGATGTGCGCCTCGTCCGCACTCGCGACCAGGGTGGCGCGGCGCAGCTGGCGCTTCCGCTTGCCGCTCTTCTTCGTGAGGATGTGTCGCCGGAAAGCCCGGCCCCGGCGAATCTTCCCGCTGCCGGTCATGCGGAAGCGCTTGGCCGCTCCGCGACGGGTCTTGATCTTAGGCATTCTCGATCTCCTCCAGCAGCGCCTGCGTCTCGTCCTCGAGCGTCTCCTCGCCGCGCCTGCGCGGCCGGGGACGGGCTCTCTTCTGCTGGTCGTCGTCTGATTCCTCGTGCGCCGCCGGGGCAGCATCCTCTGCGGAGGCGTCGGCCTCGAAGGCCTCGTCCTCCTCTTCCTCGTCGTGCAGCGCGTCCAGATCCTCGTCTTCCTCGTCGGGGTGGTCGCGCTTGTAGCGTTCGATGAGCTTGCGATCCGGAGCGAAGATCGTCGTGAGCATGCGGCCTTCCATCTGCGGCCGCGACTCGGCCTTGGCGACGCTCGCGAGCTCCTCGGTCACGCGCTCGAGCAGGGCCCGGCCGATGTCCGTGTGCACGATCTCGCGCCCGCGGAACATCACCGTGGCCTTGACCTTGTCCCCGTCCACGAGGAAGCGCCGGGCGCGCTTCAGCTTGAACTCGAGATCGTGGTCGTCGATCCGCGGCCGGAACTTCACCTCCTTGAGCTGGCTCTGGTGCTGCTGCTTCTTGGCAGTGGCTTCCTTCTTCTTCTGCTCATACTTGAAGCGCCCGTAGTCCATGATCTTGCACACGGGCGGCTGCGCGTTCGGTGAGACCTCGACCAGGTCCATGCCCATGCGTCCCGCGATGTCGCGGGCGGCGTCGGTCGGCATCACCCCTAGCTGCTGGCCATCGTCGTTGATCACCCGGACGTCCGGGACCCGGATCGCACGATTGATGCGAACCTTGTCCTTGTCCGGGGCTACGTCACGCCAGCGGCGCCTACGAAATCCCACGCGCGATGCTCTCCAAGTACTTCCTCCTCAGGGGTTCTCTCCGGCCCGCGACCGCCGCAGCACGCGCACGCGTCGCCAGGCGCCGACGCCCGTGGACCCACCTCTGGGTCCGCGCGCGCTCCGCCCGCCGCCGGCCATGCCGGCGCTGCTGGCTCCAGTCGTCTGCGCGCTCATCGGGTCATCGGATCTTCGGGATGGGGTCGGTTCTGGGCGTTCAGGGTCCGCGGAGACCTCCGCGGACCCGAGAAGCTAAGCGCCCCCGCAAGTCGTTGTCAACGCTCAGATTCCGGCCCCTGCGCGGATTCGGGCGGGCGCCCGGGTGGAGCGAAAGTCCCGGGCATGACGCGCGCTCCTCCGGGACCTGCCCTGCGGTCCCGGAGGGCCGGGCCCTGGTAGGCACGGGCGGTTTCGAACCGCCGACCTCTACCGTGTCAAGGTAGCGCTCTACCCCTGAGCTACGTGCCTGTGGCTCCGCGGAATACCCGACGCCGGACGGGTGGTCAAGGCTCGTCGAGCTCGAGCTCGGCGCGGCGCACGCGCATCGACACGCGGCCCGGCTCGACCCCCACGGGATCGAGGGCGAAGCCCTCGAAGGCCAGGGCCGACAGGCGGTCGCCCAGCGCGCCCGGTGACAGCCGCGCCGCCACCGCCAGGGAAGCCTCGCCCGGACCCAGCTCGACCAGCTGCGCCTGGCTCGCTCCGAGGCGCGCCACGATGCGCTCGCGGACGGCCTCGACCTGGAGCAGGCTGTCGACGTCGATCAGGTGGACCTCGATCGACCCCTGGGCCCTGGCGACCTCGGCCCAGTTGCGCGAGAGCTGGAGCACCACGTTGTCCACGAGCTGGTCGCGGACGGCCTCGAGCGCGCGCTCCAGCGCGCGCGCCGCGCTGGCGTGGTAGCCGGCGCCCTGGAAACGGCTGAGCGCCAGGGAGGCCCCGTCCACGGAACGCGATGCGCGGACCCGCACGTCGGCGATCCCACCGCGCAGGCCCGATGACGTCGTCTGGGGGCGCCAGCCGACCGCCACGTCCACCGCCACGTCGGCGCCCAGCGCCTGCGCCACCTCGACCGCCCCGCGCCGGCAGGTCGGCCCGCCGCGTCGCAGCGCCGGCTCCAGTAGCACCAGCTCGCGGGCGCCCAGGGCATCGGACACGTATCTCGCCAGCTCGGGCAGGACCTCGGTGGCCGCGTCGCTCTCGAGCCCGGCCGCCGGAACCACGCACAGGGCCACCGATGGCATCGCGCCGGACGCGCCCCCCCAGCCGCGGCCGCGCAGGAAATCACCCACGGCGCGCCGGTCCACGCTGGCCTCGAGAGGGAGAACCCACTCGACGGCGCCGGGCCCGTCCGCAGAGGGCCGCGACTCCAGGGAGCCGGGGCGGAAGGTCAGCACGAAGCTCGCGGCCCGCTCCTCGAGCGCCGCCCGGATCTCATCGCCCGAGGCCTCGAGGACCGCCGGGGGCAGCGCGTCCCGGGCGACCTCGAGCACGGCCGCGGTCAGCGCCGCGCGGAAGGCGGCATCGCGTACCGCCCCCGGCCGCTCCGGGTCGTCGGGTACGACGCCCTCGACCTGCACAGTGACCGGGTCCACCGCCCGCGCGTCGCGCCAGGCCGGAGCGAGCAGCAGCGAGAGTGCGGCGAGAGCGCTCAGGAAACCGCGCATCGGGTCACCTCCTGGCCGAAGAGCGCGTCGATCTTCTCCACGAGCTCGGGCGTCACCGACACGCGATGGCCCGGCAGCTCCAGCAGTGCCTGCGCCGCGTCGGGGAGCCGCAGCCGGACCGTCACCGGCACCTTGCCCGGCTGCAGATCGAGCAGCGAGCGCAGCTCGCCCAGCCGCTCGGCGCTGGCCGCGCCGTGCTCCAGCTCGAGCACCAGCTGCTGCGTACAGCGGGCCCAGGCGTCGTCGATCGGGATGACCTCGTCGGCGTGCAGCTCGTAGCGCTCGTCGTCCGCGGAGAGCTTGCCGCGCACGAAGACCGGCGCGTCGGCGCGCAGCGCGCTCGCGTGGCGATCGTAGGTCTTGGGAAAGAAGACGGTGGGGATCGCTCCGCCCAGGTCCTCGAGCACCGCGCGCGCCATCATGTCCCCGCGCCGGGTCTTCTGCGTTCGCAGACCCGTGAGCAGGCCGCCGATCCAGACGTCGCCGCGCGTGGCACCACCCAGGGTCTCCAGCTGATCGAGCGTCAGCGTGGAGAAGCGCTGCAGGACCCGCTCGTGATCGAGCAGCGGATGGCCGGTGACGTAGAAGCCGAGCATCTCCTTCTCGCCGGCCAGCAGCTCGCCGCGGCCCCACTCGGGCACGTCGGGCAGCGGCGGCTCCTGCACCTCGCCCGCATCGCCGAAGAGCGACCCCTGGCCCTGCTCGCGGTCGCGCAGCTCCCGCTGGCCGCGCTCGAGCGCCGGCGCCAGCGCCTCCCAGAGCTGCGCCCGGCGTGCGCCGGTGAAGTCGAAGGCGCCGCAGCGCACCAGGCTCTCGATCACCCGACGGTTCACGCGGCGCAGGTCCACGCGCGAGCAGAAGTCGAACAGGCTGCGGAACGGTCCGTCCTTCTCGCGTACCTCCACGATCGCTTCGACCGCGCCCTCACCCACGTTCTTCACGCCGGCCAGGCCGAAGAGCACGGCGCTGCCCCCCTCGGCCACGCTGAACTCCGCCACGCTCTCGTTGACGCAGGGCGCGCGCATCTGGATGTCGCGCCGCGCGGCGTCCTTCATGTAGCGATCGAGCTTCTCCTGCTCGCGCTGCTCCGCGGTCATGGTCGCGGCGTAGAACTCGGCCGGGTAGTGGGCCTTGAGGTAGGCGGTCTGGTGGGTCAGCAGCGCGTAGGCCGCGGAGTGCGCCTTCCCGAAGCCGTAGCCCGCGAACTGCAGGATCAGATCGAAGAGCTGGCCCACCGTGTCGGGCGGGTGACCGTTCGCGACGGCGCCGTCCACGAAGCGCGCGCGCTGCTGCTCCATGACGGCGGGGATCTTCTTGCCCATGGCGCGGCGCAGCAGGTCACCCTCGCCCAGCGTGTAGCCGGCGATCTTGTTGGCGATCTGGAGGACCTGATCCTGGTACAGGATCACGCCGTAGGTCTCGTCGAGCACCTCCTCCAGCTCGGGTAGCTGGTAGCGCACCGGCTTGCGCCCGTGCCGGCGCTCGACGAAGTCGTCGACCATCCCCGACTGGAGCGGCCCGGGTCGATACAGCGCGACCAGCGGGATCAGGTCGCGGAACTCGCGCGGCTGGATCTTGACCACCAGGTCGGTCATGCCCTGCGACTGGCCGACCTGGAAGACGCCGTCGGTGTCCCCGCGGCTCAGCAGCTGGTAGGTGACCGGGTCCGCGAGGTCCGTGTCCGAGATGTCGAATTCCGGGTCGTGCGTCGCGCGAATCCGGTCGACCGCGGTCTGGATGATCGTGAGCGTGCGCAGACCGAGCAGGTCGAACTTGATCAGCCCGACCTGCTCGCAGTAGCGGTAGTCGAACTGGATGACGACTTCCTTGGAGCGCGGATCGCGGTACAGCGGCGCCACATCCGTGATCGGCCGCGAGGCGATCACCACGCCCGCGGCGTGCCGGCCGGGGTTACGGATCTGGCCCTCGAAGCCACGCGCCAGGTCCATCAGCTTGCCGACCGACTCGTCGCGCTCGGCCAGCTCGCGCAGCTCGCGCGAGTCCCGCAGGGCGTCCTCGAGCTTGATACCCAGCTGCTCCGGGATCAGCTTGGCCACGCGATCCACATCGACGAACGGCAGCCCCAGCACCCGCCCGGCGTCGCGCACGGCCGCCTTCGCGGCCATGGTGCCGAAGGTCACGATGCCGGCCACGCGCCGGTCGTCCTCGCCGGCGCCGTTGTACCGCTCCTCGACGTAGCGGATCACCTCGCCGCGGCGATTCATGCAGAAGTCGACGTCGATGTCGGGCATCGACATGCGCTCGGGGTTCAGGAAGCGCTCGAAGGGGATCCGGTACTCGATCGGATCGATGTCCACGATCTCGAGCGCGTAGCCGGCCAGCGAGCCGGCGGCCGAGCCGCGCCCCGGGCCCACCGGGATCCCGCGCTCGCGCGCGAATCGGATGAAGTCCCAGACGATCAGGAAGTAGCCGGGATAGCCCTTGCCCTCGATGACCTCGAGCTCGTACTCGATGCGGCGGGCGTACTCGGCGTGCTTGTCGGGGTAAGGCGCGTCGGCATCGAGGCCCAGGCGGCCGTGCATCCCCCGGTGCGTGAGCTCGCGCAGGTAGGTCGCGGCCGTGTGGCCGTCGGGCACATCGAAGTCCGGCAGGTAGGCGCATCCGGTCTCGAGCGTGAAGTCGCAGCGCTCCGCGACGTCGACGGTGTTGGTGACCGCCTCGGGCACGTCGTGGAAGACCTCGAGCATCTCCTCGGCCGACTTCACGTAGAAGCCCTCGCCGTCGAAGCGGAAGCGATCGTGGTCGTCCAGCGTCTTGCCGGTCTGCACGCAGAGCAGCGCCTCGTGGGCGTGGGCGTCGCCGCACTCCAGGTAGTGGCAGTCGTTCGTCGCGATCAGCGGCAGCCCCAGATCGCGGTTCATCGCCAGGAGCTCCTGGTTGACCCGCTCCTGCGCCGGGATGCCGTGGCGCTGGATCTCCAGGTAGAAGCGGTCGTCGAAGAGCCGCGAGTAGGTCTCGACCAGCTCCCAGGCACGATCCAGCTGGCCGTTGCTGATCGCGGCGGGGATTGCCCCGGACAGGCATCCCGAGGTCGCGATCAGACCCTCGTTGTGCTCCCGGAGCAGCTCGAGATCGATCCGGGGCTTGTAGTAGAAGCCCTCGAGGTAGGCACGCGTGACCATCTTGACCAGGTTGGCGTAGCCGGTGGCGTTCATCGTCAGCAGGATCATGTGGTTGATCCCGTTGAAGCCGCCGGTGGACGCGTCCTTGTCGAAGCGCGACCCCTGCGCCACGTACACCTCGCAGCCGATGATCGGCTTCACGCCGGCCTCGAGGCAGTTCTGCTGGAACTCCACCGCGCCGAACATGTTCCCGTGGTCGGTCATCGCGACCGCCGGCATGCCCAGACGCGCGCAGTGGTCCACCAGACGCCGCGTCGGGATCGCCCCGTCGAGGATCGAGTACTGCGTGTGCAGGTGCAGGTGCGCGAACTTCGAGCCGTCCAAGCCCCCCCCCCGAGCGTGGTGCCGGCGCCGGACGGCGCCGGATCGATGCCTATTCTACTCCCACTCGATGGTCGCGGGCGGCTTGCTCGAGATGTCGTAGACGACCCGGTTGATGCCCGCGACCTCGTTGATGATCCGGCTGGAGATGCTCGCCAGCACGTCGCGCGGCAGGTCTGCCCAGTCCGCCGTCATGGCGTCGCGCGACGAGACGCAGCGCACGGCGATCGCGTTCTCGTAGGTGCGCGCGTCGCCCATCACGCCCACGCTGCGCACCGGCAGGAAGACCGCGAAGGCCTGCCACAGGCTGTCGTACAGCCCCGCGGCCCGGATCTCGTCGACCACGATGCGGTCGGCCGCGCGCAGCGTCTCGAGACGCTCGTGGGTCACCTCGCCCACGACCCGGATCGCCAGCCCCGGGCCGGGGAACGGGTGCCGCTGCCAGAGCGCGTCGGGCACCTCGAGCTGGCGCGCGGCCTCGCGTACCTCGTCCTTGAACAGCTCGCGCAGCGGCTCGACCACCTCGAGGCTCATGTTCTCGGGCAGTCCGCCCACGTTGTGGTGCGTCTTGATCGTGGCCGACGGGCCCCAGACCGAGATCGACTCGATCACGTCGGGGTAGAGCGTGCCCTGGGCCAGGTAGCGCGCGTCAGCGATCCCGGCGGCCTCGCGCTCGAAGACCTCCACGAAGCAGTGGCCGATGCGCCGCCGCTTGATCTCGGGATCCTCGACGCCATCCAGGCGCTCCAGGAACTCCTTTCCGGCATCGACGATCTTGAGCGGGATCCTCAGGTCATGCTCGAAGATTCTCCGGACCTCGTCGACTTCTCCCGCGCGCAGCAGGCCATTGTCCACGAAGAAGCAGTGCAGGCCCTCACCGATCGCCCGGTGCAGCAGCACCGCGACCACGGTCGAGTCGACCCCGCCGGAGACGCCACAGATCACGCGATCGTCGCCGATGCGCTCGCGCAGGGCGCGGATCTCGGCCTCGACGAAGCCCTCCATGGTCCAGGTCCCGTGGAGGCCGGCGACGCGCGTCAGGAAGTTCGACAGGATCCGCGCGCCGTGCTCGGAGTGCACGACCTCGGGGTGGAACTGCAGCCCGTAGATCGCCCCGTCGTGCCCGCGGATCGCGGCGTAGGGACTCCCCGGAGACGTGCCGATCACCTCGAAGTCCCGCGGCAGCGACGCCACACGGTCGCCGTGGCTCATCCAGACCACGCTGCGTGCGGGCACGCCCTCGAACAGGGGGTCGTCACCGGCCGCGATCTCGAGCTCGGCGCGCCCGTACTCGCGATCGGGGGCCGGCTCGACCCGGCCTCCGAGATGCTGCACCAGCAGCTGCTCGCCGTAGCAGATGCCCAGCACCGGGACGCCCAGGTCGAGAATCTCCTCGTTGATCCGCGGCGCGTCCTCGGCCGTGACGCTCGCAGGGCCGCCCGAGAGGATCAGCGCGCGCGGCCGCGCCTCGCGGACCCGCTCCGTCTCGACCCAGGGCGGCACGATCTCGCAGTAGACGTGGTGCTCGCGGATACGGCGCGCGATCAGCTGCGTGTACTGCGACCCGTAGTCGACGATGACCACGCGCTCATCGGGGAGGATGTCGCTCACCGCGATGAGATCAGCGCTCGAGCCAGTAGTTGGGCGGCTCTTCGGTGATGATCACGTCGTGCGGGTGCGACTCGCGCAGCCCGGCGCCCGTGATCCGCATGAAACGCGCGCGCTGGCGCAGCGCGTCGAGGTCGGGCGCCCCGACCAGCCCCATTCCGGAGCGCAGGCCCCCGAGGAGCTGATGCACGCTGTTGGTCAGCGGGCCGCGATGCGGCACGCGGCCCTCGACGCCCTCGGGCACGAGCTTGGTCGGCTCGAGCTCGTCACCCTGGAAGTAGCGATCGCGGTAGCCCTCGCGCAAGGCGGACAGGGATCCCATGCCCCGGTAGACCTTGAACGAGCGGCCCTGCTGCAGGACGATCTCGCCGGGCGCCTCGTCGGTCCCCGCGAACAGCGATCCCAGCATCACCGTGCTCGCACCGGCTGCCAGCGCCTTGACCAGGTCGCCCGAGTACTTGACGCCGCCGTCCGCGATCAGCGGAACGTCATGGCGGCGGCAGACCTCCGCGCAATCCATGATCGCGGTGAGCTGTGGAACCCCGACCCCCGCCACGATGCGCGTGGTGCAGATCGACCCCGGGCCGACGCCGCAGCGCACCCCGGAGACGTGCGCCTTGATCAGGGCCTCGGCACCCTCGCCGGTGGCCACGTTCCCGCCCACGATCTCGACGTCCGGGAACGTCGAGTGCAGGCGCTCGATCGCCTCGAGCACCGACTCGGCATGGCCGTGCGAGCTGTCCACCAGCAGCAGGTCCGCGCCGGCATCCAGCAGCGCCTGGCCCCGATCGAGCAGGTCCCCCGCGACCCCGAGCGCTGCCCCGACGCGGAGCCGGCCCATGCCGTCCTTGCTCGCCAGCGGGTAGCGCTGCGCCTTCTCGATGTCCTTGATCGTGATCAGGCCCCGCAGGTTTCGCTGGGGATCGATCACGAGCAGCTTCTCGATCCGGTTGGCGTGCAGCAGCTCCTTGGCCCGCTCCATCGACACGCCGAGCTGCACGGTGATCAGCCGGTCGCCCGACGTCATGATCGTGGAGACCGGCCGGTCGAGATCCTTGACGAAGCGCAGGTCGCGGTTGGTGACGATGCCGACGGCCTGCTCGCCCTTGACCACGGGCAGGCCCGAGATGCCGTGCCGGTGCATCAGATCGAGCGCCTCGTGGATCGTCTCCTCGGGCTCGAGCGTGATCGGGTCCACGATCATCCCCGACTCGGAGCGCTTGACCTTCGCCACCTCGGCCGCCTGGGCCTCGATCGAGAGGTTCTTGTGGATGATCCCGATGCCGCCTTCCTGGGCCAGGCAGATCGCCGTGCGGTGCTCGGTCACCGTGTCCATCGGCGACGACACCAGCGGCATGGCCAGGCGGATGCGCGGCGTCAGGTCGGACGCCAGCTCCACCTCGGCGGGGTGCACCGAGGACGCACCGGGCACCAGCAGCACGTCGTCGAAGGTGAGACCTTCGGTGATGCCCGCGGACACGCTCCCGGCTGCAGGATCGGACGCTGCGCCTGTGCTCGTGCCCTGGGACGACGCGGCCTGGGACAAAGCCACCTCCCCGCCTCTCGGCTGGACCGGAAAGTATTGGCCGGGCACGCGGGCGTCAATGGCCCCCGCGGGTGTGAGCCGGTCCGGGCCCGTTGCCCGCCGCCAGGAGGCGGGAGCGCGCTCAGGAGCCGACGAAGGCCGCCGCGCTCTGCTCGAGGGCGCCGCGCAGCGACTGGGCGAGCTCGCGCAGCACGCCCTCCTGCAGCGCCAGTGCCACGGTCGGAAAGTCGCCCCGCATGCGCAGGTATGACTCGCGAGAGAGCGCGAGCAGGCGCGCCTCGCCGTCGGCGAACGCGTCGCACTCGCGCTGCCCGATCGCGACCAGTGCCGCACCGCCGAGCATCTCGCCGCTGGCCAGCGAGCCGAGCGGGGTTCCCGCGCGCTCGAGGCGCAGCGAGCCCTCGGCCACCAGCAGCAGCTCGGTGGCCTCGTCCCCGGTCCGGAACACGGTCTCGCCGTCCGAGAGCCGCCGCAGCTCCAGCGACTCCCCGAGGGCGATGAGCTCCTCGTGCCCCAGGTCGCGCAGCACACGCGCCTGCTCGAGCACGGCCTTGAGATCGCTCACGGCAGCAGCCTCGTGAACAGGTCCTGCATGGACGGTCCGGGAGCGGAGCTGGGTAGGCCCACCGCACCGGCCCCGCCGAGCGCCTCGATGCTCTCGCGCAGACCGGCGGCCTCCTCACCGGCGGGCCGGGAGACCAGCGCGTGCAGCACGGGCCGTCCGCTGCGCTCGAGCAGCCGCCGCGCGACCGCCTCCGTGCGGGCCAGGTCCGCCGCCGAGGGCCCCGGCACGATGACCGAGCCCAGGATGCCGTGGCACGCCACGTCCCAGAGCGGCGCGTAGAGCTCCTGTGGCGGCAGGGCAATCAGGCGCACGCCGAGCCCGTCCGCGAGCCCGAGATGCCCCAGCGTGACCAGCTGGGACAGACGCTCGGGCTGGCGCACCAGGCGGCCGTCCACCACGAAGTCCGTGCCCCGGCGCAGCAGATCCACGAAGCGGCCGAGGCAGCCGGCGTCGCTGGCGGCGACCAGCACCTTGAGGGTCGCCGAGGGTCGCGGGCGCTGGGTCGCCATCCACTCGCGCAGGCGCCGGGCCTGGGTGTGGCCGAGCAGACCGTCGCCCGCGGCGGTCGGCACATCGTCCTCGTCGGCCTTCTCGAGCTCGATGACCTCGCGGCTCATCAGGTCGCTGATCGCGCGCAGGACCTGGTAGTCGGGAAACGAGCAGTGATCCACGATCTCGCCGATGCGGCGATACGCCTCGACGCCATCGACCACCTCGCGGGTGAGCGGATGCACGTCGGCGCCGGTGTCCGCGCCGGGTACCAGGCGCACGCGCGACTCGAGCGGCGGCATCTCGCGCACCAGCTGCTCCCACTCGTCGCGGTGCCGCATGCCCTCCAGCAGCGCCACCCGGGTGGGCTTGGTGATGCGCGGCTGCGCCTCGATGGTGCCGGGCACGAACTCGAAGCGGCCCTCGGCCCACTTGAGCAGCCGGTAGAGGGCCTTCTCGCCCACGACCGCCGTGCCGTCGCGGAGCGGCACCACGGCGTCGACGACCTGGCCGTCGGCCACCGAGAGCATCGCGCTGATGTCCAGGCCCGCGGAGGACAGCCGGATCGTGCCGCTCTTGTGGTTCATCTGGAAGATCTGCAGCAGGTCAGCCAGCGAGATCTGGGAGAGCTTGCCCTCGATCTCGGTGTCCGGTCGCCCCTCGCCGAAGCGGCGCTCGCGCTCGGCGATCGCGTCGAGGTCGTCGAGCACGTCCTCCTCGGCCCAGGGACTGACCACGGTGGCGTCGCGCGAGTCCATCGAGATCGGGGCGTCGAGGTCGTCGTTGACCAGGAAGATGAAGCTGGCGGTCCGCGTGCGCGGATTGCCGCGCAGGATCTCGGACAGGCGCTCCGCGTCGATCACGGCCAGGTCGATCGGGCAGACCAGCGCGTCGGGGATGCGCTCGAGGGCGAGCTCGAGCGCGGCGGCCCCCTGCGCCGCGCGCTCCACCACGTGGCCACGGGCCAGGCAGGCCTCGGCCAGCGCCTTGCCGCGGCCGCGATCGTGATCGGCGATCAGCACGCGCATCTCAGCCCCTCACCCCGAAGCCGATCTCGGCGCGCAGCCGGAAGGTCACGTGCTCGATCAGCACGGGATCCGACGAGTGGAACACCGGGCGGTCGCCGTTGCGGCGCGCCGTGCCCGCGATCAGCGCGTAGGCGGGGGCCTCGCCGAACCGAACCATCCACGTCGTCTCCGGCGCCACGTCGGGCGGCAGCCCGAGCGCGGTGACCGCGGTTCCCGAGGGCATGGTCTCGCCGTCCGTGGCCACGAAGACGTCCGTGGCGGTCTCTGTGTCGCCCAGGGCGGTCAGCGGATCCATCACCGCCCGCGTCTGATCCCCGGGCGCCAGGAAGAGCAGCCCGCGATCGCGCGGCCGGCACGAGAGCTCGCCGACCAGCAGCTCCGCGGCCTCGGCCACGAAGTGCGGCGGCACCCAGACCGCCTGCTCCAGAAGCCGCTGCCCGATCTCGGCCAGCGGCGTCTCGGCGTCGATCCCGAGCTCGTGGGCGATGCTGCGCCGCTCCTCGCGGACCTGCCGCAGCCCCTCCTCGCGGAGCGCGTCGAAGCGCTCTCCATCGATCGGGTAGCCGGCGGCCCCGAGCGAGACAGGGATGAAGACCCCGGCCTCGCGCAGCGCCTGGCGCACGCGCTGGCCGAGCCGCCGCTTGAGCACCACGCCCCCGAGCGGGTCGGCATCGGTCACCATGACCCAGAAGCGGCGCGTGCCCTCGCTCGCGACCACGTCGGTGCCGCGCATGGTGCGGTGCAGCGCCCCGACCGCGGCTTCGAGGGCGCGCGCCTCCGAGCCCGCGGCGACCTCGCCGAGCTCGACGCAGACCAGGCAGACCCGGCGCCCGAAGCGCTGGGCCTTCTGCAGCTCGATGGCCGCCACCTCCTCGAGGAAGCTGCGGCCCGGCAGGCCCGTGCGGGGATCCCGGATCGGCTCCGGTGCGGTCCCGTCGGCCCCGGCCACCGGGCGTGCCAGGCGCTCGAGCCCGACCGCGGCGAGGCCGGCCACACGACCGCAGGCGGTCTCGCCCCCGGGCGCGAAGCCGGCTCCGGCAGCGGCCAGCAGACGAGCCACGGCGAGCAGGCCGTCGCCGGTGGCACACGGCACGAGCATCTCGGCGCCGCCCTCGGACCCGCTGCGGGTGACCACCCGGCCCGTGCAGAGCTCGCGCTCGGTGGCGGCATCCACGTCGGGGACCTGCGGCGCGGTGCCGTCGTCGGGCAGATCTCCGCTGACCGCCGCCAGACGGTACGCACCGGTCGCACCGGTCGCGACCCAGAGCAGGCCCTCGGACGCTCCGGCCTCGGCACAGAGCAGCGCCAGCAGGTCGCGCTCGAACGCGTCGCGGCTCGAGGTCGTCAGCAGTGCGGCGGTCCGGTCGAGCAGCGAGACCTGCCGCAGCGCGGCCGAGTGCTCCTCGATCAGGCGCGTGTGCTCGGCATCGCCGGCCGCGGGCGCCGCGGGCCGATCCGCCGGGCGCGCCAGCGCGCGCTCCAGCGCTGCCGGAAGTCCCTCGCGGTCGACCGGCTTGAGCAGGTAGTCGACCGCGCCCGCGTGCATGGCCGCGACCGCCGCCCGCACGTCGCTGATACTGCTGAGCACCACGACCCGCTGCGCCGGCCAGCGCTCGCGGAGCCGGCGGACGGTCTCGATGCCGTCCGCGTCGCTGAGCATCAGGTCGGTGACGACCAGATCGAAGCCACCGGACGACTCGAGCGCCTCGAGCGCCTCCTGGGCGCTGGCCGCGGTCGTCACCGCGTAGCCCCGCGCGCCGAGGAGCTCCTCGACGAGGCGACGGAAGTATGGCTGGTCGTCGATGGCGAGAACGCGCGCCTGGCTCACAGTTCTTCCCGGGGAGAAGCGTGTTCGTGCTCCTCTTCGGCCGGCCGGGCGGATTTCTTTCGTTTGCCCGCCGATGCGATGACAGCTGCGCGCGCGTGCCGGTCCTCTCTGTGAGCGAGCGCCAGGCGCGCCGCGCCGCGCTAGCGTGGCTGGGCTCCGGGGTTCTCCAGCAGCCTGCTAGACCAGGGGCAGTGGAGCGCCCCGCCCCGCCGCGGTCCGATCCGCGACCGGCACGGCCAGCAGCGAGTGCGGCGTGGCGGACTCGATCGTCACCGGGCAGAGCTCGCCGGCCGCGAGCGGCCGCGCGGAGCGCAGGTTGACCACGCGGTTGTGCGGGCAGCGCCCGCGCAGCTGGCCCGGATGGCGCGGGCTGGCGCCCTCGATCAGCACCAGCGTGCGCTCCCCGATCCGCGCCCGCGCGTACGCCAGGGTCTGCTCGCGCTGGAGGCCCTGGAGGCGCTCCAGGCGCTCCTGTGCCAGGCCCGGATCCAGCGGCGCCATCCCGCGTCGCTGGGCGGGCGTCCCGGGCCGCTCGGAGTACTTGAACGAGAAGCTGTCGGCGAAGCCCGCCTCGCGGACCAGCTCGAGCGTCTGCTCGAAGTCCCCGGCCGACTCGGTCGGGAAGGCCACGATCAGGTCCGTCGTGAGCGTCAGATCGGGCCGGACGGCCCGCAGCCGGCCCACCAGCTCGAGGTACTCCGCCCGCGTGTGGCGACGGTTCATGTCGGCCAGGACGCGGTCCGAGCCGCTCTGGACCGGCAGGTGCAGGTGCGGACAGAGCTCGGGCACCTCGGCATAGCTGCGCACCAGCGCCTCGTCCACGAAGATCGGGTGGGGGCTGGTGAAGCGCACGCGCTCGATCCCCGGCACCTCTGCCACCCGGCGGATCAGCTCGGCGAACGGGATCTCTCCCTCGACCCGGCCCGGCCGCGGCCGACCGTACGCGTTGACGGTCTGGCCCAGCAGCGTGACCTCGACGACGCCGGAGCCGGCCAGCGCCCGGACCTCCTCGACGATCTGGCCGCTCGCGCGGCTGACCTCGCGACCGCGCGTGCGCGGCACGACGCAGTAGGCGCAGAAGAGATCGCAGCCCTCCATGACGGTGACGAAGGCGCGCCCGGGCGTCGGCGACGTGTACTCGGGGTGGCGCTCGGGTAGCTCGAAACGGGCCTGTGTGTCGTCGTCGTAGTCGACCCGCAGCTGCCGCTCACGCTCCCGCGCGGCCGCGACCATCGCCGGCAGGTGCACGATGTTCTGGGGCCCGAAGACGAAGTCGAGCCGCGGGAAGCGCCTCAGCAGGCGATCGCCCTCCTGCTGCGCCACGCAGCCGGCCACGCCCACGACCCGACCCGCCGCCTTGGCCTCGAGCAGCGCGCCGAGCTCGGAGTAGAGCTTGTGCTCGGCCTTCTCCCGGACCGAGCAGGTGTGGATCAGCACGACGTCGGCGGCTGCCGCATCCGGGGCCTCGCGATAGCCCGCGTGGCAGAGCAGGTTCGCCATCTTCTCGGCGTCGTGCTGGTTCATCTGGCACCCGAAGGTGCGGATATGGAACCGCCCGGCCATGGCGGCGCAGCTTAGCCCAGCCCCCCGGAAGCCGCCCCGAGGCCGCACTCCAGGCCCCGTAATCCAGGGACGGAAACCGCTTCAGAATCAGATTTCTGGAATCCATTCTTCATCCAGGACATCCGATATCTGCGGACTTGCCCGCCGTGCAGAGCCAGCAGGGAAAAGGGTTTGACAAGTGGGTCGGGGCGTTGATAGTGTTCGCCTTCGAGAGACAGTCCTTACGGAGAAGGCGGTGAAGGACGGCATTTCTTCTGGAAATGTCCAACCTCTCACCCCCCACTAGTCATTCACCGCCCTCTCCGACCCCTTGAAGGCCCCGGCGCCACGCGCCGGGGCCTTCTTCCTTAACTTCTGCGCGCAGAGCGCGCAGAAGTTCACCGGTCTACTTTCCGCGCGCAGAGCGCGCAGAAGTTCCCCGGTGCACCGCAGGCCTCACCGGCTACAGCGAACAGGCCATCATCTGCAGGCCCCACCGACTCCAGGGAACCGGGGCACCTGCACGCGCGACACCGACTCCGGTGAGACCGGCCGAGCACCGGCCACACCTGCTCAGAGCACCAGGTGATCCACCATGCGCGAGAGCTGCTTGAGGTTGCGGCACTCCTCGGCGACATCGGTGTACGGCAGGTACTTGTCCATCACGCTGTCGCCGAAGCCCCACGCACCCGGGCTCTCGGGGTTGATCCAGACCACGTTCTTGGCCTTGCTGTGGATGTCTCGCAGCGCCCAGGCCTTCGGATCGTTGTAGTTGTTCCGGGCGTCCCCGATGATCACGACCGTGGTGCGCTTGTCGAGCGCCGCCAGGTGGTCGCGCCAGAACATCTCGAAGGCCATGCCGAAGTTCGAGCGCGTGTAGGGATTGATGACGTCGCCGCCGTCGAGGGCCTCGTCGATCGCGTCGAAGACGTCCTTGTCCCGGAAGATCTGCGTGACCTCGCCCAGCTCGGCCACGAAGACGTAGCTGCGGATCTTGGTGAAGATCTCGCTGAGCTGGTATCCGAACTGCAGGAAGAACCGGGAGACGTTGGCGACCGAGCTGGAAATGTCACACAGGATGACCAGCTTGGGCTTCTCCTTGCGCCGTCGCTTGAAGATCAGCTCGAAGGGCACGCCGCCGTGGGCCATGTTCTTGCGGATGGTCTGCTTGATGTCGAACTTGCCGCGGCGCTCGCGCCTGCGGCGAACGGTGACGATGTTCTTGAGCTTCTGGGCCAGCCGCGTGACCACGTCGCGCATGCGCCGCAGGTCGTCCTCGGTCAGGTTGTAGAAGCTCTTCTCCTGGAGGCTCTCGCGCCGGAAGCGCTCCATGTAGTCGTGGTTGTGCTTGTCCAGCTCCCGCTCGGTGAACTGGCGGACCGCCCGGCGCAGAGCCTCGCTCACGGCGTTGAGCATCTCGCCGAGCTTGCGCAGGTCCTCCTCGGACATCCCCTCCTCGCGCAGCTGGTCCATGAGGCTGCGCAGCTCCCCCTGGGCGCCCTCGAGATCGAGCTGCTCGAGCATGCGCCGGCTGAAGAAGCCGATCTGGAGCATGTTGCGGATGTTCTCGATCTCGACGCCCTCGCCCGCGGCCCCGATGAGCTGCTCGAGGCTGTCGAGATCCATGCTGATCAGGGACTGGGCCAGGGCCGAGAGGTCCACGTCCATGTTCTGGAGCATTTCCTGGAGCTGCTCCATGAGCGCGTCGAAGTCGAGATCGCCCAGGCCTCCCAGGGCCGACTGCATCTCGTCGCGCAGCTGGTCGTGGAAGCCCGACCAGAACAGCTCGAAGAGGCGGTCGTACGAGTCGATGTCGTCCGAGCGCTTGATCATGCTCGTGCGCAGCGCGTCCTTGAACAGCTCCCGGTCGTCGACCGACATCTCGTCGAGCGCCGTGAACGCGTCGATCGTCTCGGAGACCGAGACGCGGATGCCCGCCTTGCGCAGGATGTTCGTGAACTCGACGACCTTCTTCTGCATCAGTGCAGGACCGACTTCTTGAGGTTCGCGTCCGAGGGCTTCTCGGCCGCGGGCTGACCGGCCTGGCTCTCCGACGCCTTGCGCTGGAGCAGCTGGCCGAGCTCGGACTGGGCCTTGTGGATATCGCCCTGGTGCTTGAGGATGATGTTCAGCGTCCCGTTGACGAGGTCCTCGTCGAGCTCCTCGGCGTTGAGGATCATCAGGGCGCGCGCCCAGTCCAGGGTCTCCGAGATCGACGGCGTCTTCTTGAGGTCGATCTTCCGCACGGCCTGGATCAGCTCGATGATGTCCTTCGCCAGGCGATCGCCGATGCCCGGGACCTTCAGCTCGAGGATCCGCATCTCCTGCTCGGCGTCCGGGAAGTCGATGTGCAGATGCAGGCAGCGCCGCTTGAGCGCGTCGGTCATCTCGCGCTGGTCGTTCGAGGTCAGGAAGACCAGCGGCAGGTGCTTCGCGCCGATCGTGCCGATCTCGGGCACGCTGACGGTGTAGTCCGAGAGCACCTCGAGCAGGAAGGCCTCGAACTCGGGGTCAGACTTGTCCACCTCGTCGATCAGCAGCGCCACCGGCTCGTTGCTGGTGATCGCCTGCATCAGCGGGCGCGGCAGGATGAAGTTCTCGCTGAAGAACACGTCCTCCTGCTCGACGATGCGCTCCGAGGCCTCCTTGAGGCCGTTGGCCCCCGCGATGACCTCGCCGATCTTGTCGCGCAGCATCTGGGTGTAGAGCAGCTGCTTGGAGTACTCCCACTCGTACAGTGCCTTGGACTCGTCGAGGCCCTCGTAGCACTGGAGCCGGATCAGCTTGCGGCCGACCGCCTGCGCCACCACCTTGGCGAGCTCGGTCTTGCCGACGCCCGCCGGACCCTCGACCAGGATCGGCTTCTTGAGCTTGCTGGCCAGGAAGACCACCGTCGAGATGTTCTTGTCGGCGATGTATCCCTGGTCCAGCAGCCGCTTCTGGACGTCTTCCACAGTGTCGAACATGGGGTCTCCTCAGGCGTTGCGCGCCGCGGCCACCGGCAGCGTGGAGCGGGTCACTCGACCCTGCAGCTCCTCGAGCCAGTCGCGCCGCAGGCGCTGGATTCGGATTCCGTAGTCCACGAGCATCTCGCGGTACAGGTCGGGGTCGCGCGCGGCGACCTCCCCGGCGAAGCGCTCGAGGCCCGTCAGGCACTCGGATACGCGCTCGATCTCGGCGGCGAGCTGGAGCTCCACGCGCCCGGGGTCGAGGTGTCGCAGGAAGGCACAGCGCTGCAGGAAGTCGAACTTCCAGGGGTGGGGCGCCCGGCTGCGATCGCCCGCGAGCCAGTCGAAGAACTCGCCGCGGCCGGCGTCGGTCAGCCGGTACAGGTGCTTGGAGGGGCTGCGCCGCTGCTCGACCACCTCCTTGGTGATCCAGCCCTCGCGCTCCATCCGCGCCAGCGCCGGGTAGAGCTGGCCGTCGTTCAGCGGCCCCTCGCCCGCGGTCGGCGCGCCGGCAAGCTGCTTCTTGATGGCGTAGCCGTGAGCCGGAGCGTCCATCAGCACCCCGAGGATGGTGTGCGCGACCGACATCTCAGCTCATCAGGCTCAGCAGGTGGCCGAGCTTGGCCTGCTTGGCGCGCAGGTACTCCAGGTTCTGGTCGGTCGGCTTCATCTCGAGCGGCACGCGCTCGATGATCTCGAGGCCGTAGCCCTCGAGGCCCGCCCGCTTGCGCGGGTTGTTCGTCAGCAGCCGGATCATGCGGACGCCCAGCGTGACGAGGATCTGCGCACCGACTCCGAAGTCGCGGGCATCGGGCGGGAAGCCCAGGCGCTCGTTGGCCTCGACCGTGTCCAGGCCCTCGTTCTCCTGCAGCGCGTAGGCGCGGATCTTGTTGGCCAGGCCGATACCGCGGCCCTCCTGCCGCATGTACAGGAGCACGCCCGAGCCCTCCTCCTGGATCAGGTGCAGGGCGGTCTGGAGCTGCTCGCCGCAGTCGCAGCGCAGCGACGCGAAGGCGTCGCCCGTGAGGCACTCGCTGTGCACGCGGACCAGGGCCGGGCTGTCGGGCCCGACCTCGCCGCGCACCAGCGCCACGTGGTCGACGTGGTCGATCTCGTTCTTGAAGACGATCGCGCGGAAGTCGCCAAATGCGGACGGCAGCGTGGCCTCGGCGGCGATCGAGACCAGGCGATCCTTGCGCATCCGGTAGGCGATGACGTCGGCGATCGAGACGATGCGCAGGTCGTGCTCCCGCGCGAAGCGCTCGAGGTCGACGCGCCGGGCCATGGTCCCGTCGTCATTCATGATCTCGCAGATCACGCCCGACGGGTTCAGGCCCGCCAGCCGCGCCAGGTCGACCGATCCCTCGGTCTGGCCCGTGCGCCGGAGCACCCCGCCCGGCTTGGCGACCAGCGGGAAGACGTGGCCGGGCCGCGTCAGATCCCGCGCCCGGCTGGACTCCGCGATCGCGACCTGGATGGTGCGCGCCCGGTCCGCGGCGGAGATGCCCGTGGTGACGCCCTCGCGAGCCTCGATCGAGACCGTGAAGGCCGTCTGGAAAGGTGCGGTGTTGTGATGGTCGGGGACCATCGGCGCCAGCTCGAGGTCGCGCGCCTTGTCGGCCGTCAGGGTCAGACAGATCAGGCCGCGGCCGTGCTTGGCCATGAAGTTGACGGCCTCGGGCGTGCACTTCTCGGCCGCCATGCACAGGTCGCCCTCGTTCTCGCGATCCTCGTCGTCGACCAGGATCACCATCTGGCCGGCCTGCATGGCCGCGATCGCGGCCTCGACACGCGCGATGGCCCGCTCGGGGGCCGCCTCGATCACGGGGGCAGACATTTCGACTGGCATGATCCTTCCGGGCGGGGCGGAGCCGCCGGCGGCGAGCGAGGCCCGGGCCGGGGGCCCGGCGCGTGCGCGGCGACGGCGGAAGGGGCGAGGTCGGGACGAGAGGGCGTCGGGGGGCCGCCGCCGGGGCCAGCTACCTAGCTCCTAGGTAGCCGCTCTCGATGCTACTCGTGGCGCCGCGAGGTGTCAAACGCGCCTCGCAGCCGGCCACACCCCGGAAATACCCGGAAAGCGGAGCCTTTCGGCCCCGGACTCAGGCCGGCGCCGGATCCTTGGGCTCGGCGAAGTGCGACATGATGCCCTCGAGGAAGGCCTGCTCGGTCACACCGAACTTGGTGCCGAACTCGTGGCGCGACTCCAGATCGCGGTACAGCCGCAGCAGGACGGCCTGGAAGGTCTCGATCACGCCCTCGCCGCGCATGGCCACGGCGGGCACCGTGGCGACTCCGGTGCCCTCCCAGGCCTGCCGGATCTCGTCGAGCGGCTTGACGTCGTCGAGATCGCGCTTGTTGAACTGCACGACCTGCGGGAGCTTGTCGATGTCCAGCCCGTTCGCGCGCAGGTTCGCCTCGAGGTCCTTGTAGGAGTAGGCGTTTCCGGAGGCCGCCTCGCGCTGGGAGTCGGCCACGAAGACCACCGCATCCGCCCCGGCGAGCACCACCCGGCGGGTGGCGCGGTGCAGGACCTGCCCGGGCACGGTGAACAGCTTGATCTTGATCTTGTAGTCGCCCTCGACCCCGAACTCGACCGGCAGGAAGTCGAAGTAGAGGGTCCGGTCATCCTGGGTGTCCAGCGTGACCATGTCCCCGGCGACGCCGCCGGCGAGCATGTCGTGCAGCTGCTTCAGGTTGGTGGTCTTCCCCGAGCGAGCGGGCCCGTAGTACACGATCTTGAGCGTGATCTCGCGAGATTCGATGTTCAGCTGAGGCATGGGACGGCCACACTCCGACCGGTCATTCATCGGCGGGCCCCCCGCGGCGGTTGAGGCGGCGGGAATGAAGTTCGCCGGGGGATTCTCCGATGTGCGGGGGAGAGTTTCCCCTCACCGGAAGAGAGTGTGCAGGCCGGCGACGCAACCCTCCTGATTGACGACGGAGAGCTCGAGGGCGCGAGAGCGCTGCTCGACGAGCTCGGCGTCGAGTACCGCACCTGGCGCGGCTCCAAGTTCGAGCCCCCGATCGCCATCCCTGCGCACGTGCGGATCCTGATCACGACCGCGCGCCTGGCGCTGGCGCTGGACACGCGGCGGCGGCCCGAGCACCTGCGTTCGACCTGGCTCGCGTACGTCCAGGGCGAGGCGCGCACGCAGCGCGCAGCCCTGCGCCGGGCCGGGTTCGACGTGCTGGTGCCCTTCGACGCGCACCCCGTGGCGGCGCGCACGCTCCTGCTCCAGGCGCTGTTCCTCGGCCAGGACCAGCAGGCCGTGCCGCGCTTCTCGGTGGGCAGCGGCGTCCGCTACCGGGTGGGCTGGGGACGCGCGCGCGAGGGCGTGCTCGTGGACCTCTCCATGGACGGCTGCCGGCTGATGGGCTGGGAACGGGCACGCCCCGGCTCACGCGTCCGGCTGAGCCTGCCGAGCCCGGAGACCGGACGCCCGGTGCGACTGACCGGCCGTGTGGTCCGCAGCGACCTGGGCGCGCGCGAGGGCGGCCAGCCAGGACAGTACGCGCTCGGCGTGCGCTTCCAGGGCCTGGGAACGCAGGCGCAGCTCGGGCTCGCGGAGCTGCTCCGCGAGCGCGCCTACGGGCCGGCCGCCTGGTCGCCGCGCTCCAATCCCTCACCGGGGGAGGACGTTCGCGCCGCCGGACCCTCCCCGCGCCAGGAGCGGCGAACGCCGCGCGGGGTCTACGAGCGCTCCGTCGAGGCCATGTGCGCCGGCGCCACGCGCGCGCTCCTCGCGCGCGACCTCTCGGCGCGGGGCCTGCGCGTCGAGCCCACCAACCGGATCGACGTGCGCGAGCGCCTGCGCCTGGCGCTGTACGGCTGCGCCACCGGCGAGCCGCTGCTGATCGACGGCCACGTCGAGCGCGACGACGGCGACCGCGGCCTGCTGATCCACTTCGACTCGATCGACGACCGCACGCAGGAGCGGCTGGCCGGGATGATCGCGAGCCTGCCCAAGATCCGCCGTCTCGCCGACGACAGCGACGTGATCGCCGTCGAGATCCGGACGCACGACTAGCGGCTGCAGACGCGCCCCCCCGTCGGCGGCGGGGAGACGCGCCGGCGTCGCTACGGTGTGGGGGCCGGATCCGGGTTGCGCTCGCAGTACGCCGGCGCCCCGAAGATCCTCGCGTTCACCCCGAGGATGTCCGCGACGTTGCACGCGCCGTCGTCTCCCGTGTCGCAGAGCGGCGACGCCGGCTGAAGGTCGAAGATCACCTCGTTGATCGCGAGGATGTCGGCCACGTCGACGCGCCCGTCACCGGTCTGGTCGCCGCACTCGCAGGCGTCGCCCGTCCCGTTGCCGTCGGTGTCGGCCTGGTCCGCGTTCGCCCAGACCGGGCAGGTGTCGCAGACGTCCCCGGCCCCGTCGGCATCGCCGTCGTCCTGGAAGAAGTTGAAGTCCGCGGGGCAGTTGTCGCGCAGATCCGGCGTGAAGTCCCCGTCGCCGTCCAGCGGCGGCCCGATCGCGAAGATCGAGAAGCCGGGCGTGAAGGCGCAGAAGACGCCGGGCTCCGGGTGATCGGTGCAGCTCACCTCACCGGGCTCGTCGCAGCGATTCTCGGCGAGCAAGGCGCAGGGCGGGCAGTTCTGCTGCTGGTCCGGGGGCAGGCCACAGGCCGGCGGGGCCGCCGGGGGCAGGGAGCAGCGCACCATCGAGATCTCGGACGGATTGAACTGCGCAGGATCGTAGTCGATGCAGACGATCGCATCGCCCGTGAACCCGGCGCTGGTGTCGACGTCGACGCAGAGCGAGCTGGCGTCGATGGCGATCCCCTCGGGGAAGCCAGCGGCATCGCCGCATGGCGTGACGCTGACCGTCGTGTCGCCCCCCACCGTCACGTTGGGCAGCGTGATCTCCACCTGCGGCGAGGCCTCGGGCAGCACCACCGGGCCCGGCGACGGCGGGGTGTTGCAGGTCGCGCCCACCGCCGGATCCGCGTCGTTGCAGTCGCCGCTGTTCGCCACGTGCCCCGCGGGAGCGGCGCAGTCCACGATCACCGGACCCAGGGCGCTCCCCAGACCGTCGCCGTCGGCGTCCGGGTACCAGGTCGGCGCATCCACGGCCTCCTCGTCGACCGCTCCGTCGCAGTCGTCGTCGATGCCGTTGCAGATCTCGGTGCCCGGCGTGCCCGCGACCGCGTCGCACCCGGTGCCGAGGCCGTCTGCGCTGCAGACCGTCGAGCCGGCCGCCTGACAGGCACCGACGCCCACGCTGCAGGCCGAACCGAGGCCGGCGAAGTCCTCGTCCACGCCTCCGTCGCAGTCGTTGTCCAGGCCGTCGCAGAGCTCCGTCAGCGGCGCTCCGGGCAGCGCGTCGCAGACGCTGCCGATCCCGTCGCAGACGAAGCTGCCCGCGCGGCTGCACTCGCCCACGCCCACGCTGCAGACACCGCCGAGCTCCGGGAAGTCCTCGTCCACCTCGGTGTCGCAGTCGTTGTCGAGGCCGTCGCAGACCTCGCCTGACGGCGCCTGATCCGCCGAGCAGAGGAGCGCACCCCCGGTGCACTGGATCGTGCCGGCCGCACAGACGCCCGCCTGCCCCGTCCCGCAGGCGGCGCCGCCGCCCGGGTTGCCGTCGTCGACGGCGCCGTCACAGTCGTTGTCGAGGCTGTCGCAGACCTCGGGCGTCGGGCTGCCCGCCACGACGCTGCACTCGGAGGACAGGCCATCGGCGGAGCAGACGATGCTGCCGAAGCGCTCGCACTGACCGGTACCGACCTGGCAGCCGTCGCCCGTGCCGAAGCCCTCGTCGTACTGGCGGTCGCAATCGTTGTCGAGCTCGTCACAGATCTCCTGCGCGCCGGGGAAGATCGCCCCGTCCGCGTCGGCACAGTCCTCGTCGCGCTCGAAGCCATCGCCGTCGCAGTCCTGGATCGGGCCGCCGCTCAGGGTCGCCGTGACGTCCGGCACGATGGCCGATCCATTGAGCATCGAGACGGAGGTCGGCGTGCGGTCGAGCTGGACCCGGAACTCGAGCGTGCTGCCCGCCGAGACACCGCCCAGGATGTCCAGCTCCGGAATCAGGACGAGGTTCGAGAAGCTAGGGCTCGAGTGCTCCTCGGCGGTCCAGTCGGACGAGGCCTGGATGACCTCGACGCTGATCACGTCGCGGTCGAACGCCAGCGCCCCGGCACTGCCGAGGCTCACCGTTTCCAGGGCCTCGAGGCGCACGCGCAGCACGTTGGGAGCCTGGGACGGCGTGAACAGGAGCTCCATCTGCCAGCGGTTCCCATTGCGGTCGGCCGCGATCAGGGGATCGGGACTCATGGTGACCGCCGGGAAGCCGGAGAATCCCATGTTGACAGCCGCGTAGCCGAAGCCGTCCGCCGCGAACGGCGTGTACGTCAGCATGTCGCCGTGGTGATTGCGGTCGATGTCGATCGGGCCGACGCCCCAGCCGTACTGCATGTCGTCGATTGCCAGTCCGGAGTCCTCGGTCGCCGGAGTGGCCCCGAGCCCGCTCGACGAGCCCTC
The DNA here is from genome assembly GCA_029261925.1 of Deltaproteobacteria bacterium. Taxonomy (GTDB): domain Bacteria; phylum Myxococcota_A; class UBA9160; order SZUA-336; family SZUA-336; genus JAGWBS01. The sequence continues at coordinate 45,547 of JAJDAJ010000075.1, read as the reverse complement.
GAAGACGTACACGCGGCCCCGCCGGGCATCGCTGGAGGGCGGGTCCGAGGGGCCGGGATCTCCGGGCGCCCAGCCCGGAGCTCCGAAGGCCACGTCCTCGAAGCAGTCGCCGTTCACGTCGCGGAGGGACGAGGTCGAGAACCCGAAGTCCTCGTCGATGAACTGGGGAATGAACCAGCTCTGACCCACGAAGGTCCAGTCGACGCTGCCGAAGATGCCGGAATCGGCACCGTTGCTCAGGCGCACCTCCGCCCCGTTGCTCCCCCCGATGACCAGATCGGCGAGTCCGTCTCCGTTGACGTCGGCTCCCGCCACCGACTCGGGCGTACGCGCGGGGTCCGGGTTGACGCCGACGGGGCTGTTCATACCGCTCGCGTGGCCCCGGCTGATGTAGACCTCGGGTCCGTCCGGTCCGGGTGCCGGCGCGGAGATGATCAGATCGTCGCGCTGGTCTCCGTTCACGTCGGCGACCGCGACCGAGTCTCCGAAGAAGAAGTCCCGGCAGTTAGGCGGGTTGAAAAGGCAGTTGCCCGGGCTCAGGACCGTGCGCGACGCGAGCAGGCCAGCCGCGGATCCCTCGAAGACCGCAACCTCGCCCCACGACCGCTGTGTGTCCGGAAAGAGCTCGAAGCTGAACCGGTCCAGGTCCGACACGTAGAGATCGCCGAAGCCGTCATTGTTGAAGTCGAGGCCACCCACGCGCGCGCCGAAGCCAGGCGTGCTGCTGCAGCCGGGAGCCGGCGGCGTGCAGGCATCGATGCAGCGGAAGGCGTTCCAGGTGTGGTTCGTCTGCAGCACCACGTCCGCGTTTGCCGGAGTCCCGGGATCGCCCAGGCCCGACGGATCGGACGCGCTCGGCGGCCCGCCGAGGTAGACGTACACCCGGCCCTTCTTCAGCCCGTTGGGCGTGCAGTCGAACAGCTCGAACGGCGCGCCGACGATGACGTCGTCGAAGCCGTCTGCGTTGACGTCCGACGCCCCCACCGCGTAGCCGAAACCAGTGCCGGGATCGCCCACGGCCTCCCAGGCGGCCGTCTCCTCGAGACCGTTGGTCGCCAGGCTGTTGAAGTTCGTCAGCCTGTCGCCGAGCGCGACCTGGACGCGATCCTCACAGCCGGGGTCGGTGGTCTGGCACTGGCTGCCGATGATCACGTCGTCGAGGCCATCCCCGTTCACGTCGGCCCGCGTCGCGGAGTGGCCGAGACCGGAGCCAGGTGCGCCCATTCCCCCTCCGGACCACGACGCGAAGATCACGATCGGGTCCACCAGGAGGGGGTAGCGCGCGGCGCGATCGTCGATCTCGATCCGTGCGATCGCCCGTGCGCCGTCGAGCCGCGCCGGCACCGGCGCGCCGTCGGCGTCGAAGACCTCGAGCTCGGCGTAGGATCCCAGCGGAACGCCGCCGTCCATCAGAGCCAGGCCACCGGTCCCGTCGGGGGCCACCTCGATGCCGCCGGCGAACGCGAGCTCGAGCACGGCGTCGCCCGTGCCCGCGGGCCGCTGCTCGAGCGTGAAGCCGTGCTTCATGCCGCGCTCGCGCGGCTCGTACCACTCGATCAGGCCAGGGCGGCGGTACTCGACGCGGTGATCGCCCGCCTCGAGAACGCCGGGCTCCACCACTTCCAGCGCGTCTGCGCGGCCCATGCGCTCAAGCCGCAGCGCGAGCCGGTCACCCCCTCCCGCCAGGCGCGCGAACTCGACCGCGCCCGGCGTGAAGCGGGTCTCGACGCCCTGCCCCGGGTGCACGGCGCGCGCGCCATCGGGCCCGCGCTCGATGGTCCCCTGGGCGCCGGCCGGGGCCGCTGCCAGGCCCACCCAGATCCCGGCCCAGAGGCCCCCCCATGCGACGAGTCTGCGAGCAACCGGGTTCCGGGTCGGGGTGACGGACATCGAGCAGCCTCCTGTGAACTCGCGCACAGGCTGGCGCTCTCCCCCGGGCCCGGCTGTGAAATCGTTCACACACCGGGGCAGAAGGGTGAACCGGCCCTAGCCCGGCCGAAAGAGCCGAAGAAGCTCCGCCGCGGCCCTCGGCGCCGTGATCTCGCTCGCCTCCACCGCCGCCTCGAGCTCGGGCAGGCGCGCGGCGATGGCGGGATCGCCCCGGAAAGCGTCGTGCAGACCGTCCTCGAGCAGGCGCCAGAGCCAGGCGCGTGTCTGCTCGCGACGCCGGCGCTCGAGCTGCCCCGCGCGGCTCTGCTGCTCGTGGTGCTCGAGCACGAGCTCCCAGAACTCCGCGATGCCCTCGCCGCGCACCGAGCTCGCCGTGAGCACGCGCGGCGTCCAGCCGTCGACGCCGCCGCGCAGCAGCTGCAGGGCGCTCTCGTGGTCCGCGCGGGTGCGCTCCGCGAGCTCCTTCTGGGGGCCGTCGGCCTTGTGCACCACGAGCACGTCGGCGAGCTCGAGCAGGCCCTTCTTGATGCCCTGCAGGTCGTCGCCCGCACCGGGCTGGAGCAGCACGGCGAACAGGTCGACCATGGCGCGCACCTCGACCTCGGACTGGCCGACGCCGACGGTCTCGACCAGGACCACGTCGTGGCCTGCGGCCTCGACCACCAGCATGGCCTCGCGCGTGCGCTGCGCGACACCTCCCAGCGTGCCGCCCGAGGGAGAGGGGCGGATGTACGCCCCCGGCTCGCGCGCCAGCTCCTCCATTCGGGTCTTGTCGCCCAGGATGCTGCCGCCGCTGACGGGGCTCGAGGGATCGACCGCGAGCACCGCGAGGCGCCGGCCCTGCCCGACCAGCCTCAGGCCCAGCGCCTCGATGAACGAGCTCTTGCCGACGCCGGGCGGGCCGGTGATGCCCACCCGGATCGCCTTGCCCGCGTGCGGCACGAGCTGGTCGAGCACCTGCTGGCCGAGCGCGCGGTGATCGGCCCGGGTGCTCTCCAGCAGCGTGATGGCGCGCGCGACCTGGCGCCGGTCGCCGGCCAGCACGCCCTCGCAGTAGCCACGCGCCTCGTCGGCGGTCTCCGTCATGCGCCCCGGCGGTCGCGCACGGCCTGCAGGGTCTCTCGCGCGGCCTTGGTGATCGGCGTACCGGGTCCGAAGACGTTCGCGACGCCGCGCTCGAACAGGAACTCGTAGTCCTTGGCCGGGATCACGCCCCCGGCCACCACGACCACGTCCCCCGCACCCTGGCTGCGCAGCTGCTCGATCAGCTCGGGCACCAGCGTCTTGTGGCCGGCGGCCTGGGTCGACACGCCCACCACGTGAACGTCGTTCTCGACCGCCTGGCGCGCGACCTCCTCGGGCGTCTGGAACAGCGGCCCGACGTCGACGTCGAAGCCGAGGTCGGCGAACCCGGTCGCGATCACCTTGGCACCTCGATCGTGCCCGTCCTGCCCGAGCTTGGCCACCAGGATGCGCGGGCGGCGGCCCTCGGCGGCCCCGAAGGCGGCGACCTCGGCGCGGACCGCCTCGAACTCCTCGTCGCCCTCGCTGGCGGCGGCGTACACGCCCGAGACGCTGCGGATCTCGGCGCGGTGGCGGCCGAAGACCTCCTCCATGGCGTCGGAGATCTCGCCCACGGTGGCGCGCGCGCGCGCGCAGTCCACCGCCAGCTCGAGCACGTTGCCCCCGCCCGCTGCGCCCTCGGTCAGGCGGCGCAGCGCCTCGCGGCAGCGCTTCTCGTCGCGCGCACGCCGCAGCTCCGCGAGGCCCGCGATCTGCTTGGCACGGACCTCCGTGTTGTCGATGTCGAGCACCTCGACGGGGCTCGCCTCGTCGCTGCGGTAGCGGTTGACGCCGACGATCACGTCCTCGCCGCGGTCGATGCTCGCCTGGCGGCGCGTGGCCGACTCCTCGATGCGCAGCTTGGGCATGCCGGCCTCGATGGCGCGGGTCATGCCGCCGAGCGCCTCGACCTCCTCGATCAGCTTCCAGGCCTCGCGGGCGATCGCATCGGTCAGGCTCTCCACGTAGTACGAGCCCGCCAGCGGATCGATGACCTTGGTGACGTGCGTCTCCTCGGCGATGATCAGCTGGGTGTTCCGCGCGATCCGCGCCGAGAACGGCGTGGGCAGCGACATGGCCTCGTCGAAGCTGTTGGTGTGCAGGGACTGCGTGCCCCCGAGCACCGCGGCGAGCGCCTCGATCGTGGTGCGCACGATGTTGTTGTAGGGATCCTGCTCGGTGAGGCTCCAGCCCGAGGTCTGGGAGTGCGTACGCAGCATCATCGACCCGGGATTCTGCGGCTCGAACTGCTTCATCAGCCGCGCCCAGAGCAGGCGACCGGCCCGCATCTTGGCGATCTCCATGAAGAAGTTCATGCCGATGCACCAGAAGAAGCTCAGCCGCCCCGCGAAGGCGTCCACGTCGAGGCCCTTGGCCAGCGCGGCCCGCACGTACTCCACGCCGTCGGCCAGCGTGAAGGCGAGCTCCTGCACGCACGTCGCCCCCGCCTCCTGCATGTGGTAGCCGCTGATCGAGATCGAGTTGAACTTCGGCATCTTCTTGGCCGTGAACTCGATGATGTCGGCCACGATCCGCATGCTGGGCTCGGGCGGGTAGATGTAGGTGTTGCGGACCATGAACTCCTTGAGGATGTCGTTCTGGATCGTCCCCGTGAGCTTCTCGGTCGGGACGCCCTGCTCCTCCGCGGCCACGATGTAGCCGGCGAGCGTCGGGATCACCGCACCGTTCATCGTCATCGAGACCGACATCTGGTCCAGCGGGATGCCGTCGAAGAGCCGCTTCATGTCCTCGACGGAGTCGATCGCGACGCCGGCCTTGCCCACGTCGCCGACCACGCGCGGGTGGTCGGAGTCGTAGCCCCGGTGGGTCGCGAGGTCGAAGGCCACCGAGAGCCCCTTCTGGCCGCTGGCCAGATTGGCCCGGTAGAAGGCGTTGGACTCCTCGGCGGTCGAGAAGCCGGCGTACTGGCGCACCGTCCAGGGCCGGTTGGCGTACATGGTCGCGCGCGGCCCGCGCAGGAACGGGAACAGGCCCGGGAGCGTGTCCACGTGCTCGAGCGCCTCGAGATCCGCGGCCGTGTACAGCGGCTTGATCGGGATGCCCTCGGGGCTGTCCCAGATCAGGGTGTCGGGATCCTTGCCTCGCAGCTCCTTGCTCGCCAGCTCTCGCCAGCGCTCGAGATCCGCGGGATTCCTGGGTTCCTGGTCGTTCACGGGCTGCTCGCTCCTCCCCGGGGGCTGGCCCAGAGAATAACAGGCGCTCCGGGAGCGCCGGGAGCCGCCCTCAGGCGTAGCCCAGCTCGCGGATGCGGCGGGGGCGGCGGGTCCAGTTGCGATCGGTCTTGACCCAGAGGTTCAGGTGGACCGTCTTGCCGGCGAGCCGCGTCAGGCGGCGACGCGCCTCGGTGCCGAGGCGCTTGAGCGTCTGTCCCCCGGCCCCCACCACGATTCCCTTGTGCGAGTCGCGCTCCACCAGCAGATTGGCGCGGATCCGGATCGCCTCGTCGTCCTCGTTCCACTCCAGGATCTCGACAGCGCTGCCGTAGGGCACCTCGTCGCGGAGCTGCTCGAAGACCACCTCGCGGATCTGCTCGGCCGCGAGGAAGCGCATCGGCGCGTCGGTCAGGAAGTCCGGCGGGTACAGGGCGGGGCCCTCCGGCAGGTGCGCGATCGCGGCCTCCACCAGCGCCTCGAGCCCCTTGCCGCGGCGCGCCGAGACCTCGAGGACCCCCGCGAAGCGGTCCGGGCCCGGCACGGGCGTGGGCGCACCGGTGTCGCACTTGGTGCGCACCAGCAGGATCGGCGCGGGGAGCCCGGCAAGCGCCTCCTCGGCCTCGCCCCAGTCCCCGCGCGCCTCGTGCAGCAGCAGCCGCACGTCGGCGTCGTCGGCCACGCGCAGCGCGCTGTCGGTCATCACGCGATTGAATCGCCGCTCGCTGGTGTGTACGCCCGGCGTGTCGTACAGCAGCAGCTGCGCAGCGGGCCGGGTGAGCACGCCGAGCATGCGCGCGCGCGTGGTCTGCGCGCGAGCGGTCGTGATGGCGATTCGCTCGCCGAGCAGCGCGTTGAGCAGCGTGGACTTGCCGGCGTTGGGACGGCCGAGCAGGGCCACGACGCCACAGCGGTGTCCGGGCGACGTCTCCGGGGTCATGGGGCACCGCGCTCGAGGGCATCGCGAGCGGCGGCCTGCTCCGCGGTGCGCTTGCTGCCGCCGGCGCCCGTTCCCAGCGTCCGGCCGTCGAGGCGGACCGCGACGCGGAACTCTCGCGCGTGCGGCGGGCCGCTCTCCGCGGTCGTGCAGTACTCGGGCGTGGGCGCGCCGCGCGCCTGGAGCAGCTCCTGCAGGCGGGTCTTCGGATCCACCAGCGCGTCCGGATCCACCAGGTGCGGGCCGAAGGTCCGCTCGACCAGCGCGCGCACCTCCTCGAATCCGCCGTCGAGATACAGCGCGCCGATCAGGGCCTCGAGGGCGTTGGCCAGCAGGGAGGGGTTCGGCCCGCGCTGCGACCCCTGCTCGCCCCGCCCGAGCCGCAGCCAGCGCGCGATCTCCAGCTCGCGCGCCCGCTCGACGAGCGCTCGCCGGTTCACCGCGCTGGCGCGGGCGCGCGTCAGCCAGCCCTCGGAGCGGTCCGGGTGCTCGCGCATCAGGATCTCGCTCACGGCCACGTCGAGCACCGCGTCACCCAGGAACTCCAGGCGCTCGTTGCCCAGGCTGAGGTCGCCCAGCTCGTTGGCGCGCGAGGTGTGGGTAAGCGCCTGCTCGAGCAGACCGCGGCTGTGGAATCGGTGGCCCAGGCGCTGCTCGAGGGGCTCCAGCGGCTCGTCTTCAGGCGGCGCCAGCGATCCACCCCCCGCCCAGAACGCGCGAGTCGTCGGCAGCGTAGACCACGGCCGCCTGTCCGGGCGATGGCGCCCAGGCCGTATCCTCGAGATGCGCCACGAAGCCGTCGGCGCACGCCTCGATCCGTCCCGGGACACTGCGTCCGCGGTGGCGCACCTGCACGCGCACCGGTCCCGCGGGCGTCGCGCCGTCGTGCCAGACGGCGCGGCGTGCCTCGACCGTGCGACAGCGCAGCGCGCCGGCGTCGCGCGTGACCTCGACGCGTCCGGCCCCGGGCTCCACGCGGCGCACGTACCAGGGTCCGCCCGAGAGGCCGAGCCCGCGCCGCTGGCCGGTGGTGAAGCCGACGGCGCCCGCGTGCGCACCCAGGTGCTCGCCGCTCTCGTCCACGATCGGGCCGGGGCGCCGGTCCAGGCCCGGCCGCAGGCGCTCGAGGGCAGCGCGCACGTCGCCGTCGGGCACGAAGCAGATGCCCTGGCTCTCGGGCTTGTCGGCGGTGACCAGCGCGTGCTCGCGTGCCAGCTCGCGGACCTCGTCCTTCGAGAGCTCGCCGAGCGGGAAGCGCAGCACGTCGAGCACGTCGGGCGTCAGGTCGAACAGGAAGTAGGTCTGGTCCTTGGCGCGGTCGCGGGGCCGGTGCAGCTCGGTGCCGCCGCCGGGGGCCCGCACGAGGCGTGCGTAGTGACCCGTCGCGACGCCCCGGGCGCCCAGCGTGTGCGCGCGACGCAGCAGGCGGTCGAACTTGAGCTCGCGGTTGCAGGCGATGCAGGGGATCGGCGTGCGCCCGGCGGCGTAGTCATCCACGAAGGGCTCGATCACGGCGGTGCGGAAGGCGTCGCGGTAGTTCGCGACGTAGTGGCGAATGCCGAGCCGGCGCGCCACGGCCGCGGCGTCCTCGGCGTCGGGCAGGCCGCAGCACTTCTTCCCGCCGGGGCGCAGGTGCTCGCGCGCGCTGCCCTCGCCCAGGTCCATGGTCACGCCGACCACCTCGTGGCCGTCGCGCACCAGCAGTGCCGCGGCGACCGAGGAGTCGACACCGCCGCTCATGGCGACCAGCCAGCGCTCGCTCAACGCGCGTCCCCGGCGGCGCGCGCGCGTGCGACCACCCCGGGCAGCACGGCGAGCACACGGTCGATCTCGGCCGCCGTGGTCGGGCGCCCGAGACTGAAGCGGATCGCGCTGGCGCCGATCTCCGGCGCCAGCCCCATGGCCAGCAGCACGTGCGAGGGCTCGGTCGAGCCGGCATGGCAGGCCGCGCCGGTCGCCGCGGCGACGCCCTCGAGATCCAGCGCGACCACCAGCGCCTCGGCGTCGGCCCCCGGGAAGGCGACATTGAGCGTGTGCTCCAGCGTGTGCCCCGCGGAGCCGTTGCGGCGCACGTCCGGCACGCGCGCCTCGATGCCCTTCCAGAGCCGCTCGCGCAGCTCTGCCAGGCGCGCGCGACGCGCCTCGAGGTCGGCCGCCGCGGCCGCGCACGCCGCGCCGAAGCCGACGATGCCGGCCACGTTCTCGGTGCCCGGACGCCGCCGCCGCTCCTGGCCGCCGCCCCGCAGCAGCGGGGTCAGGTGCGCGCCGGGCCGCACGTACAGCGCCCCGGCGCCCTTGGGTCCGCCGAGCTTGTGCGCGGAGAACGACGCGAAGTCCACGGGCAGCGAGGACAGGTCGAGGCGACACTTGCCCAGCGCCTGGACGGCGTCGGTGTGGAACGCCACGCCGCGGTCGGCGGCGATGCGGGCGAGCTCCTCGATCGGCTGGATCACGCCGGTCTCGTTGTTCGCCCACATCACCGACACCAGCAGCGTGCCGTCCTCGAGCGCGTCGGCGAGCCGCTGCGGGTCGAGCCGACCGTCCGGCTCGACCGGCAGCACGGTGCCGCGCACCCGGAGCTCCTCGAGTGGATCCAGCACCGCAGGGTGCTCGGTGGCGCAGGTGATGATCTGGTCTCCGTGGTGGGGCGCACGCAGGGCCGCGCTGCGCAGCACGGTGTTGTTGGACTCCGTGGCCGAGCTGGTGAAGACCACGCTCTCGGGTGGCGCCCCCAGCAGCGCCGCCACCTGCTCCCGGGCCTGCTCGACCACCGCGCGCGCGGCCGCCCCCTCGGCGTGAACGCTGGACGGATTGCCGTACGTGTCCCGCAGCACCCGCGTCATCGCCTCGAGCGCCTCGGGGCACAGCGGCGTGGTCGCATTGTGATCCAGGTAGATACGGCCCATCCCGGGCAGTCTAGTCCAGCGGGGGCCCGTTGGCGGCCCACGCACGGGCCGCTGCCCGCGGGGAGCGCGCCCGCCGCCCGGCGGCGGATCTCCCGCCCGGCCTCCGGCTGCGGCGCCCTGCCCTACGGCAGCCCGGTGATGATCAGCCGGTCGAAGGCCACGTCGGGTTGCCCCATGGACACCGAGAGCAGCCCCGCGCCGCCGCTGGCGTGGCTGGCGAAGATGTCGATGGCCCCGAGCACCTGCGCCCCGTTCAGGAAGGCGCGCAGCGCCAGCCCCTCGACCTCCAGCGCCAGGGTGTTCTGCGGGCAGCTCGGGACCGCCGTCGTCGCCGCGCACTGGGTGTAGCTCACCGGAGACGGATCGAGGCTCGCGAGCACCGTGAGCACGCCGTCGCGGACCACGCTGATCTGGACCAGCGCCGGCGCGTTGCTGACGACCAGCCGGTAGTGGTTCGCGGCGTCCTGGTAGCGCGCGACCAGGCCGACCCCATCGTTGTCCCGGGCGACGAAGTCCGTCTCGATGCGCACGTCCGTCCAGGGCGCACCGGGCGGGATGACGCTGGCGACCGTACCCAGCGGCTCGCTGTAGGCCCCGCCGATGTTGGAGCTCTGCACCAGGAAGCCCGCCGAGAACGACCAGCTCCCCGGACCGCTCGCGCTGCCCGGGAGGTCCACGAAGCCGAGCTGGCCCGTGTCCAGCCCCATCGGATCGTAGAGCAGGGGCACCGGCAGGCTGCCGTCCGGGACCTTGACCTCGACGCGCTCGAAGCTGATCGGGCTCATGGCGTTGGCGTGCAGCGCGATGCGGCCGCGGCCGAGCGCCGCGTCGGTCGCCTGCACCACGGGCTCGCCGTCGAGAAAGCCGGTCAGGCGATCGCCCTGGGCGACCAGGCTCAGGCGGTTCGGGATGCCCTGCTGGTAGGCGGCGAAGCCCAGGTCCTGCGCGAGCACGCTGAACGCCCCGTCGTGGACGCGCACGATCCGGGTCCGGCCGAGCTGGGCGTTCATGTCGAAGCGGTAGTAGCTGTCGGCATCGACGAAGCGCGCGATGATGCCGGCGTCGTCGTCATCCCCGGGGATCAGGTCGACGTCGAGCTGCACGTCGGCCCATTCCGGATCTCCGAAGAAGGCGAACGTGCCCAGCTCCTGGCCGCCGGGACCGAAGATGTTGCTGCTCTGGGTGAGCTGACCGCCGCCGAACGACCAGCTCGACGGTCCGCTGGTGGTCCCGCGATCGACGAAGGTCCAGCCAGCGTCCGTGTCGAGCTCGTCGACGTACGGCAGCGGCACCCGGACCGGGATGACCGCCAGCTCCTCGAAGATCACGCGCGGGTTGCCCATGGCGTAGGCGTACAGCCCGACCGCACCGGCGGGCAGGTCGGGATCGCTGCCCTCGAGGACCAGCTCGTGGTCCAGGTACGCACGCAGCGTGGACCCGCGCGCCTCGAGGGAGACCACCCGCTCGGAGCCGACCGCGAAGGCATCCGGGAAGGAGAGGTCCTCGGCAATCAGGCTCGCCACACCGTCCTCCAGCTTGACGATGCGCGCGTACTGGAGCTGGCGGTCGACCGAGAACCGGTAGTAGCTGTCGGCATCGCGCAGACGCGCGATCACCCCGATGCCATCATCGTCCTCGGGAAGGACCGGGACGTCGACCCGGTAGTCGCGCCAGCGCGGATCGCCGAAGTGAGACAGCGTCGACAGCGCGGCGAGCGCCGCGGGCGGCGTGTTGACCGCATCGCCGATGTTCGCCTCCTGGAAGTAGCCACCCTGCTGGAACGACCACTGCGATGGACCCCCGACCGCGTCGGGCCCGTCGACCACGGTCCAGCCCGAGTCCGCGGCGAGGTCGTCGAGGTACGGCAGCGGCAGATCGAGGCCCGGATTCAGCGCCGCCTCGCAGACCTGCCCGACGCCCGGTGCAGCGCCGGCGATGCCGCGAGAGAGCGCCACGATCTGCACCAGGTCGCAGTCACGGGAGAGCAGCGTCACCCGGCAGCGCATCTCCTCGTCGGCGGTGAGCGGGAGGCTCCCGGCCAGCGCCTCGCGGTAGCGCAGCGGGTCGGGCGCGGCGACGATACCGTCGCCGCTGGCGTCGCCGCACTGGCAGGCGTCTCCCGCGCCATCGGGCGGGCTGCCCGCGCCGACGCCGCCCGCATCGGGCTGGGGCGAACCGGGGTTCGCCACCCACACGCAGCTGTCGTCGTCGTCGGCCACGCCGTCGAGATCGAAGTCTCCCGCCAGCTCCAGCGCGCCGACGTCGCAGAGCCGGATGCCGTCGCCATCGCCGTCCTGCGGCCGCGTCACCGCGCGCTGGTCGGCGTCGACGCAGACGCCACTGCCGACCGCGTCGATCGCGGGGCTGCCGGGGAGCGGTGCGTGGGTCGGCGTCGCGCCGCCGCTGCTGGCGAGCGGGCCCAGCAGCACGTCGGCCACCACGGCATCGCGCTCGCCCGTCAGTGCGCAGCTGGCGTCGTCCGCCACGTTGTCGCCCAGCGATACGACGAAGCCCGAGGAACCACCACAGTTGCCCGTACCCCCGCCGGCGTCGCCGAGAATCGAGCTGCGGATCGTCACCACGCCCGCCTCGGACTCGAGGTGCACGGCGCTACCGCCGTCGCCCGCGGCGTTGCCGACGAAGGTCACGTGGACGAGCGCGCCGTCGGCCAGGCTGGCCGACTGGCGATACGCGCCGCCGGGCCCGGCGGCGCCGTTTCCGGAGAAGGTCACGTTCGTGAAGGTCGCGCTCAGCCGGTTGTCCACGCCCCCGCCATCGTTCGCCCCGTTGCCATCGATGAGGGACGCGGTCGCGACCAGCGTCCCGAGGTTGAGCACACCGCCGCCGGCGCCGGTCGCCGTGTTGCCCGAGATCCGCGCCTGGTCCAGCGTCAGGCTGGCGGCCGCGTCGACATGGGCACCCGCGCCGTCGAGGGCCGAGCCGCCGGCCACCGTCACGCGGGTCAGCGTCAGGGCTCCGCGAACGCGCACGTTGCCCCCGAGCCCCCCGGCGGCGCTGCCCCCGAGCAGCGTCAGGTCCTGCAGCGTGCCGACGGCACCCGGACGGACCTCGAGGACGCGATCCCCGAGGCCGGCGGCGCTCACGGTCGTCAGCCCGGCGCCCGCACCGACCCAGGTCACGCCGGCGGGGTCGGTCAGGTCCAGATCCCCGGTCGCCGAGACGTCCTCGTTCGCGCCGGCGCTGCTCAGCACGTGGGTCCCCGCGGACAGCAGGATGCTGTCCGCGCCCGCGGTGAGGTTGGCGGCGATGACCGCCTCGCGCAGCGTGCAGTCGGCGTCGCAGCTGCCGTCGAAGCCGTCGGCCAGCGTGGTCACCACGAACTCGGCCGCCCCGGCGCGGACGGCCGTCAGGAGCAGCGCGCCGCAGAGGAAGCCGAGCGCCGAGCGCGATGGAACCGACAGAGCCATGGTCACCCCCCAGGTTGCCCGGGCGCATCATACTCATCCGGTCCGCTCCCGGCTCGCCGAACGCAGGGATCCACCCGCAGTTGCGGGGCGACCTGCCCCAGCGTTGCCGGCCCGATCCCCCGCACCCGGCGCTCGATGGCCCCGATCTGGGCGTACGGGCCGCCGCGCTCCCGCTCCGCCACGATGGCGGCGGCCCGGGCCGGCCCCAGACCCGGCAGCGCCTCGAGCTCGGCGGCGCTGGCGCGGTCGGGGTCCAGCGGCTGCCCGAGCGCCAGACGCAGGCGCCCCGGCCAGCGCTCGCAGGGACACGGCGGGCCGGAACCCAGCGCGTCCAGCCGGCAGCCGCGCGCGGTCTCCACCGGTCCCCAGTCCGGAAGCGGCAGCGGCGCCGCGGTCCGCAGCAGTGCCAGCACGGCGATCGCGGCCCAGACGCTGCGCCGCGCGGGCAGGGTCGACGGGACCCGCGGCGCGCTCAGGCTTCCTCTTCCCGGACCGGCGCGTCTCCGAGCTCGAAGGCCGCGTGCAGCTTGCGGCAGGCCAGCTCGGTGTACTTCTCAGCAAGCACCACCGAGATCTTGATCTCCGAGGTATTGATCATCTGGATGTTGATGCCCTCGTTCGCGAGCACCTTGAACATGCGTCCGGCGACGCCCGCGTGATCCTTCATGCCCAGGCCCACGACCGAGACCTTCGCGATCGCCTCGTCCGACTCGACGCCGCGCGCGGGCAGCTCCGCGGCCAGGCTCTCCGAGATCTCGAGCGCGCGCGCCAGGTCGCCGCGCGCGACCGTGAACGTGACGTCGGTCGTGCCATCCTTCGAGACGTTCTGCACGATCACGTCGACCACCAGCCCGGCGTCCGACATGGGCCCGAAGATCCGCGCCGCGATCCCCGGAACGTCGGCGACGCCGAAGATCGTGACCTTGGCCTCGTTGCGGTTGTAGGTCACGCCGGAGACGACGAGCCGCTCCATCACCTCGCTCTCGGGAACCACCCAGGTACCCTCCCTGTCGCTGAACGCGCTGCGCACGTGGATCGGGACACCGTACTGCTTGCCGAACTTGACCGAGCGGATCTGCAGGACCTTGGCCCCGAGGCTGGCCATCTCCAGCATCTCGTCGTAGGAGATGCGCTCGATCAGGCGCGCGTCGGGAACGATGCGCGGATCGCAGGTGAGCACGCCGTCCACGTCGGTGTAGATCTCGCACACGTCGGCCTTGAGCGCGGCGGCCACCGCGACGGCGCTGGTGTCCGAGCCGCCCCGGCCGAGCGTCGAGATGTCCCCGTCCTCGGTCACGCCCTGGAAGCCCGGCAGCACCGCGATCGCACCCCGGGCCAGCTCCTCGCGCAGGCGCTCGGTGTCGATGCTGTGGATGCGCGCGCGCGCGTGGTCCGCGTCGGTCAGCATGCGGATCTGGGTCGCCGTGAGCGAGCGTGCGGGCGTGCCCAGCTCCTGGATCGCCATCGCGAGCAGGGCGATCGTCTGCTGCTCGCCGGTCGCGACCAGCACGTCGTACTCGCGCGGATCGGGGTCGGCGGAGATCTCGTGCGCGAGCTGCACCAGCCGGTCGGTGACGCCCGCCATGGCCGAGACCACGACGACCACGTCGTTGCCCGCGTTGCGCGTGTCGACGCAGCGGCGCGCCACTGCGCGGATGCGATCCGCGTCGCCGACGGAGGTGCCGCCGAACTTCTGGACGATCAGGGCCATCGGGCCTTCCAGCTCCCTGCGATCTCGTTGGCGCGGGGCCCCAGGGCCCTCACGTGCAGGCGCCGCTCGGTCTCCGCGACGACCTCGATGCGGATCTCCAGGCGCCCGGACGGGAGCGCCTCGGGGAATCGCTCGGGCCACTCGACCACCAGCACGCCGTGCTCGTCGAGCAGGTCCTCGAAGCCAGCCGCCTCCAGCCGCGCGTAGGTTTCTACCCGATAGAAGTCGGCATGTCGCATCTCCACCCGGCCGGGGTACTGCCCGACCAGGGTGAAGGTCGGGCTGGTGACCGGCACCTCCGGGGCCACGCCGAGACCCAGCGCCAGTCCCTGCACGAAGCAGGTCTTGCCCGCCCCCAGTTCACCGGAGAGCGCCAGGGCGTCGCCCCCGCGCAGCAGCGCGCCCAGCTCGCGCGCAGCCTCGCGGGTCTGCTCAGGTCCCCGGGAGAGCCAGGATGCGTCCGGGGACATCCGCGTCCTCCTCGGCCCCGAGCAGCGCGCGCCGCGCCAGCGGCAGCCGGGCAGCGACCTCCGCGGCCAGACCTCCGGCGTCCGGACCCAGGTCGCCGGCGACGCCGTGCAGCCACACCCCCAGGCGCGCGGCGTCCAGGGGCGCGCAGCCCTGGGCCAGCAGACCCCCGATGCAGCCCGCCAGCACGTCGCCCGTGCCCCCGGTCGCCAGACCGGGGCCCCCGGTCGGGTTGACCCAGAGCGCGCCATCGGGCGCCGCGATCAGCGTCCGGGAGCCCTTGAGCACCGCGACCGCCCCGCTGCGCGCCGCCAGGGCCCGGGCCGCCGCCGGCCGGTCGGCCTGTACCTCGGGGGTCCGGCAGCCGAGCAGCCGGGCCGCCTCGCCGGGGTGCGGCGTCAGCACGCGGCCGGCGTCGGGGCGAATGCCGGCCGGATCGCCGCCGAGCGCGTTGAGTCCGTCGGCATCGACCACGGCCGGACACGCGCAGCCCGCGAGGATCTCGCGGACGAGCCCGGCGTCCGGGCCCAGGCCGGGCCCGATCACCAGGGCGTCCCGCTCCCGGAGCGCCTCGAGTACCTGACGCGCCGAGCCCGGCCCGCTCTCCAGCGCGATCGACATGGCCTCGACGCGCAGCTCGCCGCCCGCGGCGAGCGCCGCGGGCAGCGCCGCGGTCACCAGACCGGCACCGCTGCGCAGGGCGCCCTCGCTCGCGAGCGCCACCGCGCCGGTCTTGCCGGCCGAGCCTCCCACCACCAGCACGTGGCCGAACGTGCCCTTGTGCCCGCCCGGCGGCCGGGCCGGCAGCAGGCGCCGCGCAAGCGCCCGCGTGACGAGCCACTGGCGGATGCCGGCGCGCGCGATCGACGCCGCGGGGAGGCCGATGTCGACGACCTCGACGGGCGCACCCGGCGGCTGCACCACCAGGCCCAGCTTCGGCAGCCCCAGCGTGATCACGAGGTCGGCCCGCAGCGCCACGCCCAGGGCGCGCCCGCTGTCGCCGGACATCCCGCTGGGGAGATCCACCGCGACCACGGGCAGGTCAGCCGCTCCCAGCGCACGGATCAGCTCCGCCGTGCCCCCCTCGAGCGGACGCGTCAGGCCCACGCCGAACAGCGCATCGACGATCAGGTCGCAGCGGCCCAGCAGCGTCGCGGCGTCCTTCTCGTCGCGCCCGAGCACCTCGATCCCGGACTCGAGCAGGAGCTCGTGGTTGGCGCGCGCCTCTGCGCTCTGGCGCCCGCCCGGCGACGACGCCAGCACCAGCGGGACGCAGCGCGCGTCCCACTCATGAAGCACGCGCGCGACGACCAGACCATCGCCACCGTTGTTGCCCGGGCCGCAGACCACCAGGGGCCGCCGCGAGTCCGGGAAGCGCCGGCGCAGCACCTCCGCCACCGCACGGCCAGCCGTCTCCATCAGGACGCGTCCGGGCAGACCCAGGCGCTCGATGGCGTCGGCGTCCACGCGGGCCATCTCGGTGCTGGTGGGGCACGGCCAGCCGTCGCGCGCGAGGGCGGCGACGTCCATCAGCCGCGCCCCGGTCGCGCGGACCCGGCGTGCGCCCGCTCAGCCCGCCAGGACAAGCTCGCGCATCTCCCGGACCGCGCGCTCCATGCCGACCAGCAGGGCACGCGACACGATCGCGTGGCCGATCGAGAACTCCGTCACCTCGGGCAGGGCCGCGAGCGGACCGACGTTGCGGTAGTCGATGCCGTGGCCCACGCCGATCTCGAGACCGAGGCGGGAGCCGAGGCGCGCCGCGTCGCCGATCGCGCGCAGCTCGTCCTCGCGCGCGGGGCCGCGCTCGGCGTAGCGGCCGGTGTGGATCTCGATCGCCTCGGCCCCGAGCCGGTGCGAGGCCTTGATCTGCTCGAAGTCGGGATCGACGAAGGTGCAGGTGCGGATCCCGGACTCCTGCAGCGCCCGCACGATCTCGCCGACCTCGCCCATCTGCGTGAGCACGTCCAGCCCGCCCTCCGTCGTGAGCTCCTCGCGCCGCTCGGGAACCAGCGTCACCGAGTCGGGGCGTACGTCGAGCGCGACCTTGAGCATGTCCTGCGTCGCGGCCATCTCGAAGCAGAAATGCTGGTGCACGACCTGCCGAAGCAGACGCACGTCGCGATCCTGCACGTGGCGCCGGTCCTCGCGCAGGTGCGCGACGATGCCGTCGGCTCCGGCCACCAGCGCGAGCGTCGCGGCGGTGACCGGATCGGGCTCCACGCCGAGGCGCGCCTGCCGCACGGTCGCGACGTGGTCCACGTTCACCACGAGCCGGCGTGCCATCAGCCCTCCCCGATCGCGCGCGAGATCTCGGCACAGATCTCGTCGGCCAGCTCGGCGATCCGCACCTCGTCCTCGCCCTCCAGCATCACGCGCGCCAGCGGCTCGGTGCCGGAGTAGCGCACCAGCAGGCGCCCACGGCCCTCCAGTGCCGCCTCGACCGTCTCGAGGGTGCGCTGCAGGTCGGACAGCTCCTCGAACGGGATCTTCTCCCGCACGCGAACCCCGCGCAGCACCTGGGGTACGCGCTCCATGGCGCCGCGCGCCAGCTGCGACAGCGTCAACCCCTCGCCGCGCATCAGCGCCAGCACCTGGAGCGCGCTGAGCATGCCGTCACCGGTCGTGTTGTGGTCCAGGAAGATCACGTGGCCGGACTGCTCCCCGCCGAGGTTGATCTTCTCGCGCACCATGGCCGCGACCACGTAGCGGTCGCCGACGTCCGTGCGCACCAGACGCAGCCCCATGCCCTCGAGCGCGCGCTCGAGCCCCAGGTTGCTCATCACCGTGCCGACGATGGCGTCGCTGCTCAGCGCCCCGCGCCGGCTCATCTCTCGCGCGCACATGGCCAGGAGCTGGTCACCGTCGACGATCTGGGCACGCTCGTCGACCAGGATCACGCGATCGGCGTCGCCGTCGAGCGCGATACCCATGTCGGCGCGGTACTCGCGTACCGTCCGCGCCACGGTGTCGGGGTGCAGCGCGCCGCAGCCGTCGTTGATGTTCAGCCCGTTGGGCGTCGTGCCGACCCGGACGACCTCGGCGCCCAGCTCCTCGAGAACCGTGGGCGCGACCTTGTACGAGGCCCCGTTGGCGCAGTCCACGGCGATGCGCAGTCCATCGAGCCGGAACGAGGGTGGCAGCGTCTTCTTCAGGAAGACGTTGTAGCGGCCCAGGGCGTCGTCGATACGGCGGGCGCGGCCGATCTCCGCGCCAACCGGCCGCGTGCGCGCCAGATCCTCCGAGAACATCAGCTCCTCGATGCGCGCCTCGATCTCGTCGGGGAGCTTGAAGCCGTCGCCGGAGAAGAACTTGACCCCGTTGTCGCCGTACTCGTTGTGCGAGGCCGAGATCATGGCACCGGCGTCGCAGCGCATGTCCACGGTCAGAAACGCCAGGCCCGGCGTCGGGATCGGCCCCACCTGGAGCACGTCGACCCCCATCGAGCACAGGCCGGCAGCCAGCGCGTCCTCGAGCATGTAGCCCGAGCGCCGCGTGTCCTTGCCGATCAGCACGCGCGGCTCGAGGCCGGGCCGGCGCGTGAGCCGGAACACCATGGCCAGCGCACGACCGAGCTCGACCATCACCTCCGGCGTCATCGGGTGCAGGTTCGCGCGCCCGCGGATGCCGTCCGTACCGAAGTACTGTCGCTTGCCAGCCATGTTCTCTCCTAGCCCTCCTGCACCGCGGCGTCCGGCTCGGGCCCGGCCGGCGACTCGATCACGACGGTGACCTGCACGGGATCGCCCCGACCGTCCTTGCGCCACACGTTGGGCACGTCCCAGAAGATGGGGGTTTCCAGGGTGCTGCTGGCGCGCAGCCGGCTCAGGTCGATCCGCTGCGTGGATACCTCCCGAATGCGCCGGACGCCCGTCCGGGCACCCTCGATCACGATCTGCGCCGGCTCGACCCGGACCTCGGTCACCCGGTAGCCAGTGGGCAGCTCGCCCTCGAGCGCCGCACGCACGGGAACCCTCTTGCTCGCAACGCGCTCCGTGCGGAAGCTGATCTGCGAGGGCGAGCGCGCGGTGACCTTGGCGCTGCGCGAGATTCGCTGCTGCAGGTTCTCGCTCACGACGGCGAAGCGGGCCTCGCCCTCCTTGACGCCCTCCAGCGAGACCGTGTAGTCGGTCAGGGCCTGACGCGCCTGCCGCAGGCCCGAACGGCTCCCGATCAGCTGCACGTTGATCTCCTGCGCGGACTGGTCGACCACCACGAGCTCCTCGGGGACGTTGCGGTACGAGACCCGCAGGTCCACGCTGTCCTTGAGGTCGCCCACGCCCTGCGCCGCGGCCCAGAGCAGGCCGGCGATCAGCAGCGCGACGAGCTTGTACAGCAGGTTGTCGAAGATGCCCATCTGCTATCCCGGCGGAGGCGGATGGCCCGGCGAGAGCGGGAGCCGCCGCGATCCCTCGAGGTCCTCGCCGCGCGCGGTCCGCACGCTCGCGGGGTCCGAGCCGTGCAGCGTGGCGTCCGCCTCGTCGTCGTCCTCGAGGCGGGCATGGCCGGTGAGCTCGAGCAACGCCTGGCGCAGGCGCGGTGCGTCGAGGTCCTCCTGTATGTCACCGGTGTGCACCAGCGAGATGCGGCCGGTCTCCTCGGAGACCACGATCACCAGCGCGTCGGTCTCCTCGGTCAGGCCCAGCGCGGCGCGGTGGCGCGTGCCCAGCGCGGGCGGCAGCTCGGCGCGAAGCGCCAGAGGCAGGATGCAGCCGGCCGCGGCGACGCGATCGCGGCGGATCAGCACGGCGCCGTCGTGCAGCGGCGAGTAAGGCACGAAGATCGAGACCAGCAGATCGCGGGTCAGCTCGGCGTCGAGCAGCTGGCCGGCCTCGATGAACTCGTCGAGCTGCACCTCGCGCTCGAAGGCGATCAGCGCGCCGATGCGCCGCTGCTCCAGCGTCTGGCAGGCGCGCACCACCTCCTCGATGGTGTGCACTTCCTGGCTGCGTACCGGGGCGAACAGCCCGCGCCCCATGCGGGAGAGCGCGCGGCGGATGTCGGCCTGGAAGATCACGATCAGGATCAGGGCGCCCCAGGTCATGAAGTTGTCCAGGAGCAGGCGCACGGTCGCCAGGTCGAGCAGGTGGCTCAGACGCCAGGCGAGCACCAGGATCAGCAGCCCGAGCGCCATCTGCGCGGCGCGCGTGCCCTTGATGCGCATGAGCAGCCAGTAGACCACGTACGCGACGATGAAGATGTCGAGTGTGTCCCAGAACGGGTGGTAGTTCTCGGACAGGCTCGTCCAGACATCGCGCAGCCAGTCGTAGATCTGCTCGACCACGCCGCGTCCTCCCGGCTACCCCGGAACGGGGTCGGGGAGCGTGTCGTCGACGAAGCCCGGGCGGACCTCGTCGGCGGGCTGACGGCCCCCCGGCGGCGCCGGCGGCGGTGACGGGGCGACCTCGGGGGGTGGCATCGGCGGCAGCTCGCCGCCCTCGAGCAGGATCCGCAGGTCGCTCTCGCCGAGCGACTCGCGCTCGAGCAGCGCCTCGGCCATGCGGTCCAGCACGTCGCGGTTCTCGACCAGCAGCGTGCGCGCACGCTCATAGGCCTCGGTGAGCAGGCGCTTGATCTCCTCGTCGATCATGCGCGCGGTCCCCGGACCGTGCTGGGGATGAGACGAGAGCTCGCGGCCCAGGAAGACGGTCTCGCTGTCGCCATCGAGATGCATCGGGCCGAGCAGCTCGCTCATGCCGTACGTGCACACCATGTCACGCGCCAGCTTGGTCGACTGCTTGAGGTCGTTCGCGGCGCCCGTCGAGAACAGGCCGAAGACCAGATCCTCGGCAGCGCGCCCGCCCATGGAGTGATCCATGCGCGCCAGCAGCTGCTCGCGCGACATCACGTGGCGGTCCTCCTCGGGCATGGTCATGGTCACGCCCAGGGCCATGCCGCGCGGGATGATCGTCACCTTGTGCACCGGATCGGAGTGCTCCTCGAGCATGGCGACCAGCGCGTGTCCCGCCTCGTGATAGGCGGTGATCTTCTTCTCCTCCTCGGAGATCACCATGCTGCGGCGCTCGGCGCCCATCAGGACCTTGTCCTTGGCGAGCTCGAAGTCCCGCATGGTCACCGACTCGCCGTCGCGCCGGGCGGCCAGCAGCGCCGCCTCGTTGACCAGGTTCTCGAGGTCCGCGCCCGAGAAGCCCGGCGTGCCGCGGGCGATGATCGTCAGCTCCACGTCGGGCGAGACCAGCACCCGGCGCGCGTGCACGCGCAGGATGGCCTCGCGGCCGCGCAGGTCGGGGCGCTGCACGATCACGTGGCGGTCGAAGCGGCCTGGCCGCAGCATCGCGGGATCGAGGACGTCGGGCCGGTTGGTGGCCGCGATGATGATGACGCCCTCGTTGGACTCGAAGCCGTCCATCTCCACGAGCATCTGGTTGAGCGTCTGCTCGCGCCCGTCGTGCCCGCCGCCGAGGCCGGCGCCGCGGTGGCGGCCGACCGCGTCGATCTCGTCGACGAAGATGATGCACGGGGCGTTCTTCTTGCCCTGCTGGAACAGGTCGCGGACGCGGCTCGCGCCGACGCCGACGAACATCTCGACGAAGTCAGAGCCCGAGATGGAGAAGAAGGGAACGCCGGCCTCGCCCGCGATCGCGCGGGCCAGCAGGGTCTTGCCCGTGCCGGGCGGGCCGACCAGGAGCACACCCTTGGGGATCCGGCCGCCGAGGCGCGTGAACTTCTTGGGATCCCGCAGGAATGCGACGATTTCCTCGAGCTCCTCCTTGGCCTCGTCGACACCCGCCACGTCGGCGAACGTGACCCGCTGCTCGTTCTCGTTGAGCAGCCGGGCCCGCGACTTGCCGAAGCTCATGGCCTTGCCGCCACCGGACTGGAGCTGCCGGAACAGCAGGAACCAGAGCCCGATGAAGAGCAGCATGGGCAGCCAGCTGATCAGGATCGACTGGAACAGGCCCCCGTCGTCCGCCGGCAGGTGCTCGACCTGGACGTCGGGATGCTCGGCCAGGAGCTTCTGAAGCTGCGGATCCGAGTCGGCCGGGCCGATCACGGTGAACTTGCCGTCGGCCCTGTCCTTGACCTGGATCAGCTGGCCCTTGACCTCGAGGCGCTCCACGCTGCCGGCCTCGATGCGCTGGAGCAGCTCGCTGTAGATGCGCTCGTCGTTGCCCTCCTGTGCGCCTCCGTTCCACATGCTGAACAGGAACAGCACCAGGAACATGGCCATCGCGAGGGTCAGCAGATTCTTGTAGAGCTGGTTCACCCGGTCTCCGTCGGGGCGCGCGCCGGGCGCGGGCGGAGCGCCCTCAAACGCCCGTCTGGCAAGCAGTTAGCGTCCAACAGGAACACCCTAACAGTTGCCGCCGGGGGTCGAAAGGCGACGCGCGACCAGCTGCCATTCCTGTCCTGCAGCGTCTCCGGGTGTCGCCGCCCCGAGTCCCGGAACCCACGCGATCGCGCCGTCATGCTCCACCACGAGCGCGGCGGCGCGACGGCGGCGCGGCCAGCCGGCCCGCTGGAGCGAGCGAGCCAGCGAGCGCTCTCGCCCCCCGGCGGGCCGCCAGCGGTCACCCGGCCGCAGGCCGCGCACGCGGACGCCGGCCACCCCGGCGGGCGGCGCCCAGGCATCTTCCGCATCCGCGATCTCGCCCGCACGTCTCCAGCTCAGGCTCACGCCGCGCTCGGGGCATTCGAGCGTGTGTGCCAGCGCCAGCCAGGCATCGAGCGGCGGCGGGGCGAGCGGTCCGGGCGCGGGACCGAGCCAGAGCGCGTCCGCGTCGCGCACCACCACCCAGTCGCCCGGGACCGGCCGCGCGCCGGCCGCGGCGCGCGACGTGGCCAGCTGCTCGAGCGCCTCGACGTGGCGCCGCGCGAGCGGCAGACCGGGACCTCGCGCGCGCCAGAGCGCCAGCAGCACCGCGCGCACGAGGGCGGGCGCCGCACCCGTCAGCGCGTCGAGGGCCAGCCAGCTGCCACCATCGGCGCGCGAGACCGCGCCGCGCAGCAGCGCGTCGACGCCCGGTGCCGACTCGCGAACGTCCGCGCGCACGGCCGCCGCCAGCGCCGCGAGCCGCTCGGCGGCTCCGGGCTGGACCTGCTCCAGCACCGGCAGCACGTCGAGCCGCAGCCGGTTCCGGGGCACGCCGCGGTCGGCGTTGCTCGCGTCCTCGCGCCACGCGAGGCCGCGCCGCCGCAGGTAGGCGCGCAGCGCGGCGCGCCGCACGCCGAGCAGCGGACGCAGCAGGCGCCGCCCGGGGTCCAGGGGCTCGATGCCTGCGAGACCGGCCGGCCCGGTGCCGCGCACGGCCCGCAGCAGCAGGGTCTCCGCCTGGTCGTCGAGCGTGTGCGCGGTCGCGATCCAGTCGCACCCCGACGCGCGCCGCTGGCGCTCGAGTGCGGCGTAGCGCAGCTCGCGCGCGCGGGCCTCGGGCGAGCGTCCATCGCGGCGCGCAGCGTCCACGTGGACCACGTGAACGGGCACGCCCAGGGCCGCCGCGCGCTCGCGGACGAAGCGCGCGTCCGCGTCCGCCTCGGCGCCGCGCAGGCCGTGGTGCACGTGCACGGCCGTGCACGGCTGTCCCCGGGCCGCCAGCGCGTGGAGCAGCGCCATCGAGTCGGCCCCACCCGAGACGGCCACGAGCACGGCCGCCTCCCGCGGCAGGCGTTGCCGTCGCCAGAAGTCGCCGATGTCCGCGTGCAGCCGGTCCACGCCCCGAGGGTAGTCCGCGGGGCCCGTCCGGGGCACGGGGACGTAAACAAACGGCGGATGGGCGCCGAATACCGGAGAGATGCGGGCACTTCCGGGGGCCGCCCGTGCGAGAGGAGCTCGGTGAGCGACGTGTGGCAGCAGATCGGCAGCGGGCTCTCGTGGCTCGGCTCCCTGCCGTCCAGCGAGCCCACCGTGCTGGCGGTGCTCGGGCTGGCCGCGATCGCGCTGGGCCTGGTCTGGGCGCTGGCGCGCGGCGGACGCCCTCGCGCGCTCGACGCCGCGGCTCCGGCCGCGGAGATGGACGAGGAGCTCCAGGTGCTGATCCGCCGCGGCGAGCTGGAGCGCGCGGGAGACCTGTGCGTGGAGCGCGGCGATCACGCGGCGGCGCTCGAGCTCTACGAGCAGTGCGACTCGCGGTCCAAGCTCGCCCGCTGCCAGATCGAGCTCAAGCGCCCCGGCGAGGCCGCGGAGATCTACCTGCAGCTGGGCCGGCACGCCGAGGCTGCGCACTACTTCCAGAGCGCCGGCCGCTGGGAGAGTGCCGCCGAGTGCCTGCTGATCCTGGGGCAGGTGCGCGAGGCCGCGGAGCTCTTCGAGCGCGCGAGCAACCTGCGGCGCGCCGCCGAGCTGATGAAGACGCTGGGCGACAACGAGAACGCCGCGCGCCTGTACGGGCGCGCGGGGCTGGGCGCCGAGGCCGCGAGCTGCCTGCTCGCGGGCCCCGAGCGCTCGCCGCGTACGCTGCTCGCGGCGGCCGAGCATTACGGCAGCGCGGGCGAGGCGCAGCGGGCGGCCGAGTGCTTCGCCGAGGCCGGCGAGACGCGGCGCGCAGCGGAGCTCTTCGAGCAGGCGGGAGCGCACTCCGAGGCCGCGCAGGCCTTCGCGCGCGAGCAGATCTGGGACCGCGCCGCCCACTGCTACCGCGAGGCGGGCGCGCTCGCGGAGGCGCGCGCGTGCTTCGAGCGCGCGGGCGACCGCGTACAGGCGGCGCAGCTCGCGCTCGAGCTACAGGAGTTCCACGCCGCCGCGGCCGCCTTCTACGAGATCGGCTCCTACGAGCGCGCGCTCGAGGCCCTCCAGAACGCGCGACCCGAGGGCGACGAGGCGCGCGACGTGCGCCGCCTGCGCGCGCGCATCTTCATCGAGAAGGCGCTGTTCGACCGGGCCCGCGAGGAGCTCGACGCCCTCGGCGCCTCCGGCGGCTTCCGCAAGAACGACCTCGATACGCTGCTGATGCTCGCCACCGCACTCGAGCGCACCGGCGACGGCATGGGGGCGCTGACGGCCCTCGAGCAGATCCAGGAGGTCGATGCCGGCTACGGCGACGTGTCCGAGCGCGTCGAGCGCCTGCAGGAACGGGCCTGGGGCGGCTCCCAGACCCTGGGGCCGATCGACTCGGGCCGCTACGAGCTGCGCGACGAGATCGGACGCGGCGGCATGGGGATCGTCCACCTCGCCTGGGACCTCGAGCTCGAGCGGCCCGTCGCGATCAAGTTCCTGCCCGCAGAGCTGGCCTCGAACCCGTCGTCGGTCAAGATGTTCCGCCAGGAGGCACGCGCCGCCGCGGCGATGAACCACCCGAACATCGTGCACGTCTACGACGTGGCGATCGTCTCCGACCAGCCTTGCATCGTCATGGAGTACGTGCAGGGACGGACGGTGCGCGAGGTGATGCGCGTGCGCGGGCGCAAGGAGCGCGCTCCCCTGCCCCCGCGCCGCGTCGCAGAGATCGCCCGCGAGATCTGTCACGCCCTGGCCTACGCGCACTCGCAGAACGTCGTGCACCGGGACATCAAGCCGGGCAACATGCTGATCGCCAGCGACGGGCGCGTGAAGCTCATGGACTTCGGCATCAGCAAGGTGCTCGAAACCGGCGCCGAGGGCCTCACCCAGGCGAAGGGCACCCCGCAGTACATGCCGCCCGAGCAGATCCTGGGCCGCGAGATCGACGGCCGCACGGACCTGTACGCCCTGGGCATCTCGATGTTCGAGATGGCGACCGGACAGCGCCCGTTCGGCGGCGAGGCGATCGTCGATCAGCAGCTCCACAGCCCGGTGCCCGATCCGCGCGGGCTGCGGCCGGACCTGCCGGCCGGTCTGGTCGAGCTGATCGTCCGGGCCTGCGAGAAGCGCCCCGACGATCGCTTCGAGTCCGCCACCGAGATGGCCGGTGCGCTGACCGCATTCCTCGACGGCTACGTCGACACCCTCGCCCCCTCGGCCTGAGGCCCGCCCGCCGGCTTTGCCCGGGGCGTGGCCCGGGCACTAGACTGGGGCCGTGGTGGAGCGCGAGGCGGTCAACGTCGGCGACTGGCTCGCGCAGCGCGCGCTCGAGAGGCCGGAGCATCCGGCGCTGGTCGTCGACGACACGGGCGAGACCTGGAGCTACGACGAGCTCGACGCCGCCGCGAACCGCGTCGCCGCGGCACTCCGGGACCGGGGCGTCACCGCGGGCGAGCGCGTGGCCCTGGCCCTGCGCAGCGAGCCGCTCTACCTGGCGCTGTACTTCGCGTGCGCGCGCCTCGGCGCGATCTGCGTGCCGCTCAACACGCGCCTGGCCGCGCCGGAGCTCGCGTTCCAGATCGGCGACTGCCGGGCCGCGCTGGTCGTGCGCGACGCCTCGGTGAATCCGGGCATCCGCGACGGGCCGGCCTCGCGCGTGCTCGAGCGCGACGCCCTCGTGACCGCCCTGCCCCGACGCGCCGACCCGCCCCCGCCCGTCCCCGGTGGGGAGCGCGCACAGGTGATCCTGTACACCAGCGGGACGACCGGCACGCCCAAGGGCGCGGTCCTGCCGCACCGCAAGACCCTGTACAACACGCTCAACGCAGTGGAGTACCTGGGTCTGCGGCGCGACGACGTTGTGATCGCGCCCGTGCCGCTGTTCCACTCCTTCGGCCTGAAGATCCTGTCGGTGCCGGCGCTGTACGCCGGCGCGACCCTGGTGCTGGTGGATCGCTTCGATGCGCTCGGGCTGCAGCGCAGCGTGGCCCGGCACGGCGGCACGCTGCTGGGCGCCGTGCCCGTGATGTACCGGCGCATGCGCGACGCCGGGATCGAGCCGGCACTGCGCGGACTGCAGCGTGCCTTCAGCGCCGGAGCCGCGCTCGACGCCGACACCATCCGCGATTTCGCGGCGGCGGGCGTGCGCATCCAGCAGGGCTACGGCCAGACCGAGACCTCGATCCTGTGCTGCCTCGATCCGGCCCACGCCCTGTCGCACGCCGGCTCGGTGGGCCGACCCGTGCGCCACGGCGAGGTCCGCGTGGGCGACGAGCAGGGGCGCGAGCTGCCCCGCGGCGCGAGCGGTGAGGTGCTGGTGCGCGGCCCGATCGTGATGCTCGGCTACTGGGAGCGCCCGGAGGAGACGGCCGCGTCGCGCGTCGCCGGCTGGCACCGTACCGGCGACCTGGGCGTGATGGACGCCGACGGCTTCGTCACGCTGGTCGGCCGGCATCGCGAGCTGTACATCAGCGGTGGCGAGAACGTGTATCCCGCCGAGATCGAGCGCGTGCTCGAGCAGCACCCCGGCGTGGCCGAGGTCGCCGTGGTGGGGGTGCCCGACCCGCGCTGGGGCGAGGCCGGACGCGCGTACGTCGTCGCGCGGGCGCGCCTGGACGCGGACGCGCTGCTGACGTGGGCGCGCGAGCGCCTCGCCCGCTACAAGATCCCGCGCGAGGTCGTGCAGGTGGACGAGCTGCCGCGCACCGCCTCGGGGAAGGTGCGCAAGCATGTCCTGCTGGAGCGTGATGGGCCGTAGCATTCCTGCGGCGCTTGTGGTGCTCGCGTGCGCCGGCGGTGCACCGCCCGTGGCCGAGGTGCCGCCGCGCCTCGACAACGACCTGGTGCAGCGTGGCGGGCTGCTCTTCATGAATCCGGGGCTGTCGGCCGACGGCACGCGCTCCTGCACGACCTGCCACCCCGGGGGTCGTGCGGACGACCGCGTGTGGATCGAGGGCCGGGAAGCCGCTCCGGGCGAGCCCGGCGCGCGGCGCACGCGCAGCCTGCGCGGAGCCTGGCGCTCCGCACCGTACTTCTGGGACGCGTCGGCCCCGACCCTCGAGGCCGCGATCGAGCGCATGCTCCGCGTCGAGATGGGCGGTGCGCGGCTCGGCCCGCGCGATCTCGAGGCGCTGGTCGCCTACGTGTCGTCGCTCACGCCGTTCGATCGCGGCCGCGTCGAGCCCGACGGCACGCCGGTCGAGCCGGTGATCCTGTCGGCGCGCCGCGGCTGGGACGAGTTCCGGCGCGCCCGCTGTGGCCTCTGCCACGTGCCCCCGTCGTTCCAGGGCCCGATCCCGGCCGACGTGGGCAGCGGCGGGGCGATCGACGTGCCCTCGCTGCGTGGGCTGGCCGACCGCGCACCATACGGGCACGACGGGCGCTGGAAGACGGTCGAGGACGCGCTCCTGGCCAAGCTCGCGGCGCTGGGCCTCAAGCTCGACTTCGACCAGCGGCTGCGCCTGCTCGAGTACCTGAAGCTGCTCTGATCGGGGCCCGGGCCTACTCCAGCAGGGTGCGCAGGAAGCGGCCCTGGAGCTCGCGGCGACCGCTGGTGCCCACGCGCTCGTAGATCGCGTGCAGGTGGTTGCGCACCGTCAGCTCCGAGATGAACAGGCGCGCCGCGATCTCGCGGGCGCTCTCCCCCAGCAGCGCGCGCTGCAGCACCTCGAGCTGGCGCTCGGAGAGACCGAACGCGTCGAAGACGGCGCGCACGGCATCGGCCGGTGCGTCGCCCGGTGCGTCGCGCTCCCGCGGCCCCACCGCGGCGCGCAGCGCATCGGGATCACCGAGGCGGCGATCGAGCACCCGGGCGTGCGGCAGCGCCACGGCGAACGCGGACGGCCGCCCCTCGACCACGGGCGCCAGCAGCAGGAGCGGAGTCAGCCCGGGCTCGAGCTTCAGCTCCTCGACGTCCTCCGCACGCGAGACGCCGACGATGAAGCCGTCGAAGTCGATGCGCGCCCGCAGCGCGTGGAAGACGTCGGCTGCGTCCACCGCGCAGGCGCTCGCGCCCGCCTCGCGCAGCACGCGCCGCACGCGGTCGAGGACCAGACCGTCGGACTCCAGGATCAGCCAGAGAGGCGCGCCGTGGTTCGGATGCATCAGGGCTGAATGTACCGGCTCGTCTATCAAGCGCAGCCCGGAACCGTCGAAAACGGATCCAAGGCGACAGGCCTGACGGAGACTGGCTCCCAGGCTCCGCATCCAGCCCCATCCGGGGCCTGAAAACCACAGCGGTTCAGCAAAGGACCACTCAGGGGGGAATCACCATGCCGGAGAACCTGGTCACCGTCCGCGAAGCAGCGGGCTTCCTGCGCATCTCGGCGCGCACCGTCTACCGCCTGATCGAGTCGGGCCAGATCGAGGCGGTCCGCATCGGCAAGCAGTGGCGCATCCCGCTCGGAGACCTGCCCGGCTTCGAGGCGGGCGCCCCCAAGGCGAGTCCGGCCGTCGACAACGCCGCCAGCGCCTGAACGTCGCACTCCAGACGGACGCCGTCCCGCACGCCGGGGCGGCGTCCGTGCGTCCGGATCCCGACCCGGCGCTCAGGCGCGCCGGGTCATCTGGCCGGAACCCAGGCGCGCCAGGTAGTCGTCCAGGTCGCGCCGGACCTTGCCCGCCAGCAGCACCACGCCGGCGATGTTCGGGAAGGCCATGCCCAGGATCATCAGGTCGCCGAACTCGATGACCGAGCTCGCCTGGAACAGCGCGCCCGCCCAGGCGAAGGCCAGGAAGAGCAGCTTGTAGGCCAGGATCGAGCGCACGCCGAAGAGCTGTGCCCAGCACTGCTCGCCGTAGTAGCTCCACGAGATCATGGTGCTGAAGGCGAACAGGATCGCCGTCACCGACAGCACGATCGGGAAGAACGGGAAGACGGTGGCGAAGGCCCAGGAGGTCATCTCGATCTGCTGGCCGGCATCGGGCGAGTTCCAGGCGCCCGTCACCACCAGCACCAGGCCGGTCATGGCACAGACCACCAGGGTGTCGATGAAGGGCTCGAGCAGCGCCACCATGCCCTCGCGCACCGGCTCGTCGGTGGCCGCGGCGGCGTGCGCGATCGGTGCCGATCCCACGCCGGCCTCGTTGCTGAAGGCCGCCCTCCGGAAGCCCTGGACGAGCACGCCCACGAAGCCGCCCAGACCCGCCTCGAAGGAGAAGGCCTCACCCACGATGATTCCCAGGGCCGCGGGCACCTGGCTCGCATGCATGACCAGGATCAGCAGACCGCAGCCGACGTAGACCACGCACATCACGGGTACGAGCACCCCGGCCACCTCGCCGATGCGCTTGATGCCCCCGATGATCACCAGGCCGACCAGCAGCGAGAGCACGCCCCCGAAGACGAACGCGCCCAGCCAGCCGTCGAGCGCCGGCGCCACGTGCGCGAGCTGCTGGTACGACTGGTTGGACTGGAACATGTTGCCGCCGCCGAAGCTGCCGCCGATGCACATCACGGCGAAGACCACGGCCAGCACGCGACCCAGGCGCGGCAGGCCCAGCTCCGCGAGGCCCGCGCGCAGGTAGTGCATGGGCCCGCCCGACACGTGCCCGTCGGCGCGCACGATCCGGTAGCGCTGGCCCAGGGTGCACTCCGCGAACTTCGAACTCATGCCCAGGAAGCCGCCGACGATCATCCAGAACACCGCCCCGGGCCCGCCGATGCCCACGGCCACCGCCACGCCCGCGATGTTGCCCAGCCCCACGGTCGCCGAGAGCGCCGCCGCGAGGGCCTGGAAATGGCTGATCTCGCCGGGCGCGTCGGGCCGCGTGTAGCGGCCGCGCACGCAGTCGAGCGCGTGGCGAAAGCCGCGCAGGTTGATGAACTGGAAGCGCAGCGTGAAGAACATCGCCCCCGCGACCAGCCAGGCCACGACGATGGGTAGCTGCACCTGCTCGGGCCCGTCGCCGTCCCAGAACCACAGGTCCGCGAACATGACCGCGCTCAGCGGTGCCACCACGTACAGCGAGAACAGGGCGTCGATCTGCACGAACAGGTCGGGCAGGCTGTCCACGAGGCTTCCCTCCTCCGGATCGACGAAGTCCCGGTCGTCGGTGTCGAAGGGGGGCTCACTCCTGGGGCCGCGCGGAGCTCGCGCGACGGCCCCTGACCATAGCGTGCGATGCCGGCCGGCGCCGGGTAGGATCCAGCGCCGTCCAGCCGGGCCACGTGGCGAAGTAGCTCAGTCGGTCAGAGCAGACGGCTCATATCCGTCGTGTCGGGGGTTCGAGTCCCTCCTTCGCCACCAGCCCCCCCCACCCCCCGACCCGGGCAGCATGCCCCGGGCGAGCCGGGCCACGCGCGTCCTTGGCCGCACCGCGCGCCAGCCGGTACCCTGCGCGTCAGGTGCTCGCGCCGACGACGGCGGGGCCAGGAGGTGGGGTCGGATGAGCAGCTCGACGGAGATGGAGTTCCCGGGTTCGCAGCGCGTGTACATCGAGGGATCGCGCCCGGACCTGCGCGTCCCCCTGCGGGAGGTCGCGCTGTCGGCCCCGCGCGACGGCGGCGAGCCGGGCGCGCCCGTCCGTGTCTACGACACGCGCGGCCCACACGGGGATCCCGACCTCGATCTCGACCTGCGCCGCGGTCTACCGCCCCTGCGCGCCGACTGGATCCAGGAGCGCGGCGACGTGGCGGAGTACGACGGCCGCCGGGTCCGACCGGAGGACAACGGGCGCCGCGCGAGCGCCGTGCCCTTCGAGGTCACGCGCCGCCCGCTGCGCGCCCGCCCGGGCCAGAACGTCACGCAGATGCACTACGCCCGGCGCGGCGAGATCACGCCCGAGATGGAGTTCGCCGCGCTTCGCGAGGGTGTGGATCCCGAGCGGGTGCGCGAGGAGATCGCGCGCGGCCGGGCCATCCTGCCCGCGAACGTGAACCACCCCGAGAGCGAGCCGATGCTGATCGGCCGACCGTTCCTGGTGAAGATCAACGCGAACATCGGCAACTCCGCGGTGAGCTCCTCGGTCGACGAGGAGGTCGAGAAGCTGCTCTGGGCCACCCACTGGGGCGCGGACACGGTGATGGACCTCTCGACCGGCGACGACATCCACACCACGCGCGAGTGGATCCTGCGCAACTCGCCCGTTCCCATCGGCACGGTGCCGATCTACCAGGCACTCGAGAAGGTCGGGGGCCAGGCCGCCGAGCTCACGCCGGAGGTCTTCTGCGACACGCTCATCGAGCAGGCCGAGCAGGGGGTGGACTACTTCACCATCCACGCCGGCGTGCTGCTGCGCCACGTGCCCCTCACGGCGTCGCGCACCACGGGCATCGTCTCGCGCGGCGGCTCGATCCTGGCGAGCTGGTGCCTGGCCCACCACCGCGAGAACTTCCTGTACACGCACTTCGACGAGATCTGCGAGATCATGAAGGCCTACGACGTGGCCTTCTCGCTCGGCGACGGACTGCGCCCCGGCTCGATCGCCGACGCCAACGACGCGGCCCAGTTTGCCGAGCTCGAGACCCTGGGCGAGCTGACGCGCCGCGCCTGGGAGCACGACGTGCAGGTCATGATCGAGGGTCCCGGCCACGTGCCCATGCACCGCATCCAGGAGAACATGGACCGGCAGCTCGAGGTCTGTCAGGAGGCGCCCTTCTACACGCTCGGCCCGCTGACCACCGACATCGCGCCCGGCTACGACCACATCACCTCGGCCATCGGGGCCGCCATGATCGGCTCGATGGGCACGGCCATGCTCTGCTACGTGACGCCGAAGGAGCACCTGGGCCTGCCCGATCGCGACGACGTGCGCCAGGGCGTGATCGCCTACAAGATCGCCGCCCACGCCGCCGACCTGGCCAAGGGCCACCCGGGCGCGCAGCTGCGCGACGACGCCCTCTCGCTGGCGCGCTTCGAGTTCCGCTGGGAGGACCAGTTCAATCTCTCGCTGGACCCGGGGACGGCCCGCTCCTTCCACGACGAGACGCTGCCGGCGGACGGCGCCAAGACGGCGCACTTCTGCTCCATGTGCGGGCCGAAGTTCTGCAGCATGGAGATCACCCAGCAGCTGCGAGACTTCGCGCGTGACCGGGGGCTGGCCCCCGACGCGGCGCTCAAGGAAGGGCTCGACGAGAAGGCCAGCGAGTTCCGCTCCACCGGCGCTCACCTGTATCGCGAGGCTCCCTAGGCCCAGCCCCCGGCCGGGTGGGAAACGCATCCAGCGTCGAGCGGCGCACCTGCGCGCGAGTGGGGCCAGGGCACCCCGGGACGAGCACCGCTAGACCCCGGACGCCCCGGGCCCCCAGATGAGCTTGTGGAGCTGGAGGTTGAGGCGAACCGGCAGGGCGTCCTCCAGGATCCAGGCGCTGAGCTCGGCGGGGTCGAGGATGCCGTGGACGGGCGAGAAGCTGACCGGGTTGGGCCCGCCCGGGTCGCCCAGCTCGCCACCCCGAACGCGGTCGCGGGCCCACTCGTAGTCGCGGCGGTCGGCCAGGACCAGCTTGAGCTCGTCGCCGGGGCGCAGGCGCTCGAGGTTGGCCGGGTCGTTGCGCTCGAGCATGCCGCTGCCGGGGGCCTTCACGTCGAGGATGATGCGGGCGCGCGGGTCGATGCCGCAGATATCCCGGTGCCCACCGGTCTCGATGAGCACCTGGTATCCGGCATCGCAGAGCCGCTTCACGAGCTCCGGCAGGGCCCGCTGCTGTAGCGGCTCGCCTCCCGTGAGCTCGACCAGGCGCACGTCGAGCGCCTTCACGCGCTCGAGGATCGCGTCGATGCTCAGCTCCTCACCGCCGCTGAAGGCATGCGGCTCGTCACACCAGACACAGCGCAGCTCGCAGCCGACCGTGCGCACGAATGCACAGGGCCAGCCGGCCCACGTCGACTCGCCCTGGATCGAGCGATAGATCTCGCGGATCCGCAGGCTCGCGGCCGGAGGACCCACCGCGGACCTATCCGTACAGGACGGAGCGCTGGCGCACGATCTCGCTGATCACCGCCTCCAGGCGCTCCGGATGCTCCGACCGATCGTCCACCCAGACCCGCCCGACACGGTCGCCACTGATGCGCGAGTGCGCCCACGGCTGGCTGGATCCCAGGAGCTCCGCGACCCCGGTCACGTTGAGCGGCTGCTTCTCGTCGTTGCACGCCAGGATCACCAGGTCGTCACCCGCGCGCGTGCCCAGCGAGAGGCGAGCGCCCGTGGACTGTCGGACGCGCCGCGCGACCTCGCCCGGATCGAGCGCTTCGGGCACCTCGAAGACGGCGAGCTCGTACTCACCGAAGTGCACCATGCGCGGGTCGTTCTCCTCGACCCAGCGCGCCTCTTCCCGGAATACCTGCTCCGCCCGGGGCAGCTCGCCGGGCTTGCCGGACAGCACGCCGCTGATCTGCGAGCGCTGCTCACCGGGGCTGCGGACCAGGCGCTCGATCAGGCCGATCACGCGGTAGCCCCACTTCTCCATGTCGTTCTCGGACAGCCGGCGCCCCGACAGCTCGACGAGCTTGTCGGTGAAGCGACTGCGTCGCTCGGTCACCTGGTTCACGCTGTGCAGCGGCGTCGCCGCCTCCTCGACCAGCACCGACTCCCGGCCGATCGCGGCGCGCAGGCCCTCGACGTCCTCGATCGCCCAGCGGTGATGGTCGAACCACTGGAGGCGCCCGCGGAAGAGCTCGGCAATGCCCACCAGCTCGCGGGCATGCGGCTGCGCCTCGAAGCCGACCAGCAGCAGATCCTCGGCCTCGGGCACGTCGTTGGCCGGCCCCTTCAGGTAGTCGAGCAGATCGTCCTGGCGCAGCACGCGGAAGCTCGTGATCGTGCGCCGGTCGCGCGCGAGTACCAGGGCAGCGAGCACCGCGTCGGGATCGTCGCGCGTGACCACCGTGGCGCGCGAGTGGCGCCGCCGCGGAGGCTCGGGGACTTCCTCCTGTTCCGGCTCCTCGGCGATCACCTCCACGTCATCGTCGTCGTCATCATCGTCGTCGTCTGCCGCGACCGCCTCGGGTGCCGTCGCGGCCTCGTCGCGCCCGGAGCTCGCCTCTCGCGCCTCGGGCTCGGCCTCGGAGACGCCGTCTCCCTCGTCGTCCGCGCCGTCGTCCTCGTCGCGGTCCGCGCGATTCCGGGCCTGCGCCCGGTCCGTGTCCCGGGGCTCGGGCCGCGCCAGCGCCCGGCGCTCACCGGGGTCCCCGTCGTCGTCCCGCTCGTCCGGGTCGGGATCCGGGTCCCCCTCGGAGTCTCCATCGGCCGCCGCGGCACCCCGCCCCCGCCGCCGCCGACGGCGCCGACGCGGGCGCCGGTCCCGCGCCCCCTCGTCATCGCCGTCCCAGTCGTCGTCGCGCTCCGGGGTCTCGGGCTCCGCAGCCCGCGGCGTGGACTGTGCGGGCTCGCGCGGCACCTCGGGGGTGTCGCCCCGCCCGCGGCGCCGCGAGCGCGGCGGCCGCGGCGTGCGCGCGAGCGGTCGGCCGATGGAGGACGGCTCGGCGACCTCGACGGTGAGCCCGGTCAGGACGGTGTCGACCTCGCCGTCGAGCGCGCCGGCGATCACCAGCGCACGCGCGATTGCCGGCGCCTCGGGCACCCACAGCCCGGGCTCGGCCGCCAGGCGCAGCTGCGCGGTCGCCAGGGAGGCCACGTCGGCCAGGCTCGCCGTGCCGCGCACCAGAGCCACGACCGGACGGCCCGCGGCGTCGAGCCCGGCGAAGTCGACGAAGCTCTCACCATCGGGGCTGCACGGGATCCAGCGGCTGCAGATGGCGATGCCGGCATCGGACGCGGCGCCCTCGACCGCGCGGTCGTGCTCGGCCGCCTCGGCCAGGCGCGCATCCTGCGCGAGCTGGACGACCTTCTCGTGCAGCTCGACACCCCAGCGCGGGAAGCTGCTCTCCTCGACGAATACGCGGTGGCGATCGGGCATCAGGAACGACACCGCGACACCGGCGCCATCGCGCGTGAGGCGCGCCACCGGCGCGCCGCGGAGGTACAGCGCCGCGCCCGACGACGTGGCGCGCAGTCCCCCACTCGAGGTCACGGCGGCCGCGCCCTCGAGCACGCGGCAGAGGCGCGCGTACAGCGAGGCCGCGTCGTCCCCGGGCCGGCCCGCGTCATCGGGCAGCGTCTCGCGCCCGACCAGGTCGTCGACGGCATCCGACAGGGCGGGCACCGAGAGCAGCGTCACGCGGAGACCCCGCGCACCGGCCGCGGCGGCCAGGGCCCTGGTCAGCGGACCGTGGAGCGGTGCGACGACCACTGCCTCGGTCAGCGACCCGTCCTCGCTGGCGAGCTGGGCCGCGACCCGGGCCCAGCCGATCAGATCCTCGCCGCCGCGCGACGCCGCGACCAGCGCCACGCGGCGCTGGTCCAGCCACGCCGCGCCGAGCTCGACGCCCGCCGGGGTCGCGTCCTCGGGACCCACGGCCTCCGGATCCCGGAGGCCCACGCCACGCATGCCCTGCAGCTTCTCGAGCGGCCCGCGGGCACGCCGGCCCCACCCTCGACGTCTCAACATGCCTCCTCCCCGGTACCGCCGCGCTCGGCGGCCGCCCCGGACGGAAATTCGAAGTATCTACTCTTCCAAAACAAACGAACCGGCGCAGCCCGTCGGCCCCCGGGGCACGAGCGTCCGGCCCGGGACGAGGCGGACCCGGCGCCCTCCCGACGGGCCTGTCCCGGCCCCCGCCCGGGGCTGCAGCGAGCTCTGCCCCCGGATCCGGTCCGCACGCCGGCGCAGCGCCGGATCCGGGTCCCGGGGATCGCGGGGCGACGCTTCAGCAGCCTGCTAGACATGCGTGTGGGGATCGAAGAGCCGATCGTGCTCGTCCATGGCAAAGCGATCGGTCATGCCTGCCACGTAGTCCGCGACCGCCCGCTCGGGGGGCTCACCGCGGGCCCCCTCGCGCGAGCGCGGATGCAGCTGACCCGGGTCGCGCGCGTAGGCGTGCCAGATGTCGCGCAGCACGCGCTCCGCCTTCGCGGCCATGCGCTGCACCAGGTGGTGGCGGTAGAAGCGCTCCAGCAGGAACGTGCCGACCGCGGCGCGCAGGCGCTCCGTCTCGTCGGAGAGCGCGACCAGCGGCGCCGCATGGGCCCGCACATCGTCGGGACCGGCCACGCCGCTGCGCTCGAGGCGCGCGCCGGACGCCTCGATCAGGTCGGTGGTGAGCAGGTCGATCAGCGTCGCGGTCATGCGCTGGCGTGCGACGCGATCGCGGCCCGAGGCCTCCGGGACGCGCGCGCGCGCGCGTCGCCAGAGCTCCAGCTCGTCGAGGTCCTCCCAGTCCAGCAGCCCGGCGCGCACCCCGTCGTCGATGTCGTGCGCGTGGTACGCGATCGCGTCGCACTGGTCGGCGATCTGCGCCTCGACACCCGGGCTGGCCCCGAGCTCGGGCAGCGGAACGGGATGGCCGTAGAGCGGGTACTCGGCGCCGTGCTTGAGGATGCCCGCGCGCGTCTCCCAGGTCAGGTTGAGGCCGCGGTAGCGCTCGCAGCGGCGCTCGATGTGGTCCACGGTGCGCAGGCTCTGGCGGTTGTGCTCGAACCCGCCGTGCTCGGCCATCAGCGCGTGCAGCACCTTCTCGCCCGCGTGACCGAACGGCGGGTGACCCAGGTCATGGGCCAGCACGATGGCCTCGGTCAGGTCCTCGTTCGCGCCCAGCGCCCGCGCGGCGGTGCGAGCGATCTGTGCGACCTCGAGCGTGTGCGTCAGGCGATTCCGGAAGTGGTCTCCCTCGTGATACGGCAGCACCTGCGTCTTGAACTGCAGGCGGCGAAACGCGCGGGCGTGCGTGATGCGATCGCGATCTCGCTGGAACTCCGTGCGGTGGGGGTGCGACGAGTCCGGATGCACGCGCCCGCGACTCTCGCTCGAGCGCTGGCCCCAGGGTGCCAGCCAGCCCTGCTCGTGCTTCTCGATCTGCTCCCGCAGTCTCACTCGCGAAGCTTCTCCTCGAGCAGCCGGTCGAGGCGGCGCCGGTCGGCCTCGGTCAGGTCGTCCCCCGCGCTCGCCACGGGCGGCAGCTCGCCCTCGCGGGCCGCGCGGATCCAGCGCCGCGCGGTGTCCGCCGCCTCGCCACCGCCGCGCACGCGCAGGCTCAGGGTCAGCGACTCACCCGCCCAGCGCGGCTCGATGAAGGCGATGAAGAGCGCCAGCGTGACCGCCGCCAGCACGGCGCGACACAGCCAGCGCGTCCCGAAGCGAACAAGGCCCAGCACACTGCCTCCCCGTGGCGCCGGGAGGGTAGCAGCGGCCCCGCGCGCGCGCCGCGTATACTCGCGCGATGCCGACCGACGCCACCGACCGCCTGCTCCTGGGCCCGGGTCCCAGCAACGTGCACGCCGACGTGCTCGCCGCGCTGGCCCGCCCGACCATCGGACACCTCGACCCCGCGTTCCTCTCGCTCCTGGACGGCGTGCAGGGCGCCCTGCGCCGTGTCTTCCGCAGCGGCGACGACGCGCTGGTCCTGCCGCTCTCGGCGACCGGCAGCGCCGGCATGGAGGCCTGCCTGGTCAACCTCCTCGAGCCCGGCGACACCGCGGTGGTCGGCGTGCAGGGCGTCTTCGGCGAGCGCATGTGCGCGATCGTCGAGCGCTGCGGCGCGCGCGCCGTGCGCGTCGAGGCCGAGATGGGCCGGATCCTGGAGCCCTCGCGCGTGCGCGCGGAGATCGAGCGAAGCCGGCCGCGCGTGGTGGCGCTGGTGCACGCCGAGACCTCGACCGGCGTGGCGCAGCCGGTCGAGGAGATCGCCCGCGCGGCCCGGGAGGCCGGCGCGCTGATGGTGCTCGACTGCGTCACGTCGCTGTCGGGCATGGACGTTCGCTTCGATGACTGGTGCATCGACGCCGCCTACTCCGGCACGCAGAAGTGCCTGGCCTGCCCACCGGGCCTGTCGCCGGTGGCCTTCGGCCCGCGCGCGCTCGAGCGGCTCCGGTCGCGCGAGCGCCCCGTGCAGAGCTGGTACCTCGACCTGGGTCTGATCGGCGCCTACTTCGGTGAGCAGCGCGTCTACCACCACACCGCACCGATCAACATGATCTATGCCCTCGACGCGGCGCTGCGGCGCGTGCTCGACGAGGGGCTCGAGGCGCGCTTCGCGCGCCACCGCGAGGCACACCTGCACCTGGTCCAGGGGCTGGAGGCGCTCGGCTTCGAGATGCAGGTCGCGCCGCGTGAGCGCCTGCCCATGCTCAACGCGGTGATCCCGCCCGTGGACGACGAGGCCGCTCTGCGCCGACGCCTGCTCGGCGAGCACGGCATCGAGGTCGGGGGCGGGCTCGGCAAGCTGGCGGGGCGCATCTGGCGCATCGGGCTGATGGGCGAGAACGCGCGCCGCGAGGTGGTCGACCGGCTGCTCGGCGCGCTGCGCAGCCTGCTCTGACCGCGCGGTATCAGCGCAGGCCGCTGCCGGGCGACCGGGTGCGCTGACCGATGCGCGGACCGACGCTCACGCCACCCAGGTCGATGTCGACCTGCGCCTCCAGCGGCAGCCAGCGCCCCAGGCCGATCCAGCGCGCGACCGGCACCACAACGGTGGCACGCGGCCCGGAGCGCCCCATGTCGAGCGCGAGCGACGCGCCCTGCAGGCCCGTGCGCGCCCCCACGCGGACGTCGCCGTCGGTCTCGACCCGCGCGTAGAAGAAGCCGTCGATCGCCTGCTCGGTGTCGATGCAGGCGGCGCCTGCGGGGCAGCCGCTCGATGCGCGCCAGTGCCGGGTCAGGCGCACGTCGTCGCCGCCGCGCGCCACGTCCACCGCGCCCGGCACGCGGGCCTTGCCGCCCTCGACCAGCGCGCTGCGCAGCGCGTCGGCGCTGGCGAGCAGCGGTACGTCCTGTCGCGCGCAGAGCGCCTCGCCGCGGACCACGGCCCGGTCGAGGCGGCGCAGGAGCTCCAGCGTCTCGCCGCTACCGCGGCTCGTGCGCAGCTCACCCGACTCGACCCCGGCACCGAGCGCGTCGAGCAGCGCGTGGGCCGCAGCCCCCTCGTGGAGCGCACCGCTGCAGCCGTCGGACGCGAGCCGCAGCCAGGCGCGGGGTAGCTCCGGATCGAGCGCGCCCGCGACTCCGAGCGCGGCGCGGGTCACCACCAGCTCCGGGTCGTCCCGGCGCGTGTGCGAGGTCGCGGGCAGCTCCAGCCGGCCGTCCCGGAAAGCACCGGCCAGGCGATCGGGATCCTCGGCGCCCAGCTCGCCCAGACGCTGCCGGACGCGCGCCGCACGCGGCCCCTCGGGGAAGCGCTCCAGGTAGGCGACCGCCGCACGCCGGTACGCGTCCGCGCGCGGCGTGTAGCCGGATGCGAGGCGAGCAGGAACCGAGACGGCCAGGTTCAGGGGCTCGGCCGAGGCCTTCCAGGCGCGCACCGCGTCGCGCGAGAGCTCGCTGCCGTCGCGGGCGAGATCGTCGCCACCGATGTGCCCGAGCCAGCCCTCCAGGCGCGCCTGGCTCCAGGCACGGTCCAGCGCGGCTTCCGGATGGACGCGCGGATCGGCGAGCCAGCGCCCGGCGCTCTCCGCGGCGCGGCCCTCGCCGGCGGCCAGCGCCTCGAGATCCGCCAGAGCCTCGGCGCGGGCGCTGGTCGCGTCGCGCGCCAGCGCCACGGCGAGCCGCGCATCCGGGCCGTGCGCGGGCCTGTGCTCCGCCGCCTCGAAGTGACCGGCGAGCAGGGCCGCGGCGACGTCCATCTCCGCCGGATCGACGTGGAGCGGAGCGGGCTCGCGCGCGGCGGCCCGCGCCACGCGCTCGCGCAGCCCCGCCAGCTCGGGGGCGGCGGGGTCGAGATCCGCGATGCGCCGCAGACTGCGGCGCGCACCGCGCAGCCGGCCGCGATCGATCTGCTCGCGGACGCGGCGCGCCAGCGCGGAGACGCGCTCGCGGCGCTCCCGGTCCTGGAGCCGCACGTAGAGCTCGCGCCCGTCTGCGTCTCCGCCGCGCAGGCTCGCCTCCTCGGGCTCGAGCAGGCGCAGCGCCTCTTCCTCGGCCAGCCCGCGATCGTCGAGACTGCGGACCTCACGTGCGAGGCGGCGCGCCTTGCCCAGCAGACGCCGCGGCGAGGCGCGCAGGGAGGCGCTGAGGCCGAGCTCGAGCGCCTGCTCGCCCACGCGCAGCATGCGGCGCTCGCGCTCGCGCTCCAGCAGCTCGCGGGCCTCGTCCACGCGCTCCTCGGTCGTTACCGGCTCGCGATCGAGCATCAGCTCGGCGGCGCGCGCGCCTGCATCGACATCCTGCGAGCGCGCCAGGGGCGCCAGCAAGAGCACCAGCAGACCGACGCCGGCGGCGATCAGCGCCACGCGCACCGCGGTGCGGCCGAGGTCGCGCGCGTCAGGGCGCATGGCCGCCCCCGTGCACGTCGGCGTCCAGCGCCTGGATGCGGGCCTCGGCGGCGCGCCGCGCACCCGCGTCTCGCGTCTCGGCGGCGAGCTCCCAGGCGGTGAAGGCGCGATCGACGAGCACCTCGGCGTGCGTGGCCGGCGCGCCGGCCACCGAGTGCTCCACTGCGCGCAGCCGCGCGGCCTGCGCGTACAGATCGCCGAGCCTCACCAGGTGCCGGCCCACGTTCTTGGACTCGCGATGTGCCTCGACCAGGCGCTCGCACGCGTCGAGTGCAGCCGCCGCGTCCCCGCTCGCGGCCAGGCGCTCCACGCGCAGAACCTGCCAGGACTCGAGCTCCTCGCGCGCGAGCGAGGCATGAGAGGTGCCGCGCAGCTCCCAGACGATCTCCCGCCAGTCGCGGATGCGCGCCTCGACCGCGGCGACGTCGGCGGCATCGATACCGGAGGAAGCCGCGGCCAGGCGCCGGTTCAGCGCGGCGTTCTCGCGCGCCGGCTCGGAGAGGATCGAGTCGAGCGCCGCCACGCGCTCGTATGCCGCGGCGGCCGCGGCGTAGCGGCGCAGACGCTCCAGGGTGCGCGCCTGCGCGAAGGCGATCACCTGGTCGGCGGGCTCCCAGCTCGCGGGCACACGTGCGCGCTCGCGCTCCAGGCGATCCAGCTTCCAGAGCGCGACCTCGAGCAGATCGCGACCGTCCTGGCTGCGCGGCCGGGCGTAGCGATAGGTGTCCTCGCGCAGGTGCATGTGCAGCTCGGTGACCAGGTGCGTGAGGCTCTCGGCGGGCTCCGTCGGAGCCGCGCCGCGCCACGACGCGCAGCCCGCGAGGCTGCAGGCGGCGAGTGCGATCGAGAGCGGCAGGCGAATCGACATCTGCCCCCGGTCCGTGCAGGCCGCGTGCCAGGCTCGGCCAGCGCGCAGAAGACGGCGCAAGCGGCCGCGGTACGGTCGCGCGACCCGTCCCGCGGCAGCAGAGCGCGCACGCTGGTTCGCGCCCGTGCGCGCTCGAGCACCGCCGCCTGCACGCGGCGTGCGTGCGCGCTGCCGGTCCGCGCGGGGCGCTCAGTCGGCGGCAGCGTCGGGCGGCTGCTGCCAGCTGGGCGGAACGCCCGCCAGCGAGGCCTCGACCTCGAGATCGCGCAGCCGCCTCTCGGCGGTCTCGAGCGACTGCCGGTCGCGCTGCAGCTGAGCACGCAGCTTGAGCACCTCGGGGTCGTAGGTCTCCGAGGCACCGGCCGGCGAGTAGCTGTACGACCCGCTCGAGGCGTCGCGCATGCGGTCCTGCACCTCGTCGACGCTCACGCGCAGCTCGCGCACCTCCGTACGCGCCTCGGCGAAGCGACGCTGCCAGTCCTCGCGGTCGCGGCCGCCCGGCGCGCGATCGGGGCGCGGGGCCAGGATGCCGCCCGGGGGCCGGAGCAGCCGGTCCAGGCCGATCGAGGGCGTGCTCCGCGGTGCCGGGGCGGTGATGGCGCCGGC
Organism: Deltaproteobacteria bacterium; assembly: GCA_029261925.1. Classification (GTDB taxonomy): domain Bacteria; phylum Myxococcota_A; class UBA9160; order SZUA-336; family SZUA-336; genus JAGWBS01. The sequence goes on along the minus strand of JAJDAJ010000075.1, from coordinate 3,564 downwards.
GTCCGCCGCCGTCGCCTCCTGTGCACGCGCGGAGGCCGCGGGCAGCACGAGGGCAACCAGGAGCATGCCGAGGCAGGGAGCACACCGCATGCGCCCGAGTATAGCAGGCACCCGGGGCCCCCCGGACCGGTCAAGCGCGGCCTGTCGGGGGCCGAAAGAGCAGCCTGGCGCCGGCGTGCGGGAGCGCGAATGGATCGCGAGCGACTTCACCGACTTCTCTCCCTCGGTTTCGAGAAGGGGGCATCCGACATCCACTTCCAGGTGGGTTACCTGCCCCTGTATCGCTTCAACGGCGAGCTGGTCGAGCTGCGCTACAAGGTTCTGACGCCCGAGGACACCGAAGCCATCGCCGACATCCTGGTCGAGGCCAGTCCTGACAAGAGCCTGGACGACCGCAACGAGCTCGATCTGGCCTACGAGATCCCCGGGGAGGGGCGCTTCCGCGTGAACATCTCGCGGGAGCGTCGCGCCCACAACATCGTGCTGCGGGTGATCCCGCTGTCGATCAAGAGCTACGAGGAGCTCAACCTGCCCGGGGTCCTGCACGAGATCGCGCACCTCCAGCGCGGTCTGGTCCTGGTCACCGGCGCCACCGGGACCGGCAAGAGCACGACCCTGGCGACCATGCTCCAGGAGATCAACCAGACCCGGAAGTGCAAGATCATCACGATCGAGGACCCGGTCGAGTTCATCTTCTCGCACGAGAAGTCCATCATCACGCAGCGCGAGATCGGGACGGACACCATGAGCTTCCCCGACGCGCTCCACTCGGCCCTGCGCCAGGACCCCGACGTGATCATGGTCGGTGAGATCCGCAACGCCGAGACCGTCGATACGGCCCTGAAGGCCGCGGAGACGGGGCACGCGGTCTTCTCGTCGATCCACACCGCCGACGTCGTCACCACGCTGCGCCGCGTGGCCAGCTTCTTTGCCTCCGAGGAGCAGCAGCAGGTGCGCGAGCGTCTGGCCGACAACATCCAGGCAATCGTCTCGCTGCGGCTGCTGCCCAACAAGAAGGGTACGGGCCGCGTGCCGGCGGTCGAGATCATGCGCACCACCCGCTCGATCCGCGAGGTCATCCGCGACCCGAACCGCGCCGTCGAGATCCACGACCTGATCGAGAAGGGCCGCGCCGACATGCAGATGCAGACGTTCGACCAGCACCTGCTCGACCTGTATCTCGCGAACAAGATCCGGCTCGAGACGGCGAGCGACGCAGCCTCGAACCCGCGCGACTTCGCCACCAAGCTCGCGCTCGAGGGTGACGGGACCTACGAGCAGACGGACGAGCCCCTCGCGGTCTCGGACGACGACCAGAACCCCCGGTTCTAGGAAAGCGACGTGGAGATCCTCGCCCTCTACACCGACCCCGACACCCTGCCGACCGCGCTGGCAGCGGGGGCGCGCCATCTCGCGGCGACCCTCCAGGGCTTCGCCCTCGTCTACTCGGGGGACACCGACCCAGACGAGCCCGACGGCTGGGCCGGTTTCACCTGCGCCAAGGACGCGCAGACGGCGGGTCAGCGCCTGGCCGATTTCATCGCCCAGGTGAGCCGCTCCGAGCGCCCGCTGCGCGCCGATGCGCCCGAGGCGCCGCCCCGCATCTGGGAGCGCGCCGCAGGCGGCGTGTTCGGCTTCCCCTTGCGCCACGGCGGCCAGACCCGCGGCATCGCGGTGCTCGGCTGCCCCGGCGCCTGGCCGCGCATGCTCAACGCCGAGATCGAGTCGATCATGCGCCAGATCACCCTGGTGCTCGACCACCACGTGGTCTCGCAGCAGCCGCGCTCCGAGGAGCCCTCCGACGAGCTCCTCAAGCTCAGCGAGCAGCTGCTTGCGCAGGACATCGAGCTGATCCGGAAGGACGAGCGCCTCAGCAATGCGGAGCGGCTGAAGAGCGACCTGATCGAGAAGATGTCCTACGAGCTGCGCGCACCGCTGAACTCGATGATCGAGCGCGTGATCTCCGTCATGGCGAACGAGCACGAGAGCCTCTCCGAGCCGAGCCGCGGTGCCCTGCGCCGGGTGCTCGACGAGGGCAACTCCCTCATGCGCACGCTCCAGAACATCCTGGAGCTCTGGCGCGTCCGACAGAACGAGGTCGAGATCGAGATCCAGGACGTGAACCTGGCCGAGGTGATCGACGAGGCGATCTTCAACATCCGCGATGCCCTGCAGCCCGACGTCGTGCTCGAGAAGCGCCTGCCGACCACGCTCCCCAAGGTGCGCACGGATCTGACCAAGCTCAATCAGATCCTCTTCCACCTGCTGGACAACGCCGCCAAGTTCACCCGGGCGGGGAAGATCGAGCTCGAGATGAGCCTCGAGGACGGCGCGCTCTTCTGCAGCGTGACCGACACGGGGATCGGGATCTCCCCGGAGGACCAGGAGCGAATCTTCGAGGAGTTCTACCTGGTGGACAGCTCGCCGGAGAGCCGCCACCCGGGTGCCGGCCTGGGCCTGAACCTGGCCCGGGCCATGGTCGACCTGCTGGGCGGCGCGATCACGGTCCGCTCCGAGATCGGCCGCGGCTCCCGCTTCAGCTTCAGCCTGCCCGTCTCGCTCTGCTAGACAGGGGCGATCGGGCCCCCGGTGCGGCTACTCGGTCGCGGGCTCCGGGGCCACGGGCTCCGGGGCCGGGGCCGGGGCCACGGCCGGAACGGGCTCCTCGACCGGCGCTGCCTCGTCGATCGAGACCAGCCCCGCGGCGATCTCGCGCAGCGCGGTGACCACGGCCTTGTTCTCCGCCGCCGGCACCTGGGCACGGGAGCCGCGGAGCAGCTGCTTGCTGCGGACCGCAGTCATCAGCACCAGGGTGAAGTGGTTGGGGACGTGCTCGCTGCAGTCCTCGATCGTGATGCGGGCCATCGGTCTCCTTCGGGCAGGAGCAGATTAGCCCAGAAATCGGCAAATGCCCCTCTCCGGGGGCCCCGTGGGCCCGCGGGCCCTGGAACGAAGAAGCCCCCGTCGCCCTTGCGGGCGACGGGGGCTTTTCTGAGCGGCCGGAGCGCCTAGCGCCTGCGGCTCGCCTTTCGACGGCGCGTGGCCTTGCGGGTGGAAGCCTTCCTCCGCGTGGCCTTCTTCCGGCGCGTCGCCTTCTTGGTCCCCGCCTTCTTGCGACGAGTCGCCTTCTTGCGGGTGGCCTTCTTGCGAGTTGCCTTCTTGCGGCGTGTCGCCTTCTTGCGAGTTGCCTTCTTTCGGCGCGTCGCCTTCTTGCGCGTCGCCTTCTTGCGGCGCCCCGCCTTCTTGCGAGTCGCCTTCTTGCGCGTCGCCTTCTTGCGGCGTGTCGCCTTCTTGCGCGTGGCCTTCTTGCGAGTGGCCTTCTTGCGAGTCGCCTTCTTGCGAGTCGCCTTCTTGCGCGTTGCCTTCTTGCGCCGTGTCGCCTTCTTGCGGGTCGCCTTCTTGCGACCCGCCTTCTTGCGGCTGGCCTTCTTTCGAGCTGCCATGCTCTTCTCACCCCCCGTTCACGTTTTGCAAGTGCCGCGTCCGTCCCTCCGCGTCATCACCAGCGTGCTTCGGCCTCGGGTTGGAACGCGCATCCAGCAACGTTCGATCGCGTCTCCTATC